>JBLMWD010000101.1:0-2841 GCA_050257045.1 Bacteroidota bacterium | reverse complement strand
GGCACGACGACCGCGCGCGCGATCGCGGGCCGCCGCGTCTCCACCCACGTCACCCCCGCGAGAATCAACGCCGCGCCCACGAAGAATCCCGGCGTGAACCGCTCCCGGAACAGCAGCCACGAAAGCGCCGCCGTGAGGATCGGCTGCGTGTTCGACGTGATCGCGACCTTGGAGGCGTCGAGGTGCCGGAGCGCGTACGACCAGAGCGGGTAGGCGATCACCGACGTGCCGACCGCGAGATAGGCGATCGCGCCCCAGACCGGGACCGGCACCGTCGGGAGGGGCGGGATCGCACCCGGGATCAGGAGCGCCGGAAGGCAGAACACCGTCCCCGAGATGATCGCCCATCCCGTCACGGTCATCGGGTCGTACCGGGCGAGCAGTCGTTTCGACAACACCGTGTACCCCGCCCACGCGAAGACCGCGACCAGGATGAGCAGATCGCCGCTCAGGAACCCGATCTCGTGCCGGAGCCCGCGCTCGAGCAGGATCACCGCGACACCCGCGAACGCCACGACGATCCCGGCGAGCTTGGTCAGGAGCCCCTCCTCCCGGAGCAGCCGCTGCGCGAAGAGCAGCACCACGAGCGGCGTCAGCGCGTACAACAATGCCGCGTGGCTCGCCGAGGAGCGCGCGAGGCCGAACAAGAAGAATCCCTGGTTGATCGGGATCACGAGGAAGCCGAGGAGCGCCACCGCCGGCCAGTCGCGCCGCTCGACGCGGGCGAGCTCGGGCCGGAGACGGAGGTAGCCCAACAACACCGTCGATGCCGTGAGGAACCGGAGCAGCGCCAGGGAGAGGGGGTTCAGGACCAGCAGCGCGCCCTTCGCGATCACGTGCGTGCCGCTCGCGAGGATCTGGTTCAAGCTCAGGGCGAGGATCAGCCGGGTCCGCTTCGGGATCGTGGCCCCCTTGGTGATGGCGCGCGGCCGGGCGCGGCATCATTCGAGCCCGCCCGGGTGGACTTCGGACAGTCTATCCGAGCCCGCGGCGGTTGCGCTATCCTAGCGGACTCGCGAGGACCGAACGAATGATCGACGCGGATCTACGAACCTATCTGAAGAATGCGACCGGCGAGGAGCCGCCGCTCCGCCACTCCGACCCGCGCTGGGCGGACACGGAGCTGGTCGCCCACCGCCTCATCGAGCGGAGCGCCGCCGAGGCGGCCCTCAAGGCGCTGGACCAGGAGCCGCCCGCGCGGAAGAAGCGCTGGGACCTCCTCCTGCTCACGGCACTCCTGCAGCAGGGTCTGGGTGAGCGCGCCCGGTCGCTCGACGCCCTCGAGGTGGTCGCGGACAAGCTCCTCGCCGCGGGCGACAAGGACGGCGTGCTGGCCCTCCTTCCCCGCTTCCTCGAGCCCGACCCGACGCCGGCCGCGGTGCGCTTCCTCCATTTCCTCGCGCGCGGCCCCGCGTCCGACGAGGAGCGCGCCGACTGGCTCCGCGCGGCGATCGCGATCCGCCCCGCCGATCCCGAGCTCCACGCCGACCTCGCCGCGCTCCTCGAGCGCTCGCCCGAGCCGGACGCGCGCGAAGCGGCGCGCGAGCATCGCCTCCGCGCGATCGAGCTCTCGCTCGAGGACGGTACCCTGGAGGGGCTCACCGAGGCGCTCTTTCGCGCCGTGGATGAAGACCTCGAGCGCTTCCCGGCGCGCGTCGGGAGGATGCTCCTCCGCTACGCCGCCGCGGTGGACTGGAGCGAGTCGGAACCGATCCTCGACCTGGCGCTGCCGACGATGGAATCACGCGCGCGGGGGCGCTTCACGTGGGACGAGCTCGCGCCGATCCTCCCGCGTCTCTCCGGCTCCGGCGCTCGCGCCCTCTTCGGGCGGCTCTTCCGCGTCGCGGCCGGAAACGAGCCCGATCCGGAGGCGATCGTGCAGGGCTCCGGCCTCCTGGATCCGAAAGTCGCGACCGACGCGATCGCGGCGCGCATCCCGAAGATCCTCGCGCTCCCGCCCGGGGCCTACGTCGCGCACCAGAGCTGGGGAATCGGCCGGGTCACCTCCAGCGACGGCGAATCGCTGACGCTCGATTTCCCCGGCCGCGCGGGGCACAAGATGTCGTTCGCGATGGCTTCCCGGTCCCTCGACCGGCTCCCGAACGACGGCCTCCGCGTGCTCGCGATCGAGGACGCCGGGCGCGCGCGCACGCTCGCCGCGGAAGGAGATCCCGAGGTGCTCGTCCGCGTTCTCCGGGACGTAGGCGGGACGGCGACCCAGGCGCAGCTGAAGCCCCGACTCGACGCCGCGCTCCCCGGCTTCGACTGGGCGCCCTTCTGGCGGAAGGTGAAGGACCGCTGGAAGACGGACGCGCGCCTCGATACGAGCGAGGCCTATCGCGGCCAGTTCCGCCTCGCCCCCGAGGGGAGCGAGACCGCGGCTGTCACGCTCCCCGCCGTCGCGCCGAAGGCGCCGGCGCAGGGACTCCAGCTCGTCCGGAAATTCCTGCGCGAGCATCCCGAGGAAGAAGCGCGGCTCGCCGCCCACGCGGGGGCGCTCGTCGCGCGCTGGGCCCAGGATCCCCGGCTCGACCCCGTGATGCGCGCGCAGGCGCTCTGCTACGCCCTCTCCTGGCACGCCGTCGAGCGCGGCGCCGCGGCCGGCGCGCTCGGCGACCTCGTCGCCGAGGGTCTCCGCCCCGACGACCTCGCGCTGGGACTGAACCAGGAGCAGCTGCTCGAGCTCTCCCGCGGCATCGCGGGCGAGGAGGAGTTCCTCTGGCGCGCGGCCGAGAGCCGCCTTCCCCGTCTTCGGGAGGAGGGGCGCGAGCGCCTGCGCGAGCTGCTCGGCGCCGAGCGCTACGCGCGCGCCATCGAGCAGCGGATGGCGCGCGTCGCCGA
>JBLMWD010000100.1:0-55845 GCA_050257045.1 Bacteroidota bacterium | reverse complement strand
GCGGCGGGTGCGCGCGTGGCGAACCTCGCGGGTGCCACGTCGCTCTCCGAGCTCGTCGGGATCCTGGATGCCGCGATCGCGGTGATTTCGAACGACTCCGGCGTCATGCACCTCGCGGCCGCCCTGGGGCGGCCGACAGTTGCTGTCTTCGGCTCGACGAGCCCCGTCTGGACCGCTTCCGGGGCTCCCTGGGTCGCGAGCCTCTACGCCGAGTACCCGTGCTCGCCCTGTTTCCGGCGGACGTGTCCGATTGGGTATGGGTGCTTGCGGTCGATCGAGGCGGAGGAGGGGGTTGCGGCGGCGGAGCGGCTCTTGGAGGCGGAGGCACGCGGAAGGTGACGACGAGATCGAACATCTCCTGGGAGATGTGCCATAGCGGCCCGACAACCTGGTCCAGACCGAGTTCGACTCAGCCGCCGGACTGCGTGCGACGAACTACCGCGGCGTTCGCGTGTACCCGACGCCGTCGCTCCGATACCGGTACCGCTGGCTGACCCGCTTCACGATCTCGGCAGGAACCAGATTCGCCCGCACGAGCGTCGCGAGCTCCGCGGGGTACTTCCCGCGCATCGTCCGGTAGGTTTCGAGCGCCAGGTTGACCCGGGCGGCGTCGTCGACGCCCCCGATGTCGGAGGGTGCCCCGGCGGGCGGCGTTGCGGATCGCTCCACGGGAGCGAGCAGCTTCGGAGCGCCGTACAGGCCCAGCCCCGCCGAAACCGCGAGTGCGACGAGCCCGATCGCAAGCGCCAGGCCGCCGCGCGGCCGCGCCACCCGTGGCGCGGTGGCCGTGGGCATCGGCGTCACCTTGGGCGGGGCGGCGCTCAGCGAGACCTCGATCACCCCCTGCTCGAGCAGGTGGTGGAGCGCCTCGTAGACCTCGAAGTCGACGAGCTTCGACTGCGCGAGGATGTCGCGCAGCGGCCGGAGACCGTCGACGAGCGGCAGCACGCGCCGCTCCGCTTCGGTCATCGTGGCCGGAGGAGTCGCGAGCGCCTTGGGGCGGAGCACCATGGCGGGCGAGGAGAGCTCCTCCTTGTAGCGGGAGAGCTCGTCGATCCGCCGCATCGACTCCATGAGGAGCCCCTCGGTGTTCAGCCGCACGTTCACCGCGAACTTGGGAACGGTGCGCGCGTCGCCCGAGAAGTGGTAGGCGCCGGTCTTCCAGGTGAGGAGCTGATGCAGGGTGTCCTGCACCTGCTCCTCGATCGCTCTCGTGAGCTGATCGCCCGTGAGGTAGTTGCCGCTCAGGAGGATGTCGGTCAGCTCGCGGCGGCTCTCCGACTCGATCGTCTCCACCTGCCGGAGCTGCGGGTCGGTCAGGCGGCCGGTCTTCACCAGGAACGGCTTCAGCGGGTCCTTGGAGTTCCGGCGCCGGTCGCGGGTCGAGACCACCTTTCCCCCCTCGAAGAAGATCACCGCGACGTCGTCGCCGGCGGTCAGCTTCAGCACGCCGGACTTCTGCTGCACGGCGATCAGCTGGAGGATCTCGGGGAGACTGAAATCGTCGAGGTTGCCCTGGAGCGCCATGGCGTCAGCTCCGTCCCACGGCCCGCATCCGGGCGCCGCCGCCCCGTGATCGCGGCTCGCCCGAAGTCAGGCGCTCCACCTTCGCGGTGGTGGTGGCGAAGTAGCGGGAGACCGTGATCGCGTAGACGAGGAAGAAGAGGACGAGGAGCGGCGCGCGCTTCGCCCAGTCGCTCCCCGGGAGCGGCAGGACGTCGAGCGAGGGGACCGGCGCCCCGTTCTGGATCACGAGGAGGCCGGCCGCGCTCATGACGAGGAGCGCGAAGAAGCCGCTCAACGGGGCCCCCCGGAGCATCTGCCCGCCGCCGGGGAGCAGGAACGTGAGGAGCGCCTGCCCGATCGTCCGGCGCCGCGACGCCGAGCGGTCGCGACGCGTGAGCAGGAGGCGCGTGAACTCCATCGACTTGAGGTCCTTCACCGTGCGGAAGCAGTCGTCGCAGAACGCGCGCTGCTGCATCCGGTGGACGCACCGGCGGCAGACGATCTTCTGGCAATTGGAGCAGTGCAGCGTGGCGAGCCCGCGCCCGAGCACCTGCCCGATCCCGGCGAAGATGAGGAAGAGCGCCGGGAGGAAGACGAGCGCGAAGGGAGCCGGCGGCGCGAGCGAGAGCGCGAAGGCGAGGTAGCGGTTCTCCGCCACCGCCGCGGGGCCGCGATGAGGTCCGGTCCGGGCCGCGAGCGCCCAGAACGCCTCGACCGGCGGGCGGGCGTCCATGACGGTGCGATTCAGCTGCGGCGCGCCGATGCGCGTGAAGTCGCGCACCTTGTCGAACGCGAGCGCCGAAGCCCGCGACTGCTCGCGGCTCGCTTCGGCGAAGAGGAGCTGCTTCGTGTAGACCTGGGCGAGGTTGAAGTGCGGCTCGACCGCGCCCGGGTCGGCCGCCGCGGCCGACTCGTAGAGCTGACGCGCGCGGGCGTAGTCCTCGCGCGCGAAGTAGACGTTCCCGAGCTCCGTGAGGATCCAGGGGGTGTTGGGGCGGAGCACGGCGGCCACCGTGAGCTGCTCGGTGGCGCCGTTCAGGTCGCCGCCGCGGCGCCGGAGCGTCCCGAGCGCGAAGGGGAAGAGCGGCTCGTTCGTGTCCTTGGCTTCCCACGACTGGAGCGAGCGGGCGAGGTCTCCGTCGTAGCCCGAGTGGAGCGCCCGGTCGACGAGCAGGCTCGGGTCGTCGAGGCGCGGCGAGCCGGCCCACGGCGCCACCGAGCCCTGCCATCCCGCGAGGGCCAGCGCCGAGGCGACGAAGACGAGGACGAGGAGCGCCTCGCGTTTTCCGAACCGGAACGAGAGGAGCCCCGCGAAGACCGCGGCGGTCGCGGCGGCCCCCAGCCCCCAGAGCGCCGGGCCGATCGCGATCAGGGTCGCGCCGATCGCCCCGGCGCGGCTCCCGCGAGCCCCGAGCGACTCCTCGAGCACGTGCACGAGGTGGGGCAGATGCCGGAGCACGATCCCGATCACGGCGAGCAGGAGGCTCACCATCCAGACCACGACCAGCGCCGTCGCGGTGTTCGCGAGCAGGTGGCGCTGCCAGGGGTAGCTCCGCCCGAGGATGCGGAACGCCTCCGTCACTTCGCCGACCGCGCGGCCGGGATCGGAGGTCAGGACGAGGCGCGCGACGGTGAAGTGCGCGTCGGGGTAGTCGGGATCGAACGCGGAAGCGGCCTCGAGGAGACGGATCGCGTCCGCGCGCTCGCCGGCGGCGCTCCGCTCGAGCGCCAGGCGGTAGCAGGCCTGCGCGAGCGGAAGGTCGCGGACGACCCCATGGTCGTATTTCGATTCGAGGGCGGCGGTGATCGCGGCGTCGTCGAGCGGAGCGGCCTTGCCCCGCGCCGCGAGCGTGAGCGCGCAGGCGAGACCGACGACGAGCGCGAGGCAGCGGGGGGCGGGCGCCACGGCCGGACGTTAGGCTCGCTGCCGGCGAGGGTCAAGCGGAATCGGGCCGCGCGCGTGGTATCCTCGTCGGCGTTTCGTTCCCAACCCATCCATCATGGATCCGGAGGAGTCGCATGAGTCGCGAGGCGACGCGCATCGAGGCGCTGCCGTCGAAGATCGGCCAGCCGGTCGTGCTCGAGGGCTGGCTCATGAACCGCCGCTCGAGCGGCAAGATCGAGTTCCTGCAGGTGAGGGACGGGAGCGGCGTGGTCCAGTGCGTCGCCGTCCGTTCCCAGCTCCCGGAGGAGACGTTCGCGCGCTGCGCGACGGTGACCCAGGAGAGCGCGATCCGCGTGCGCGGCGAAGTGCGCGAGGACAAGCGCGCCCCGAGCGGCGTCGAGCTCACGCTCACCGATCTCGAGGTCGTGGCCCTGAGCCGGGAGTACCCGATCACCCCGAAGGAGCACGGGACGCCGTTCCTCCTCGACCACCGCCACCTCTGGATCCGCTCCCAGCGCCAGCACGCCATCCTCCGCATCCGCCACACGGTCGTGGACGCCTGCCGCGACTTCCTGAACCGGGACGGGTTCGTCCTCGCCGACGCACCGATTTTCACGCCGAACGCCTGCGAGGGGACGACGACCCTCTTCGAGACCGACTACTTCGGGGAGAAGGCCTACCTCACGCAAAGCGGGCAGCTCTACAACGAGGCGACCGCGATGGCCCTCGGGAAAACCTACTGCTTCGGCCCCACGTTCCGGGCCGAGAAGTCGAAGACGCGCCGGCACCTCATCGAGTTCTGGATGGTCGAGCCGGAGGTGGCCTTCGCGACCCTCGACGACGTCATGGACCTGATCGAGCGCTTCGTGGTCTCGGTGGTCGGCCGCGTGCTCGAGGAGCGGAAGCCGGAGCTCAAGATCCTCGAGCGCGATCTCGCGCCCCTCGAGCGCGTCCAGCCGCCCTTTCCGAGAATCTCGTACGACCAGGCGGCCGACGTCCTGATCGGGAAGGGGCTCCCGTTCGAGCGGGGGAACGACTTCGGCGGAACCGACGAGACGGTGCTCACCGAGGGGTTCGACCGCCCCTTCTTCGTGCACCGCTTCCCGGCGGCGGTGAAGGCCTTCTACATGAAGCGCGACCCGAACGAGGACCGGCTCTCCCTCTCGTGCGACCTCCTCGCGCCCGAGGGCTACGGCGAGATCGTCGGCGGGGGTGAGCGGGAGGAGGACTACGACAAGCTCGCCGCGCGCATCGCCGAGCACGGGCTGCCCCAGGAGGCCTTCGACTGGTACCTCGATCTGCGCCGGTACGGGACGGTGCCCCACGCCGGCTTCGGCATGGGGATCGAGCGGGCCCTCACCTGGATCTGCGGCATCGAGCACGTGCGGGAGACGATCCCGTTCCCGAGGATGCTCCACCGGCTGAAGCCCTGATCCGGCGCGCCGGGATGCTATAATCAAGGTACGCTCCGTCTTCATCCTGCTTCGCATCGTCCGGAGAACTCGTGCGCCGCCTTCTGGCCCCGCTCCTCGTGCTCGCATCGCTCGCTCCGGCCGGCGCCGCGGCGCCGGGGCGCGCCGTCGCCGCGGGATCCATGGCCGTCGCTCCCGACACCCGCTCGATCTACCGGATCATTCCCGCGCGCGGGTCCAATCTCGCCGGTCTCTTCACGCTCGGGCTCGACCTGGCCGGGCACGGCCCGGGCTCCTCGCTCGATTTCATCCTGACCTCCGACGAGGTGGCGCGCGTGCGGGCGCTCGGCTTCACGCCGCTCCTCCTCCCGAACCGTCGCGGCGGACCGCTTGCCTCCCCGGAGAGTCCGCTCCTGAATCCCAATCTCGGCGCCTACCACACCGTCGCCGAAGCGATGTCGGAGATGGCCTCGTACGCTTCGGCCCATCCATCGATCTCCCGGCTCGACACCCTTGGAATGAGCCTCGAGGGGCGGCCGATCGTGGCGATCGAGATCTCGGACAATCCCGGCGTGGATGAGGGGGAGCCGGAAGTGCTCCTCGACGGGTGCCACCACGCGCGGGAGCTCATGAGCGTCGAGGTGCCGCTCTACGCGATGCGCAAGCTCCTCGACGGCTACGGCCTCGACTCCATGACCACCGCGCTCGTGAACGCGCGCCGGATCTGGATCGTCCCGGTCGTGAACCCCGACGGCCACGTCTACGTGGAGCAGAACTCGGGCGGCCAGCCGAGCGGCTGGTGGCGGAAGAACCGCCGGCCCAACGCCGACGGCTCCTACGGCGTCGACCTGAACCGGAACTATGGCGTCGCGTGGGGCTATGACGACATCGGCTCGAGCCCAACCCCCTCGTCGGAGATCTACCGGGGCACGGCGGCCTTCTCCGAGCCCGAGACCCAGGTCCTGCGCGCCTTTGCCGCGTCCCGGCGGCTCTCGGTCGCGGTCTCGTACCACTCGTACGGCGACCTCGTGGTCTACCCCTGGGGGTACGACCGCCTCGACACGCCCGACAACGCGATCTTCTTCGCCCTCGGCGATTCGATGGCGACGCTGAACGGCTACCGGTTCGGGAACCCCAAGTCGAACGCGATCTATCTCACGAACGGGAGCTTCGACGACTGGCTCTACGGCGACACGGTCACGAAGCCGGCGGCGCTCGGGTTCACGGTCGAGCTGAACACGTCCGACGAAGGGGGATTCGATCCGCCCGACAACCTCATCGGGCCGACGTGCGACCTCAACTGGGGGCCGCTCCTCACGCTGCTTCGTTACGCCGACGATCCGCGCCGCGTGCTGGGCCCGTTCCGCCCGCAGTCGCTCCACGTCGCGATCGGGTCGGGCGCCACGGCGTCGCTCCTCTGGAGCGATCCCGCCGACCCCGACAACCCGGCGGTGGATCACCGCGTGCGGCGGATCGCGCAGGTCTCCCGCGCGCTCGACGACGCGGAATCGGGAACCGCCGACTGGGACACGCTCCGCTTCGTCTGGTCGACCGCGCGGAGCGAGGACGGCACGCACAGCTACTGGTCGGGATCCCAGGACAACTGGGAGAGCATCCTCACCTCGCGCGCCTCCCTCGACTTGGGGACGTCGGACAGCCTCGTCGTCTGGGCGTGGTGGAGCCTCGAGGCGGACTACGATTACTGGTACGCGCAGGCCTCGATCGACGGGGGAACGACCTGGCACTCGCTCGCGGGGACGTACACGACCAACACGAATCCGAGCGGGCAGAACGAGGGCTTCGGCGTCACCGGGTCGAGCGGAGGGAGCTTCCTGCGCGCGGCGTTCAGCCTGCTTCCGTACGGCGGGAAACAGGCGCTCGTGCGCTTCCGCTGCGTCACCGACGCGGTGAACCACGGCGAGGGGCTCTATCTCGACGACATCGCTCCCGACCCACGCTACGGGGGCGTCACCGAATGGGAGACCGGGAGCGCCGACACCACGGCGGCGATCGATCCGCTCCCGACGCAGCCGACCTGGTTCCAGGTGCTCGGCAAGGACGCGGAGGGGCAAGCCTCACCCTGGAGCGACCGGACGCTCTTCACGACCACGGTCTCGACGGCGCCCGCCACGGCCGGCGTCGCACGAGCCGACGCGATCGAGCGGATCGCCCCCAATCCCGCGAACCCGCAGGCGGAGGTCCGGTTCAGCCTGGCCGCGGGGGCCCCGGGCGCATGGCGGATCGACGCCTTCGACGCGGCCGGTCGCTGGGTGGCCCGGGTGGCCGCGGGGCGGGACGACGGCGCCGGCGGGGCCCGGCGGGTCTCCTGGGCGGCGCGCGACGCGGCCGGGCGCGACCTCCCGAGCGGCGTCTACTTCCTCCGGCTCCAGCACGGCGCCTCCCGGCGCTCGGTCAAGGTCACGATCCTACGGTAAGCCACGCATCGGGACCGGTTTTCGGTTGACACCCCGCGGGCAGGGCAATACGTTCGCGTTTCTCGATTTCGCGCGGAATCATCGGGGTCCCGTCGGGGTACAGGATTCAGGAAGGACGACCCCGTGACGGCGCCGTGCCGCGACGGCAGGAAGTCTCGGCGTTGACAGGGGTTCCCCGGACGGATACTCTGGACTCGTGCGTGGTGTCGACCGGACGCTCTGCGTCCGGGCTCTTATGGTGGCCGCCGTGCTCGCCGCTTTGGTCAGCGGGTGCGGCACGAGATCCCAAAAGCCGCGCCACGAACCCCCCTCTACACCGATCGTCCTCGCCGGCGCCGAGTACGTCGGACCGCTCTTGCGTGCCGAAGTCCTGGCATTCCGCGAGCGCTATCCGGCCTCGGATTCGATCCGCGTCGTCACGAACGGATCGGCTGAAGGAATGGAACAGCTGGTGAACGGAGAGGTGAACATGTCGGTGCTGCTGCGCGACCTGACCGACCCCGAGGTGAACGCCGCGGTCCAGCGGGAAGGGCTCCAGGCGTTCCCGGTCGCGTGGGACGCCGTGGCGGTCATCGTGAACCCCGGGTCGCCCATCGAGCAGATCTCGCGCACCGAGCTCAGCTCGATCTACTCGGGCGAGGCGACCGACTGGCGCTCCCTCGGCTGGAAGGAGGGCGGCCCGGTGATCGCGCTCACGAGCGGGACGCGGCTCGGCATCTACGCCTACGTGGAGCAGGCGCTCCTCGGCGGCGCCGACTACGCGAAGACGGTCTACGCGCCGCCCACCGAAGAGGAGGCGGTCGAGACCGTCGCGACCCGGCGCAACGCCATCGCGTGCGTCTCGCGCCCCTTCGCCGAGCAGGCGGGCGCCCGCGTGCGCGTCCTCCGGATCGCGCAGGCGAAAGGGCTCCCCTACGTCGCGATGACCCGCGAGACGATCCTCACCAAGGCCTATCCGCTCCTCCGCAGCGTCTCCCTCGCTACGCCGGCCAAGCCGCGCGAGACCGCGGCGGAGCTGGTCACGTTCATTTCGGGAGTCGACGGCCAGGCGATCGTCGCCCGCTACGGTTATGCTCCCGCCACCGTATCCGTTCATATCGTCCGCACCGCGGAGGAGGCAGAGTGAAATCCGTTTGTCGTGTCGTCCCGCTTCTCGTTCTCTCGCTCTCGCTCTTCGCCGCCGCGTCGTGGGCCCTCTCGGGGGCCGACCTCATCAAGCAGGGCGTCACGGCCCTCAAGGACGGCCGCACCAAGGAAGCCCTCGACATCTTCGGCCGCGCGCAACGCCTGGAGCCGAACAGCCCGAAGCCGCACTACTACATCGCCTCCGCGCTCGAGCGCCTGGACAACCCCGACAGCGCGCGCGCCGAGTACGAGACCGCGATCCGCATGGATCCGAAGTACCCGGAGGCGCTCACCGGCCTCGGGAACCTGCTCCGCAAACAGGGGAAGACGGCCGAGGGGACCGAGAAGCTCGAGGCGGCCGTGAAGTACGACGCGAAGGATCCCGCCGCGCTCTATTCGCTCGGCACGGCCTACCTCAAGGACAAGAAGTACGACGAAGCCGAGAAGGTCTTCCGCAAGGGGACGCTCCTGAAGACCGGGCGCGCGCAGTTCCTCGCCGGCACCGCCCTGGCGCTCGAGGGGAAGGGGCAGATGAAGGAGGCGGAGGAGATCTTCATCCGCGCCCGCGAGACCGACCCGAACAACCTCCGGGTCCGCCTCGAGCTGGGCGGTTTCTACGAGCGGAAGAAGATCCCCTTCCTCGCCGTGCCCGAGTACAAGAAGGCGAAGGAGCTCGATCCGAAGAACGCCGAGTACCACTACCTCTACGGCCGCGCCTCGGTCGGCATGAACGAGTTCAACGAGGGGCTCCGCGCGTTCCTCGAGGCGAACAACGTCGATTCGACGTTCGCGCCGGCCTATCTCGAATCGGGGCGTCTCTTCTACCGCGCCAAGCGCTATCCGGAGGCGGACGAGAAGTTCGCGAAGTACACGACGCTCGCCCCCGAGGATCCTCAGGGCTGGCTCGAGTACGGACGCTCCCTCTCCTACAGCCGCGATGCGGGAGAGCGCTCGCTCGCGATCGGCGCGCTCGAGAAGGCGCGCGAGAAGAACCCGGACCAGGTCGACCTCCTGAGCACCCTCTGCAAGCTCTATTCGGAGCAGGGGGAGGAGGGGCGCGACTCGGCGAGCGTGATCTGCACGAAGTACGCCTCCGTGGCCGACAGCCTGACGCCCGAGGAGCGGGTCCGGATCGGGACCATCTTCGCGGCGATCGGCGACACCGCCAAGGCGGTGCCGCTCCTCGAATCGGCCGCGCGCGAAGATTCGTCGCTCGCCCGGGACGTGAACTTCCAGCTCGGATTCCTCTACTTCAAGGACCAGAACTATCCGGCCGCGACGCCGTTCTTCGAGAAGACCCTCCAGGCCGACCCCGAATTCGTACCCGCACTCCTGAACCTCGGCCTCGCCAAGATGCAGATGAAGCAGAACTCGGAGGCCGTCGGGTATCTGCGCCGGGCCGTGGCCCTGAAGCCCAACGACCGTCAGAACAGCGTCCGCGCGCGCGTCTGGATCGGCCAGATCCTGATGCAGATGGAGGCCGATTCGCTGCCGGCTGCGCTCCAGTCGTTCCAGGAGGCCGCGCAGGCCGATTCGGTGAACGGCGATGCCATCCGCGGCGCCGGCCTCTCCTACCTCCTCATGGACAACTGCCCCGACGCGATCCGGTGGCTCTCCCGCGGCACCGCCGTCGACCCCCAGCACGTGCAGGGGCACATCTGGCTCGCGCAGGGCTACCTCAAGTGCAAGGAAACCGCGAACAACATCGAACACGCCAAGGCCGAGTTCAATCAGGCGCTGGAGATCGACCCCACCAATGGCGCCGCCTCGCAGGGGCTCCAGCTGATCCGGAAATACGAGGAAGCACAACAGGCGCGGAAGCTGAAGGGCGCGGCGGCGCAGCCGACGCCGTCCTCGGCGTCGGCCACCAAGGGTACGTCCACCAAGTCGAAACCCTAGTGAACCGGGCGGCGGGGGCCGCCGACAGGGAGGCACGATGAGTCTCGATGTTCGTACGTCGGGGGACGTCACGATCCTGGCGCCCAAGGGGATGCTCCTCGGGGGCAAGGAAACCGACGAGCTGTCCGCGAAGATCCGCGAGCTGTCCGAAGCGGGGAACAAGAAGCTCCTGATCAACCTCGGCCAGACGACGTTCATGAACAGCGTCTCGCTCGGGGTCCTGATCGCGGGGCACACGAACTACGCGAAGCGGGGGGCGCAGCTCAAGCTCTGCTCGGTGGACAAGAAGATCCAGAACATCTTCGTGGTCACCCGGCTCTCGCTGGTGTTCGAGACGTACGAGACGGAGGAGGAGGCGATCAAGAGCTTCAAGTAGCGCGAACGCGCAGGGGTTGTCCGGGGCAGGGTCCTGGGGCATACTCCTATTCGGCCCACGCCGCCCGCGCCGCCTTCGAGGGGCCGACGCGAAGGGACGTGCCGGCACGGGACCCCAACACATCCAAGGGAGGAAGTCGCAGTGAGACAGGGTCTGTTCGTAACGATTGTCGCGGTGGTCGCGTTCGGGATCGCGATCGTCATCTACAACCTGCTCCCGCCGAACATCAAGCAGGGCGGTCCGCTCGTGGCCCTCCTGATCACGCTCTCGATCATGTCGGTGACGTTCACGCTCGAGCGCCTCTTCACGCTCACGCGCGCGAAGGGCCGCGAACCGGCGCCGACGTTCCTGCGCAAGGTGCGGCAGAAGATCGACGCGCTCGACGTCGAGGGCGCGGCCGACCTCTGCTCCAAGCAGCGCGGCTCGCTCGCCAACGTGCTCCGCGCCGGGCTCGACCGCTACGCCATCGTGCGCAACGCGCCCATCGATCGCCAGGCCAAGATCCAGGAAGTGCAGAAGGCGATGGAAGAGGCGAACATGCTCGAGGTGCCGCTCCTGGAGCGGAACCTGATCGCGCTCGCCACGATCGCCTCGATCGCGACCATGGTCGGTCTTCTCGGGACGGTCATCGGGATGATCCGCTCGTTCGCGGCGCTCGGGCACACGGGCTCGGTCGACGCCGTGAAGCTCGCCGTCGGTATCTCCGAGGCGCTCATCAACACCGCCGGCGGACTCTTCGTCGCCATCTTCTCGATCGTGCTCTACAACGTGTTCGTGACGATGATCGACAACTTCAACTACATGATGGACGAGGCGACGCTCGAGGTGATCGAAGTGCTCTCGATCAAGGAAGCGTCGAAGTAACATGGCCGCGAAAAAAATGAAGCGGGTTCCCATCCGCATCGACATGACGCCCATGGTCGACGTGGCCTTCCTGCTTCTCATCTTCTTCATGTCGACATCGCAGTTCGATCCGCCGCAGAAGGTTCCGATCTCGCTGCCGGACAGCCACTCGAACCTCAAGGTGCCCGAGTCGGACGTGTTCGTGCTGGGGATCTCCAAGGACAACCAGCTCCTCTGGCAGATCGGGAAGAACCCGCAGCAGTACACGGACCTCGGGAGCCTGGAGAACCTGGTTCTCGATCAGCGGCGCCGCAATCCGCGGCTTCGCGTCGCCATCCGGGCCGACAAGGAAGCGAACTACGGCACGATGGAAGACGTGATGGGGATCATGCAGAAGACCAACACGATCACGTTCAGCCTCGTCACCGAGCTGGTGGCGAGCAAGAAGTCGGCGCTGCACGGCTAGGCAGCGGCCGGCCGGTCCGCGCGACGGACGCGCCGGCAAACAGCGAAGGAGTCGCCCGAAATGGGTGCCGTAGATACCCCTGAAACTGGCGCAAAAAAGAAAAAAGGCGGCCTGAGGAAGCGGAAGCCGAAGCGCATCGGGATCAAGATCGACATGACCCCGATGGTCGACGTCGCGTTCCTGCTCCTCATCTTCTTCATGTGCACGACGGTGTTCCGCAAGCCGCAGGCGCTGGAGATCAACCTGCCGCCGGACCCGAACGCGAAGGTCGAGATCGCGCAGTCGAACGTGATGACGCTTCGCGTCATCGCCCCGGCCGACACCACGAAGGGCCGCGTGCGGGCGTTCTGGAAGATCGGGGACCAGAACTTCCAGGAAACCAAGTTCGACCAGCTCGAGAAGACGTTCGCGACCGAGGGGAAGAAGAATCCGAAGCTGGTCGTCCTGGTCAAGATCGACCGGCTGGTGAAGTACCGGTACATGGTGGACCTGATCGATCAGCTCCAGTTCGCCGAGCTGAACCGGTTCTCCCTCGCGCCGCTCGAGCCGAAGGAGAAACAGGAGGTGGAGGCTCTGTGAGCGCGACAGCAACAGCAATGGGGGCAAACACCCTCGACCGGGTGCCGATGGGCGCGTCCGATCTGAAGGCGCAGGGCAATCGTCTGCTCCGGCGCGCCCTCCTGATCTCGTGCGCGATCCATCTGGCCCTGATCGGCGGTTACCTCGCCTCGAAGCTCTATCACCCGCCGGACGAGGTGGCCTACACGGGCCGCGTGATCAAGATGACCACGCTCCCGCCGCCGCCGCCGCTGTCCGCCGCGCCGCCGCCGCCGGTGATCACGGCGCCGAACATCGCAAAGCCGACCATCGGAACGCCGGTGCCGGTTCCGGACGCGCAGGCGCCCGAGCAGACGATCATGACGCAGCAGGAGATCGCGTCGTCGCTCACGCCGATCGGCGCGGGTTCGGGCTCCGGCAAGGACTCCCTCGTGATCGCGGCGGGCGACGACAACCCCGGCGAAGGGGAGTTCGTCTACTTCGAAGATCCGCCGGCGCCGGTCAACGCGCCCCCGCCGGCCTATCCCGAGATGGCGCGCGAGGCTCAGGTCCAGGGGACCGTGATCCTGCACGTGCTGGTCGGGAAGGACGGACGCGTCAAGGACGTGAAGGTGAAGCGCAGCGTGAACCTCCTCGACCAGGCGGCCATGGCGGCCGTGCGGAACTGGGTGTTCAAGCCGGCGCTGAGCCAGAACAAGCCGGTTGCGGTCTGGGTGGAGGTGCCCGTCAACTTCCACTTCTGACGCGCGGTTCGAAGGTCCCTCGTCTCCCTCCCCCCTCGCTTTGCCGCTCGATTGCGGCAGCCGGAATGGATCGGAGGGAGTCATGGTACGAACGGCATCAGCCCGCTCGCGCGATGACCTGCGCCGCGGGCTGTTCGTTTCCGGAGCCATCCACGTAGCGCTCCTGTACGTGGTCCTGCACCTGCCGCACGGATCGGAGGAGGTCCTCGTCCGGTCCTACTCGCATCCGACCAACCTTTTCCACGAGCCGGTGATCGAGTTGCCGGTGCCGCCCTCGATCGCACCCTCCGAGCGCGTGGTGCCGCCGTCCAAGAACGGGATGATCACCCCGGTCATCCAGAAGCCCAAGATCGCGCTCCCCGACGACTTCAACGGCCTCGGACCGGGTCCGGGGCCTTCCGGCGGACCGACGGGCACCCCGGGACCGGGTCCGGGCGGCCCTCCCGGGATCCCGGCGCCCGATCCCGGCCGGGTCTTCCAGATCAACGAAGTGGAGGTTCCGCCTGTCCCAACGTACGCGCCGAAGCCCGCATACCCGGAGATCCCTCGCGAGGCGGGGATCACCGGGACCGTGGTGCTCCATGTCCTGGTCCGGGCGGACGGCTCGGTGGCCCGGGTGGAGGTGAAGAGCGGGACACGGCTCCTCTCCGATTCGGCCCAGGAGACTCTGTACCGCTGGCGCTTCCAGCCGGCCCGCTGGAACGGTCGGGCGGTCCCGGTCTGGGTGGAGGTCCCGGTCGTCTTCACCCTCTGACCAGATGCGCCCCGGGTCTCCTTGACACGCCGCGCGCGTTGCGCCTAGATTGGGCTCGATAGCCCAGGCACAACTTCCCGCGAAATAAGGGATTGCGCGTCCCGGAGCGGGCCGCGCGCGGGGCCTGCCCGGCGGATGCCGCGGCGGGGCCGACGGGCTCTGGGGGAACCATGAACGATACCGTGGATGTCGAGACCGGATCCGGGGCGCCCCACCTCTCCGGTACCGCGCCCGTCGGCGCCGAGTACTCCGTCGTGCCGGACCCGGGCCCGATCGGCCGCCTGGTGGGCGTCTTCTTCCGGCCGCGGCGCACGTTCGAGTCGATGCGCGAGCGCCCGCGGTTCCTGCTCGCCGCGATCATCCTTCTCGTCGTCCAGACCGCCCTGGCCCTCGTCCTGTTCCGCTCCGGGGTGATCGCCGAGATGACGATCGCGAAGATGGAGGCGGAGGGGAAGGATCAGCACCAGATCGAGGCGGTGCAGACCTTCTTCGAGGGACCGGCCGGCCTCATGATCACCGTGGGCACGGCGCCGTTCGCGACCGCCGTGGGCATCCTCTCGGGCGCCGCGCTGCTCTTCTTCATGGCGAACCTCATGATGGGCGCGCGCCTCCGCTTCAACCATTACGTCTCCGCCGTCGTCTTCGCGGGGATCGTGCAGATCGTGGATCAGGTCGTGCGGGTCGTCCTGATTCTCCTGAACCGCTCCTTCGACGTGCGGCTCGGCGCGGGAAATCTCCTGGGGGACGCAACCGGCCCCCTGGTCCGCGCCCTGGACACCGTGACCGACCCGCTCTTCCTGTGGGGAAACGCCATCTGCGCGCTCGCGGTCGCCGTCTACGCGGGCAAGAAGTTCGGCTTCGGGGCGCTCGCCGTCATCCCCGGGATGATCCTGGCCGTGATCTTCTCGATCAGCCGGTGAGCTTCGTCCCGCCCCATGAAACGGAAGGAGACTCCCGGGCGTACTGAGGACGACCGGGAACCCGCCATCATCCGCGCCACCGTCTCGAGGGGGATTGGAATGCCGTCGCCATCGGATTCGGCTCGCGCGGGCCGGAGATTCCGGCCCGCGATCACGCTCGCGCTCGCACTCGCCGCGCTCGTCGCCGCTGTACCCGCTCCGCTCCGGGCGCAGACCGGCGCCGACAGCACGGCGCAGTTCGACCATTTCGCCAACGACTCGCTCCCGCCTCCGGTCGCCGTCGGAGAGCGCTGGAGCCTTGCCCGCTGCATCGCGGCCGCGCTCCAGCAGAACGGCGACGTGCGCGTGGCGCAAGCCCGGTCGCGGCAGGCGAGCGGGTCAGCACTGTCGGCGTGGAACAACATCCTTCCATCGCTCACGCTCGGCGGGTCCGCGACGAGGCAGTGGCCGCCGAGTAACGCCGTGAGCTACATCGTGCAGGGCACCGATCTGATCGGCGGCCAGCTCGAGAGTCGCGATGAGACGGTTCTGAACGCGACGGTGCAGACCAATCTGATCAGCCTCCCCGGGTGGAGCGAGAAGCGGCGGCGCGACCGTCTTGGCCAGAGCGCGCGGCAAAATGAGGCGGAGACCCGGAACACAGTCGTCTTCCAGGTGAAACAGCAGTACTTCAGCCTCCTCAAAGCCGAACGTCTTGCCGAGGTGGCGCGAGAGTCGGAACGATTGGCGAGAGACGAGGAAACCCGGTCCGAGGCCCTGTTCGAGGTGGGGACGGTCGCACGCGGCGACGTGCTGAAGGCCCGCGCGCGACGCGCGCAGACGGAGCTCGACCGCATCAAAGCCTACAATCAGGTGCGAATCCAGACCGCGCGTCTGAAGCAGGTGATCGGGCTGCCTCCGGAGGCAACGATCTCGGTCGATCCCATTCTGGAATCCGGCGTCGTGATGCCCGACTCGGCTTCATCGGTTCGCTCGGCGCTCGTGCACCGGCCGCGTCTCGAGAGCGCCCAGACTGCCGAGCGGGCCGCGCGGGCCGGGGTCTTCGGAGCTTACTCCGTGCGGCTGCCGCTCCTGACCGGCTCGTTCGACGCCGTGCGGATCAAAACGACCGACAAGATCAACCGCTTCGACACCGGCACCGAGATGAAGGGCGTGAGCACGTCGGACCAGCGACAAGCGGAGCTCCGCGTGTCGCTCCCCATCTTCGACGGCCTTGCCATCGAGGGGAACATCCGCCAGGCGAAGGGGGTGCTCGCCGAGGCGGAGGCGAACCGCCGCCAGCTCGAGCTGAACGTGGCCGTCGAGGTGCAGCAGGCATGGCTCACCCTCCGCGAGGCGGTCGAGCGGATCGGCGTCGCCCGCGAGGGTCGTGTCTCGGCCGAGGAGGACTACAATTTCTCGAAGAGCCGCTACGAGCTCGGCGCGGGGACCTTCCTCGATCTCCTGAACGCCGAAGTCAGCCTCGCGCAGGCGCGGCAGAGCGAGGTCGAGGCCCTGGCGGACGCGCGCGTCGCCGAGGCCGACCTCGAGCGCGCGATCGGGGAGCGGCGCTACTAGGCGCCGCCATCGTTCCACCCGTGCACGGAGCGGCATGAAAGCCCGAACCCGCAACATCCTTCTCATCGGAGGGGGCGTCCTCCTCCTCGCCGTCATCGTCGTCGCCAACGTGGCGCGCGGCGGCGGCGGGAAAACCGCCGTCCAGGCCGCCGACGTGAAGCGGGGCAAGATCGCCGCCACGGTCCGCGCCCCCGGACGCATCCAGCCGGTCACCCAGGTGAAGCTCTCGGCGAACGTCCCGGGAGAGGTCGTGCGCCTCGCCGTGAAGGAAGGGGACGTCGTGCGAAAGGGCCAGTTCCTGCTCCAGCTCGACGACACCCAGGTGCGTTCGCTCGTGCGCCAGTCGCAGGCGGCGATCGAGGCGGCGCGCTCCAACCTGCGCCTCGCCCAGGCCTCCTACGCCCAGTCCTCCGCGGCGCTCAAGCGGAAGGAGGAGCTCTTCACGCGGAAGCTCGTCTCCCCGGAGGAGGTGGAGACGGCGCGCACGCAGGCGAGCACCGACAAGGCGCGCGTCGACGCGAACCAGGAGGAGATCCAGCGCGCGACCGCCACGCTCTCGGGCGCGGAGGACCAGCTCCGGAAGACGACCTTCACCGCGCCGATCGCGGGGACGGTCACGCAGCTCGCCATCGAGCGCGGCGAGATCGTGGTCACCGGGACGATGAACAACCCGGGGACCGTGATCCTCACCATCGCCGACATGAGCGCGATGAAGGTGGAGGCCGACGTGGACGAGACCGACGTGAGCTCCGTCGCGCTCGGCCAGCCGACCACGATCAAGGTCGACGCCTTCCCCGACTCCGACCTCCACGGCCACGTCGTGGAGATCGCCAATTCGCCCAAGATCACCGAGGCGGGAACCCAGGAGCAGCAGACGAACTTCGAGGTGGACGTCGCGATCGACAGCCCGCCCCCGAGCCTGCGCCCCGGCATGACCGCCGACGTGGAGATCCGGACGGCGGCGAAGGACGGCGTGCTCATGGTGCCGATCCAGTCGGTCGTGGTGCGCACGCGCGAGGAATTGAAGCCCGAGACGAAGGGCCGGCGCGGCGGACGGGCCGCGGCGGCCACCCCGGCGCCGGCCGACACGGGGAACCCGAAGGAGGAGCTCAAGGGGGTCTTCGTGATCGCCGACGGCAAGGCGCACTTCCATCCCGTGAAGACCGGCCTCGCGAGCGACACCGACATGGAGATCACGGGGGACCTGAAGCCCGGGGACAAGGTCGTGACCGGCCCCTTCAAGGTGCTCCGGAACCTCAAGCCGGACGCCAAGGTGAAGATCGAGGAGCCGAAGCGCGGCAAGGGGGAGAAGAAGTGAGGCGGAGTCGGGTGAAGCGCGGCCCGGCGGAGGAGGCGTGAGCGCGACCGACGGCGCCCCGCTCATCCGGATCCGCGACGTCCGGAAGACCTACGTCATGGGGACGACCGAGGTGAACGCGCTCGACGGCGTCTCCCTCGACATCGGCAAGGGGGAGTACGTCGCCGTCATGGGCCCCTCAGGATCGGGGAAGTCGACGCTGATGAACATCATCGGCTGTCTCGACACGCCGACGAGCGGCTCCTACCAGCTCCGCGGGACGGAGATCCGCGAGCGCGACGACGACGAGCTCGCGCGCATCCGGAACCAGGAGATCGGGTTCATCTTCCAGACCTTCAACCTGCTGCCGCGCGCCGACGCGCTCCACAACGTGGAGCTGCCGCTCATCTACTCCGGCACGCCCTCGAAGGAGCGCCGCGACCGCGCCCGGGAGCTGCTCCAGCTGGTCGGCCTCGCCGACCGCATGCACCACCGGCCCAACGAGCTCTCGGGCGGGCAGCGGCAGCGCGTCGCGATCGCGCGCGCGCTCGTGAACCGCCCCTCGATCGTCCTCGCCGACGAGCCGACCGGAAACCTCGACTCGAAGACGGGGATCGAGATCATGGCGCTCCTCGCGGACATCCACGAGCGCGGGAACACCGTGGTCCTCGTGACCCACGAGGAGGATATCGCCGCCCACGCAAGCCGCGTCCTCCGCCTTCGCGACGGCCTCATCGAGAGCGACCGGCCGCAGACGCCGCGGCCCGCGCATTCCGAATCCGCCCCCGCAGGAAGCGCCCGCCCCGATCCCGCACGCGCTCCGACGTGAGCGGGAGCGCGCGCTCCCGGCGCGACTTCTGGATCGCGCAGGGGGAGAATCTCAAGATCGCGCTGGACGCGATCCGCGCGAACAAGCTCCGGTCGGTCCTCACGGTCCTCGGCAACGTCGTCGCCGTCATGTCGGTCATCATGGTCGTCGCGGTGATCGACGGCGTGAACCGGTATGTCGGTGAGAAGATCCTCGAGCAGGGCCTCCAGGTGCTCACCATCGACAAGTTCGGATTCATCACCGACGACGAGGAGTTCCGCGACGCGGCGAAGCGCCGCGACCTCGGCCTGCGCGAGGCGGACGCGCTCACCCAGCGGATGCGGCTCGCGTCCCGCGTCGTGGCCCAGATCGAGGCGGTCAAGCGCGTCCGGGCGGGGAAGAACGAGCTCGCGAACGTGACGGTGCGGGGCACCACGGCCGGCTACGAGGAGGTCGGCAAGTACGAGATCGCCGAGGGGCGGAACATCGACTCCTCGGACGTGGAACGGCGCCGGCCGCTCGCGGTGATCGGCTCCGAGGTGGCCGACGCCCTCTACCCCCGCGTCGATCCCATCGGGCAGCCGATCAAGGTGGGGGGCTACGAGCTCCTCGTGATCGGGGTGCTGAGCGCGCGCGGGAACGTCCTCGGGCAGAGCCAGGACAACCTCGTGGTCACCACGCTCGGACAGTTCGAGAAGATGTTCGGCGCGCACCGGAGCCTGACCCTCCTGGTCAAGGCGGCGCCGGGGATACCGCTCGACCGCGTCGAGGACGAGGCGCGCGTCGTTCTCCGCGCGGAGCGGCACGTGCCGCTCGGAAAGCCCGACGATTTCGGATTCACTACCGCCGAGGCCTTCCAGGATCTCTACAAGTCGCTCACCGGCGGGATCTTCGCGGGGACCATCGCGCTGGTCGCGATCTCCCTCGTCGTGGGGGGCATCGTGATCATGAACATCATGCTCGTCGCGGTGACCGAGCGGACGCGCGAGATCGGGCTCCGGAAGGCGCTGGGCGCCCGCCGCTCGGACCTGACCGGGCAGTTCCTGAGCGAGGCCGTGGTCCTCTCCACCTTCGGCGGCGTGCTCGGCGTGGCGGCCGGCGTCGGCTTCGCCCTCCTCGTCCGACTCGTCACGCCGCTTCCCGCTTCGATCCAGCCCTGGTCGGTGCTCATCAGCCTCGGCGTCGCTTCCTCCGTGGGGCTCTTCTTCGGCGTCTATCCCGCCACGCGCGCGGCCCGGCTCGATCCGATCGTGGCGCTGCGGCAGGAGTAGCGGGTGGCCATCGACGTCCGGGAAGGGGTCTCGATCGCGTTCCGCGCGATCCGCTCGAACAAGCTCCGCTCGCTGCTGACCGTCCTCGGGGTGATCATCGGGATCACGACGATCATGGCCATGGTCTCGATCATCGAGGGGCTGAACCGGAGCATGAAGGCGCAGCTCGCCTCGATCGGCACCGACGTCCTCTACGTGCGCCCCTTCGCCCCGGGCGTGTTCGCGGGCGGTCTCCCCGACAGTCTCCGCCACCGCCCCTGGTTCAAGCCGGAGGACGTGGCGGCGGTCCGGAGCCAGTGCGACGCCGTGCTCGCGGTCGCCCCGCTCAACTTCACGCAGGTGAAGCTGCGGAAGGGGGAGACCGAGAGCCGCACGTCGCTCGTCGTCGGGACCACGCCCGATTACCTCGTCACGAACAGCTACGGCATCGTGAACGGACGCTACTTCACCGACGCCGAGGTGGAGCACCGCTCGCCGGTCTGCGTCCTGGGCCTCGACCAGGTGGAGACCCTCTTCCCGCACGGCAGCTCGGTGGGGCAGAGCGTCTACATCGGCGGGCGCCCGTTCACCGTCGTGGGCGAGCTCGAGCGGCGCGGGAAGTTCGTGGGGATGAGCCTGGACGACATCGTGCTCACCCCCTACACCTCGCTCGAGAAGAACTTCGGCCCCGAGCTGCCGATGGTGATGAACGCGAAGCCGAGGGCCCCCGAGCTGATCGACGTCGCGCGCGACCAGATCATCGAGGTGCTCCGGCGCCAGCGGCGCCTGCGCTACGGCCAGTCCGACAACTTCGCGGTCTTCACCGACCAGTCGCTCGTCGACCTCTACAAGCAGATCACCGGCGCCTTCTATCTCGTGATGGTCGTGATCTCCTCGATCGGGCTCCTCGTGGGAGGAATCGGGGTCATGAACATCATGCTCGTCTCGGTGACGGAGCGGACGCGGGAGATCGGGCTCCGCAAGGCGATCGGGGCGCGCCGCAAGGACGTCCTCTGGCAGTTCCTCGTCGAGGCGATGACGCTCACGGGCACCGGCGGGGTGATCGGGGTCCTGGTCGGGCTGCTCCTCGGCTGGCTCGTGCACGTGTTCACGCCGCTCTCCTTCGCGGTCCCCCCCTGGGGCATCCTCCTGGCCTTCGTCTCGGCCACCTCGATCGGACTTTTCTTCGGCATGTACCCCGCGGTGAAGGCGGCGCGGCTCGACCCGGTGGAGGCGCTCCGGTACGAGTAGCCCTTGACGCGTCGGGTAGAATCCCTCTCATGGACCTCATCAAGATCCGCGGCGCCCGCGAGCACAACCTCAAATCCCTCGACCTCGACATCCCCCGGAACCGGCTGGTGGTGATCACCGGGGTCTCCGGCTCCGGGAAGTCCTCGCTCGCCTTCGACACGCTCTACGCGGAGGGGCAGCGCCGGTACGTGGAGTCGCTCTCGGCGTACGCCCGGCAGTTCCTGGGGCAGATGGAGAAGCCCGACGTGGACCAGATCGAGGGGCTCTCCCCCGCGATCTCGATCGAGCAGCGCACGGCCGGGACGAACCCGCGCTCCACGGTCGCCACGGTCACGGAGATCTACGACTACCTGCGCCTCCTCTACGCCCGGATCGGCGTGCAGCACTGCGTCGGCTGCGGCCGCCCGATCCGGAGGCAGACCGTACAGGAGATGGTCGACCATCTCCTCGGCGCCTATCGCGGGCGGCGGCTCCAGATCCTCGCCCCGGTGGTGCGCGGCCGGAAGGGGGAGTACCGGAAGGAGCTCGCCCAGTGGCGGCGTCTCGGGTTCGTCCGCGCGCGCGTGGACGGCGCCTGGATGGAGCTCGAGGAGGAGATCGCCCTCGACAAGAAGCGGAAGCACACCATCGAGATCGTGGTCGACCGCCTCCCCGCCGAGCCCGAGCGGCGGAGCCGCGTCCACGAGGCGCTCGAGACGGCGACCCGCCTCGCGGAGGGGCTCGCCGTGGCGCTCGTGGACGGCGAGACCGAGGAGACGCTGTCCTCGAGCGCCGCCTGCCCGGAGTGCGGCATCTCCTACGAGCCGCTCCAGCCGCGCTCCTTCTCGTTCAACAGCCCCTATGGCGCGTGCAAGACGTGCGACGGGCTCGGAACCACGATGGAGATCGATCCCGACCTCGTCGTCCCCGATCGGACGAAGTCGCTCCGCGAGGGCGCCATTCCCATGTGGGGCGACGCCGAGGGGACCTGGACGAAGGGGACCCTCAAGGCGGTCGCGAAGAGGCTCAAGATCTCCCTCGACCATCCGTTCGCGAAGCTTCCGGCGGCGGCGCGGAACGCCCTCCTGGGCGGCCTCGGGGACGAGAAGCTCGATTACTCGTTCCGGCTCAAGGACGGGCGCACGCTGACCCACACGGGGAAGTTCCGCGGCATCCTGAACGAGCTCCAGCGCCGCTATCGCGAGACGACGTCCGACGCCGTGCGCGAGCAGATCGGCGCGCTCATGACGAAGAAGCCGTGTCCCGCCTGCGGCGGCGCGCGGCTCAAGCCGGAGTCGCTCGCGGTGAAGGTGGACTCGCTCTCGATCGCGGAGTGGACCGGGCGTCCGGTGACGCGCGCCCTCGAGGCGCTCCGGGGAATGATCCTCACCACGCGCGACGCCGGGATCGCGGCGCCGATCCTCAAGGAATTGCGCCAGCGTCTCCAGTTCCTCGACGACGTGGGCGTCGGCTACCTCACGCTCGACCGCGCGGCCGGCACCCTCTCGGGCGGGGAAGCGCAGCGGATCCGGCTCGCGACCCAGATCGGGTCGCGGCTCACGGGCGTTCTCTACATCCTCGACGAGCCGAGCATCGGCCTCCACCCGGTCGACAACAAGAAGCTCCTCGACACGCTCCTGGCGCTCCGCGACCTCGGCAACTCGGTGCTGGTCGTGGAGCACGACCGCGAGACGATGGACGCGGCCGACCACATCGTCGACCTCGGACCCGGGGCCGGCCGTCGCGGCGGCTATCTCGTGGCCGAGGGGACCGTCGAGGAGGTGCGCGCGGTCCCCGGATCTCTCACCGGCCAGTACCTCTCCGGCGCGCGCGAGATCCCGGTCCCCACGGAGCGGCGCGCCGGGAGCGGCGCCGCGCTGGAGGTGGTCGGCGCGCGGCAGAACAACCTGCGCGGGATCCGGGCGCGCTTTCCTCTGGGGACACTCGTCTGCGTGACGGGAGTCTCTGGCTCGGGGAAGAGCACGCTCGTGAACGATATCCTCTACCGGGCGCTCGCGCGCCGGTTCTATCAGGCCAAGGAGCCGCCCGGGGCGCACGAGAAGATCCTCGGGCTCGAGCACGTCGACAAGGTGGTTGCGATCGACCAGTCGCCGATCGGGCGCACGCCGCGCTCGAACCCCGCGACCTACACCGGCGTCTTCACGTTCATCCGCGACCTCTACGCCGCGACGCCGGAAGCCAAGGTGCGCGGCTACGGGCCGGGCCGCTTCTCGTTCAACGTGAAGGGGGGGCGCTGCGAGGCGTGCGGCGGCGACGGGCTCTGCACGATCGAGATGCACTTCCTCCCGGACGTCTACGTCACGTGCGAGGTCTGCCGCGGGAAGCGCTACAACCGGGAGACCCTCGAGGTGACGTACAAGGGGCGCTCGATCGCCGACGTCCTGGAGATGACGGTGGAGGACGCGCTCGATCTCCTCGGCGCGGTGCCGCCGATCCGACGGAAGCTCGAGACGCTGGCGGGGGTCGGGCTCGGCTACATCCACCTCGGCCAGGCGGCCACGACCCTCTCGGGCGGCGAGGCGCAGCGGGTGAAGCTCGCCTCGGAGCTCTCGCGCGTGGAGACCGGGCGCACGCTCTATCTGCTCGACGAGCCGACGACGGGGCTCCACTTCGAGGACGTCCGCCAGCTCCTCGACGTGCTCGACCGGCTGGTCGACCGCGGGAACACGGTGGTCGTGATCGAGCACAACAGCGACGTCATGGCGCACGCCGACTGGATCCTGGACCTTGGCCCCGGCGGTGGCGAGGCCGGCGGCCGGATCGTCGCGGAAGGGACGCCGGAGGCGATCGCGGCTTCGCCCGAGTCGAAGACCGGAGAGGCGCTCCGGGAGTTCTTCGCCTCGCGCGCCCCGGCCGCTGCGCCGCGACGGCGCCGCCGGGAAGCCGCGGTCTGATCCGCGGACCCTCGGGACGGCCAGCCCGCGGGTGGGCCGGAAGGGGTAGCGGAGGGGATACCGGAAGGGCAGGATTGAAATCGCGCGCCGTTGTGCTATGGTAGGTCGTCCGCGCGCGCAACTAACGAAATCGTACGAGGATGCTCGATACAGCCGCCGCGCTCAAGCGCACTCCATTCCATCCGCGACACGTAGCCCACGGGGCCAAGATGGTCCCGTTCGCGGGCCACGTGATGCCCATCCAGTACGAGGGCATCCTGGCCGAGCACCGCACGGTCCGCTCCTCGGTCGGGGTCTTCGACGTCTCCCACATGGGTGAGATCCGGCTCACCGGTCCGGGCGCGATCGCCTACGCCCAACGGCTCGTCACCAACGAGGTCGGGAAGATCCCTGAGGGGAAGGTGGTCTACACGCCGATGTGCCGCGAGGACGGCGGCATCGTCGACGATCTCCTCGTCTACGCGCTCGGCGCCGATCGCTACCTGGTCGTGAACGCCTCCAACTTCGACAAGGACCTCGCGTGGGTCCGCGCGCACGCCCCGGCCGACGTATCGGTCGTGGACGAGAACGCGCAGACGGCACAGCTCGCCGTGCAGGGCCCCCGCGCCGAAGCGGTGGTGGGAGCCCTCTACGGCGACCGCGCCAGGGCGCTCGGCTTCTACGAAGCGTTCGAGACCGGGAGCGGCGAGGACTGGACGCTCGTCTCGCGCACCGGATACACCGGCGAGGACGGCTTCGAGATCTACGTCCGCCCCTCGCGCGCGCTCGCCCTCTGGGACGAGGTCTTCGCGGCGGGCGAGCCGGAGGGGATCCGCCCGATCGGGCTCGGCGCCCGCGACACGCTCCGGCTCGAGATGGGCTACTGCCTCTACGGGAACGACATCGACGAAACCACCAATCCGATCGAAGCGGGCCTCGGCTGGACGGTCCGCCTCGACAAGGACGATTTCATCGGTCGCGGCGCCATCGCCTGCGCCAAGGAGGAGGGACCCCGGCGGAAGCTCCTCGGGCTGCTCCTCGAAGGCGACCGGATCCCGCGCCACGGCTTTGGCGTGGAGAAGGACGGGCGCCCCGCGGGGATCGTGACCAGCGGCTCGATGGGGATCTCCATCGGCTGCCCGGTCGCGATGGCCTACCTCGAGGGGGAGGCCGGCGTGCCGGGAGCGAAGGTCCACGTGCCGGTGCGCGGGCAGGGGGTGCCCGCCACGGTGACGAGCCGCCCGATGTACCGGCAGGGGAGCGTCCGCTCGCCCAAACCCAGGAGAACGGCATGAAGGTGCCCGAAGAGCTGCGCTACACCAAGGAGCACGAGTGGGTGCGCGTGAAGGGGAACGTGGCGGAGGTGGGGATCACCGACTACGCCCAGGGTGAGCTGGGGGACGTGATCTTCGTGGAGCTGCCGCAGACCGGATCCAAGCTCGCGCAGATGAAGCCGTTCGGCACGATCGACGCGGTGAAGACGGTGAGCGACCTGTTTGCCCCGGTTTCCGGCGAGGTGGCCGCCGTGAACGACTCGCTGCAGCAGAACCCCGCGCTCGTGAACCAGTCCCCCTACGAAAACGGGTGGATGGTGCGGATCACGATGCAGGACCCGAAGGAGATCGAGCAGCTCCTCTCCGCGTCCGACTACGAGAAGCTGCTCGGAGCGCACGCATGAGCTTCGTCGGACGGAGCGACGCCGAGCGGAAGGAGATGCTCGACCGCATCGGCGCGAAGAAGATCGAGGATCTCTGGGGCGCGATTCCCGAGCCGTTCCGCGTGAACGGCGAGCTCGCGCTCCCGGCCCCCGCCGCCGAGTACGAGATCGCACGCCGCATGGAGCAGCTCGCCGGCGAGAACGCCGACGCGACCCGCTACGCCTGCTTCCTCGGCGCCGGCATCTACGACCACTTCGTCCCTTCCGCGCTCCGGGCGATCACGGGGCGGAGCGAGTTCGCGACCGCCTACACGCCGTACCAGCCCGAGGTGGCGCAGGGGACCCTCCAGGTCATCTTCGAGTACCAGTCGATGATCCGCGAGCTGACCGGCATGGACGTGGCGAACGCCTCGATGTACGACGGCGCGACCGCCGCCGCGGAGGCGGCACACCTCGCCGCCGGCGCGACGAACCGGCGCCGCGTGCTCGTCTCGGCCGGGCTCCATCCGCACGTCCGCCGCGTGCTCGCGACGTACGCCTCGGCCGGCAACTTCACGATCGAGGAGCTGCCGCTCGAATCGGGCCGCACCACGGCCGCCGCCGTCGCGCGCAGCATGGGGCCCGACGTCGCCGCGCTGCTCTGGGCGCAGCCCAACTTCGAGGGTATGGTCGAGGACGGCCGCGCCCTCACCGAGGCCGCGCACGCCGCCGGCGCCTACTCCGTGGCGGTGGCCGATCCGGTCGCGCTCGCCGTGATCGCCCCCCCGGGCGAGGACGGCGCCGACGTCGTCGTGGGCGAAGGGCAGCCGCTCGGCGTCTCCATGTCGTACGGAGGCCCGCTCGTCGGCTTCTTCGCGATCCGCAAGAAGGACGTCCGCCGGCTCCCGGGGCGCCTCGCCGGGCTCACCGTCGACCTCGACGGCAAGCGCGGCTTCGTGCTCACGCTCCAGACCCGCGAGCAGCACATCCGCCGCGAGCGGGCGACGTCGAATATCTGCACGAACCAGGGGCTCATGGCGCTCGCGAACACGATCCACCTGGCGCTGCTCGGCGCCGAGGGGATGCGCGACGTCGGCCTCCAGTGCCTCGAGCGCGCGCACTATCTCGCCGAGCGGCTCGCGGCGATCCCGGGCGTCTCGCTCGTCCACGGGAGCGCCCCCTTCTTCCGCGAGTTCGTCCTCCGGGTGCCCGGCTCGGCCGAGCGCTTCGTGCACGCGGCCCTCGGCTCGCGCATCCTCGCCGGCGTGCCTCTCGTCCGCTTCGATCCCTCGCGTCCGGGCGACCTCCTCGTCGCGGTCACGGAGAAGCGGACCAAGGAGGAGATGGACCGCTACACCGAGACGCTCGCGCGCTGGACGCGCGCGGAGCGTCCCGTGCCCGAGGAGGCCGTATGCCGGAGCTGACCCTTCGCGAAGCCTCCGTGGCGGGCCACCGCGGCCCGCGGCTCGCTCCGCTCGACGTTCCCGAGAAGGGGGCCGCGCGGCTCCTTCCCGGCGTGCGGCTCCGCGCGGGGGCGCCCGCGCTGCCCGAGATCTCCGAGCCGGCCGCCGTGCGCCACTTCGTGAACCTCTCGGTCATGAACCACCACATCGATCGCGCCATCTATCCGCTCGGCTCCTGCACGATGAAGTACAACCCGAAGCTGAACGACGAGATGGCGCGCATCCCGGGCTTCGCCGCGATCCATCCGCTCCAGCCGGAGGAGACGGCGCAGGGGGCGATGGCGGTGATCGGCGAGCTGCACGAGTGGATCCGCGCCATCATGGGGATGCCGGGCGTCACCACGCAGCCGGCCGCCGGCGCGCAGTGCGAGCTGACGGCGATCCTCATGACCCGCGCCTACCACACCGAGCGCGGCGACGCGCGCGAAGAAGTGATCATCCCCGACTCGGCGCACGGCACCAATCCCTCGTCCGTCGCGCAGGTCGGGTACAAGGTCGTGACGATCCCCTCGGGGCCCGACGGGTGCGTCGATCTGGAGGCGCTCCGGAAAGCGGTGTCGCCGCGGACCGCGGCGATGATGCTCACGAACCCGAACACGCTGGGGATCTTCGAGCGGCACGTGGGGGAGATCGCGAAGATCATCCACGACGACGGCGCGCTCCTCTATCTCGACGGCGCGAACCTGAACGCCATGGTCGGCCTCGCGAGCCCGGGCCGGATGGGATTCGACTTCGCGCACATCAACCTCCACAAGACGTTCAGCACGCCGCACGGCGGCGGCGGTCCGGGCGGCGGCGTCCTCTGCGTCCGCTCCGAGCTCGAGCCGTACCTCCCGTCCCCGGTGCTCGCGCGCCGCGGCGACACCTGGCACTGGGACGAGGACCGCCCGCGCTCCATCGGACGCGTCCACTCGTTCTACGGGAACTTCGGCATCCTCGTCCGCGCGCTCACCTACATGCGCTCGCTCGGCGCCGCCGGTCTCGCCGAGGTGAGCCGCGAGGCGATCCTGAACGCGAACTACCTCAAATCCCGTCTCGTGGAGGCCTACGAGCCCTCGCACGAGGGCTACTGCATGCACGAGTTCGTCCTCTCGGCTTCCCGCCAGAAGGCCCGCGGCATCAGGGCGCTCGACGTGGCGAAGCGGCTGCTCGACTTCGGCGTGCACGCGCCGACGACCTACTTCCCGCTCATCGTGGACGAGGCGCTCATGGTCGAGCCGACCGAGACCGAGACGAAGGCCTCCCTCGACGCATTTGCCGACGCGCTGCTCGCGATCGACCGCGAGTCGATCGAGGCCCCCGAGAAGCTCCACGACGCGCCGACGAAGACGCCGGTGCGGCGCCTCGACGAGGCGCGAGCCGCGCGGCAGCTCGTCCTCTCGTGGCAGGACGCGGAGGAGGCGAATGCCGGCGCGTGAGCGCCGGGCCCTCCCGGAGGCGCCCCCGACGTCGGCATCCGGAGCGATCACGAAGTCGGCGGACGAGACCCCGCCGCTCGCGAACGAGGTCGCCTGGAGCGTCTGGCCGGCCCGCGGGCGTCCGCTCGCGGCCGCGGTGCTCCTCGCGGGCGCCGCGGTGCTCGGCCTCCTCGTCGCGAAGGGAACCCAGGACCGCGTCCTCGGCGTCGCGGCGCCCCTCTTCGTGCTCGTCTCGGTCTCCTCGTTCCTCCTCCCGACGCGCTACCGGCTCACGCCGGACGCCGTGGAGGTGCGCTCGCTGGGCGTCGTGCGCGCGCGACCCTGGAGCGAGATGAAGCGCTTCGAGCAGGACGACGCCGGGCTCTTCCTGAGCCCGTTCGAGAAGCGAAGCTGGCTGGACGCCTACCGCGGCGTGCGGCTCACCCTGGGAGGGAACCGCGATCAAGTGGTGGCGTTCGTTCAAGCACGCGTCGCGCCCGCCCAGCGCCGCTGAGACGCTGACCGACGAGGACCGGAAGCTGCTCGACCGGCTCGCCGAGACCACCGTGCGGTACCGCATGACCGTCCCCGCGATCCTCTTCCTCGAGAGCGTGAAGCCGCTCTCGTTCGTGGGAAGCCAGGCCATGTACTTCTTCGAGCCGATGGTGCGGGCGCTGTTCCAGGTGCCCGAGTACGAGCGGTTCGCGTCGCTCATGGAGCGGCGCGAGAGCGTGGAGGAGCTCCTCGTCCGGATCGAGCGGCGGGACGACGAGGAGCGCCGGACCGAGCGGGAACGAAAGGAGCGCGGGCGCGCCGAGCGCGCCGAGCGCCGGAACCGAAAGGAATCGGAGTGACCCAGACCGAACATCAGATCCACGCGGCCGCCCAGCTGCCGGTTCCGGCCGAGAGCCTGAACTCCATTCTCGCGACCGACTGCGGGAGCACGACCACGAAGGCGATCCTGATCGAGCGCCGCGGGGACGAGTACCGCCTCATCGTGCGCGGCGAGGCGCCGACCACCGTGGAGGCTCCGTTCGAGGACGTCACGCGCGGGGTCCTGAACGCGATCATGGAAGTGGAGGAGCTCGCGGGACGGAAGATCCTCGACGGCGAGCGGATCCTCACGCCGCAGAAGGGGAACGAGGGGGTCGACCTCTACATCTCCACCTCGAGCGCGGGCGGCGGGCTCCAGATGATGGTCTCGGGCGTCGTGAAGAGCATGACGGGGGAGAGCGCGCAGCGCGCGGCCCTCGGCGCGGGCGCGATCGTGATGGACGTGATCGCGTCGAACGACGGGCGGCTCCCGCACGAGAAGATCAAGCGGATCCGCCAGCTCCGCCCCGACATGATCCTCCTCTCCGGCGGGGTCGACGGCGGCACCACGTCGCACGTGGCGGAGATGGCCGAGCTCCTCGCGGCCGCCGAGCCCAAGGCGCGGCTCGGCGCGGGCTACGAGCTCCCGGTGATCTACGCCGGCAACAAGGACGCCGCGGGGATCGTGCGCGAGCGGCTCGAGGACAAGACCGCGCTCGTCGTCACCGACAATCTCCGCCCCGTGCTCGAGCGGGAGAACCTGACGCCGGCCCGCGACAAGATCCACGACCTCTTCATGGAGCACGTGATGGCGCACGCGCCCGGGTACAAGAAGCTCATGACCTGGTCGCCGATTCCGATCATGCCGACGCCCGGCGCCGTGGGGCTCATCATCGAGACGATCGCGCGCGACGAGAAGATCAACGTGATCGGCGTGGACATCGGCGGGGCGACCACCGACGTCTTCTCGGTCTTCCAGGGGGTCTTCAACCGCACCGTGAGCGCGAACCTCGGGATGAGCTACAGCGTCTCGAACGTGCTCGCCGAGGCGGGCCTCACGAACATCATGCGCTGGGTTCCTTTCGCCATCGACGAGCTGGACCTCCGGAACCGGATCAAGAACAAGATGATCCGCCCGACCACGATTCCGCAGTCGCTCCAGGAGCTCGTGATCGAGCAGGCGATCGCGCGCGAGGCGCTCCGCCTCGCCTTCGAGCAGCACAAGCAGCTCGCGGTCGGGCTGAAGGGGGTGCAGCAGGAGCGCACGATCTCCGACACGTTCGAGCAGACCGCGTCGGGGGAGACGCTGGTCCGGCTCGACCACCTCGATCTCCTCGTCGGGAGCGGCGGGGTGCTCTCGCACGCGCCGCGGCGCTCGCAGGCGGCCCTCATGATGCTCGATTCCTTCCTGCCGGAGCAGGTGACGGAGCTCGCGGTCGACTCGATCTTCATGGCGCCGCAGCTCGGGGTCCTCTCGACCGTGCACCCGCGCGCCGCGCGCGAGGTCTTCGAGAAGGACTGCCTCATCCGCCTCGGCACGGCCGTCGCGCCGGTGGGCGCCGGCAAGGAGGGGCAGACGATGCTCAAGGTCGCCCTCGAGATGCCGGACGGGAAGAAGGAGGAGCTCGCGATCCCTTACGGGTACCTCCGGCTCGTGCCGCTCCCCGATGGAGCGACCGCGAAGGCGACGCTCCGCCCCGAGAAGGCGTTCGACGTGGGCGAAGGGAAGGGGCGCGAGCGGACCGTCACGCTGCGCGGCGGCGTGGTGGGGCTCATCTTCGATTGCCGCGGCCGCCGCCCCTTCGCGCTCCCCGACGACCGCGCCCGCCGCATCGCGAAGCTCGGCGAATGGAACCAGGCGCTCGACATCTATCCCGTCGCGCCCGCCTCGGCCGCGGCGGACGCGGCTCCGGTCGGCGCCGGACGCTAAAGGAGAGAACGTGGCGCATTCGTATACCCCCGGTCTCAAGGTCACCGCGTACGCCGTGGTCCGGCGCGAGCGGAAGCTCCCGCTCCCGGGCACGGTCCTCGTGAAGGTCGGCGATGCGGTCCAGGCCGAGACGGTCGTCGCGCGCACGGAGCTCCCCGGAAACGTCCAGAGCGTGAACGCGGCGAACATCCTGGGGGTGCTTCCCGAGGACGTCGCGGAATGCCTCGTGAAGCCGGTCGGCTCCGCGGTGGCGAAGGGGGAGGCGTTCGCCGAGAGCCGCTCCTTCTTCGGGCTCTTCCGCTCCAAGGTTCCCTCGCCGATCGACGGCACGCTCGAGAGCGTCTCGTCGGTCACGGGCCAGGCGCTCCTGCGCGAGCCGCCGATCCCCGTCGAGGTGGACGCCTACGTCGACGGGACGATCGTCGAGGTGCATCCGAACCAGGGCGTGACCGTGGAGACGCGCGGGACGTTCATCCAGGGGATCTTCGGCATCGGCGGCGAGACGTGCGGCGAGCTGCGCGTGGCCGTCTCCTCGCCGGGCGAGGCGTTGAAGGAAGCCGCCATCACCGAGAAGCACCGCGGCTGCATCGTGGTCGGCGGCGCGCACGTCACGACGGCCACGCTCCGCCACGCCGTGCAGGTGGGCGTGAAGGGGATCGTGATCGGCGGCTTCGACGACCAGGACCTGCGCGACTTCCTCGGCTACGACCTCGGCGTGGCGATCACCGGCTCCGAGGAGAAGGGGCTCACGCTGGTCGTGACCGAGGGGTTCGGGGAGATCCCGATGGCCTCCCGGACGTTCGAGCTCCTGAAGCAGTGCGAGGGGCGGAAGGTCTCGGTGAGCGGCGCGACGCAGATCCGCGCGGGCGTGCTCCGGCCCGAGATCATCGCGCCGCGGCTCGAGGCGCCCGCGGGCCGCGACGGCTCCGGTGACGGCGCCCACGAGGGCGGACTCGAGATCGGGAGCCTGATCCGCGTGATCCGGCAGCCCTACTTCGGCCGCCTCGGCAAGGTGGTCGCACTCCCCGCGGAGCTCACGCCGCTCGAGACCGAGGCGAAGGTCCGCGTGCTCGAGGTCGATTTCGGGAACGGATCGCGGGTCCTCCTCCCGCGGGCCAACGTCGAGATGATCGAGTCGTAGGCGCGAAAGCCGGGCGCTCGCGCCTTGACACGCCTCCGCCCCGCCCCGTAGCTTTGAGCCCAGATCCCGCCGGCCTTCGTCACCGAGGACCCCGCACGCGTGACTCCCATCCGACTCGCCGCACGCAGGAGAGCGCCCGGACCCGGCGGAGCGCGCCTCTGAGCGGTCTCCTGGGTCCCTTCCCGCGGCGCCGGCACGACCTCGTGAACCCCAGGCGCGTTCCATTGTGGATCGCGGCCGCGCTCGCGCCGGTCGCGTTCCTCGCGTGGCCCGCGGACGCCCGCGCGACGTTTCCGCTCCATGCGGTCGACACGCCCGACGACGGCGGCCAGAGCGTCACCCTGACGTGGACCGCGCCCGAGCCGCACCCCGCCCACTGGATCCTGATCCGCCGCGAGCGCGGGGGGGTCTTCGCCCCGGTGGACACGCTCGACGGAGCGCTCCGTACCCACACCGACGAAGGCGAGGGAAAGCAGGGGGTCCAGAACGGGACGGAGTACGAGTACCAGCTGATCGCCGACCCGCCGAACCCCGCGCTCGACTCCGGCCTCTCCGAGCCCGCGGCGCCGAACCCCGACTGGATCGACACGACGAAGGTCAACGTCCTCGTCGTCGCGCTCCTCTTCTTCCTCGTCCTCTTCTACTTCATCAACCGGGCGCACCACGGGGTGCGCTGGAAGTTCCGCACGATCCCCGGGCTCATCGCGATCGAAGAGGCGATCGGCCGCGCGACCGAGATGGGGAAGGGGGTCCTCTACATCCCCGGCGTGCAGGACATCGACGACATCCAGACGATCGCGAGCATGATCATCCTGCGCAACGTCGCGCGCACGACCGCCAAGTACGAGACCCGCCTCGACGTGCCGACGTGCGCCCCCGCGGTCTACACGATCGCCGACGAGGTCGTGAAGTCGGCCTATCAGGACGTGGGGCGCGCCGACGCCTTCCAGGGCGACCAGGTGCGCTACCTCACGACCGAGCAGTTCGCCTACGTCGCCGCGGTGAACGGGATGATGCTGCGCGACCGCCCCGCGGCCAACCTGCTCCTCGGCGCCTTCTTCGCGGAATCGCTCCTCCTCGCCGAGACCGGACACTTCATCGGCGCGATCCAGATTGCCGGCACGGCGAACGTCCACCAGATGCCGTTCTTCGTGGTGGCCTGCGACTACACCCTGATCGGCGAGGAGTACTACGCCGCGAGCGCACTCCTCTCGAACGAGCCGCTCCTCCTCGGGAGCCTCAAGTCGGCCGACGTCGTCAAGCTCGTCCTCATCATCGTGATCCTCGTCGGCTCCCTGATGTACACGTTCGGCTACCGGTCGCTCGGTCTGTGGTTCGGGACGGAATGAGCGGGCCCGCGTGAAACGGCAGGTTCCGTTCCTCATCACGCTGGTCGCGGGGATCTTCTGCCTCATCGGCTTCTTCGTCCCGCATCCCGCGGTCCGGACCTTCTACGACGACATCCAGCAATGGGTGATCGTCATCGTGGGCGCCACGTACGTCCTCGGGGTCGCGAACCTCCTCCGGATCAACGCGAGCCAGGTCTCCCAGCGGGCGCGCGACTGGCCCTACAAGATCGTCCTTCTCGCGGGGCTCCTCGTGATGGCGGGGATCGGCTTCTCGGAAGGGGAGCACTACCTCGACGCGACGTCCAAGTTCACCTGGATGTACAACACGTTCTACTCGTCGATGTCGGCGACGATGTTCTCGCTGCTCGCCTTCTTCATCGCGTCGGCGGCGTTCCGCGCCTTCCGGATCCGCACGTTCGACGCGCTCCTCCTCGCGATCGCGGCGTTCATCCTCATGATCGGGCGCGTGCCGATCGGGAACGCGATCCACCCGTTCATCCCGGCCGCGGCCGACTGGCTCATGGAGATCCCGCAGAACGCGGCGAAGCGTGGTATTCTCATGGGCGCCGCCATCGGCGTCATGGCGACGGGGATCCGGCTCATCCTCGGCATGGAGCGCACCTACGGCGGGAGCGGCGGAGGGGGCGCGTGAGCCCCGGGCTCGCCTCGCTCCGCCGCCTCGACCGCCGCTGGATCTTCCTCGCGGTCGGCGTCCTCACGGTCGTGCCGCTCGCCCTCGAGATCCACATCGCGCCGGTGCAGCCGAGCGCGCGGGCGCGCGGCTTCTACGACGCGATCGAGAAGGTTCCCACCGGATCGACGGTGCTCCTCGCGGGGGATTACGATCCCTCGACCGTGGCCGAGAACTACCCGATGCACCTCGCCGCGGTCCGGCATCTCATGAGCCGGAACATCAAGATCGTCGGGCTCTGCCTCTATCCGGGCGGCCCGCCGCTCACGGACCAGGTGCTCCGCATCGCGGGCGCCGAGTACGGGAAGAAGCCGGGGATCGACTACGTGAACCTCGGCTACAAGGCGGGGAACGAGCTCGTCATGTCCCAGATGGGATCGAGCATCCCGCGCACGTTCCCGGTCGACGTGCGCGGCGTGCCGGTCTCCCAGATCCCCGTGATGCGCGGCGTCCAGAACTACGCGAACTTCCCGCTCCTCGTGAGCATCAGCGCGGGGTACCCGGGGACGAAGGAGTGGGTGCAGCAGGTCGTCTCCCGCTACCACCTCCCGATGATCGCCGGCGTGACCGCGGTGAGCGCGCCCGAGTACTACCCCTACCTCCAGGCCGGGCAGCTGAAGGGGCTCCTCGGCGGGATGGCCGGCGGCGCGGAATACGAGGTGCTGATCCACAAGCCCGCCCTCGCGACGCGCGGCATGGACGCGCAGTCGCTCGCGCACGTCTTCATCGCGCTCATGATCCTCCTCGGGAACCTGGCGTTCCTCGGGCAGGACAAGGAGCGGAGGCGCTAGGTGCACCTGAGCCACGAAGTGGGCGTCTGGATCGGCGCGTTCCTCACGCTGGGGATCTTCTCGTTCCTCTACCGCGACAACCCGGTCTACAAGTTCTGCGAACACCTCTTCGTCGGGATCTCGGCCGGGTACTGGGTGGTGCTCACCTACTACGCCACGATCAAACCGAACCTGATCAACCCGCTCTTCTTCACCCCGTTCGCGCTCGACCGCCACCTCCTCCTCGTGATCCCGCTCGTGCTCTCGCTCTTCCTCTTCTCCCGCTTCTTCCCCCGCGGCGACTGGCTCTCGCGCTGGTCGATCGCGATGGTCCTCGGCGTCTATCCGGCGCTCCGCATCACCGGCTTCGCGCAGGGGGATCTCGTCCAGCAGATCAACGGGAGCATCCTCCCGTTCTGGGTCTCCGGCAATCCGCTCGCCTCGATCGACAACATCCTCCTCGTCGTGGGGCTCCTCGCGACGCTCGTCTTCTTCTTCTTCTCCACGGAGCACAAGGGGACGATCGGGGGCATCGCGAAGATCGGGGTCTACTTCCTGATGGTGAGCTTCGGCGCGTCCTACGGATACACCGTGATGGCCCGCGTCTCGCTCCTGATCGGCCGCGTCATGTTCCTGCTCGACAACTGGCTCGGCGTGGTCCGCTTCTAGGCCGGTCGTGTCCCGCGCCGCGCAGGGCCCCGGAGCGCCGGCGTCCACGGGCCGCGCGATCCTCCTCCCGCACCTCGTCCTTCCCGGCGCCGAGCAGATGGCGCTCGATGCGGCGCTCCTCCGGTGGGCCTCGGCGGCTCCCGGCCGCTTCGTCGCGCGCACGTACGACTGGGCGCGACCGACGCTGAGCCTGGGGCGCGCCGAGCCGTTCCCCGAGGGATGGGACGAAGGGGCGTTGGCGGCCGCCGGCGTCGACGTGGTGCGCCGTCCCACGGGCGGCGACGCCGTTCTCCACGACGAGGAGGTCACGTTCGCCGTGGCCGCGAGCGTCCCGGGGCCTTGGGCGGCGCGTCCGCGCGCCTTCTCGCTCCTCGTCGCCGAGTCGCTCGCGGAAGCCCTCCGCGCCCTCGGCCTCTTGGCCGGCGTGGTCGCGCCCGGCGAGGAGGGGCTCCCGCCGGCCGCGCCCGGCGCGCGCCCCTGTTTCGCGCGCGCGGCCGCGGGGGAGGTGCGCGTGGCGGGACTCAAGGCCGCGGGCATCGCCTCGCGGTTCACGCGCGGGGCCGCCCTGAGCCACGCCTCGCTCCCGCTCACCGCGCGCCACCGCGACGTCGCCCGCTTCCGGCGTGACGCCGCGCCCGCGCTCGCCGGGATCGCCGCCCACGCCCGCTCGATCGGGGAGACGCTCGGCAGCCCCCCCTCGCCCGAGGCGGTGCGCGCGACCCTCCTCGGCGCGCTCGTTCGGCGTTTCGGGGTCGCGGCCGTCCCCGGCGTCCTCGAGGAGATCGCGGGGGGGACCCCGTCGCGATGAGCCGCTTCCACGGCGCGGCGCTCACGGTCTACGCGCTCGCGATGGCGTTCGTCGAAGCGGCGTGCGTGGTCTCGCTGAAGCGCCTCTACTTCCCGGAGGGGTGGCACGCGCCGTTCCATCCGATCCCGCCCGAAGGGCTCCGCCTCGAGCAGTGGCGCGAGGTGGCCACGCTCGTCATGATCGCCGCCGTGGCGCTCGCCGGCCGCCCTCCCGCGCGGATCGCCGTGGCGCGCGGGCTCTGGGTCTTTGGAGTCTGGGACCTCGCCTACTACGGCTTCCTCCGGGCGCTCACCGGCTTTCCGCGGAGCCTCGCCGACACGGACCTCGTCTTCCTCGTGCCGCGGCCCTGGGTCGCTCCGGTCTGGCTCGCCGTGGCGGGCTCGGCCGCCTGCCTCCTGGTCGCGCTCCGGCTCCGCGCGGGGACGCGGCGCCGGCTGTGGTAGATTCAGCGGCCATGGCCGAACGACGCCCGCTCACCGGTCTCATCGTGCTCGACGGCTGGGGACTGAATCCCCGGGCTGAGGGGAACGCCGTGCACATGGCACGCACGCCGGTGATGCACCGCCTCCTCGACGATCACCCGAGCGCCACGCTCACCACGTGCGGCGAGGTGGTGGGGCTCCCGAAGGGGCAGATGGGGAACTCCGAGGTGGGGCACCTGAACCTCGGCGCGGGACGGATCGTCTACCAGGACCTCACGCGCATCGACCTCGCGGTCGAGGACGGCTCGCTCGTCCGGAATCCCGTCCTCCAGGGCGCGTTCGCCCACGCGCGCGGCGACGGCCGCACGCTCCACTTCATCGGCCTCCTCTCGCCGGGCGGCGTCCACAGCCACGAGCGCCACCTCCACGCGATGATCCGCGCCGCCGCGGAGGCGAAGGTGCCGCGGATCACGGTGCACGCCTTCCTCGACGGGCGCGACACGGCGCCGCGCTCCGCGATCCCCTCGGTCGAGGCGACGCAGGCCCTGCTCCGCTCGCTCGGTCCGCACGGAATCGCCACGGTGCAGGGGCGCTACTACGCGATGGACCGCGACAAGCGCTGGGATCGCGTCGAGCGCGGGTTCCGGGCCATGGTCGGGGGGATGGGCGAGCGTGCCGGCGCGCCGGAGGAGGCGGTGGCGCGCGCCTACGAGCGCGGGGAAGGGGACGAGTTCGTGCTCCCGACCGTGGTCGGGAAGCCCCTTCCGATCGCGCGCGGCGACGCGGTCGTGGCGTTCAACTTCCGCCCCGACCGGATGCGGGAGATCTCCCGCGCGCTCGGCGATCCCGCCTTCGACGGCTTCGCGCGGCCGGAGTGGCCGCTCGACCTCCACTACGTCTGCATGACCCAGTACGACGAGACCTTTCCCTATCCCGTCCTCTTCACCGACGAGCCGCTCCGCGGCACGATCGGCGAGGTCGTCGGCAAGGCCGGCATCCGGCAGCTCCGGATCGCCGAGACGGAGAAGTACGCGCACGTGACCTACTTCCTGAACGGGGGGGAGGAGGTCCCGAATCCCGGGGAGGACCGGCTCCTCATCCCCTCGCCGCACGTGGCGACGTACGACCTGAAGCCGGAGATGAGCGCTCCGGAGGTGACCGACGCTCTCGTCCAGCGGCTTGCCGACGAGACCTACGGCTTCTTCGTGCTGAACTACGCGAACGCCGACATGGTGGGGCACACGGGGAACATCCCCGCCGCGGTCCGCGCCGTGGAGACGGTCGACACCGGGCTCGGGCGGGTGCTCGAGGCGGTACGCGCCCGCCGCGGTTTCGCGCTGGTCACCGCCGACCACGGGAACGCGGAGCAGATGATCGATTACGAGACGGGGGGGCCGCACACGGCGCACACCCTGAATCCCGTCCCGGTCCTGATCGCGGGTGAGCGGAAGCTTCCCGTGCGCTCGGGCATCCTCGCTGACGTCGCGCCGACCCTCCTCGAGCTGCTCGGGCTCGAGCCGCCGCCCGAGATGACCGGGAAGAGCCTCATCCTCCGCTGATCCTGGGGGAATTCCCCCGGGCTTCTGCGCTCCGGGGCGCATTCCGGCCTCCCGGGAGACCGTCCCGAGACGCTGCGCCGGGCGCGCCGCGGCCTCCTTCATCCAGCAGTCGAATCGAAGCTCCTAAAGCGCTGTAAACAAATAAATTACATATGGCTAGATCGAGCCATGGCTCCTCCTCGGGCTGCGCCCTCGGTTACACCAACGGCACGCCGATTGCCTTTGTACCTGGTCGAAGCGCGGCGAAGCGAAGCGATGCGGACCCGGAGGAACCGAACCCGGCAGCACGAGATGACGAAGAACCCGATGTTCCCTGCGGTACTCGCGAGAATCGCCCGGTCCTGAGCTGATCCCCTCGACGAGACGACGCAGTTCCTACGGCACCGGGTGCACGGTACCAGCGGGGAGCACTACTCGGCCGAAAGGCCACAGAAGGCGCGCGGCGCAGCAGCCGCGCGCCGTCTCTGTTGTCGGCGCGGCATTTGAACCGGCGACGGCGCTCTGCTAGGGTGACTCGGGCTTTCCGTGTCGGCTCACCCAAGGAGAGTGTCGTGGCTCGCAACCGCTGGGTTCTCGGCTGTGCCCTCCTGATCGGCGGAACGGTGGTCATCATCGGGATCGCGTTCCTGGTGGTGAACATGGCCCTGACCGGCGACCGCTTCGCCCTCTCGCCCCTCTCCGGCCGCGTCGGCCTCGTCGAGATCACGGGTGAGATCGACGACCCCGAGCCCGTGGTGGATCAACTCGATCGCATGCAGCGCGATCCCGGCGTCCGTGCCGTCGTGCTGCGCCTCGACAGCCCCGGCGGCGGGGTCGCCGCCTCGCAGGAGATCTACAAGGCCGTGGAGCGGCTGCGCAATCGCGATCAGGGGAACAAGCCGGTCATCGCGTCGATGGGCGGCGTGGCCGCCTCGGGCGCGTATTACGTGGCCTGCGCCGCCGACTCCATCGTGGCCGACCCCGGCACGCTCACCGGAAGCATCGGGGTGATCATGATGTTCCCGAACACCGAGGACCTCTTCCGCAAGGTCGGCATCAAGTTCGAGACGATCAAGACCGGCAAGTACAAGGACGTCGGCAGCATGTGGCGGCCGATGACCGACGACGAGCGGAAGCTCCTGCAGGATGTCCTGAGCAACGTCTATGACCAGTTCGTCGACGCGATCGTCGAGGGGCGGAACCTCGCCCGCGAGGACGTCCTCCCGTACGCCGACGGGCGCATCTTCAGCGGTGACCAGGCGCAGCAGTACGGCTTCGTCGACAAGCTCGGCGACCTCGACGACGCCATCCAGCTCGCCGGGAAGATGGCCGGGATCAGCGGCCAGCCGGTCGTGGTGCGCAAGGAGCGCCGCCGCGTCTCGTTCTGGGACTTCCTCGACAACAAGATGAACCAGATGACGGGGATCTCCTCCCGCGGGCCCCGCCTGGAGTACCGCCTCCGGTAATTGACGCGCCGATGGGCAGATGCTAGATTGCACGCCGCCGGTCGGGTGGGGACCGGCGACGCGCTCAGGGAGGATTCCATGACCAAAGCCGATCTGGTCGACGAGATCTCCGGCCGTACCAAGATTTCCAAGAGCGAGACCGCGACCATCGTCGACCAGTTGCTGAACGCCATCTCGCGGGCGCTCAGCGAGGGGAAGCACATCGAGATACGCGGCTTCGGCACCTTCAAGGTGCGCGAGCGCAAGGCGCGCAAGGCGCGCAACCCACGAAGCGGCGCCGAGGTCATGGTACCGGCCAAGCTGGTCCCCGTGTTCAAGGCGTCAAACGAGCTCAAGGGAATGGTTCGGGGCGGGGACTGATCCCGCGACGGCCGAAGGAGACCGATGGGAAGCGGAAAGAAGCGGAAACGGAAGAAGATCGCCACGCACAAACGGAAGAAGCGTCTTCGCCGCGACCGGCACAAGAAGCGGCTTCGCTGAGCTGAACGCGGTGCCGCTCCCGCGCCGCCATCCCGTCGATCCCCGGCCCGGCCGCATCGGTTCCCGATGCCCCGGGCCGCATCGCTTCCCGGCATGACGCCCCGGCGCACCCTCGTCGGCCGCCTCTCGCGCACCCGGTTCGGCTACGGCTTCGTGCGCGTGGAGGAGGAGCCCGAAGACCTCTTCATCCCGCCCTTCGCCATGGCCGGCGCGCTCCATGGCGACCGCGTCCGGGTCGGCTGGCTCGAAACGCGCGAGCAGGGGGAGGCGCACGAGATTCTCGAGGTGCTCGAGCGGACCCCCTACGGGATCGTCGGGCGCATCGAGCCGCGGGGCCGCGTCACCGCCCTCTTTCCCGAGCGCCCCGAATACCCCGAGGAGATCGTCCTCGACCTCCACGGCCGGAAGAGCGCGCCGCGCGGCGCGCGGGTCCTGGTCCGGCTCGATCCCACGCCCCCCGATCCGATCACCGGCCGCGTCGCCACGCTCTTCGAGGAGGACGATCCGCGCGAGGACAGCCTCCTCGTCGCGATGGAGGAGGGGCTCAAGGTCGAGTTCGATCCCGACGCGCTCGCCGAAGCCGGGGAGCACGACGAGCATTCGGTGGCGCGGGCGGCGCGCGGGCGCGAGGACTTCCGCGGCGACCTCGTCGTGACGATCGATCCGGAGGACGCGAAGGACCACGACGATGCGCTGTCGCTTCGCGGCGACCCCGAGCGCGGGTGCGAGGTCGGGATCCACATCGCCGACGTGACCCACTACGTGCGGCCGGGGACCGCGCTCGACCGCGAGGCGCAGGCGCGCGGGTTCAGCGTCTACCTCGCCGACCAGACCCTGCCGATGCTCCCCGAGGCGCTCTCGGGCGGCCTCTGCAGCTTGAAGGACGGCGTCGACCGGCTCACGGTGAGCGTCGTCGCCTCGCTCACCGCCGACGGCGAGCTGCGCGACGCGCGCGTCGTGGAGGGGGTGATCCGGAGCGCGGCGTCGCTCTCGTACGAGGAGGCGGGGACGCTCCTGAAGGAGCCGGGGCGCGGCATTCCCGACGCGCTCCGCGGCCTCGACCGGCTCGCGCGCGCGCTCCGCAAACGGCGCCTCGAGGCGGGCGGGCTCGAGATCGATCTCCCGGAGGTGCGTCCCGCGCTGGACGCCTCGGGCGAGCCGGTCGCCTTTCGCGAGCGGAAGAATCTCCCGACGCATTCGCTGATCGAGGAGTTCATGCTCCTCGCGAATCAGATCGTGGGACGTCGCGCCGCGGCGCGCGAGCTGCCGTTCCTTTACCGGATTCACGAGCGCCCCCGCTATGATAAGCTGCGCGCGTTCGTCGAAGCCGCGCGCTATCTGGGGCGCTCGGGCCCGATGCCCATCGTCACCGAGGCGAAGCAGCTGCGGCATTTCGCGAGCCACGGGACGACGCCGCGCGACCGTCTGCTCAACCTGTACCTGCTCCGCGCGCTCGAGAAGGCGCGCTACGACCTGGTCGACGTGGGGCACTTCGGGCTCGGCATGCGCGGCTACGCGCACTTCACGTCGCCGATCCGGCGCTATCCCGATCTCGCGAACCATCGGATCGTGAAGCGCTACCTGGCCGGCGCGGGGGAGGGGCGCGGCGATCCGTGGACATTCGCGTCGGGGTGGCTCAACGCCTCCGTCGCGGCGCGCGCCTCCGAGGCCGAGATCGCGGCCGACGAAGCGGAACGGGCGGTGAGCCGGCGGAAAGCGGTCCGGTTCGCGCTCTCGCGTCTCGGCGAGGAGACCGGCGGGTACGTCTCGGGGCTCACGCCGGCGGGCGTCTTCGTGACGCTCACCGAGTGGAGCATCGACGGCTTCCTCCCGAAGCGCGCGATGGGGGATCCGACCCTCATGCTCGCGGAGCACGGCTTCTCGTTCCGCTCCCGCCGCTCGCGGCGGCGCTTCGGGCTCGGCGACGCGCTCCGCGTCGTCGTGGCGCGCGCCGATCTCGCGCGGCGGGAAGTGGAGCTTTCGCTCGCGCCGCCTTCCGGGGGCCGGGCGCGGCGGCAGAAGCACGACCGGATGCAGGGCAGGGGACGGCGCCACAAGCGCCGGTGAGGGGCGGCGCTCGTTCCGGGGGGGGAACGGAACGCCGGGGGATGTGGGAGCAGCGCCACGCGAGGAGCAACGATGACCAAGCCGACCCGCGAGCGACGGAAGTCGCCGCGCATCGCCGCCAAGCTCGCCATGCAGGTCTCGGGCGGAGACGAGCGCTCGGTCCTGACCACGGAGAGCATCAATCTGTCCGCGAGCGGCATCCAGTTCCAGAGCCGCGCGTTCCTGTCGCCCCTCACGAAGGTCTCGCTCACGATCCTCCTGCCGCCCTTCGGGCGGCGGCTCCGCCGGGAACGGATCGTGAAGTGCGACGGCGTCATCGTGCGCTGCGAAGAGGCCGAGCACGCGCGGCAGCGCCCCCGCTACGAGCTCGCCTGCTACTTCACCGAAGTCGCCGACGACGAGCGGGAGCTCCTCGAGCAGTACGTGGCCTGGCGGGCCGTCCGGCGGGTTTCCTTCGGCGACGAGCCGGCGCCCGGCCGGTCGGCCACCGGCTGACGGAACCCCGGGGTTGCCGGGGGGGTAGCACCGGTGTCCCCCCGTCCTTGCCCGCTCGCTTGCGAGGTTCGATGATTCGAGGCACCCCAACAGGCAGGATGCGCGGCCTCCCGGCCCGGGCGGCGGCCCTTTTCGTCGTGGCGATCGTCCTCGCGGCCCTTCCGGCTCCCGCCCGGGCGACCCGCTACGCGGGGGAGTTCCTCCGGATCGGGGTCGGGGCGCGCGCCCTCGGCATGGGGAGCGCCTTCATGGGACTCTCCGACGACGGCACCGCGGCCTACTGGAACCCGGCCGGCCTCGCGACCCTCCCGCACCGCGAGATCACGGCGATGCACGCCGAGCAGTTCGGCTCGATCGTCCAGTACGACTACCTCTCCTACACCATGCCGACCGGCGATCCCGGAAAGGCGCGCCAAGCGCTCGCCTTCTCCCTCATCCGCTCGGGGGTGGACCAGATCCCCGACACGCGCGGGCTCCAGTTCATCGACCAGAACGGAAACGGGAAGTTCGACTATCCCGAGGACCGCCTGATCGTGGACGAGAGCCGGTTCGTCTTCGACAGCGACAACGACGTGGCGCTCCTCGCGTCGTACGCGCGGGAGCTCCGGAGCGGCCTCTCGGTCGGCGGGAACATCAAGTTCATCCACCAGTGGCTCGGGGACAGCCTCCGCTCGAACGGCTTCGGCCTCGACCTCGGAGCGCTCTGGGTCGGGTCGCACGGCTGGTCGGCCGGGGCGCGGCTCTCGGACGCCACGACGACGCGGATCCTCTGGAACACGGGGACGAACGAGTTCATCGCCCCGGCGCTCCGGATCGGCGGGGCGAAGACGCATTCGTTCGCGAACCGCCGCCACGTGGTGACCGCCGCGCTCGACGTGCAGATCGGCTTCGCCGACGAGCGGCTCTCGAGCCAGGCGCACCTCGGCGCGATGACGTTCGAATTCCATCCCGGCGTGGAGTACTGGATCGAGCGGAAGGTGGCGCTCCGCGTGGGCATGGAGGCGCGCAACTTCACGGCGGGGGCGGGGCTCCGGATCAAGCGTTTCGGCCTCGACTACGCCTACCTCGACCACACCGATCTCGACGCGAGCCACCGGATCTCGGGCTCCTACTCCTTCTAGAACTCAAGGACGCGAGGAGGGCGCGCGCGGTGAATCCTCCGATCCTCGTCTTGATCCTCGCGGGCGCGCGGAGCGACCGGCTCCACGCCCTCGGCCGGCTGCGCACGGCCTCGGCGCTCCCCTACGGCGGCAAGTACCGCGTCATCGATTTCGCCCTGTCGAACTGCGTCCACTCCGGCCTCTACCAGATCGGAGTCCTCACGCAGTACGCGCCGCTCTCGCTCCATGGGCACATCGGGATCGGGCGCCCGTGGGACCTCGACCGCCGCGACGGCGGCGTACGCCTCCTCCCCGCGTACGCGCGGCAGCGGGGGACGACCTGGTACCGCGGCACCGCCGACGCGCTCGTCCAGAACCGGAACGTGATCGCGGACGCGCAGGCGCGGCACATCGTCGTGATGACCGGCGACCTCGTCGCGAAGATCGACCTCGGTCCGCTCCTCGAGCGCCACGAGCAGCGCGGCGCGGCGCTCACGATCGTGACGGCGCCGCAGCCCCCCGGGGCGGGAGAGTGGCGGCGCCCCGTGGTCTCCGGATCGGATGGACGCGTCTCCGCGATCCCCGACGTGGGCGCCGAGCCGGGAACGCCGGTCTCGGCGAACGTCTGGCTCTTCCGCGCGCGCGAGCTCCGGGCGCGGCTCGAGTCGCCGGACGTCGGCGCCGATCTCGTCCGCGATGTGGTCGAGCCGATGATCGCGCGAGGGCTCCCGGTCTACGCGCAGCCGTACGACGGCTACTGGCGGCAGATCGTCTCGATCGACGCCTACTACGCGGCGAGCATGGAGCTCCTCGCGCCCTACCCGGCGCTGAACCTCCATGATCCCGACTGGCTCATCTACACGCCGAGCGAGGACCGCGCGCCGGCCATCGTGACCGGGGGCGGCGACGCGTCGGGCTCGCTCGTCGCGCATGGCTGCCGCATCGAGGGGACGGTGCGCCGCTCCATCCTCTTCCCGGGCGTGCACGTCGCGCCGGACGCGCGGGTGGAGGATTCGATCGTCATGCACGACACGCGCGTGCTCGCCAAGGCGCGCGTCGCGCGGGCCATCGTCGACAAGTCGGTGCGGATCGGCGAGGGCGCGGTCGTGGGCGGGGACGGCGGTCCGCCCAACCGCGACTATCCCGAGGATCTCGCGTCGGGACTCGCGGTCGTGGGGAAGCGGGCGGAGATCCCCGCTGGGGGCCGGGTCGGGGCGAACTCGCTGATCGACATCGGCGCCCGCGAGTCCGACTTTCCGCGCGAACTCCCGCCCGGCGCGACGGTGCGCGCCCGCGCGCCCCGCGCGCCCGCGTCGTCGAGGGCTCCGGCGTGAGCTTCGTCTCCTACGCCATGATCCTCGCGGGCGGCCTCGGCAGCCGGCTCTGCCTCCTCTCGGAGAAGCGCGCGAAGCCGGCCGTGCCGTTCGGGGGGAAGTACCGGATCATCGACTTCACCCTCTCGAACGCGGTGAACTCCGGCATCTTCGACGTCGGCATCCTGACGCAGTACCGGCCGCTCTCGCTCCGCGACCACATCGGCATCGGCCGGCCATGGGACCTCGACCGCAAGCGGGGGGGCGTGGAGCTGCTCCAGCCCTTCCAGGGCTGGCGCGAGAACGACTGGTACCGCGGCACCGCCGACGCCGTCTGGCAGAACTGGCTCCAGATCGAGGATCGGAGCGCGGAGCACTTCCTCGTCCTCTCCGGCGACCACGTCTACCGCATGGACTACCGCCCGCTCGTCGAGGCGCATCTCGCGCGCGGCGCGGAGGCCACGGTGGCGACGTTCGAGGTGCCGCGCGAGCAGGCCACCCAGTTCGGCGTCGTGCGCACGGACGGAGCGGGGTGGATCACCGGCTTCCTCGAAAAGCCCAAGGATCCGCCGTCGGGAAAGATCTCGATGGGGGTCTACGTCTTCCACTGCGGCGTGCTGCGCGAGGCGCTCGAGCGGGACGCGGGACGAAACAGCGCGCACGACTTCGGGCGCGACATCCTCCCGGCGCTGGTCGAGCGCGGGCGCGTGCTCGCCTACCCGGTGCCCGGCTACTGGCAGGACATCGGGACGCTCGACTCGTACTACCGGGCGAACCTGGACCTGCTCTCGCCCGAGCCCGCCTTCCCGCTCGAGGATCCGCGCTGGCCGATCTTCACCTTGAGCACCGAGAATCCGCCCGCGCGTCTCGGCCCGCGCGCCGCGGTGCGCTCCTCGATCGTGACGCACGGCACGATCGTGCACGGCACCGTGGAACGCTCGATCCTCTTTCCGGGGGTCGTCGTCGAGGAAGGGGCGATCGTGCGCGACTCGATCGTGATGGGGGACTCCTGGATCGGACCGCGCGCCGTCCTCGACCGCGCCGTCCTCGACAAGCGCGTCCACGTCGGCCGCGGCGCCGTGGTGGGACGCGGGGACGCCACGCGCCCGAACCGCGCCTGTCCCGAACACTTGAGCTCGGGGATCACCATCGTGGGGAAGAGCGTCCGGATCCCTGAAGGCGTCTCCATCGGGCGCAACGCGCGCATCGCCCCCGACGTCACGGAAGAGGACTTTCCCCCGGGGGACATCGAGGCGGGCGCCGCCCTCGAGCGCCCCAACGCCCACCCCGCCCACGCTCCAGAAACGCCAAGCGAAGCGAAGGCGAGGCACGAAGGCTGAACGCGAGTCACCATCGCGTGCCTCGCGCAAAAACCCAGCGCCCTGCAGCCCTTCGAGATGACCTTACGGTGGGGAAACTACCGGACGCGGATTCTTTGCCCCGCGTGAATGCGAGCGTTCTTCGGCAGGCCGTTCAGCCGCGCGAGCCGCGTCGTGCTCGTCCCGTGCCGCGAGGCGATTTGCGACAGAGTCTCGCCGCGCCGCACCACGTGCAGGCTGCCGCTGTTCCGTCCGCGGTGGCGGCTCGCCTGGCGCAGCTCGAGCCGGTGGGCGCGCGCCGCGGCCCGGAGCTCGGAGCGGGTGAGCGGCTTCGGATGGTACTTGGTGTCGACGAGCTGCTGGGCCTGCGCGCCGCTGCCATGCGGCACGCGCAGCGTGGTCCCGTCCTCGTCGGCGGGAGAGCGGTGGCGAACGAACGAGGGGTTCAGCCGCTCGAGCTCCTCGAGCGGGACCGTCGTCACCTGAGCGAGCAGCTTGAGGTCGACCGGACCCTTCACCGTGACGGGATCGACGCTCCAGGGGGAATTCTCGGGCACGGTGAAGCCGTAGCGCTCCGGGTTCGACGCGATCTCCATCGCGGCCATGAACTGCGGCACGTAGTCGCGCGTCTCGCGCGGGAGGTTGAGCGACCAGAAGTCGTTCGTCTTCTGGCGCTTGATCGCGCGGAGCACCGTCCCCTCGCCGCTGTTGTAGGCGGCCAGGGCGAGCGGCCAGGATCCGTCGAACATCTCGTACAGGCGGCGCAGGTATTTCGCGGCCGCGCGCGTCGCGAGCTCGGGGTCGCGCCGCTCGTCGACGTAGGGCGTGATCTCGAGGCCGAAGAGCTTCGCGGTCCCGCGGATGAATTGCCACGGGCCGACGGCGCGCGCCACGGAGCGCGCGTGCATGTTGAATCCGCTCTCGACGAAGACGAGGTTCGCGAGCTCTTCGGGGACCCCCTCGGCGCGAAGATTCTGCGTGAGAAGGTCCATGTAGTTCCCGGAGCGCGAGAGCCACTTCTGGAAGACGTCGCGTCCGCGGCCGGTGTAGTAGTCGATCCACTTGTCGACCCGCTCGTTCCGCTCGGCGACGATCGGGCCGAGGCGCGAGGGGCCGCCCGGCGTGGAAGCCGCGGCCGGGGCGTCGCCGGAGGAGCCAGGAGCGCCGGCGGCTGCCGCGCCATTCAGGTCGGGCGCCTTGGGGTCCTTGCCCTTGGCGTCCTTGTCCTTCGCCTCCTGCTGCTTCACCGCCTCCTTTGCCTTGTCGAGCGCTTCCTGGGCGCGCTTGCGCGTCCCCTCGAGCTGGTCGCGGAGGGCCTCGGCGCCCTGGGGCGCCGGCACGATCGCGTTCAGGTCGCGGAGGGAGGATTCGACGAGGGCGAGCGCCTCGGCGGGGAGATTGGCGTCGAGGGCTTCCTGGGCGGCCGCCGCGCGGTCACGGACCACGTCGAGCGGGCTGGCCGCGCCGATCTTGGCGTCGTCCATCCGAGGCCCGGACGCGTCGGCGTGGGCGCTGGCCCAGCCGGGAGCGTCGGGACTCATCCCCGCGAACGCGGGGGGAACGGACGCGACGATGCCTGCCAGGGCGAGAGCCGCGAGGGTGAAGCGATTCGGTTTGCGTCGAATCAACGGGGCCTCCCGTAGGGTTTCGACCGGACTCGAGGCCACGAGCGGTCCGATCGCTGGTCAACCAACTACCGAGGATTCGATTGTGCCGGCAGGAACTTCGTCACACTACCGTCCCACGCTGCAAAACGCAAGGCGCAAGTGCCCGGCGATGCCGTTTTCCTGCCCGAATCCTCTGTTGTGGAGGCTGAATTCCTTGCCATCTCGGGTAGCTGCAAGTGATGTGCCAGCAAGGTGACAAGCGGAACGTTGACAGATTTCGGATGCGCCGCTTATGGTGCGGATTCGTGAACGCGGAACTCGGCACCCAGCTTCGAGTCACGGGTCTCGTCCGGAGCCCCGACCACGAAGGCGCCCTGGCGCACCTCGACGTGGATCGGGGCTTCGGCCTCGTAGCCCGTGGTGCGGCCGCCCTGACTGACGTAATTGACCCAACCGTCTGGGTGAAAGAGAAGCTCTCCGTGGCGGTGGCTGGATCGAGCCAGGGGGAGCCCGCGCTGAAGCCGCTCCTCGCCGCCCTCCGGTCCCTCCACGCCGAGCTGGTGCGGCGCCCCCAGCGCGACCGTCCCTGGGTCTCGGTCCTCGCGGCAGTCTTCCAGGCCGGGGAAGGGGTGATCGTCTCGGCCGGGGACTGCGCTTGCTTCCGCTATCGCGACGGCCTCCTCGCATGTCTCAAGCGGCCCGGCACCGACGCGGCCGGCATGACACCGCCCCGAGGCGCGCTCGGCTCCGAGCAGCAGGTCCGCCTCGACGTGGTGCCGCTCCGGCCGAGACCCGGGGACCTCTATGTGGCCTCGACGCGCCAGCTCCGCGAAGGGGAGCTCGCCGCGCTCGCCCGCGATCTCGCCTCGGCTCGCGACGGAGCGGAGCTCCTGCGCGTGGGCGTCGAGGGAGCGAGCGACCGCGGACGCCTCGTGATCCGGGTGCTCGAGGCCGACGAGGACGCGGCGGCCCTGCCCGCGCGCGCGGAGGCGATCCGCCTCGCGCCCGTGGAGGACGTGGCCGACGTCGAGCCGGCGGAGCCGCTCGACGTGGCGCCGCTCCTCGAAGACCACCTCCTCGAGGAGCTCCCCGGCGAGCCGGCGGAACTCGAGGGCCTCGGCGCTCCCGAGTTCCTCCGCGACTCGGATGCGGCGCCGACCGGGGTGCCGGGGGCGGTCATCGGCGATCACGCCGCGGCGACCAGGGAGATGGCGGGCGAGCCGGAAGCGCCCGCTGGCGAGACGGGCGAGCGCGCCGGACTCGAGTCCCTCGGCGATCTGGAGCCGGTGCGGGACGCGTCCGCCGCGGCCGGACCCGCCGAGGCGAACACTTCCGACGCCGCGCCCACCGAAGCCTCGGAAGCCGTGCGGCGCGCGCCGCGCACGCTCGCCCAGATCGAGGACGCGCCGCCCTGGTACGAGGCGCTCGCGCTCTGGGTGGGAGGGGCGCTCGCGATCATCGCCTTAGCCCTCCTCGTGAAGGCGATCCTGCCGAACATCCTGGGAACCGGCGCGCAGCGGCCGGCCGCCGTGCCGGCCGCGACGAAAGGCGTCGTCGACTTCTTCTCCGATCCTTCGGGAGCTGCGGTGCGCGTCGACGGCGAATGGCTGCAGGGAAAGACGCCGCTCGCTGGCGTCGATCTGGATGCCGGGACGCACCGGATCGAGCTCGACTGGGGTCCCGCGGGAACGTGGCGCGACACCGTGCGCGTGACCGCCGGCGAGCGCCTCGCGGTCCATCCGGCGGTCTACGGCGCGGTCGCGCTCCGCTCCTCCGACTCGGGCCGCGCGCTCGACGTCTACCTCGACGGCACCTTCGCCGGCACCACGCCGCTCACGCTCGACCACGTGGTCGTCGGACGTCACCTCGTCCGGTTCGGCGGTCCCGACGCGGCGGGCACGACCCAGCAGGTCGACGTCCTGCGCGACGCGCCGGTCGAGGTGGTCGGGAACGCGGGGCCGGTCCCCACGGTCGGGAAGCTGACTGTTCGCTCGGCGCTCCTCACCGATGCGGGATTCGAGCCGGGGAAGAGCGAGCCGATCTGGATCGACGGCGTTCTCAAGGGTGTGACGCCGCTTTCGGTGTCGCTCAAGCCGGGCGAGCACAGCGTGCGCGTGGTGCGGCGCGGCTTCCCGGCGCAGGTCACGGTCCTCGACGTGAAGCCCGGCGGCGACCACTACGTGACCGCCGAGTTCGGTTCCCGGTCCGAGGAGCCGCTCCAGCTCTCCCCGCCCGAAGGGATCTCCCTCTCGAGCCCGCTCCCGATCACGGTCACGATCCCCGAGGGGGCGTGGGATCCCTCGGTGGCCGTCTGGCTCTACGCCGCGGCGCCCGAGGGGGCGTTCCAGGCGAAGCGGATGACGAAGCTCGAAGGCGGGGACCGGGTCTTCGCGACCGTCGTTCCGCCCGAGGTCGCGCGGAACAGCGCGCGCCGCGTTCGCGTCTACTGCAAGGCGGCCGGCTCCGACGGCCGCGAGCTTTTCACCGAGATCCTCACCCTCCCCGTCACGCCCTAGAGTCCGCGCGGCCCGCCGGCCGCGCCGCGCGACCCCCTCGCGCTCCGCCGTTCGCCACATCCCCGAAGCGGAGGGCCCGTGCGCCCGCCCGTTTCCATCCGCGTTCCCGCTCCGGCGCTGCTCTGGATCCTCGTCCTCGCGGGGCACGCGGCCGCCTGCGCGTGCCCGCTTCCCGCGGCGCTCCACGGCGTCGCGCTCGTCGGGTCGCTCACGCTCGGTGCCGCGTCCCTCCTCCTCGCCGCCGCGGCGTCGCGGCGCGCGCCGGGTCTCCGCCGCGCGCCGCTCGAGCGAGGGGAGGCCGCGCTCGGCCTGCTCGCGCTCCTCGCCGCGGGCATGGCGCTCGGAGCCGAGGTCGACGCCGCGTCGCCGCCGCTTCCGGTCCACCCGATTCCGACACGGATTCGCGTCGTGGGGCGCGTGCTCGACACCACCGCGCTCGAGGCCTCCCCCGCGGCCATCGTGTTCGAGGCGCGGCACGTCGCCGCCGGCCGGCACGAGACCGACTGCGACGCGCGTATCGTGATCCGGTTCCGGGACGAAGCGGGGACGCCGCGGTGGGCGTTCCCGGGGCTCTGGCTCGAGGTGACGGGCGACTACCGCCCCCCCGAGGACGCGCGCGACGAGGGGATCGAGGCGCCGGGACGGTGGATGGAGCGGCAGGGCATTGCGGGGACGCTCGACGCCGATCCGCTCGGCGTGGCCGCCGCGGCCGATCCGTCCGATCCCGGAGCGGCCGAGACGTGGGTCTGGCGCGACCGGATGGCGCGCGCGTTCGATCGCGCGCTCGCCCCGCCGGCTGCCGCGCTCGCGCGCGGGATGATCCTGGGCGACCGCTCGCTCATCACGACCACGACGACCGCCGATTTCCGCGACGGCGGGACGATCCACATCCTCTCGATCTCGGGGCTCCACGTCTGCATCCTCGGCGGGTTCGTCGCCCTCCTGTGCGCGGGACTCCGTCTCGCGCTCGCGCCCGCGCTCACGCTCGAGCTGCTCCTGGTCTGGGGGTACACGCTCCTCGTCGGCGCGCCGGCTTCGGCGCTCCGCGCCGCGCTCCTCTGGACGGCCGTGCGCGGCGGCCGCGCCCTGGGCCGCGAGGTCCGTCCGTTCGCCGCCTGGGGGCTCGCAGGGCTCCTCCTCCATCTCGCCGACCCGCGCGCGCCCCACGACCCGGGCTTCCAGCTCTCCTTCGCCGCCGTGCTCGGGCTCCTCGCCGCGGGCGGTCTCGCGGGCGACGAGGGCGCCGGGCCCGCGGCGGCGCGGATCGCGAAGCGGTGGCTGCGCGGCGCGGCCGGCATCGCGCTCCAGAGCGCGGGGGCGACGGCCGGAACCGTCGGGATCGCGGCGCGTCTCTTCGGCGCGCTCCCGGTCGCGGGCTTCGTCCTGAACCTCGCGGTCGTACCGCTCTGCAGCCTCTTCATGGGAGAGGCCTTCTTCTTCCTCGCGGCGCAGGCGGTCCCGGTCGCGTTCGTGCGCGACGCCGCGGCGGGGGCGGTGGACGGCTCGGCCCTCCTCCTCCTCGCCGTGAACGCGTGGGGCGCCCGCGCGATCCATCCCTGGCCGATCCGCCGCGTGCCGCCGGTCGGCGCGCTCGTCCTCGCCGCCGGTCTGCTCGCGCTCGCGGCCGCGCTCCGCGAGGGAGCGCGCCACGAGCCTTCCCATGCCGCACGGCGCGCCCGTCGCGCCGCCCTCGCGCTCGCGGCGCTGGCGGGAATCCTTCCACTCCTTCCCTGGCCCTCCCTCCGCGTCGCCTCGCCGTCGTGCGTCCTCGCGATCGACGTGGGGCAGGGGGATGCGCTTCTGGCTCGCGACGGCGACCGGAGTGCGTATCTGATCGATGCCGGTCCCGCCGACACCTCGCGCGACATGGGGAAGATCGCCGTCGAGCCGGTCCTTCGCGCCGAGGGAATCGCGCGGGTCGACGTGGCGCTCATTTCGCACGCGCACGCCGACCACTTCGGCGGGATGGCCTGGCTCGCGCGCCGCGGCTGGATCGGAGCGCTCCTCGAGAACGGCGACGACTCCGGCGCGCCCTGGCGCGCCGTGATCGACCAGGGACTGCAACTTCGTGGAGGAAGGCGTGCCGTTGTGGCTCGTGACACGACGCTCGATCGCTCCGCCTCGCGCTTCACGGTCTGGGCGCCGCCGGCCGACTCCCTCGTCCTCGCCCGCGGGAACGCGGTCGAGAACAACCGCTCGCTCGTCGCGACGCTCGCGCTCGCGGGCGCGCGGATCTTCCTTCCGGGCGATGCCGAGGACGAAGCCGAGCGCGCCACCCTCGGACGGATCACGCCGGTCGCGGTGCTCAAGGCGCCGCATCACGGGAGCCGCACGTCGAGCTCGGGCGAGTGGGTGCGCGCGCTCGCCCCGCGCGTGGTGCTCGTCTCCTGCGGCGAGAAGAACCGCTTCGGCCACCCCTCCCGGACGACGATGGGGCGTTACCGGCTTGCGGGGGCGCGGGTCTACCGCACGGACCAGGAAGGTGCGGTCCGCATCACCCCGGCCGCCGGCGGGTTGTGGGTCTCGACGCGGGCGCAGCCCGAGCCGGAGTGGGTGCCCTTGGCGCGCGCCGCTCCGTATGGTAGAAACGGCCCATGAAGTCGATCCGGCTCCTCCTTCTGGCCTCGGGCCGGGGGAGCCACGTCGCGAACCTGATCCGGGCCACCCAGGAAGGGCGACTCGAAGGAACCGTGGTTCGCGTCGTCTCGGATCGGCGGGAGGCGCACGCGCTCGAGGAGGCCGAACGGCTCGGCGTGCCGGTCTCGGTGCTCGAGCCCGAGCGGCCGGGGGCGCGCCTCGCCCCGGAGGCCGAGGAGGCGCTGCTTTCGATCGTGGCGGCCGATCGCCCCGATCTCATCGCGCTCTGCGGCTTCATGAAGCTCCTGCGCGGGTCGTTTCTCGAGCGCGCGGGGGTGCCGGTCGTGAACGTGCATCCGTCGCTCCTTCCCGCCTTCCGCGGCCTCGAGCCGCAGCGGCGCGCGATCGAAGCCGGGGCCCGGGTCACCGGGGCCACGGTACACTACGTCGACGCCGGCATGGACACGGGGCGCATCATCGCCCAGGTGGAGCTTCCGATCGAGCCGGGGGAGACTCCGGAGGCGCTCGCCGCGCGGCTCCTCCCGGTCGAGCACGATCTGTACGTCCAGGCGATCCGTCGCATTCAACAGGAGAAACCATGAGAGCCACCGAACGCGCGCAGCGGGACGTCGTCGTTCCCGGCCGCGCTCCCGATTACCGCGGCAAGGTCCGCGACATCTACGACGTCGGCGACCGCCTGCTCCTCGTCGCCACCGACCGCGTCTCCGCCTACGACGTCATCCTGAACGAGGGCGTCCCGGGGAAGGGGCGCGTCCTCACGCAGATCTCCCGTTTCTGGTTCGAGACGCTCCGCGCGATCGTGCCGAACCACTTCGTCACGACCGACGTGGAGCGCTTTCCGAAGCCGTTCTGCGACCATCCCTCGCTCCTCGAGGGGCGCTCGATGCTCGGATTGAAGGCGAAGCGCTACGACGTGGAGTGCGTCGTGCGCGGCTATCTCGCCGGCTCCGGATGGAAGGAGTACCAGCAGTCGGGCGCGGTCTGCGGCGTGCAGCTCCCGGCGGGGCTTCGCATGTCGTCCCGGCTTCCGGAGCCGATCTTCACGCCGGCGACCAAGGAGGAGTCGGGGCACGACGAGAACATCACGTTCGACCGCATGGCAAAGATCGTCGGCGGCCCGACCGCCGAGCGGCTCCGCGACGTGTCGCTCGCGATCTACAAGGCGGCCGCGGCGCACGCGGCCGACCGCGGCCTCATCCTCGCCGACACCAAGTTCGAGTTCGGTGAGCGCGACGGGGACCTCCTCTGGATCGACGAGGCGCTCTCGCCCGACTCCTCCCGCTACTGGGCGATCGCGACGTACCAGGAAGGCGTGGCGCAGGATTCGTTCGACAAGCAGGTGATCCGCGACTACCTCGATTCCGTGAAGTGGAACCGCACGCCGCCGCCTCCGGCGCTCCCCGACGAAGTGGTCGAGAAGGCGGCGCGGCGCTACGAGGAGGCGCTCGCGATGATCACGGGAGGGCGCGCGGCACGGTGAGCGCGATCCAGATCTCCCGGGCGCTCCTCTCCGTCTCCGACAAGACCGGACTGCTCGAGCTGGCGCACGGCCTCGGCCGGCACGGCGTGAAGCTCCTCTCCACCGGCGGCACGGCGTCGGCGCTGCGCGACGCTGGCTTCTCGGTGCGCGACGTCTCCGAAGTGACCGGCTATCCGTCGCTCTTCGACGGCCGCGTAAAGACCCTCCATCCCGCGGTCCACGGCGGCATCCTCTACCGGCGCGGGCACACCGTCGACGAGGAGGAGCGCCACCGCCACGGCATCGTCTCGATCGACCTCGTCGTGGTGAACCTCTACCCCTTCGAGACGACCGTCGCCCGTCCGGGCGTGCGCGACGAGGAGGCGGTCGAGCAGATCGATATCGGCGGCCCCGCGCTCATCCGCGCGGCGGCGAAGAACCACCGGCACGTCGTGGTCGTCGTGGAGCCCGCGCAGTACGGCGACCTCATCGACGCCATGGATCGGAACGGCGGAGCCGTTCCGGGGGAGATGGCGCGCGTGTTCGCCGGCCGCGCCTACGAGCGGACCGCGCAGTACGACGCCGCGATCGCGGGATACCTCGCAGCGCATGTCCCGGCGCCCGCGGGCGCTGGAGGAGGTGCGGAAGCACGGTCCGCAACCGGCATCCCGAGGTTCGCTGCGGGTTCGATGGCCACGCTGGAGACACCGGTCGCCGGCTCCGCCGGCGCCGAGGCTCTCCCGGAACGCTGGGCGCGGGCCTATCGAAAGCGCCAGACGCTCCGCTACGGCGAGAACCCGGGGCAGGAAGGTGCGCTCTACGCGGCCGAGGAGGCGGGAG
>JBLMWD010000099.1:0-11334 GCA_050257045.1 Bacteroidota bacterium | reverse complement strand
CACGAGATCGGGCCGTGCGGCGAGGACGACCGATCCCTCGAGCCTTCCCGCGTGGCAGGCGCCGGAGCGAAACTCCTCCCCGAGACGGGGCGCCCACGGCTTGCGCGCGAGATCGGGCCAGACCACCGGGAGGAGCTTCTCATCCACCGCGCCGCTCCGCACGAGGCCGAGCGTGTCGCGGTGCGCGGGATCGAGGTGGGCGTTCGCGATCCCGAGCGCCGCGAATCCCTGGCGCGTGAGCGAGCGGGCGATCCCGAGGATCAGCTCCATCACGGCGTCCGCCCCCACGGAGACCGTCCCCATGAATCCCGAGCCGAACGGGGCCGCCCCGTACGGGAGCGCGGGAAGCACGACCGCCGGACGCCCTTCCGCCTCGAGGCGCGCCGCCGCGGCCTCGGCCATCGCCTCGGCCAGGATCACGTCGGTGGCGAGCGGGAGGTGCGGCCCGTGAGCCTCGACCGCGCCGACCGGGAGCAGCGCCGTCGTGCGCGCCCGATCGAGGTCCCGCACTTCCTCCCAGGTCAGATCGGCCCATTTGCGCGGCGCCACGTCTCCTCCGAGTCCGGTCTTGCCGCCCGCCATCCGGGCGTCCATCATGGGGTAAGCAAGGAAACTACCATGACCTACGAGCCGCCGGAACGCCTGAACCTCGCCGATCACCTCCTCGACGCCCGCGTTCGCGAGGGCCGGGGCGGCCGGACCGCGCTCGTGACGGATCGAGAATCGTTTAGCTACTCCGACGTCCAATCCCTCGCAAACCGTTTCGGCCGTCTCCTGCAGCGCGCCGGCGCCGAGCCGGAAGAGCGGGTCCTCTTCGCCCTCCCTGACAGCCCCGAATTCGTCGCGACCCTCTTCGGCACCTTGAAGATCGGCGCCGTCGCGGTCATGGCAAACCCCGCCCTTTCGCTCGACGAGGTCCGTCATCTCCTCGCCTACACGCGGGCGCGGATCGTGGTCGCGCACGCGGAGACCGCGGCCGCGTTCGAGGAGGCTGTCTCCTCCGCCCCGCTCGTGAAGCGGCTCCTGGTCGTCGGGACCGACGCCTTCCGGCGCGATCTCGAGGCCGCCCCCGACGCGCTGGAGACCTTCCCGAGCCATCGCGACGACGCAGCCATCTGGCTCTTCTCGGGCGGGACCACGGGACGCCCCAAGGCGGTCGTCCAGACGCACCGCTCCTTCGCCTTCACGACGGCCTGCTATGGCGGCGGCGTGATCGGCTACACCGAAGACGACGTGACCTTGTCCGTCCCCAAGCTCTACTTCGGCTACGCCACCGGCGCGAATCTCTTCTTCCCGTTCGCGGCGGGGGGCGCCTCGGCGCTCTTTCCCGAGCCGGCCACGCCCGATCTCCTCTTCGAGAAGATCCGGAAGTTCCGGCCCACCGTGCTCGTGAACGTCCCGACGATGGTCCACAAGATGGTGACCCACGAGGGCGTCTCGGCCGAGGACCTCGCATCCCTCCGCGTCGCGATCTCGGCGGGGGAAGCGCTCCCCGCCGAGCTCTACGAGCGGTGGCGGAAGACGACCGAGGTGGAGCTCCTCGACGGGCTCGGCACGGCCGAGATGTGGCACATCTTCCTCTCCAACCGGATCGGCTCGGTGCGCCCGGGGACGCTCGGCACCGTCGTGCCGGGATTCGAGATCCGGGTCTGCGACGAGGAGGGGCGCCCCCTCGAGCCGGGCGAGACCGGGTGGCTGCGGGTCCGCGGCGGCGCGCGCGCGATCGGCTACTGGCAGCACCAGGAGAAGAGCGAGCAGGTCTTCCGGGGCGAGTGGGTCGTGACGGGCGATCTCGTCCGCATGGACGCCGACGGCACGGTCACCTACTGCGGGCGCGGCGACGAGCTGCTCAAGGTGGGCGGCAAGTGGCTCGCGCCGGCCGAGGTCGAGGGATGCCTCCTCGATCATCCCGCGGTGGTCGAGGCGGCCGTGGTCGGCGCCCCGGATGCGGCCGGCCTCGTGAAGCCGGTCGCCTACGTGGTCGCGCGCGAGCGGCGCGATGGGCTCGCCGAGGAGCTCCGGGCCTTCGTGCGCGACCGGCTCGCCCCCTACAAGCATCCCCGCGAGGTCGTCTTCCTCGATGCGCTCCCGCGCACCCACCTCGGCAAGGTCGACCGCGGGCGCCTCCGGACGGGGTAGCGCCACGCGGCGCGCGACGCTTCGCGTGGGCACGTCGGGCTGGGCCTACGGCCACTGGAAGTCGCTCTTCTACCCCGAGGACGTCCGGCCGCCCCGCTACCTCGAGCACTACAGCCGCCGCTTTTCGACCGTCGAAGTGAACACCTCCTTCTATCATCTCCCGCTCGCTTCCACGTACGCCAAGTGGGCGCGCGAGACCGGCGAGGGGTTCTGCTTCGCGCTCAAGCTGAGCCGCTACATCACGCACATCAAGCGGCTCTCGGGAGTGAAGGCCGAGACGCGGCTCTTCCTCGAGCGCGCCGAACCGCTCGGCGGGAAGCTCGGGCCGATCCTGGTCCAGCTCCCGCCGCAGCTTCGCGCGGATCCGCCGCGGCTCGAGCGATTCCTGAGCATGATCCGCTCGCTTGAAGAGGAGCGGGGGGCCCGGGTACGGCTCGCCTTCGAATTCCGGCACGAATCGTGGTTTGGATCGGAGGCGGCGCTCGCTGCGCTCGTGCGACATGACGCCGCGCTGGTGATCGGGCAGTCGAGCCGCTACCCCTATCCCGAGGGGGAGCCGCTCACCGCGCGCTGGCTCTACTACCGGTTCCACGGGCCGCGCGAGTTCTGCGCCTCCGAGTACGGGCGCGAGGGGCTTGCTCCCTGGGCGCGGGCGCTGGCGGCGCGTCTCGCCCAGGGGCGGGACGTCTATGCCTACTTCAACAACGACGTGCACGGCTACGCGGCGAGGGATGCGGCGCTCCTCATGGATCTGGTCGCGGCGGAGAGGGGAACGAAATAGCGCGCCCGCGGGTTGAGCGGGCGCGCTTCGAGGCACGGCGTCCGAACCTACGTCCGGGCGCTCCGGGAATGCGAGCGCGACCGCGACGAGCGATGGCTCGCGTGCGAGCGGCCCGAGCTGCTCGACGAGGACCGGCGCGAGGACGAGCGCCGCGACGTGGACCGGCGCGACGTGGACCGGCCCGACGAGCGCCGGGACGAGCCCGACTTCGGCGGCGGCACCTTGTCGCCCTTCTCCCGCGCTTCCGACAGACCGATCGCGATGGCCTGCTTCCGGCTGGTCACGCGGCCCCCATGCCCCGACTTCCCCCGCTTCAGCGTGCCGTGCTTCTTGCGGCGCATCGCGCTCTCGACAGACTTGGAGGCCGCTTTGCCATAGCGGCGGCCGCTCGACTTCTTTCTGCGTGCGGGCATCGTGCTTCTCCTCTTCCGAGTGGCGCGCAACTTCGCGCGCTCGCGGCCCACTCCCCCTTGCAAGTGCCTCCGTTGTTGAGCACAAGGCATGCCTGAAGCGGCCCCCGCGGTGGCCAATCGAACTTAGGTGAAGCACCTTGACCGTCCCAGTTGATGCGGGTACGGTCCGGGAGCGATCCGTACCGACGAACCGAACGGAGATCCCATGTCCCGCCGCGTCACCGTGCCCGCACGCCCCGCCCCGTCCCGGCGCACGGCCGGACGCACGCTCCCCAAGCCAACCGGCCGCTCGCCGCGGAAGAGCATCGCGAAGCTCCTCCAGGCCTGCATGAACGTGGCCGACCTCGAGGCGATCGCGCGGAAGAAGATGCCCCGCCCGGCCTACGACTACTACGCCGGCGGCTCGGACGACGAGCGGACCCTCGCGCGAAACCGCGCGGGATTCGACCGGTTCGCCCTCCTCCACCACGTGCTCGTGAACGTGGAGACGGTCGACACGTCGACGACGGTGCTCGGCGCCCGGGTGGAGACTCCCGTCCTGATCGCGCCGACCGCCTACCAGCGGCTCGCCGACCCGGAAGGGGAGACGGCCATGGCGCGCGCCGCGGGCGCCGCGGGTTCGCTCATGACCGTGAGCACGCTCGCCACGCGCACCCTCGAGGAGATCGCGGAAGCGGCCACGGGACCCCTCTGGTTCCAGCTCTACGTCTACCGCGACCGTTCGGTCACCGAGCGGCTGATCGGGCGCGCCGAAGCGGCCGGCTACAAGGCGCTCGTCGTCACGGTCGACACGCCCCGCCTCGGACGCCGCGAGCGCGACCACCGAAATGGGTTCACGCTCCCCCGGGGCCTCACGATCGCGAACTTCGCCGCCGACGCCGAGCGCGGCGGGCTCGCGCGCTACGGGAGCCTCGCCGCCTATGCGAGCGCTCAGCTCGACCCTTCGCTCACGTGGGAGTCGATCGAGTGGTTCCGGAGCCGGACCCGGCTCCCCATCGTTCTGAAGGGGATCGCCCGCGCCGACGACGCCGCCCGCGCCGTGGAGCACGGAGCCGCGGGCGTCTGGGTCTCGAACCACGGGGGCCGCCAGCTCGACGGCTGCGAGGCGGCCGTGCTCGCCCTTTCCGCCGTCGTCGACGCGGTGAACGGGGCCGCCGAGGTCTACATGGATGGCGGCGTCCGCCGCGGGACCGACGTGGTGAAGGCGGTCGCCCTGGGCGCGCGCGCCGTCTTCGTCGGGCGCCCGCCGCTCTGGGGGCTCGCTGCCGGGGGCGAAGCCGGGGTCCGCCACGTGCTCGACCTCCTCCGCGAGGAGGTCGCCTTGTCGCTCGCCCTCGCGGGCTGCCCCGACCTCCGCTCGGTGGACCGCGGCCTCGTCGTCCGCTGCGACGCATGAACGCCCCCGCCATGCCGCGCCTGCGCGCCGCCGTCCCGATCGTCGGCGCTCTCCTCGCCCTCGCGCTCCTTCCGGGCTGCCTCACGTACGAGCGGAGCCAGACGCGCGTCACGTTCGACGGCAAGACGGGCGTCGCCACGGTCCAGACCACGTATTCGAACATCGCGTCGACCGAGTCGGAGCGGAAGGAGCAGTGGGCCGACTTCGAGCAGCTCGATTCGCTCCGGCGGAGCGACGCCTATTTCGGGAGCAGCTACCTCCACAACGCCGCCAAGGGACGGCTCGGCCCGCGCCGCGTCTGGATCGAGGGAGGCAAGGTGAACGCCTCCGCCGCCGTCGTCACGCGCGACCTGAACGAGCTGGCGGAGGGGTGGAGCGCCGACTCGTCGGGCTACCGCTACACGTCCTCGATCGAGATCACGGCGACGAACGGAAAGCGGACGGACGACGAGAAGCCGACCGTGGTCTGGCCGAAGAGCGCGCGCGTCCTCACGGTGCTCGAGCGCGATCCGCACTTCGGAGAGGCCTCGCCCTTCCTGCCGGAGATCCGGGACAGCCTCGCCCGACGCCTCCCTCCTCCGGCGCTCAAGGCCTCCCACGTAAAGAAGCCGGTGAAGCACCACCACCACCCCAAGCGGACGACGCGCCGGACCACCGGGACCTCCCGGCGGGGCGCCTCGCATTAGCTCTCCGCTCGCCGCGCTCGGCGCGGGCGCGCTCCTCGGGCTCTCGCTGGTGGCGCCCCCCGGGCCGGTCATGGCGATCATGGTCACGGCTTCCGCCGAGGGACGCCCGCGGGAAGCGATCCGGACCGCGCTCGGCGCCATGTCGGGCGACGCGGCCTGGCTCTCCCTCGTGACCCTCGGGTTCCTCGCGGTGCTTCACCACCACCCGCGCGTCGTCGGCGCGCTCGGCATCGCCGGGGGCGCGATGCTCCTCTGGATGGCATGGCAGGGCGCGGTCGCGGCGCGGCGCGGCGTAGGCAGCACCACGATGCGCGGCTCCTACCGCCTCGGCCTCATGACGGTCCTCGCGAGCCCCTTTTCCTTCGGCTGGTGGATGGCGAGCGGCCCGATCGTGATCTCCTCGCTCGGATGGGTGGGGATCGCGGGGCTCTTCGGCTCCATCCTGGTCTACGCCGTCGCGATCAGCTACGCGCTGAGCTGGCTCGGCGCCCGTGTGGCGCAGACCGCGCGGGTTTTCGGTTGGGTTGGGGTGGTCATGCTGGCGGGGTTCGGGGTGATCTTCATCCGGGAGGGAGCGCGGCTGGTCCGGGGGTGAGGCGGTAGCGCGAACGCCGAGGAGCGCCGCGGGTCCGCGGCGCTCCCTCCTCGCTCGGCGCCGGTTATCACCGGCGTGGACTCAGTCGATCCGGGTCAGCTCCACGCGCCGGTTCTTCGCGCGCCCCGCTTCGGTGTCGTTCGGCGCGATCGGCCGCGACTCGCCGTATCCCTTCGCCACGAGCCGGTTCGCGTGGATCCCGGCGTGGATCAAGAAGGCGCGCACCGTCTCCGCCCGTCGCTGCGAGAGCTCCAGGTTGTACGTGGCGTCCGCAACCGAGTCGGTGTGGCCGCCGATCTCGACGCGCACCTCCGGCCACGCCTTGAGCGAGGCCGCCGTGCGGTCGAGGGTCGCCTTCGATTCGGGCGTGAGCTCGGCGCTGTCGGTGATGAAGTTCACCCCTTCGAGGATCAGGCTCCGCTCGCCGTGCCGGAACATCGGCTCGCGGGTATCCCTGAGCCCCATGGCCCAGCCGACGAGGACCTGCGTATTGGCCACGTCTGCTCCGCCCAGCCCTTCGTTCCCCAGCCACCACTCCTCGCGAAGCTCCAGGTGCCACCGATTCCACATGCCGCCGCCGGTGCGCACGCCGATCCCGGCCGAGACGAGCGGGCGGGAGAAGTCGTCGCGCGGAGTGGGGAGGTTCGCGTCGGCAATGCCGAGCGCCCCGGCGAGATACCAGCTCGCGTTGCTTCGCCGGCAGGCGAAGTTCCGCTCGAGCCCGACGCGCCCTTCGAGGAGCGTGGTCTTGTCGCCAGGCTCGGAATCGAAGCGCCCGTAGAGGCCCTCGACGAACTGGGACCACGGCCGGTGCATGTTGGCCCCGATCCGAAGCCCGATGACCGGCGACCAGTCGGGCTTCTGGCCGACGCCGACCACGTCGCGGTCGAGACGCGTGAACCCGCCGAGGATGCCCAGCTCGCCCGGAATGTCATTGGCGGCGAGCGCGGGAGTCGGAGACGCCGCAGCCAGCGCGGCGAGCAGGGCGAAGAGCATGGACCGTCGCATAGAACCTCCATCTCCGGGTCTGCCTGGATGCCCCCCCAGAGGGGCGATGGGATGAGGGCAGCCTACACCCCCGGCCGCCCCAAATTCATGAAATCTTCACGACTCCGTGGCATGCTCATGGGCGAGACTCCTGTCCCGAACCCCTGAATCGAGGCCCATTTGCGCCGAGCACGCGTCCTGGTCGTGGACGACGATCCGAAGATCGTCGCCTCCCTCCGGCTCTACCTGGAGCACGCCGGGTACGAGGTCGCTTCCGCCGGGGACGGCCAGAAGGCTTTGGCCGCGGCCCGCTCGTTTGGCCCCGACCTGGTGGTGCTCGACGTGATGCTCCCCCGGGGAGACGGCCTTTCGGTCTGCCGCGCGCTTCGGGCCGAGTCCGAGGTATCGATCCTCTTCCTGAGCGCCCGTTCGCTCGAGGAAGACCGGCTCGAAGGACTCGACCTCGGCGCCGACGACTACGTGACCAAGCCGTTCAGCCCGCGGGAGGTGGTGGCCCGAGTGCGCGCCATCCTCCGTCGCGCTGAGATCTCCGGAGCGGCGCGAAAGCGCCGCGACGAGGCGCCGTCGTGGAACTCGCCAAGTCCCGAACCAGCCGAGGCCGCCATCCGCCTTCCCGGCCTCCTGATCGACCCCGCGCGCCACGAGGTGCTCGTGCGGGGCGAGCGGGTCGAGCTGACCCCGCGCGAATTCCGCATCCTCGTCGCCCTCGCCCGCGATCCGGGACGCGTCCTGAGCCGCGACGAGCTGGCCGAGCGGGCGCTCGGCCCCGACTACGAGGGGCTTGCACGCACCGTTGACGCGCACGTGGCCAACCTGCGCCGGAAGATCGAGCCCGACCCCTCGGCGCCGGTCTTCGTCGAGACAGTCTTCGGGGTCGGCTATCGGCTGCGCGGAGGACGCCGTGCTCCATAGCCTTCGCGCGCGCCTCGTCCTCCTCGTCCTCTTCGTGGCGGGGCTCTCGCTCCTCGCGACGGCGCTCCTCTCGCGGCAGGCGGTGCGGACCGAGTTCCTCCGCCTCGAATCGAGCGAGCGCGCCGCCCGGCTCGGCGACGCCGCCTCGGTGCTCGAGGCCTGGACGCGCCAGACGGGGTCGCTCGCGGGGGCCGACTCGGTCCTCGCGCGGCTCCGGCGGGCGGCGGGCACCGCCGGAGCCGCGGGGAGCGAGCTGATCCTGGTCGACGCGAGCGGCGCGGTCATCGCCGCGAGCGCGCCGCAATACCGCGACGCCCGCGTGGCGATCCGCCCCGACGGGCGGATCGAGATCACCGCCACGACGCTCGAGCGGGGCGAGCGCCGGACACGCCGCGAGGTGCTGATCGGATTGCCGCGTGCTTCCATCCGTGGACCGGACGGAACGCTCCGCGCGACCCTCCTCCGCGTCCCGGCGCGCGATCCCTTCGAGTCGCTCCCGGCGCCGCGCTTCATCACGTCGGTGAACCGGTGGCTCCTCCTCGCCGCCCTCGCCTCGGCCGTCCTCGCGATCTTTCTCGCGGTGACGCTGTCGCGCCGCATCCTCGGGCCGGTCGAGACACTGACGCGCGCCGTGCGCCGGATGGAGCAGGGGGACCTCGGCCAGCGCGTCCCGGTGCGATCGTCCGACGAGATCGCCGAGCTCTCGCGCGCCTTCAACGGCATGGCAGCCTCGATCGAAGGAAACGACGCGGCCCGGCGCCGGCTCCTCACCGACGTGGCCCACGAGCTCCGCTCCCCGCTCGCCAACCTGCGCTGCCAGGTCGAGGCGGTCGAGGACGGGCTCGCGAAGGCGGACGCGGGGACGATGCGCTCGCTCCACGAGGAGATCCTTCTCCTGGGCCGGCTCGTCGACGACATCCAGGACCTCTCCCTCGCCGAAGCCGGGCGGCTCCCCCTCCACCGCGAGCGCGTCGATTCCGTCGCGGCCGTCGAATCGGCGCGCGCCGCCTTCGGCCCCCTCGCGGCCGAGCGCGGGATCGCGCTGCGCGCGGACGCCGCGGGCGCTCCCCCGGTCGACGCCGATCCGGCGCGGCTCCAGCAGGTGCTCCGAAACCTCCTCGCGAACGCGCTCGCCCACACCCCGGAAGGAGGCGAGGTGTCGGTGGACGCGCGCGCGGAGGAGGGGCACGTGGTCTTCGCGGTGCGCGACACCGGCCCGGGGATCCCGCCCGACCAGCTCCCGCGGATCTTCGAGCGCTTCTACCGCGGCGACGATTCGCGGACGCGCGCCACCGGCGGATCCGGCCTGGGTCTCGCCATCGTGAAGGAGCTCGTCACGTCGCACGGCGGCACGGTGGCGGCCGCGAGCGAGCCCGGTCGCGGCGCGGTCTTCTCCTTCACGCTTCCGGCTGCTCCGGCTTCATAATTCCTTCACACCGGAACGATAGATTCGCGACGTCGGGCCGCGGTGCTGCGCGGCCACACTCGAACGCCGATCGCCACGGAGGAATCACCGATGCGCCGTCTGCTCCTGCCATTCCTCGCCGCCGCCCTCGTCGCGGCCGGCCCCGAATTCCCCGCGAACGAGGCGGGACGCCATGCCGCCGCCTGGTTCGAGGCCTACAACAAGGGCGATGACGCGATGAAGGCGTACCTCGGGCGCCACGTGGCGCCGGCCGCGTTGAAGCGGCGCACGCTCGAGGACCGGATGGAGATCTATCACGACATCCGCGAGGCGCGGGGGAAGGTGACGGCGCTCGAAGTGAAGGAGTTCACCGACTCGAGCGTTCGGGCGATCGCGCGCGGCGAGCGGGGCGGACGCTTCGCGATCACGTTTCATTGCGAGGAAGAGGCGCCGCACGGCCTGCTCGGACTGCAGATCGAGGACCTCCCGCCCGAGGAGGGAACGCCCGAGGGGGCGGACGACGGCGGCTATTCGGGCGCTCCGGCGGGCCCGGTCGGGCCGGCGATGACGCCGCCGCAGGTCGTGACCGCCCTGCATGCCTACGTCGATTCGCTCGCGCGCGCCGGATCCTTCTCGGGGGCGGTCCTCCTCGCGAAGGGGGACAACGTCCTCGCGCGTGAGGCGTACGGCCTCGCCTCGCGCCGCTATGGAGTCCCCAACCGCCCCGACACCCGGTTCAATCTCGGCTCGATCAACAAGGCGTTCACGCGCGTGGCGATCGAACAGCTCGCCGCCCAGGGGAAGCTCTCCCTCGACGACACGATCGACAAGTACGTGGCCGACTACCCCCGCGACAAGGGGTCGCGGATCACGATCCGCATGCTCCTGAACCACCGCGGCGGCGTCCCCGACATCTTCGGGCCGAAGTACCGGAACGCCGACCGCACGAGCCTCCGCAACGTGTCCGATTTCGTCGCGCTCTTCCGGGACGAGCCGCTCCGCTTCGAGCCGGGGACGCAGGAGGAGTACTCGAACGGCGGGTACGTCCTCCTCGGCGCCGTGGTCGAGAAAGCGTCGGGGATGGACTACTACGATTACATCCGGAAGCACATCTACGAGCCCGCCGGGATGAAGGACACCGACTCGTACGAGGAGGACGACCCGGTCCCGAACGTGGCCACCGGGTATACGCGGCGGATGGATGGCGCGAGCGGCGCCTGGCGCGATGCCTTCCCGACCAAGCCCGGACGCGGCAGCCCCGCGGGAGGCGGCTATTCGACGGTCGACGATCTCTATCGCTTCGCGCAGGCGCTCCGCTCCGGGAAGCTCGGGGTCGATCGGGGCGAGCAGATGGGGATCGCCGGCGGGTCGCCCGGCACGAACGCCATGCTCCTCATGCTGGGCGACTGGACCCTGGTGGCACTCGCGAACCTGGACCCGCCTGCCGCGGAGCGCGTCGCGACACGCGCCAGCCGCTGGCTCCGGCGCGCGGGCGCCCCCGCTCCGATGGGACACCACGTCTCCGCGCGCGACCGCCACGCCGCCGCAGAAGGCGACACGCGCCCCGGCGCGACCCATCTGCCCGAAGGCGGCGTGCGCGTGCCGATGGAATGGGCCGGCCACGTCGCCTCGGTCTCGGTGATGCTGAACGGGCAGGGGCCGTTCCGGTTCGGCATCGACACCGGCGCGGCGGGGTGCGCGCGGATCGACACGGACCTCGCGCGCCGGCTCGGCCTCGCGCAGATCGGCGAGACGATGGTGGGCGATCCGAGCGGCAAGAACATGAAGCGCGCCGCGGTCGTGCAGATCGATTCCTTGGAGATCGGCGGCGCGCGCTTCACGGCGGTGCCCGCGACGAGCGGCGACATGGCGGGGCGCGTCATGGGCGATCGCGTCGACGGCATCCTCGGCTTCGGCCTCTTCGCCGACTGCCTCTGGACGCTCGACTACCCGGCGCTCCGGATGACGCTCGCACGGGGCGGGCTCGAGGAGGGCTCCG
>JBLMWD010000098.1:0-2654 GCA_050257045.1 Bacteroidota bacterium | reverse complement strand
GGGCCGCCGCGGGCGCGGGCGCCGGCGGCGCCGAAGCTGCCGGGCTCCCCGTAGAGGGTGCGGCCGGGCTCGATGCGCTCGCGCCTGCCGGAGGAGCGCCCGCCGGAGCCGTGCCCGCCGGAGCGCCGGCCGCAGGCGTCTTGTCCACCTCCGTCCCCAGCGCCGTCACCGACCCGACCTCGCCGGATCCGGCCTTCGCGCCGGGGACGGCGCCCGGGACGTCGAGGTTTCCGCCGGCGATCGGCTCCTCGCCGGCGGGCTGGTTCGCCTGCTCCGAGCCTCGCGGCGGCTCGGACCGGTTCGCCTGGATCACGGCAAGCCCTCCCGCCACGACCGCGAAGGCCGCGGCGATCGCGATCCAGAGAGCGGCCTGCCCGCGCCTCGCGCCAGCGCGCTTCTCCACGATCCCGCGCCGGACGTCGCGCTCCAGCGCCGCTTCGAGGTCGCGCTCGGCGCGCGCATCTCCGGCGCGATCCCGGACGCGATCCCCGGCGCGCGCCTCCCCGCTGCGCGCCTCGGCCGGCGGACGGGGACGCTCCATCGAAGCGGACCGCGCGGGCGAGGGCGCGGCGGCCCGGGCGACCTCCTCCGCGTAGGCTCGGACCGACGACGGGCGTTCCCCAACCGATCGCTCCGCCTCCAGGCTCGCCGGAGCGCCCGCTGCCGCGAACGCCTCCGCGCGCTCCGGGCGCCGCGCCGAGGCGCGCGCCTCGGCCGGCTCGATTCCGACGCAACCGATCATCGGCGCGTCGGAGCCCCAGAGCTCGAGGAAGGCGTCGCGCAGGTCCGCGCGGCCGATCCGCTCCGTCGAGGCGGCGAGAAGCGCCGCGTCCATCCGCTTCGAGAGCTTCCCGGTGAAGCCCCGGTGGTCGAGGAGCGGCGCCACGTAGAGCGCCACGTCGACGTTCGCGGCGAGGACACGGGCGGCGCGAGCCCAGTCGTGATGCTCGGTGATGCGCGACTCCTCGGGCGGGTGGCTCCCGGGCCCGATCATCCAGAGGCGGTCGGCCACGATCTCCCAGGCGACCCGCCCGAACGAGCAGCCGTACTCGAGCACGTCGACGAGCCCCTCGTTCGGATGGCTCGGCGGGCGATGGATCGTGGGATTCCAGAAGTCGAGATCGATCACCGCGACGCGGATGCCGCGGCGGCTCCACTCGCGGCCGATGGCGAGCCCGACCGCGAAGCACTCCGGATCGTGCGGGAACCCGGCCACGAGGAGCGAGCGGACCGTGAGCGACCGCCGGCTCTCGATCAGGCTGTCGACCACGGGGCCGAGCGCCTCGCTGCCCGAGGAGGCATCGAGGAGCTGGGCGAGCGTGGCGCCCGAAGGAACAGGTCGCACGCGGGCCGTGCCGAGCAGGGGGAGATTCACTTCGCGGGCGAAGCCCGCGGGGTCCGCGTAGCGCTCCGAATCGGTCTCCACCACCGCCATCACCCTTCCTCGTCGATGACCCGGGCCAACGCCGCGACCAGCCGGGGGAGATCGCGCCCCGGTACGGTTCGCATGTCCAGCAGGAGTCTGCCGCCCTCGATCCGGGCCAGCACCGGATCCGGTCCTTCGCGAAGCGAGCGCGCGAGCGCCTCCGCGCGGCCGCGCGGCGCGCGGAGCGCCAGCGCGAAGGACGGCACGCGCGCGAGCGGCATCGCGCCGCCCCCCACTTCGCCGGTGCAAGGTATCACCTCCGCGCCGGTCTGGGTAGCGCGATCCGCGCCGAGCGCGCGCAATGCGCGCCGAGCGCGCGCCCGCACCGACGCGACCGGCTCGCCGAGCATGCGTAACACCGGGATCGCGGTCTCCCGGCGCTCGGGATCCCGGTAGATCCGGAGCGTCGTCTCGAGCGCGGCGATCGTCATCTTGTCGACGCGCAGCGCGCGCGTCATGGGATTGGCCCGGCACGCCGCCACGAGCGGCTTCGTTCCGGCGAGGATCCCCGCCTGCGGGCCGCCGAGGAGCTTGTCGCCGCTCGCGCAGGCGAGCGGCACGCCCTCGGCCAGCGCCTCGGCGAGGAGCGGCTCGGCGGGGAGGCCGAAGGGGCGGAGGTCGACGAGCGCGCCGCTCCCCACATCCTCGAGAAGCGGGACTTTCTTCCGCCGCGCGAGCCGGACCAGGTCGGCGCGCGGCACGTCCTGGGAAAAGCCGACGATCGCGAAGTTCGAGGGGTGGACGCGCAGGATCGCGCCGGTCTCCTTCCCGATCGCCCGCTCGTAGTCGGCGAGCCGCGTCTTGTTCGTGGTGCCGACCTCGCGGAGCTCCGCCCCGGCGCGCTCGAGGATCTCAGGGATCCGGAAGGAGCCGCCGATCTCGACGAGCTGGCCGCGCGAGACGACCGCCTCCTTGCCGCGCGCGAGCGTGTTGAGGGCGAGGAGCATGGCGGCCGCGTTGTTGTTCACGACGAGCGCCGCGGGCGCGCCCAGGATCTCCCGGAGGAGCCCCTCCAGGTGCGCCATGCGCGAGCCGCGCCCGCCCGAGGCGAGATCGAGCTCGAGATTGGTATAGCCGCGCGCCGCCTCGGCCGCCGCGAGGGCCGCCTCCTCGGCGAGCGGCGCCCGGCCGAGGTTCGTGTGGAGCACGACGCCGGTCGCGTTGAGCACCGGCCGGAGGCTCGGGCGGAGCTCGGCCTCCGCCGCGCGGGCCGCTTCGGCGGCAAGGG
>JBLMWD010000097.1:0-19598 GCA_050257045.1 Bacteroidota bacterium | reverse complement strand
GCCGGAGCGGCGCGATGAACGCGCCCTGCGCCGGAGCCGCGGGATGAACGGCGCGCGCGCGCGACGCCTCCTCTGGCTCGCCTACTTCTTCCCGCCGCTCGGCGGCGGCGGATGCCAGCGGACGCTCAAGCTCGTCCGCTACCTCGAGCCGCTAGGCTGGACCTCGACCGTCGTCACGGCGCGCGACCCCGACTACTGGATCGTCGATCCGTCCCTGTCCGAGGAGATCCCGGCCGCGACCGAGGTGATGCGCGTGCGCGCGCTCACGCCGCAGCGCCTCCTCCGCTCGCTCGGCGGCGCGGGCGCCGAGCGTCGGCAGGGCTCGCGCCGCCCCGGCCTCTTCCGCGCGCTCCGCCGCGCGCAGTCGTGGCTGTACGTCCCCGACGGCTACGCGGCGTGGTCGCGCGCCGCCGCGCGCGCCGCGGCGCGGCGGATCGAGGCGGGCGGCGTCGACGCCCTCTGGACCACGTCGAGCCCCGAGAGCGCGCACCTCGCCGGACTCTCGCTGAAGCGCCGCTTCGGACTGCCGTGGGTGGCCGACTTCCGCGATCCGTGGGTGGGGCGGGTGACCTACGCGCCGCCCACAGCCTGGCACGACCGGCGCCATCGCGCGCTCGAAGCCGCGGTCGCGCGAAGCGCCGACCGGATCACCGTCGTGAGCGAGGCGATGGCCGCGCTCTACCGCGCGCGCTATCCCGAGCTCCCGCCAGGACGCGTGGTCGTGCTCGAGAACGGCGTCGACTCCGACGACTGGCGGCGGGCCGACGCGGCGCGCTTCGCTTCCACGGAGGAGGATCGCGCGCGGGACGCGGGGCGCTTCGTCCTCCTCCACGCGGGGCAGCTCGCGCATCGGCCCACCGTCCGCACGCTCCTCGAGGGGGTGCGGCGCGCGATCGAGGCCGACCCCGCGCTCGCGCGGACGCTCCGCGTCCGGTTCCTCGGCGGAAACGAGGAGCTCGTGCCCGGCGATCCGCTCCTCCAAGCCCTCGACGGCGTGGTGTCGATCGCGCCGTCGCGGCCGCACCTCGAGGCGCTCGCCGCGATGCGCCATGCCGGCGCGCTCGTGCTCCTCGGCCACGGCGGGGCCGCCGATTCGCTCCTCTACACGGGGAAGATCTACGAATACGCGACGAGCGGCCGCCCGGTCCTCGCCATCCTCGACCCCGGGCCCGCGGGCGACCTTCTCCGCGCGGCGGGGCAGACCGGGATCTTCCGCCCGGGCGACGTCGCCGGGATCGAGGCCTGGATCCGCTCGGCGGTGGGGCGCCGGGAAGGCCAGGGTGCCGTTACGGCACAGCCCCCCGAGCCAATTCGACACGCCTGGGAACGCCAATTTTTGGCCGCAAAGGCCGCGGAAATGCTCTCCCGGATCATCCCCGGCTGACGCCGGCCCCACTTTTTCCCCACGGTTTCCCATCCTTCCTTAACCCGCTGCACCCCAACGAAATAATTTTTCATTTTCCGAATGAATGTGGCTTGACACCCCCCTTTCAGGGGCCTAGAGTGCCGCCGGTGGCAAGAAGTGGGGGTCAGTGGGGAATTGGGTAGCCCCACGGACAGCGCAAGGGACGGGGTCGAGGGATCAGGGGGATGGCAGCTTTCCGAGGGAGCTACACGCACGCCATCGACCACAAGGGTCGGGTGAGCATCCCGGCGAAATACCGCCGACAGCTCTCGGGCGACGCGGACGAGACCTTCGTCGTGATGCGCGGCCTCGAGACCTGCATCGCGCTCTTTCCCTCCGACGAGTTCCGCCTCCTCGACGAGCGCCTGCGTGCCCGCTCCTACGGCAACGAGGACAATCGCCGGCTCCAGCGGATGATGCTCCACGAATCGAGCGACGGGACGCTCGACGCGCAGGGGCGGGTGTCGCTTCCGCCGAGCCTGATCGCCCACGCGCAGCTCACGAAGGAAGTGAAGATCGTGGGCTTGCTCGACCATCTCGAGCTCTGGAATCCCGAGCTCTTCCAGGCCTATCTCGAGAGCTCTCCCAAGACCTACGAAGAAATCGCCGGAGAACTGCTCCCGTGAGGACGCCGCTCGTCTCCGCCCGCCGCCCGGCCCCGGCCGAGCGCCCGATCTACCAGTGGGAGGCCGCCACGGGCCTCGCCGCCGCCACGCTTCGACTCCACGGCTTCCTCGGCCGTCGCGAGCTCGCGCTCGTCCTCGAGACGATCGCCGATCGCGCCCGGTCGCCGCGCGACGTCGTCTCGATCGATTTCGAGAACGTCGTCCATCTCGACTTCCGCGCGCTCGCCGAGTTCGCGCCGAAGATCGCGCGGCACCGGCACCGGGGCGCTTCGATCTGGTTCGTCGGCCTGTCGCCGTACGTCCGTTCGCTGTTCGACGTCGCGGGCCAGGGATCCGTCGTGAGGCAGTTGACGTGGCAGCCGGAGTCGGTCGCGCCGTCCCGTTGGGCGGTCCGGCCGTTCTTGCGGGAGTTCGGGGACGGCGGGACGGCGGGGGCGGATCGCTTTCCGCGGTAGCCTTCCTACGGCGTGATGCCGGGTCACGTCCCGGTTCTCGCCCGGGAGGCTGTCCGGTTGCTGGTTGTGGAGCCGCGGGGCACGTATGTCGACGCGACCCTGGGTGGAGGAGGACACGCCGCGCTGATCCTGGCGGCGCTGGGTGGGGAGGAGTCCAAGGTGATCGGAATCGACTGCGACCCCGCGGCGGTCGCTCGGATCGAGAAGGATCCGCCGGCCCCGCCGCCGCGCTTCGTCGCCGTGCGCGCCCGCTTTTCGACGCTCGAGGCGGAGCTCCGCGAGCGGGGGATCGAGCGCGTGGACGGGATCCTCGCCGACCTCGGCCTCTCCTCCGATCAGCTCGACGATCCGTCGCGCGGGCTCTCCTTCGCGGCCGAGGGTCCGCTCGACATGCGCCTCGACCCGTCGCGTCCCGAGACCGCCGACCGATTCGTGCGCCGTCTCGGCGAAGCCGATCTCGCGCGCATCCTCTCCGAGTACGGCGAGCTCCAGCGAGCGAAGGCGGCCGCCCGCGTGATCCGCCGCGCGGCGGAGACCGAGCGGCCGCTCACGACGGGCGGCCTGCGCGCGGCGCTGGCGCCGCTCTATCCCGGCCCGTCGCGCCCGCGGCGCCTCGCGCAGGCGTTCCAGGCGCTCCGGATCGCCGTGAACGACGAGCTCGGCGAGCTCGCGGCGCTCCTCGACGCGGCCGCGCGCCTCGTCCGCCCGGGCGGATCGTTCGTCGTCATCGCCTATCACTCCCTCGAGGACCGGATGGTGAAGCGCGCGTTCTCCCCGCCGCGCCCCTCCGATCCCTGGCTCGAAGGTCCGGCTTCCCCTTGGGAGCCGGTCACCCGGCGTCCGCTCCGCGCGTCCGCGGAGGAGACGGCCGGAAACCCACGCGCCCGGAGCGCGCTCCTGCGCGCCGCGCGCCGTCGCGGAGGAAATTGAATGTCCCCCCATCCCGCCCTCGTGATCGAGTCGCCCGCGCCGTCGAAGCCGGAGCCGGGCCCGCGGACCTCCTACCTCCGTCGCGTCCGGAGCCCGCACCCGCGGCCGCGTCCGAGGCAGACCCTTCCGATCGCGATCGGCCTCGCCGTGGTGACGACGCTTCTCTTCGTTCGCGTCTGGCAGGTCACGTCGGCGCACGCGCTCGCGATGGAGAAGGACCAGCTCCGGAAGGAAGTGCACGCCCTGGACAACCGGATCCGCCTCTCGTCCGATCTGGCGGTCCAGGAAGCGCTCCGCGAGGGCCTCGATTACACGGTGCTCGCGAAGCAGGGTTTCCGTAGTCCGGGTCCCGACGCCCTCGTCGACGTCGACCTGGCCCGTCCGTTCCCCCGCGTGGTGTCTCGGCAGGGCGCGATGGCGCGCCTCTCGGCAGACGTCGGCCGCTTCGTCCGAGGCATCCTCCCGGCCCGTCGCGGCGCGCCCGAAGCAAAGGTCCAGCCCGTCAGCGCGGAGATCATTCCGTGAATCCGCGTGACGCGGGCCGGCTGCGGGCGCTCGCGCTGGCCGGGATCGGAGCCTTCGCGCTCCTCCTCCTGCGCCTCGTTCAGATCCAGGTCGTGGACCACCCGCGCCTCGCTCGCGAAGCCACGGCACAGCAGACCCAGCGCGTGCTCCTCGAGCCGGAGCGCGGGCTCATCTACGACCGCCACCTCCGGCCGCTCGCCGAGAACGTGGCGCTGAGCCAGATCTCCGTCCGCCCGCGCGAGGTGCGAAACGCCGCCGCCACCGCCGCCTTCCTGCGCAAGAACGCGGGGAGCCTCGCCGAGAGCCGCTACCGCGCCGGGCGCCTCCGCCACCGCACCTACGTGCGCGTGAACTCCCTCCTCCGCCCCGACCAGGAGCTCGCGCTCACGACCGGATCGCTCCCGAGCGGGGTCGAGGTCGACCCGGTCCCGGCCCGCGTCTACCCGCTGGAAGAGGTGGCGCGGTCGCTGGTCGGCTTCGTCGGGAACGAGGGGGACGGGCTCGAGGGGCTCGAGGCCGCCTACGACCACGACTTGAAGGGAACGTCCGGATGGGCGACCCTTTTCCAGAACGGGCGCGGGATCGCCTACGAGCTGCCGGGGAGCATGGTCAAGATGCCGGAGCCGGGGGCGAGCCTGGTCACCACGATCGACCTCGACGCGCAGACGCTCACGGTCATGAAGCTGCGCGAGGCGATCGCCAACACCGGCGCGAAGAGCGCGATGGCGGTCTTCGCCGATCCGCGGACGGGCGACATCCTGGCCATGGCCACGGTGGACGGCCCGGAGGCGGATCCGCGCGCGGGGCACCGGAACCGCGTGGTCGCCGACCAGTACGAGCCCGGATCGACGTTCAAGGTGCTCGCGGGATGCGCCGCCCTGGAGGAGAAGGTCTTCCAGCCGGAAGACTCGATCTTCGTCGACCACGGCCAGGTGAATCTCGGGGGCTTCACGATCCACGACAGCCACCCGGAGACCGGGTGGTACACGTTCCATCGCGCGACCGCGCACTCGAGCAACGTCTGCTTCGCGCAGATCGGGATTCGGGTGGGCGCCGAGCGGCTCTATCGCTACGCGCGCCTCTTCGGCTTCGGCCAGCCCACGCGGGTGAGCCTGCCGGGCGAGGCGCCGGGCCAGATCCGTCCTCCGTCGCGCTGGTCCGCCCGATCGCTCGCCACGATTTCGATCGGGCAGGAGGTCCTCGTCACGCCGTTGCAGGTCCTCATGGCCTACGCCGCCGTCGCGAACGGCGGGATTCTGATGCGCCCGCGTCTCGCGAGCGCGCTCGTCGACGAGAACGGCCGGGTGGTGCGGCAGTTCCCGGTCGAGACGGTCCGTCGTGTCGTCTCCGAGGAGACCGCGCGCACGTTCCGCTCCTTCCTGCGCGAGGCGGTCGTGTCGGGGACGGCGACCGAGGCCGCGCTCCCGTGGTGCGACGTCGCCGGGAAGACCGGCACGGCCCAGAAGTTCGCGAACGGCGGCTACCGCGGCGGCCACTACACGGCGTCCTTCATCGGGATGGCCCCCGCCGAGAATCCGCGCGTGGTCGGCCTGATCATTCTTGACGAGCCGCGCGGCGCCTACTACGGCGGCTCGATCGCGGCCCCGGTCTGGCGCGAGATCGTGGCGGCCTGGGCCGCCCAGGGGCGCGGGCCGATCGCCCTCCCCGCGGCCGTCCTCCCGACGCCCGCCGCTCCGGCAACTCCCGCCGATCCGGTTCCCGACGTGCGCCTCCTCGCCGCGGACAAGGCCGCGGATATCCTCGAGCGCGCCGGCTACTCGCCGCGCATCCAGGGCGGCGTCGGGCGCGTGGCCTCCCAGACGCCGGCTCCCGGCACGCTGGCGCCGGCGGGAGCGGTCGTCCAGCTCACCGTCGCGGTCGAGGAGGACGACGCCCCGGCGGTCGTTCCCGACCTGCACGGGCTCCCCGTGCGGGACGCCGTCGCGCGCCTCTCGGCCCTTTCGATCCCGGTCGGGCGCGTCGTCGGGACCGGGAGCGTCGTGAACCAGAATCCCCAGCCCGGGCGCCCCGTGCGGCCCGATACGCGGTGCTCCCTCACGCTGGCGCCGCGGGGGACGTGATCGCCTCCGGCATCCGCGAGGCCGCGGCCCTGCCGCGGATCGTCGGCGCCCTCGAGATGCGCGGGACGCCGGCCGGAGAATGGGCGCGCGTGCAGTACGACTCCCGGGCGGTCGAGGCGGGAGACCTCTTCGTGGCGATCCCCGGCGAGAAGGCCGACGGGCATGCCTTCGTCCCCGAGGCGGCGCGCCGCGGCGCGATCGCGGCGGTGGTGGAGCGGTTCACGCCCGAGGCGGCGTGGCCCGAGGTGCGCGTCAAGAGCGCGCGCCGCGCGCTCGCGATCCTCGCCGGCGAGGAGACCGACCATCCCTCGCACGACCTTCTCGTCGTCGGCGTGACCGGCACGAACGGGAAGACCACGACGACGCACCTGATCCGCGCCGCGCTGCGCGAGCGGGGGGAGCGCGCGGGGCTGATCGGCACGGTCGGCTACGAGCTGGACGAGGCGCGCGTGGACGCGCCGCACACCACGCCCGAGGCCCCCGAGCTCGCGCGCCTCTTCCGGAGCTGGCGGGACCAGGGGGCGACGGCGGTGGTGATGGAGGTCTCCTCGCACGCGCTCGCGCAGGACCGCACGTACGGCATCGCGTTCGACGTGGGGGTCTTCACGAACCTCACGCAGGACCACCTCGATTTCCACGGCACCATGGAGGCGTACCGCGACGCGAAGATGCGCCTCTTCCGCGCCGAGACGCGCGGCGACCGGACGAAGACGATGACGGGCGCGATCAACATGGACGACGAGGCGGGGCGCTGGATCCGCGGACACGCGGACGGACCGACGATCGGCTACGGGCAGGAAGGCGCTCCGCGCCGAGGGGGGGAAGGGGCAGGGGCGGCGGAGGTCGTCGCGGACGAAACGCGGCTCGGACCGGCAGGCACGAGACTCCGGATCCGGTACCCGCGCGGCTCCGTGTCCGTCGCCCTGAAGCTCCGGGGCCGCTTCAACGTCTCGAACGCGCTCGCCGCCTTCGCGGCCGCGTACGCCGCGGGCACGCCGCCCGAGGCGATCGCGCGCGGGCTCGAGGCGGTCGCGGCGGTTCCGGGGCGCCTCGAGCCGGTCGACGCGGGGCAGCCGTTCCAGGTGCTCGTCGACTACGCGCACACGCCCGACGCGCTCGAGCGCGCGCTGGAGGCGGTGCGCGCCTTCGGCCCGCACCGGATCCTCTGCGTCTTCGGCGCGGGGGGCGACCGCGACCGCGGGAAGCGGCCGCTCATGGGCGCCGTGGCCGCGCGGCTCGCCGACGAGGTGTTCATCACGTCGGACAATCCGCGGAGCGAGGACCCCGCGTCGATCGTGCGGGCGATCGAGACCGGAGCCGTGGGGACCGCCGGCGTGCGGACGATCGTCGATCGGGCCGAGGCGATCCGCGCCGCGATCGACGCGGCGGTTCCGGGCGACGCGGTGCTGATCGCGGGGAAGGGGCACGAGACCTACCAGATCCTCGCCACCGGCACGATCTCCTTCGACGACCGTCGCGTGGCGCGCGACGCGCTCGAGGCGCGGGGGTTTTCGGGATGACCGCAGCCGCCCGCGGCTGGCTCACGCTGGAGGGGACTCTCCGCGCCGTGGACGGCACCCTGGCGTCGCCCGCGAAGCTCGATCCGGCGTTCACGTTCGCGGGCTGCGCCATCGACACCCGCGCGCTCGCGCCGGGAGACCTCTTCGTCCCGCTTCCAGGCACCCGCGTGGACGGCCACGACTTCATCACCGCGGCGCTGCAGGGTGCAGCGTCCGGCAGCCTGATCGCCCGCGACCGTCCGGTCCCGCCCGAGGCGGTCCGCACCGGGAAGCCGCTCGTGCGCGTCGAGGACCCGCTCCGCGCGATGCAGGCGCTGGGACGGTGGTGCCGCGACCGCGCCGGCATCCCCGTGGTCGCGATCACCGGCTCGAACGGGAAGACGACGACCAAGGAGATGATCGCCGCGGTGCTCGGCACGTCCCGCCGCGTGCACAAGAACGTGGGGAACCTGAACAACCACATCGGCGTTCCCCTCACGCTCACGCGGCTTCGCCCCGAGCACGAGGCGCTCGTCGTGGAGATGGGGATGAGCGCGCGGGGGGAGATCCGCGATCTCGCCGCCATGGCGCAGCCGACGATCGGCGTGCTCACGAACGCCTCGGCGGCGCACCTCCAGCAGCTCGGCTCGGTCGAGGAGGTGGCGCGCGCGAAGAGCGAGCTGGCCGAGGCGCTCCCGCCGCAGGGGCTCCTCGTCCTGAACGCGGACGATCCGCTCCTCTACCCGATGAACCGCGAGCGGATCGTCCGGAAGACGACCTACGCGCTCGACAACGAATACGCCGACATCCGGCCGAGCCGCGTCACGGTGGACGCCGCCGGCGCGACCCGCTTCACGCTGGAGGATGGGAGCGAGGGCTCGCTCGCGCTCCTCGGACGCCACAACGTGCGGAACGCCCTCGCGGCGGTCGCGGTCGGCGACGAGCTGATGGTCCCCCGCGCCACGGCGCTCGCCGCGCTCGCCGCGCTCCACCCGGCGAAGCACCGGCTCGAGGCGATCCAGGCGGCGGGCGCGCTGGTGCTGGACGACGCCTACAACGCCAATCCCGCCTCGATGAAGGAGGCGCTCGCGATCCTCGGCTCGATCGAGGCCCGGGGGGCGCGGCGCGCGGTCCTCGGCGACATGCTCGAGCTCGGTCCCACGAGCGAGGCGCTCCACGAAGCGGTCGGACGCGCGGTCCCGCCCGACGCGTGGCTCTACATCGCGGGGACGTTCGCGCCCGCCCTCGAGCGGGGGGCGCGCGAGGCGGGGGTCCTGGCCGGGCGGATCCGCAGGTTCGAGGACGTCGACGCGATGGCGGCCGCGGTGCGCGCCGACGTGAAGGCGGGGGACGTCGTGCTGGTCAAGGCCTCGCGCGGGATGCGTCTCGAGCGCGTCGTCGAGGCGCTCGGCGGCACGAGCGCCGCGGCGCTCACGCGGGCGGGGAGGGACTGACCGGTGCTCTACCACCTCCTCTATCCCCTCCACCAGCAATTCCCGCCGTTCAACGTCTTCCGCTACATCACGTTTCGCGCGGCGTACGCGCTCGCGACGGCGCTCTTCATCGCCCTGATCCTCGGCCCGCCGGTGATCCGGCGGCTCCGCGAGATGAAGATCGGGCAGAAGGTGCGCGAGGACGGCCCGCAGACCCATCTCCCCAAGGCGGGGACGCCGACGATGGGGGGCGTGCTCATGGTGATCTCGATCGCGGTGACGACGCTCCTCTGGGGAAATCTCTCGAACCGGAACGTATGGATCGCCCTCATCGCGACGCTCTGGATGGGCACGGTCGGCTTCATCGACGACTACCTGCGCGTCGTGAAGAACATGCGGAAGGGGCTCCTCGGGCGCTACAAGCTCGCGGGCCAGATCGTGCTGGGGATCGGCGTCTTCGCGGCGGTCTTCTTCTATCCCGCGCACGGGCTCCTCGACCCGAGCCAGACCAACATCCCCTTCCTGAAGCGCACCGTGGTCACGTTCGGCTGGTTCTACCTCCCGTTCGTGATCCTGGTCATCACCGGCGCCTCGAACGCCGTGAACCTCGCCGACGGCCTCGACGGGCTCGCCGCCGGGCTCACGGCCTTCGGCGCGGTCGCGCTCGGCGGGATGTGCTACATCACCGGCCACGTCAAGTTCTCGCAGTACCTCCAGGTCCCCTTCATCGCGGGCGCGGGGGAGCTGACCGTCTTCTGCGCCGCGATCATCGGCGCGACCCTCGGCTTCCTCTGGTGGAATTGCTACCCGGCCGACGTGTTCATGGGGGACACGGGGTCGCTCTCGCTCGGCGCCGCCCTCGGCACGGTGGCGGTCCTGATCAAGCGCGAGTTCCTCCTCGCCATCGTCTGCGGCGTCTTCGTCATCGAGGCGCTCTCGGTCATGGCGCAGGTCCTTTCCTTCAAGCTGTGGGGATCCCGGGTTCTCAAGATGGCGCCGCTGCATCATCATTTCGAGCTGAGCGGTTGGAGGGAGACGCGCGTCGTGGTCCGCTTCTGGATCGCGGCCGCGCTCTGCGCGCTGCTGGCCCTGAGCACCCTGAAGCTGCAATGAACGGGAACGCGACACCCTGGTTCGCCGGAACGAAGGCGCTGGTCGTGGGACTGGCGCGGAGCGGCATTGCCGCGTCCCGCCTCCTCCAGCGCCACGGCGCCTCCGTGCGCGCCATCGACCGCCGGCGCGCCGAGGAGCTCGGGCCCGACGCGGCCGAGCTGGAGGGGCAGGGAATCGAGGTCCGGGCCGGCGGGATGGAACCGGCGGCGCTCGAAGGGCGCGACCTCGTCGTGGTGAGCCCCGGCGTGCCGCTCGACCATCCGCTCTTCCGCGAAGCCGAGCGGCGCGGCATCCCGATCGCCGCCGAGATCGAGCTCGGTTTCGCCGTGGCGCGCGCCCCGATCGTGGCGGTGACCGGCACGAACGGGAAGAGCACCACGGTGGAGCTGCTCGGCGCCTTCGGGCGCGCCGCCGGGCGTCCGACCGAGGTGCTCGGGAACATCGGCACGGCGCTCTCGGAGCGGGCCGAGTCGGTTCCCGAGGAGGGACTCCTCGTGGTCGAGGTGTCGAGCTTCCAGCTCGAGACCTGCACGCGCTTCCGCCCGAAGGTGGGCGTGCTCCTCAACGTCACCCCCGACCACCTCGACCGCCACGGCACGCTCGCGCGCTACGCCGCGATCAAGGCGCGTCTCTTCGAGCGGCAGACCGACGATGACTTCCGGGTGCAGCCGCTGGCCGATCCGCTCCTGGTCTCCCTCCTCGCCCCCATGCGCTCCCGCCCGCTCTGGTTCGGCTTCGCCGACCCGACCGGCGAGGGGGTCTGGGAGGAGCGCGGCCAGCTGCGCTACCGCTTCGACGGGCGCGAGGGGAACCTGATCGCTCGGGACGAGGCGAAGCTCGAGGGGCCGCACAACACCGAGAACATGGCCGCCGCGGCCGCGGCCGCGCTCGCCGTCGGCATCCCCGAGCGGGCGATCGCGTCGGCGCTCCGGCAGTTCCGCGGCCTCCCGCACCGGCTCGCGCTCGTGGCCGAGATCGACGGCGTGCGCTACGTGAACGACTCCAAGGCGACGAACGTGGATTCGATGAAGCGCGCCCTCGAGTCGTTCGGGGACGCCCCGATCACCCTCATCGCCGGCGGGCGCGACAAGAACGGCGACTTCCGCTCCGTCGCCCCGCTCGTGGCCGAGAAGGTGCGCCACGCCATCTACGTCGGCGAGGCGGCGCCGCTGCTCGAGAAGGCCTGGCCGCACGTCCGGGGGGCGCGCGCCGCCACGCTGGAGGAGGCGGTGCGCCTGGCCCGGAACGAGACGCAGCCCGGGGGCGTGGTCCTCCTCTCGCCGGGGTGCGCCTCGTACGACATGTTCCGGAACTTCGAAGAGCGCGGGGCCCGCTTCGAGGCGGCCGTCCACGCGCTCGGGCGCGACCCCGCGCGGGTGAAGCCGTGAGCCTCCTCCTCGACCGCGCGCGCCGGCTCGACCTCCAGCTGCTCCTCCCGGTCGTCTGCCTCGTCGCCCTCGGGCTCGTGATGGTCTTCTCCTCGAGCGCGAACCTGGCCGCGCAGCGGTACAACTCGGAATACTTCTTCCTGAAGCGGCACGTCGTGCGCGTGCTGATCGGGGCGGCGCTGCTCGCGCTGCTCGCGCGCACCGACTACCACGTCCTCCAGAAGCTCGCCCCCTGGGCCCTGGGCGGTACGGTGCTCCTCCTCTCCGTACTCCTCGCGCTCGGGAGCGCCGTGCGCGGCGCGAACCGCTGGCTCTCGCTCGCCACCGTCACCGTCCAGCCGACCGAGATCGCGCGCGTCGTCTGCGTCGTCTACCTGGCGAAGCTCCTCGACAAGAAAGGGGAGCGGATGGCCACCTTCCGGGACGGCGTGCTGCCGGCCTGCGTGGTGCTCGGCGTCATGTCGTTCCTGATCCTGCTCCAGCCGAACCTCGGGAGCACGATCGCGCTCCTGACGACCGGCTTCGTCATGCTCCACCTCTCGGGCGCGCGCCGGGTCCATCTCGGGCTCCTGGTGCTCGCCGGCATCCTCGTCGCGGCGCTCATGGTCGCCCACAAGCCCTACATGATGGAGCGGGTCCAGGGATGGCTCGCCCGCTGGGGGCACGGGCCGGCCGACGCGCTCGGCAAGAACTGGCAGGTCTCGCAGTCGATCCTGGCGCTCGGCTCGGGCGGCGTCCTCGGCGCCGGGCCGGGACACGGCCTGCAGAAGGTCTTCTTCCTCCCCGACCCGCACACCGACTTCATCTTCGCGGTCATCGGGGAGGAGCTCGGTCTCCTGGGCACGGCGGGCGTGCTCGCGGCCTTCGCGGTCCTCTTCCTCCGCGGATTGAAGATCGCGTCGGGAGCGTCGGACCGCTTCGGCTACCTGCTCGCCGCCGGGCTCACGGTCAACCTTTCGGTCTATGTGGCCATGAATATCGCGGTGGTGACCGCGGTCATCCCGACCACCGGTCTTCCACTGCCCTTCATCAGCTATGGGGGCTCGGCCCTCGTCGTCAACTTGGGGGTAATCGGTGTTCTCCTCAACATCGCCCATCAGATGGAGACAGGGTATCGGACGCCCTCGGTCGTCCGGCCGCCCGGAGTCCGACGCCGGCGCGGCCGATAGCGCCGCACCGCTTCGCCTGCTGATCGCTGCCGGCGGGACGGGCGGGCACGTCTATCCCGGGATCGCCGTCGCCGAGGAATGGCGCCGGCGCCATCCCGAATCCGAGGTCGTCTTCGTCGGCACCGCGCGGGGCGTCGAGAGCGCGGCGGTGCCGCAGGCCGGATTCCAGCTCCGCACGATCGCGGCGCGCGGGATCCCGCGTCGGCTCGGGTTCGGCGTGATCCGGGCCGTGGTCGCGCTCCTGCAGAGCTTCGTGCAGGCCTGGTCGCTCCTCCGGGAGCTCCGGCCGCAGGTGGTGGTCGTGACGGGAGGATACGTGAGCGGTCCGGTCGGACTCGCCGCCAAGCTCCGGGGGATCCCGGTGGTGGTGCAGGAGCAGAACTCGGTGCCGGGCGCCACGAACCGCTGGCTCAACCTGATCGCCGACGAGGTGCACATCTCGTTCGTGGAATCGCGCAACTACTTCCGGAGGCGGAACAACCTGAAGGTGACCGGGAACCCGATCCGCCGCTCGCTCCTGCGCCAGGATCGCACCAGCGCGTACGAGTTCCTGCGCCTCGATCCGCGCCGGAGCACGCTGCTCGTCTTCGGCGGGAGCCGCGGCGCCTCGAGCATCAACCGCGTCTTCGGCGAGGCGCTCCCGCGCCTGACAAGGCTCCAGAACCTCCAGGTCCTCTGGCAGACGGGAAAGGACGAGGCCGCGGCCATCGAGGAGCGGGTGCGCACGCTCTCGATCCCGGTGCACGTGCTCCCGTACGTCGACCAGATGGAGAAGGCCTACGCCGTCGCCGACCTGGCCGTCTGCCGCGCGGGGGCGATGACGATCGCCGAGCTCACGGCGTGCGGGGTCCCGTCGATCCTGATCCCGTATCCGCACGCGACGCACGACCACCAGACGGTGAACGCGCGCGGGCTCATGGAGCGCGGCGCCGCCGAGGTGATCCGCGACGACGAGCTCGAGCCCGAGGAGCTCGCGAAGCGGATCATCCAGCTCTTCCAGGACGAGTCGCGCCTCCGCCGCATGGCACGGAACGCGCGGGCCTTCTCGAGAACGAACGCGGCCGAGCGGCTGGTTTCTTCCATCGAGGCGCTCGCGGGTGCTGCATCCGCGGAGCGAACGCAGTAATGTACGGACGCATCCGGAGAATTCACCTGGTGGGCATCGGCGGCAGTGGGATGAGCGGGATCGCGGAGGTGCTCCTGAACCTCGGCTACGAGGTGACCGGCTCCGACCCCAAGGAAAACGAAGCGGTCGCGCGCCTGCGCGACATCGGCGCGCGCATCGTCACGACGCACGACGCGGCCAACGTGGTCGGCGCGGACGTCGTCGTCGTCTCCAGCGCCATTCCCGAAGGAAATCCCGAGATCCGGCGCGCCCGCTCGCTCGGCATCCCCGTGATCCCACGCGCCGAGATGCTCGCCGAGCTGATGCGGATCAAGACGTCGGTCGCGGTGGCCGGCGCGCACGGGAAGACCACGACCACCTCCATGGTGGGCGAGGTCCTCGCGAACGGCGGCCTCGATCCCACGGTGATCGTGGGCGGGCGGCTGAAGACGGTCGGGGCGCACGCGCGCCTCGGGCAGGGCCCCTTCCTGGTAGCCGAGGCGGACGAGAGCGACGGCTCGTTCCTGCTCCTCGCGCCGACGATCGCGGTGATCACGAACATCGACGCCGAGCACCTCGACTACCACAAGTCGCTCGAGGGGGTGCAGCTCGCCTTCACCGCCTTCGCGAACCGGATTCCCTTCTACGGGACGATCATCCTCCCGGGCGACGATCCGAACGCGGCGCCCATCCGCGCCCGCGCCAAGCGCCGCGCCCTCACGTACGGGTTCACGCCGGGCCTCGACTTCGAGGGGCGGAATCTCGAGGTCGGCCCCTCCGGGGTCCGCTTCGAGATCCTCGTGCGCGGGGAGCCGGAGGGGACGATCGAGCTCTCCGTGGCGGGGGCGCACAACGCGCGGAACGCGCTCGCCGCCCTCGCGGTCGGCTGGGAGCTGGGCGTGCCGATCGCGGCGATCCGGGGCGCGCTCCGGAGCTTCGCCGGCGTGGGGCGGCGTCTCGAGCGGCGGGGCACCGTGCTCGGCGCGATGTGGATCGACGACTACGGCCATCACCCGACCGAGATCGAGGCGACGCTCGCCGCGCTCCGCGCGACCTATGACCGGCGGATCGTCGCCGTCTTCCAGCCCCACCGCTACACGCGGACGCACGCCCTCGCCGACCGCTTCGCGACCGCCTTTCGCGGCGTTGCCGAGCTCGTGCTCCTCCCGATCTATCCCGCGGGCGAGCCGCCGATCCCGGGGGTGACCGCCGAGTCGCTGGGTGAGCGGATCCGGTCCGGAAGCGGCGTCCAGGTCCGCTTCGCCAGGGACTACGACGAGGCGGCCCGCGTCGCGCGCGAGATCGTGCGCGAGGGGGACATCTTTCTCACGATCGGCGCGGGGGACGTCTTCCGCGTCGGGGAGATCATTCTGGCCGAGGGCGAAGGCGCCCCCGCCGCGGCGGAGGTCCCGTGAGGGCGGGCTACCGGTCCACCCCCTCGTGGAAGAAGCCGGCGGTGAAGCGGCGCCGGCGGCGGTTCATCGCACTCCTCCTGCTCGCGGGTCTCGTCGCGGCGACAGGCAAGCTCGCGGCGCCGCGCGCGCTGGCGGCGCTCGGCTCGCTCGAGCCGTTCCAGGTGCGGTCGATCGACGTCTCGGGGCTCCTCTATCTCGCCCCCGAGGAGATCCGCGCGCGCATCCCGGTGAAGATCGGCGACAACCTCCTCGAGGTCGATCCGGCGGCGGTGGAGGCCGCGATCGAGAAGAACGCCCGGGTGGAGCGCGCCGAGGTCGCGCGGCTCCCCGGGAAACTCCGCGTGCGGGTCACGGAGCGGCGCACGTTCATCCTCGTGAGCGCGGGGTCGCTCCTCGAGGTCGACGCCGGCGGGACCGTGCTCACGCCGCTGAAGCGCGGGCTCATCGCCGACCGGCCGGTCGTGACCGGGCTCAAGCTCCGGTCCACGGCGCCGGGGGCCCGCCTCTCGGGCGACCGCGTGCAGGACCTGCTCCGGCTGGTCGGGCTCCTCGAGTCGCCGGACGTGGGGCTCGTCTCCGAGATCTCGGAGATCGCCTCCGACGGGCCCGGGCGCGCTGTCCTCCGTACGTCGCGGGATCAGATTCCGATCGTGGTCGACCCCGAGCGGGCGACGCTCGCCGCGATGCGCGCGGTGGCGGCGACGCTCCGGGACGTCCGCGAGCGCGACCGCCATGTCCTGACGATGGACGCGCGCTACCGGGGACAGATCGTCGTGCGCTGCGGTCCGGACAGCTCGGCGAAGCCGGGCGTCGATCCGCGGTCGAAAGTCTAGCCAGCGACAGCCAGGGGCGACGGGAGGGGGAGGAATGGAAGCGAAGATCTACGCGGGGCTGGACATCGGGACGACCAAGATCACGGCGATCGTCGCCGAGCCTGACGAGAACGGCGAGTTGCTCCGGGTCATCGGCGTCGGGAGCGCTCCGTCCGACGGGCTGAAGCGGGGCGTCGTCGTGAATCTCGAGAAGACGGTCCGCTCCATCCAGCACGCGCTCGAGGAGGCGGAGCGCGTCTCGGGCCGGTCCATCAAGAGCGTCTGGGCCGGCATCGCGGGGGACCACATCCGCGGGCTCACCAGCCGCGGCGTGATCGCGGTCTCCCGCAAGGACGCCGAGATCCGGCAGAACGACGTGGCGCGCGTGATCGAAGCCGCAAAGGCCGTCGCGATCCCCGCCGACCGCGAGATCCTGCACGTGATTCCCCAGGAGTTCATCGTCGACGACCAGGAAGGGATCCGCGACCCGGTCGGGATGTCGGGCGTCCGCCTCGAGGCGGAGGCGCACATCATCACCGGCGCCGCCGCGGCGTGCCGCAACGTGATCCGCGCGGCCGAGCGGGCCGGCGTCCATGTCGAGGAGCTCGTCCTCGAGCCGCTCGCCTCCGCCAACGCGGTGCTCGCGCCCGACGAGAAGGACCTCGGCGTGGCGCTCCTCGACATCGGCGGCGGGACGACCGACGTCGCGGTGTTCTTCGAGGGGGCGATCCGGCATACCGCCGTGATCGGCCTCGGCGGCTCCAACGTGACGAACGACCTCGCCATCGGGCTCCGCACGCCGGTGGAGCGGGCCGAGATCCTGAAGCTGGGGAGCGGCTGCGCGCTCACGTCGATGGTGCGGCCCGACGAGACGGTGAAGGTGCCGAGCGTGGGAGGGCGTCCCGACCGGGACATCTCGCGCCACATGCTCGCGATGATGATCGAGCCGCGCGTCGAGGAGATCTTCTCCATGGCCAACGTCGAGATCCGGAAGAGCCACGTCGCCGAGATGCTCGGCGCCGGCGTGGTGATCACGGGAGGCGCCTCGTCGCTTCCCGGCATGCCGGAGCTCGCGGAGCAGGTCTTCGACCTTCCGGTCCGGCGGGGAATCCCGACGGGCGTGACAGGGATGGTGGAGGCGATCTCGGATCCGCGTTTCGCGACCGGGGTGGGGCTCGCCCTGCACGCCTTCTGGAACGACACAAAGGTGCCCGTGGGCGAGGGGTTCCTCGGGCGGATCTCGGTGGGGATCCGGCGCTGGATCGAAGAGCTGGTCTAGGCCGGAGTGGGGATCCGGCGCTGGGTGGAAGAGCGGGTCTAGGGAATTCCGGCGTGGGTCTCCCACGCGTTCTTCGAGAGGTTTTTTTCAGATGCTGGGGGCTTTGGCAAACCGGGGCACCGGCGGACACGCAACAGGGAGGGGATGACGATGTTCGAGTTGGTCGATGAGGGGATGGAGCGGTCCGGGGCCTCGATCAAGGTGATCGGAGTCGGGGGAGCGGGCGGCAACGCGGTGAACCGGATGATGGAGTCGGGTCTCACCGGGGTGGAGTTCATCGTGGCGAACACGGACGCGCAGGTGCTCGTGCAGTCGCGCTGTCCGCGGAAGATCCAGCTGGGCGCCGCGATCACCAAGGGGCTCGGCTCGGGCGCCAACCCGAGCGTCGGGCGCCAGTCGGCCGAAGCCGACGAGGCCGTGCTGAGCGAGGCGCTCGGCGGGGCGGACATGGTCTTCGTGACGGCCGGGATGGGCGGCGGCACGGGCACGGGCGCGGCGCCGGTCGTGGCGCGGATCGCCCGCTCGCTCGGCGCGCTCACGGTCGGCGTGGTCACGAAGCCGTTCGAGTTCGAGGGACGGCGCCGGGCGCAGTCGGCCGAGGAGGGACTGCGGGAGCTGCGGGAGAACGTCGACACGCTGATCGTGATCCCGAACCAGCGCCTGCTCGCCATCGTCGATAAGAACACGCCGCTCCGCGACGCGTTCAAGACGGCGGACCAGGTGCTGCATCACGCGACGAAGGGGATCTCCGACCTGATCACGGTTCCGGGTCTCGTGAACCTGGACTTCGCGGACGTGAAGACGGTCATGGCCGAGCGGGGGAACGCGCTCATGGGCGCGGGCTACGCCACCGGCCCGACGCGCGCCTACGAGGCGGCGCAGTCGGCCGTGTCGAGCCCCCTGCTCGACGACATCTCGATCTCCGGCGCCGAGGCGCTCCTCGTGAACGTCACCGGCGGCGAGTCGATGACGCTGCACGAGATCAGCGAGGCGGTGTCGGTGGTCGTCGATGCGGCCGGCCACGAGGCCAACGTGATCTTCGGCGCCGTGATCGACGACCGGTTGGGCGACGGCCTATCGATCACTGTCATCGCGACGGGGTTCGGGCGCGCCGAAGCGAAGATGCGGAGCCCGTTCGTGGCGGCGGTGACGCAGCGCCCCGCGGCGGCGCCCGCGCCCAAGATCTACGAGCTGGAGACCCCGCGAGTCGCGGCCAGGCCGATCCCGGCGCGGCCGACTCTCGAGGAGGTGGTGGAGGAGGAGGACGAAGCGGTGGAGACGCCGGAGCCGGCGCCTGCCGCTTCGAACGGTCGTCCCTCGTTCCGGATTCCGCCCGGCACCGCGCGCCGCCCGTTTGGAGGACGGGCCATCACGCGGGACAACATGGACGTCCCGGCGTTCATCCGGAAGCAGATGGACTAGCAGCCGTTGGGTGGCGCCGCGAGAGCGGCGTCGAGAGAAGCACTGGCGGCGCCGTGAAAGGGGCGCTACGGTAAGGCGAGCTGAAGGGGAAGGAGCCGGGCCGGCCCAGGGAAGGGGTCCCCGGCCCGACAAAGCGAACGCCCGCTCTTGGGAAGGAGTGGGCGTTCGCGCTTTGTGGCGGAACGGGGCGCCGGCGGCGCGGCTGTGGCCGGGGGCGCCGGAGCAGGGCCGAGCGGGCCCGGGGGGGCCAGCGGGCGCGGGGGCCGAGCGGGCGCGGGCCTAGGCCGAGCGGGCGCGGAGCGCGGCCGACTGCGGCATGTTCTTCTGGACCCGGCCGGTCCGGATGCAGCGCGTGCAGACGCGGAGCCGCTTCGGGCGCCCGTCCACCGTCGCTCGCACCGTCTGGAGATTCACTTCCCAGCGGCGCTTGGTGACGTTGTGCGCGTGGCTCACGTTCTGGCCGTGCTGCACGCCCTTGCCGCAGATGTCGCAGATCTTCGCCATGAAATCCTCCGATTGAGATACGAGCGGAGCAGTGTAGCGGAGCAGCGGGGGGTTGTCCAGAGGGTGGATTCCGGCGCCGGCCCGGAGGGATGCGCGCGGGGGTTTGGGAACATCCAGACATTGATCTCGAGAGGGATCGATTTCCGGGGGTCCCACTTGTAGCGTTCGCGTTCCGTTCCCCGATGTTCCTTTCTCCCCGGAACAGAAACCCTGTTTCCTGAATAAAAAGATGTTGACGACTTTCGGCGTCGACGTCGCGAAGAAGAGGAATCAGCTCTCGTAATGGCGCACGTGCGCGCAGGAGCGGCCGCTGGGTGGGAGATCGCCGCTCTCATCCTTGAAAACCGGGATCGGTCGAAGAATCGCGTCCTGCGCCCTCGGCCGTACCCTGAAATTGGCCGTGATATAAACAAATCACCCCACGACGGCGGGTCGAG
>JBLMWD010000096.1:0-4521 GCA_050257045.1 Bacteroidota bacterium | reverse complement strand
CCTCCGCGGTCGCTCACCACCCGCATACTCCGCCGTCGCCTGCTTGACCCTCGTAATGCCCGATGCTAGCGTGCGCCTTGGGCCCCCTTGAAAACACCGCCACGACCGACACAGCGCGCCGCCGTCGAGCGCCTCTGGCGCCGCGCGGAAGAAATCCGTTCGCTCTGCGGTCTGCCCCCGCTCACGGGGTACGAGCCGGGCGCTCCCGAGGGGAGCGACGCCGCCGCGCTCGAGCCGCTCGTCGAGCTCCTCCTCCGCGATCTCGAGACCAATTTCCGCCGCGAGCTCGCGACCCGCGTGCAGCTCGAGGGTCTCGGGGAGCTCTTCGCGTTCGCGGCGCGCGACACCGAGCCGGGGCGCCCATACCAGATCCTCATCAACTACCTCGCCCGCGCGCTCGACGAGCCGCGCCTCTGGCTCGGAATCGTTGACGGGAGCCCCGCTTCGTTCACGGTATTCCGCGCCGGTGATCCCGCGGTGGTCGACGTGAGCCCCGACCGGGTGCCGGTCCAGTGGCTCCAGCCCGACTGGCTCCACTGGATCGCGCTCGGTGAGGGGAACCGCCAGCTCTGGATCGGTCCGTCGGGATCGCGGAAGGGGGGTCCCTGGCACCCGGTCCCCGTGCGCGGCGAGATCGCGCTCGACCGTCTCACGGGCGAGGTGCCGATCTGCCCGGGCGCGGCCGGGAGCGGGAAGGCGTGCGGCCTCTCGCGCCTGCCGCTCGAGGAGATGGCGGGCGGGCACCGCGCGTGCGGCGCCTGCCAGTTCCGCCACGTGGTCGCGCTGATCGGGGTCGAGGGCACCGACGCGCGCCAGCGGCGCTCCCAGATCGAGGCGGTCGTCCCCTCGCTCGGTCCGATCCTCGTGAACCTCGGCTTGAAGGAGGTCCTCGATCTCGAGGCGCGCTTCCGGGACGAGGTGATCGAGAACCTGCCGCTCGGCGTGGTCGCGATCGACACCCGCGGCCGCGTCCTCGCCTGGAACCGGTCGGCGGAGATGATCGTGGGCCTCGACCGCGAGGCGGTGCGCTCCACGCCGCTTCCGCGCCTCCTCGCGGAGCGCTCGTGGCACGAGGTGCTCGTGCGGAGCCTCGAGATGGGGGAGACGACCGTCGGCGCCGAGCACGACATCGTGCGGCCCGACGGATCGAGCGTTCCCACCGAGGTGAGCACCGCGCCGCTGCGCGATTCCGAGGGCCGGATCCGCGGCGCCGTGGCCACGCTGCTCGACGTCTCGAGCCTCAAGGACATGGAGGACCGGATCCGCCAGCTCGACCGCCTCGCCGCCCTCGGGCGGTTCGCCTCCAGCGTGGCGCACGAGCTCCGGAATCCGCTCACGGGGATCGCGACGGGCGTCCAGTACCTGAGCCGCGGCTTTCCGCCGGGGGACGAGCGCCACGAGAGCGTCGCCTTCATCCTCCGGGAGGTGGTCCGGCTGAATCGCATCATCCAGGACCTATTCACGGCCACGAAGCCGCGCGAGATCCTGCCGCGGCCGACCCGCGTGTCCGACGTGGTCGACTGGGCGGTCCGCGGGCTCTCGCCGACCATCGAGACGTCCGGGGTCAGGATCGAGCGTCCGGGTGCCGATACATGGCCCACGGTCACGGCCGACACCGACCAGCTCCAGCAGGTGCTCCTGAACCTGATCCAGAACGCGGTCCAGGCCACGCCCAAAGAAGGCGTCGTCACCATCCGCGCGTTCCGGCGTCCGGGGGACCGTCCGTCGGTCGTGATCCAGGTCGAGGACACGGGCCCCGGCATCGCGCCCGACCTCCTGCCGCGGATCTTCGAGCCGTTCTTCACCACGCGTCCGAAGGGGACCGGGCTCGGGCTCTTCGTGGCGCATGGTATCGTGCAGCGCCACGGCGGAACCCTGGAGGTGGAGAGCGGCGCCACCGGCGCGCGCTTCCGGGTCGTTCTCCCCGTGGCGGAGGAATGAGGACCGAATGGCCAAAGCATCGATCCTGATCATCGACGACGACGAGACCATCCGGTACTTCCTGCCGCGCGACCTCGAGGCGGAGGGGTACGCCGTCGTGACCGCCGAGACCGGGGCGATGGGACTGCGCGCGCTCGAGCGCGAGACGGTCGACCTCGTCCTCCTCGACATCCGCCTCCCGGACCGGAACGGGATCGACATCCTCCAGAAGATCCGCACCCAGTGGCCCGACCAGATCGTGGTCATGCTGACCGGCGAGCCCGACCACGAGACCGCCGTGCAGGCGATGCGGCTCGGCGCGCGCGACTACCTGACGAAGGGGAAGCCGATCCGCGAGGAGCTCCTCGTGGTGCTCGAGCGGGAGCTCGCGACGCAGCGCCTCGGACGCGAGGTGCAGCACCATCGCCAGCAGAAGAGCCAGACCTTCTCGCGCGAGTTCGTGCGCGGGCAGAGCGCGGCGATGCAGCGGGTCTACGGCGTCGTGGAGCAGGTCGCCGGCTCCGACTCGACGAGCGTGCTGATCGAGGGAGAGAGCGGCACGGGGAAGGAGCTGATCGCGCACCTCATCCACGAGCTTTCCGGCCGGCGCGAGAAGCCGATGCTCGAGGTGAACTGCGCCGCGATCCCGCGCGAGCTCCTCGAATCGGAGCTCTTCGGCCACGAGAAGGGGGCCTTCACCGACGCCCGCCAGCAGAAGCAGGGGCTCCTCGAGCTCGCGAACGGCGGGACCCTCTTCCTCGACGAGGTCGGAGAGATGAGCCTCACGATCCAGGTGAAGCTCCTCCGCGTCCTCGAGCGGATGACGTTCAAGCGGGTCGGCGGGACGAAGGACATCACGGTGAGCGTGCGCGTGATCTCCGCGACGAACCAGAACCTCGAGACCATGGTGCGCGAACAGCGCTTCCGCGAGGATCTCTACTACCGCCTCAAGGTGGTCCCGATCCGCGTCCCGCCGCTCCGCGAGCGCCGGGAGGACATCCTGCCGCTCGCCCGGCACTTCCTCGCGCAGTTCAACCGGAGCTTCTCGAAGAGCTTCGAGCGGATCGACCCCGAGGCGGAGCGGGTCCTCCTGTCGTATCCTTGGCCGGGGAACATCCGCGAGCTGCGGAACCTCTTCGAGCGGATCGTCCTCCTGAACACGGCGGACCGGATCCAGGCGCAGCACCTGACGGCGGCCATCGCGCCGCCGCCGGCCCGGACCGGCTCCTCGCTCGAGCTCCTCCGCGCGGTGATCGAGAGCGGCCAGTTCGCGGAGAACGGCGTCGACCTCGAGGCCGCGCTCGGGGAGGTGGAGCGCGAGGTGATCCAGCGCGCCTTCGACTGGACCGGCGGGAACCAGAGCAAGGCCGCCCTGTTGCTCCAGATGAAACGGGACAAGCTGCGCTATCGGATGAAGCTTTACGGATTCCACGATGCCACGACCTCGGGCGAGCTGCTGTAGGCTTCTCCTCCCGCTCTGCCTCGCCCTGGTCCTGCTCTCCGGGTGCGGCTACACGCTCTCGAGCGTGGTCCCGAGCTACATCAAGACGGTCGCGATCCCGGTCTTCCAGAACAGCACGGTCCAGTTCGGCCTCGGCGAGGACGTGACCCGCGCGGTCCAGGACGCGTTCCTCGCGAACGGCCGGCTCACCACCGCGGGGGAGAAGCAGGCCGACGCGGTTCTCCGCGGTACCATCCTCAATTACCAGAACCAGGTCTTCGGCTTCACCCAGCAGGAGCGGGCCACGCAGTACGAGATCGTGCTCACGGTGCGGATCCTGTTCCGCGACGCGGTCAAGAACCGCGACCTCTGGAAGGAGGACGCCCTCACGGTCCGGACCACGTACAATGTCGTCCCCCTGGGCAACGAGCCGGCGAAGACGGAAGTGGATGCGAGGGCCGATGTCGTGAAGAAGCTGGCGGACCAGATCGTGAGCCGGACGGTGCAGGGATGGTGAGCGCGGGCGGCAGGGGCGCGAAGCGAGGCTCGACCCTCGCCTACGACGAGGCCGAGCGCCTGCTGCGCGGCGGCTCCGACGATCTCCCGCCGCTCGTCGTCGCGGCCGGCCCCGACGAGTTCCTCCGCGAGCGGCTCGTGCACGCCTTTCGCTCGGGCGGGGAAGCGGAGGGCTCCGAGTTCCAGCGCCTCGAAGGGGACGACCTCGACCCCGAGACGCTCGCCGGCGCGCTCGCCTCGATCTCGCTCTTCGCGACCACGCGGCGGATCTGGATCCGCGAGGCGGCGAAGCTCGACAAGACCTGCGAAGAGGCGCTCGTCGCCTGGTCGCGGGGAGCGGCCGAGGGGGCGCGCATCCTCGTCACCACGGCGCGCGACGTGGCCGAGCTGCGCGGGCTCCAGGCGATCGCCGCGTCCGGCGTCTCGGTCGTGTGCGCGCTCCGGCCCGGGGACGCCCCGCGCTGGGTGGAGCGGATGATCGGCGAGGCCGGCTTGACCCTCCCGCCGGGCGCCGCCGAGGCGCTCGCCGGCCACGCGCGCGACCTTCTCGAGGCGCGGCAGGAAGTCGAGAAGCTCCGCGCGAACGCGGAGCCGTCGGGGAAGGTGCCGCCGCGCGCGCTCGCCGCCCTCCGCGGCGCGCGCGC
>JBLMWD010000095.1:0-9040 GCA_050257045.1 Bacteroidota bacterium | reverse complement strand
GCCCGGCGCGGCCTCCACGGCGCTCCCCGGCGCGGCGGTTCCCGTGGCTCCCGGCGCGGTCGCGGCGCTCCCCGGCGCCGCGGTCGAGGCGCCCAAGTCGCTCGACGCGAGCGCGCTCTTCGCGCGGGAGCAGTTCATCTACTCGGCCGACGGCCGGCGCGATCCGTTCCAGTCGCTCCTCGAAGGGAAGTTCCAGACGACCGGCGACGGAGCGCTCGTCGACGTGGGGGACATCCACCTCGTCGGCATCATGTGGGGGTCGGCGGACAAGTTCGCGCTCGTCGAGGACAGCCGGGGCCGCGGCTTCGTGCTGCGCGTCGGCGATCCGGTGGTGAACGGATACATCTCGGGAATCTCGAAGACGGAGCTCCAGATCATCCAGAACGCCTTCGGGGAGTCCCAGTCGATGTCGATCAAACTGCAACCGAAAGAGGGTGACCAGAATGCGACTCGAAACTAGCGGTGCGCGCGCCGGTCGCCGGGCGGGCGCGTGGGCGCTCGCGGCGCTCCTGCTCCTGGGAGCCGCTCCGTCGTTCGGCACGACGATCAAGAGCATCACCCTCAAGGACGGCACCGAGGGGACTCAGGTCGTCGTCGAGGCCGACGCGCCCGTCAGCTACCACGACTTCACCCTCGAGTCGCCCGATCGGATCGTCCTCGACTGCCCGGGCACGACGCTCGCCTTCACGGAGCGGACGTGGCCGGGACGCGACAACTCGCCCGTCAAGAACGTGCGCGTGACCGAGATGGGATGGGGCAAGGAGACCGGGGCGCGCGTCGTCGTCGACCTGTCGCAGCCCTCCTCCTACGGCGTGAGCCAGCTCGGAAACAACCTCGTCCTCGCGGTGGAGCGCCCGGCGCCCGAGGCGGTCGCGACCAGCGGCGACTATGACGGCGACGACACGCCCAAGGACACCGACGGCGGCCGCAGGATGTCGCTCGACGTGCAGGGGGCCGAGATCGAGACGGTGCTCCGCAGCCTCTCCGAGTTCAGCGGCAAGAACATCGTCGCGAGCAAGGAAGTGAAGGGGAACGTCACGCTCCGGCTCCGCAACGTGCCGTGGCGCCACGCCCTCGACATCCTCCTGCGCACGCAGGCGCTCGGGATGGTCGAGAAGGGGCAGACGATCGTGGTGTCGACGCTCGAGACCCTCCGCAAGGAGGAGATGGAGCGCCGCCTGGCCGCGCAGCGGAACGTGGACGAGCTGCTCCCGCTCGAGACCCGGATCGTCCCGATCAGCTACGCCAACTCCGACGAGATGGCGAAGGCGGTCGAGAAGACCCTCACCAAGCGCGGCCACATCGAGGTCGACAAGCGGACCAACACCCTCCTCATCACCGACATCGGGCCGCGCCTGGACGCGTGCGAGTCGATGGTCCGGAGCCTCGACACCCGCACGCCGCAGGTGGAGATCGTGGCGCGCCTCGTCGACGTCGACGTCTCGGCGACCCGCGAGCTGGGCGTGAAGTGGGGGCTCCACAACGCCGACATCTTCGACGCGGGCGTCTCCGAGAACGGCGACGTGAACGCCGGCGACGTGACGAACCCGGCGGGCATCGTGAGGATCGGCACCGTGAAGCCCTTCGGCGACATCGAGGCGACGCTCCAGGCGCTCGAGACGCAGAACAAGGCGAACATCATCTCGAACCCGCGCATCACGACCGTGAACAACCGCGAGGCGTCGGTCGTGGTCGGCCAGCAGATCCCGCTCATCGTGCAGGACTTCGCCGGCAACGCGGTGACCCAGCTCACGACGATCGGCATCAAGCTCGCCGTGACGCCGCACATCAACGTCGGGAACAAGATCACGATGGACGTCCACCCCGAGGTCTCGGACCTGGCGGCCCAGGCGACGGTGCAGGGCGGGATCATCATCAACACGACCATGGCCGACACCCGCGTGATGGTGAACGACGGCGAGACGGCGGTGATCGGCGGCCTCATCCGCTCGAACGAGAGCGCGACGAAGCGCGGCGTGCCGGTCCTCATGGACATCCCGCTCCTCGGCAACCTCTTCCGCTCCTCGTCCACGACCCACGCCAAGCGGGAGCTCCTGATCTTCGTGACGCCCAAGATCCTGGGCGACCAGACCGCTTCGACGAGATAACGCGCGCCGCCGCGGCTGGCGCGCGCGGCGGGACGCCGGTATACTGCGGGGCCTTCCCACGGAAGGCCCCGTTTCGTTTTGCCGGTACCGGTTTGGAGGGATCGCCTGGGCCTCAACGTGGCCTTGATCGGACTGTCGGGGGCGGGGAAGAGCGCCGTGGCGCCCCTGGCGGCCGCCCGGCTCGGCTTTCCGTGGATCGACCTCGACCAGGAGATCGAGCGCGCCGCGGGCCGGAGCGTGGCCGACCTCTTCGCCGAGGACGGCGGCGCGCGCTTCCGGGCGCTCGAGGCCGAGGCGCTGCAGCGTGCCCTCGCCCCGCGGCGGCCGGGGGTGGTGCTCGCGTGCGGAGGCGGGATCGTGACGGTGCCCGAGACGCGGGCCCTCCTCCGCTCGGCGACGTTCGTGATCTGGCTCCGGGTGAGCCCCGCGCGGGCGCTCGCGCGTCTCGCGGCCGCCGGAGTCGCGGAGCGGCCGCTCCTCTCCGGTCCGGAGGGGGCGGCGGGGGCGATCGAGACGATGGCGCGTGAGCGCGGGTCGCTCTACGAGTCGTCGGCGGATGCGGTGATCGACACGGACGGGCTTTCGCCGGACGAGGTGGCCGAGCGGGTGGCGTCGCTTTGCCGGCCGGACCCGACGTGGTCGTGAAGCCGCCCGGCCAGGGCCGGGCGGCAGGCCGCGGCCGAGCCGCATGGGACTGATTCGTATCGTCGGCGGATCGCTGCGCGGACGGCGGATCGAGGTCCCCGAGCAGGGCGTCCGGCCGACGTCCGAGAAGACGCGGGAGGCGATTTTCGACCTTCTCGGCCCCGACCTCGTTGTGGGGGCGCGCGTGCTCGATCTCTACGCCGGAACCGGTGCGCTCGGGATCGAGGCGCTGAGCCGCGGCGCGGTCTTCGCCGATTTCGTCGAGAAGGACTCCGACACCGCGCGGCGGCTGGCCCGTAACCTCGCGGCGCTCGGGCTCGCGGGCGGGGGAAGGGTCCACCGGGCCGACCTGGACCGGGGCGGTCTTCCCCCGGCCGTGAAGGGGCCATGGCGGATCGTCTTCCTGGATCCGCCGTACGCGGGGGGCGCCGGCGCGCGTTGGCTCGCGGCCCTCGCCGCGATGGAGTGGGGTCCGGAGGGCGGCGTGGTGGTCCACGAGCGTGGCAAGGGCAGCGAAGCGGCGGCTCCGGCCGGGCTCGAGCTCTGGAAAGAGCGGAAGTACGGCGACACGACGGTCGCGATCTACCGGAGGGAAGGCGTATGAAGAGCGCGATTTTCGCCGGAACGTTCGATCCCGTCACGAACGGCCACGTCGACCTGATCCGCCGGGCGCTGCGCCTGGTGGACCGGCTCACCGTGGCGGTCGCGGCGCGGCCCGAGAAGAAGGTGCTCTTCAGCCAGGAGGAGCGGGTCCTCATGATCCGTGAAGCGGTCCCCGGCGAGCCGCGTCTGAACGTGGAGCCGTTTACCGGCCTCCTCGTCCAGTTCGCCGAGGCGCGCGGGATCGGCACGATCATCCGGGGGCTGCGCTTCGTCTCCGATTTCGAGTACGAGTTCCAGATGGCGCTCATGAACCGGCGCCTGAGCGGATCCATCGAGACCCTGTTCCTCATGCCGAGCGAGACCTACACGTTCGTGAATTCGAGCCTCGTGAAGGAGATCGCGCGCCACGGCGGCGACGTCGCCCCCTTCGTTCCCCCGGGGGTGGCGGAGCGGCTCGCGGCCGCGCTGGGAGTGAAGCGATGAACCCGAACGAGACCGCGGCCGGCGCGGAGCGCCCGCGGGTGAACGCGCGCGTGCGCGCGCTCCGCCCCTCGGAGACGCTCGCCCTCTCGGCGCGGGCGCGCGAGCTGCGCGCGCGCGGCGAGAAGGTCGTCTCCTTCGCGGCGGGGGAGCCCGACTTCGACACGCCGATCCACATCCAGGACGCCGCGGTGGAGGCGATCCGCTCGGGGCACCACCGCTACACCGACGTGGGCGGCGTGCCGCCGCTGCGCGCCGCCATCGCGGAGAAGCTCCGCCGCGACAACGGCGTCGCCTACACGCCGCGGGAGATCGTGGTCTCCTGCGGCGCGAAGCATTCGATCTGGAACGCGCTCTTCTCGATCCTCGAGCCCGGGGACGAGGTGCTCATCCCCGTGCCGTACTGGGTGAGCTTTCCCGAGATGGTGCGCCTCTCGGGCGGGACCCCCGTGTTCGTCGAGCCGCGCCGCGGCGCCTACCGCGTGGGACCCGCCGAGCTCGAGCGCGTCGCGACGCCGCGGAGCCGCGCGCTCATCCTGAACAGCCCGAACAATCCCTCGGGCGCGGTCTATTCTCCCGAGGAGATCGCGGCGCTCGCCGATTTCGCGCGCGCCCGCGACCTCATGGTCCTCTCCGACGAGATCTACGAGACCCTCGTCTACGGCGGGGCGCGCCACGTCTCGATCGCCTCCTTCGGCGAGGACGCGCGCGAGCGCACCGTGCTCGTGAACGGCGTCTCGAAGACCTGGGCGATGACCGGCTGGCGCATCGGCTACGCGGCCGCGCCCGCGCCGATCGCCGAGGCGATGGAGCGGCTGCAGGGGCAGTCGACGTCGAACCCGGCCGCGGTGTCCCAGCAGGCGGCCTTGAAGGCGATCACCGGCGATCCCGCGCCGGCCGCCGCGATGAAGGAGCGGTTCGCCGCGCGGCGCGATTTCGTGATCGAGCGCATCGCGCGAATCCCCGGCGCCCAGCTCGTCCCGCCCGAAGGGGCCTTCTACGTCTTCCCCGACTTCTCCGAAGCGATCGCGCGGGCGCGGAACGGAGTCGCCGACTCGGCGCAGCTCTGCGACTACCTGATCGACGAGGCCAAGGCCGTCTGCGTTCCGGGTTCGGCCTTCGGGATGGAAGGGCACGTCCGGATCTCGTACGCGATCGGGGAACGGGACATCGAAGAGGGTCTCGACCGGATCGCGGCCGCGCTCACGCGCATGTAACCCGAGGGAGCCTGTCGCCGATGCCCACCTACGAGTACGAGTGCCTGAAGTGCGGCCATCATTTCGAGCTCTTCCAGCGGATGTCGGAGGAGCCGGTGAAGGTCTGCCCCAAGTGCGGCGGGAAGGTCCGCCGCCTGATCGGAACCGGGGCGGGCATCCTCTTCAAGGGTTCCGGCTTCTACTCGACCGACTACCGGTCGCAGTCGTACAAGGAGCAGAAGAAAAAGGAGTCCGGCGATTCGGCTCACGTGAAGGATCAGCCCAAGCCGAAGAGCGGCCCCGCCGGAGGCGGCAAGAAGAAGCCCTCCGCAGGCGGAACTTCCGAATCCTGAGTCGTTTCCCTTTGACCGTCCCGGTCGCGGGTGCTAGCGTGCCCCTATCGCGCACGGCCACTCGATTCCCCCTCGGACGGCCGCCGCAGAGCCCGAGTTCACCCCGACACAAGAGCTGAATCCACAGTCGTTTCGGGTGTGAGCTTCCACCTTTGTCTGAGAGGATTCGCATGGCTTATCGCGTGACGCTGATCCCGGGGGACGGCACGGGGCCCGAGCTGACGGCGGCAACCCGCCGGGTGCTGGAGGCGACCGGAGTCCGGTTCGACTGGGACATCCAGGACGCCGGCATCGATGTCCACAAGAAGGAGGGGACGCCGCTCCCTGCCCGCGTGCTCGACTCGCTCCGGAGCACCGGCATCGGCCTGAAGGGGCCGATCACCACACCCGTCGGGACCGGGTTCCGCAGCGTGAACGTGGCGCTCCGGAAGGAGCTCGATCTCTACGCGTGCGAGCGCCCCTGCAAGACCTACCCGGGCGTCCGGTCGCGCTACGCCGACGTCGACATCGTCATCATCCGCGAGAACACCGAAGACCTCTACGCGGGCATCGAGTTCGAGCGGGGAACGCCGGCGGCGGCCGCGCTGCGCGCCGTGGTGCAGCTGCAGCTGAACCGCGACATCTCCGACGACTCCGGCATCTCGATCAAGCCGATCAGCGCGCACGGCTCGGCGCGCATCGTGCGCCACGCGTTCCTCTACGCCCGCAAGAACGGGCGCAAGAAGGTCACCGCGGTCCACAAGGCGAACATCATGAAGTTCTCCGACGGCCTCTTCCTCGACGAGGCGCGCCGCGTCGCGGCCGAGTTCCCCGACATCGAATTCAACGACCGCATCGTCGACAACATGTGCATGCAGCTCGTGCAGGTGCCCGAGTCCTACGACGTCCTCGTGCTGCCGAACCTCTACGGCGACATCATCTCCGACCTCGCCGCGGGTCTCGTGGGCGGGCTCGGCGTGGCGCCGGGCGCGAACATCGGGGACAAGGCGGCGCTCTTCGAGCCGACGCACGGGAGCGCGCCCAAGTACACCGGCAAGGACAAGGTGAACCCGCTCGCCATGATCCTGAGCGGGATGCTGATGCTCCGGCACCTCGGCGAGAAGGAAGCGGGCGACCGCCTCGAGCGCGCCATCGCGCGCGTGATCCACGACGGCCGGCGTGTCACGTACGACATGAAGGCCGATCGCCAGGATCCGACCGCGGTCGGGACGCAGGCCGCGGCCGACGCGGTCATCCAGGCGCTCGACGCCGACTGACGGAGGTCGGACGCGATGCTCGCGGATCGCGCCCGGATCGAAGTGATCGCCGGCCGGGGCGGCAACGGCTCGGTCAGCTTCCGCCGCGAGAAGTACGTGCCCAAGGGCGGCCCCGACGGGGGCGACGGCGGGCACGGTGGCAGCGTGGTGCTCCGCGCGAATCCGCATCTGCGCACCCTGCTCGACTTCCAGTCGCGCACGCGCTTCGCGGCGGAGAACGGGGCGCACGGGAGCGGGAACCAGAAGTCGGGGCGCTCGGGCGAGGACCTGATCGTGGCGGTGCCGGCCGGGACCCTCGTCGTGGACGACGCCTCGGGGCACGTCCTCGCGGACCTGGTCGAGGCGGACGCGGAATTCGTCGCGGCGCGCGGCGGACGCGGCGGGCGCGGCAACGCGCGCTTCGCCACGCCGACGCGGCAGGCGCCGCGCGAAGCGCAGCCGGGGAAGCCGGGGGAGGAGCGCCGCATCCGGCTCGAGCTCCGACTGATCGCCGACGTGGGGCTGGTCGGTTTCCCGAACGTCGGCAAGTCGACGCTTCTCTCGCGCCTCTCCGCGGCGCGCCCGAAGATCGCCGACTATCCGTTCACGACGCTGGAGCCGCACCTCGGCCTGGTGCGCGTGGGGGAAGAGCGGAGCTTCGTGATGGCCGACCTGCCTGGCCTGATCGAAGGAGCGCACGAAGGGAAGGGACTGGGGCTCGAGTTCCTCCGGCACGTCTGGAGGACGCGGGTCTTGGTGCTGCTGATCGACAGCCTGTCGCCCGATCCGGCCCGCGACCTGGCCGCGCTCCGGCACGAGCTCTCCTCGTACCACGAGGACCTCGCGCGGAAGCCGGCGGTCGTGGTGCTGAGCCGGGCGGACCTCACGCCCGGGGCGCCGGGGCCGGACGATCCGGCGCCGGTCCCGCTCGGGGGTGCTGCGTGGGGAGGCTCCATCTCTGGTGCGACCGGCGCCGGGACGGGGCCGCTGCTCGAGATCATCTGGACCATGCTCGCCCAGGGCGATGCCGCCCCGGACGAAGCCGCACGGGAACGCGGCGACATCGTCGCGAAGCGCAAGGAGTAGGCCATGGCTCCCAAGGATGCGGCGCGGCTCTGGGAAGAGCTCCGCCATCGAGACCCCGAAGAGAAGCTCGACTGGATCCGCCAGCTCGCCAAGGATCCGACCCCCGACGCGATCGAGGTGCTCCTCGACGCCCTGGAGCAGGAGAGCTGGTTCCTGCGTGACCAGGCCGCGAACGCGCTTGCCTCGCTGGGCGAGACCGTTCTCGAGCCGCTCGCGGAGCGGCTCGACTCCGGCCTCTGGTACACGCGCGCCGCGGCCGCGGCGGCCCTCGGCCGCATGGGCGCGCCCGGCGCGGCTCCCGCGCTGACCGCGACCCTCGCCGACCCGAACCGCACCGTGCGCGACGCCGCGTGGGACGCCCTTGCCGCGATCGCGCGCGAGGGGGGCGGCGCGCACGCGGTCGCCGAGTCGTTCGCCGCCCTCACCGAGCGCGGGCGCCGGTTCGCCCTCGACGGTCTCTACGCGCGCGACGACGAGGCGGCCGACAAGGTCGCCTCGCTCATCGCCGATCCGGCGCTGCGCGCGGCGGTGGAGCGCTCGGGGCTCGCCCAGGCGGCCGGCGACGACGGCCTCTCGTGGATCGACGTCGTGGGGCCCGACACGGAGCCGCGGTCGGCGCGCTGAGCGGCTCCGAACGCGGAATCGCGGTGGACCGGGTCCTTCCGATCGAAAGCCCCGATTATCCCGCGCGCCTCCGCGATCTCGCGAACCCGCCCGATCCGCTCTTCGTCCGCGGCGCCTGGGACCACGAGGGTCCCGTCGTGGCGATCGTCGGCGCGCGCTCCGCGCTGGGCGATGGGCTCGAGATGGCGCGGCGCCTCGCGGCCGACCTCGCGCGCGAGGGGGCCGCCGTGGTGAGCGGTCTCGCGCGCGGGATCGACGCCGCAGCGCACGAGGGCGCGCTCGAGGCCGGGGGGCGCACCGGAGCCGTCATCGGCACGCCGCTGGACCTCGTCTATCCGCCCGCTCATCGCGAGCTCCAAGGGCGCGTCGCCCGCTCGCTCGGCTTGATGAGCGAGCTTCCTCCGGGCGCGCATCCCACCCGGAGCACGTTCGTCTCGCGGAACCGGATGCTCGCCGCGATCGCCGATCTCGTGGTGCTCGTGCAGGGGGATCTCGAGAGCGGCGCGCTTCGCACCGTCGAAGCCGCCGAGCGGCTGGGGCGTCCGGTCGGAGCGGTTCCGTGGCACGCGGAGGAGCCGCTCGCCGCGGCGCCGCACGCCCTGATCCACGACCGGCGCGCGGTGCTCGTGCGCGACGCGGCGGACGTGCTCGAGCTGGCGGGAGAGCCGCGCTCGCCGCTCCTGGCCACGGCGCGCGCCGCGGCCGCGGGA
>JBLMWD010000094.1:0-56420 GCA_050257045.1 Bacteroidota bacterium | reverse complement strand
GAGGAAGCGCCGGTGACACCGAGAAGCTCAGCACGTCGTCGATCTGGTCGTTCGGGTCCGACGCCGTCGTCGTGAACGACAGGTTCACGAACGCGTCCGCCGTCTTGTTCCCGATCGGATCCAGCACCGGCGGCTCGTTCCCTTGGCCCGACACGTTCACCGTGAAGGTGCCGTTCGACGCGTCGCTCATGATCGAGATCGTGCCCGTCTCGTTCAGGCCCATCGTCGGCGCGTAGGTCGCCACGAAGGTGGCCGTTCCACCGGCCGGGACCAGGTTCATGCTCGGCCCGGTGGCCGTGAAGCTGCCGGTTCCCATGATGGTCGAAATGTTCAGGTCGGCGTCGCCGGTATTGCTGATCGTGAACATGAACACGTCCATCGAACCGACGTTCACGATCCCGAAGTCGTGGGCCAGCGGGCTCACGCTGATGACCGGCCCGCTGACGGCCGCGGCCCGGGCCGCGGTGGTCGACGACAGGCTCACCGGGGCCGCCATGCCGGGAGCGGCCATCAAGGCCACCAATCCCAGGACGGCGAGGAATAGATAGATTCGGTTGCGCATTTCAGTCCTCCCTCAAACGAACCACAAATCTTGAACGCGGATGCAAAGTTCGTGTTGTCCTGTGCTGCTCACAACCGAAACCGCCGGCTGCTCACCTCCTCTCGCTCTTCATGTGTTGTGGTGTTTCATCCATTTCAAATCGTGAAAGATCCTCGATTCGGGAGCCCGGTCATCGGGCGCCCTCCGAACGTCCTTGGAAAAGCTCGGCGCTGACGGCGCGCGCGCGCTCCGAGCCCGGATCGCGCCGGAGCGCTTCCGTCACGAGGCGCGCGGCCTCCGCGCGGTCGCCGCGCTGGAGCGCGACCGCGGCGAGGTTCACCAGCGGATCGACGAAGCCCGCGCGGCCGTGCGAGGCCGCCTCGAACTCGCGGGCCGCGCCCGCGACGTCGCCGGAACGGATCAGGGCCACGCCCAGGTCGTTCCGGATCTCCGCGTAGTACGGGTTCTGCGCGAGCGCGGACTGCAGCTCACCGATGGCGGCGCGCCCCCCATACGCGCCGAACCGGTCCGGATTCGCGAGGTAGAGCCGCGCCAGCTCGTGGCGCGTCACCGGATCGCTCCCGTTCGCCGCGATCGCGCTCCGATAGAAGCGCTCCGCGTCGAGAAGCCTCGCCCCCCGGGCGTCCCCCCGCGCCGCGGCCTCGGCCGCGTGCGCCGCCCCGATGGCATACGAGTCGTCCCACGGCATGAGCTTCGCGGCCCGCGCGTAGTCCGCGAGCGCGACCTGGGGCGCGCCGCCGCTCATGGCGTTGCGTCCCGCGAGCGCGGCGGAAGCCGCCGAGGCGCTCGCGATCGCCGTGATTCCGGCCGCTACCGCCACGGCGAGACCCAGCGCGCCGGGGATGCGGAGCCGGAGCGCGCGCCGGAGTCCCGGCGCGCCGGCCATGAGGAGACCCGCGTTCGCCGCGAACAGCGCGCCGTGCGGCACGAACGAGAGGTTGTCCTCGAGCAGCCCGTGCACGAGCAGCGCGGCGATCGAGGCGAGGAGCCCGGCGGAGAGGAGCCGGGTCTCGGCCGGCGCGCCGGTGCCGAGTGCCGCGAGCCCGCCGGCGACGACCACGCCGGCGAAGAGCAGAAACGCGGCGAGACCCAGCACGCCGCGCTCCGCGAGTGTCTCGAGATAGAAGCTGTGCGCCTGATCGGCGGTGCGGCCCCCCTGCGCCTCGAGCCGCTTCAGCTCGGCGCTCTTCGCGCGGTCGTAGCCTTCGCGGAACGCGCCCGCGCCCCAGCCGAGAGCGGGACGCCGCGCCGCGGCCGCGAGCGCGCCCGACCAGACGGCCCGGCGCATCGCGCCGCTCCCCTCGCGCTCGGGATCGATCGGCAGGTTCCACGCCGGCGCATTCGCGCCGCGCGGGGCGAGCCGCGCCGCGATGGAGGGAAGGGCGAAGAGGATCGGGACGACGAGGAGCGCCGCCGCGGCCGCCGCGAGGGCGGGCTCGGGGCGGAGCGAGGGCCAGCGGATCAGGACCGCGGCGAGCGCCGCGACGCCGATCGCGAGACCGAACCAGGCGCCGCGCGAGTAGGTGTAGACGAGGGCGAGGGCGATGACGAGCGCCGCGAAGAGGAGGACGGCGCGAAGCGCGCGGTCCTGCGCCGCGAAGGCGAGGGCGACCGCGAGCGGGATGGAGGCGATGAGGAAGCCGCCGAAGCGGTTGGGCTGGCCGAAAGGTCCGAGCGCGCGGCCGGGATAGCTGCTCTCGGCGGGAACGAGATCGGGGCGGAAGTGCTGCGCGATTCCGAGGAGGGCGATGGGGACGGCGGCGAGGACTTCGATGACGGCGACCGCGCGGATCCATCGTGCGCCGCGCACGAGAAGCGCCGCCGCGAGGAAGAGGCCCACGATGCCGAGTCCGTTGAGCATGGCTTCGAGACTTTTGCCCCGGTGCACCGACAGCAACGCCGATAGAGCTGCCACCACCACGATCACAACGGCCGCGGCCGCGGCGCGCCCGCTCCAGCGGCTGAACGAGAGCGAGCCCTTCACGCCGGCGACGGCGACCGCGCCGAGCGCGCCGAGCGCCAACAGGCGAAACGCCAGCTGGCCCCAAGGTTGCTCGACGTTGGACACCCAGGGCGTGAAACTCAGGACCGCGACCAGGGTAGTAAATGCAAAGAGATGGGAGCCATACCCGCCGACAGTGGCGTTCGTCCTCGGGTGGGACGACTCCATCCTACCTCCAGTACGGAACTTGCCTTCCCTAAGTGCCCTCTTCGCGCGGATTTATTGCACGAAGCAGTATAGCAACGGTGGCACCCGGAGTCAACTAAAAAACCTTTACACTTGCAGTGGTGTCGTGACTTAGCGCGTCACTGTCGCCGATCTTTTCGCCCCGGGGGGACCGGGGGCTCAGGAAGACCGTGCAAAACCTCGCCTCCCACGTGTTCCCGGGCGGCGTACCAGGCCCCCAGCAGGATGAGCGGCAGGAGCTGGGTTGCGTGGTAGAGGACCCCGTAGGCCAGCGCCTCCGCCCCGCCGACCCCCACGAGCCCCAGCGCCACGACACAGGCCCCTTCCATCACCCCGACGAACCCGGGCGAGGAAGGGACCATGATCCCGACGCAGACGACGAACGCGAGGAGAAAGGGCGCCCAGAGCGGAAGACTCATGTGGACGGCCTCGGCCGTCATGAGGAAGACGGCGGCGTTGACCAGCCACATCGCCGCCGTGAGGAGGCCCGAACGGAGCAGGACCGACGGGCGCGCGATCCCCCGGACCCCGACGCCGAAGGCGGGGATCGCCGCCCCCAGCGCCTTCCGCGGCCGCTCCGGGAGCTTGCGGAGGAGCCCTTCCTCGGCCGCGAGCGCCTTCCACCCGCCGAAGCGATGGAAGAGCCAGAGCCCCGCGGCTAGGACGGCGACGAGACCGAGCGTGATGAACCCGCTCCAGCGGAACCAGAGCGGCAGAGGCGCAACCAGGAGCGACACCGCCCAGAAAGCAACCAGCGCCGCGAGGTCGAGGAGACGCTCCACGGCGACAGATCCGAGGACGGTCGCGGTGGACATCCGCTCTGTCTTGGAGAGGGCGTAGGCGCGCACCAGCTCCCCGAGCCGGGCCGGCAGGGTGTTGATCGCGAGAAACCCGATCATCGTGGCCGAGAAGAGCCGCCGGAACGACGGGCGTCGCGCGGCGGAGAGGAGCTCGCCCCAGCGGACCGCCCGCACGACATAGCCGGCGATGGTGACGGCGCAGGCGCCCACGAACCAGGCCGGATCGGACGCCGAGAGGCGCCGCCACGTGTCGGCGGCGTTGATGGATCGCAGGAGGAGCGCGACGGCGACCGCGCTCAGCGCGAGCCCCAGCAACGTGACCCAGGCCCGGGCGCGCGTCATCGTTACCGGGGCCGCGTCACCGGTTCTGCGGCGCCCGTCCGAGGTAGAGCGCCGCGAGGAGCGGGATCCAGAGCTCGTGGGGCCCCACGAACGCGTATCCCCTGCCTCCCGCGCGGAGCGGGCGCTCGAGCACGTTCTTCTCGGGCCGGTAGTGACGGATCTGGTCGAAGGAGGCGGCGATGAAGCGGCCCGCGGGATGGCCGAGGTTCCGTACCGTGGAGAGCGCTTTCAGGAAGACCTCCGGCATCACGACCGCGGAGCCGAAGTTCATGACGACGCCGTCCTCGATGTCGCGGAGGGCCGCCGCGAACGCGCGGAAGTCGGCGTGCGTGGCGACGCCCGTCAGAGCCGGGTCGAACGAGGGGTGCTGGTGGATCGTGTCGGTGCCGATCGCGACGTGCACGGTGACCGGCAGGTCGCGCGCGACGCACTGCGCGACCAGGCTCAGCGAGGCGTGGGGCGCCTCGGCGTCCAGGATGAACTCCCCGAGCGCCTCCCCCATCCCGAGCCCCCGCTTCGACCCCTCGTTCACCGCCTGGTTGAAGAGGAGCGGCGTCTCCTCCACCAGCCCGAACTGGCCGGTGAGGAGCGTCTCCTCGACCGGTTCCGAGGTCGCGCCGAAGAACGCGATCTCGAAGTCGTGGATCGCCGCCGCCCCGTTCATGGCGAGCGCGGTGAAGGCGTTCGCCTCGAGGAGCGAGAGGAGCGGGCGCTGAACGCCGGTCTTGATCACGTGGCCGCCGATCATCGCGACCGCGGGTCGCCCGCCGGCGCGGGCGAGGACCCAGCCCTCGAGGAGCTCGCGGAGCGCGCTCCCGGCGAGGAGGTCGGGGAGGAACTGGTCGAGCGTGCCGACCGGCGCCGAGGGATCGGGGGCGGGCGCGAACTGCTCGACCCGCACCTTGCTCGGCCGCTTGTCGACCGGGATCGTGTGCACCCCGCGGAGGTCGATGCGCTCCCAGCGGCTCACGGGCGGCGCTCGAACGCGAGCCGCATATCGGTCAGGCTGACCGAGATCGAGCCGATCGGGACCTTGCTCTTCACGAGCACCGGGATCCGCCGCTCGTCGTCGGTCAGCCAGACGTAGATGCTCCCCTTGGACTGGAACACGCCCTCGGACTTGAGCACGGGCTCGACCATAATACAATCGAACTTCCCCGCGGGAACCTCGATCCGCTCCTTCTTGAGGACCCGCACCTCCATCTCGTACGACTTCTGGTTGTCGTGGGTCGGGATCGAGAACGTCGCCCCCACCGGGAGCGGCCGCGTGCGCACGTAGTAGAAGGCGGAGAGCACGTCGTGCACCTCCGCGGGCACGTCGAGCGTCGGCCCTCCCGCGTAGACCGCCTTGTGCCCGTCCTGGTCGAAGCGGACGTCGAGGTCCTTCTTGTAGCCGCCCTCGCGCAGGTGCTTCACGAACCGGCGGGAGACGAGTTTCTCGGCGTCGATGTACGACTCGGCGCGGTCGCGCACCTTGTAGAAGCGCGACACGAAGGAGTTCGACTCGGTCTTGGTGACGATGCGGTAGACGCGGTGGCCGTCGATGGTGTGGAGGTTCTGCACCTGCATCAGGCTCGATCCCCCGTTGAGTCCGTTCCAGTCGATCGAGAACTGGAAGTACTCCCCGATCCGCCACGGCACGCGCGCGAAGCGCTTCCGTTCCTCGGCGGTGATGAAAGGGCCGAATCCCGAGGTGTCGCCCTCCGCGGCGCCGCCGGCCCCGATCGAGTCGGGGGTGACGGAGGCGACGGCCCCGGTCCCCTGGGCGGCAGCGGCCAGGCCGAGAACGCCGGCGGCCGCGGCGAGGAGGGCCGCGAACAGGGTCCAGCGGGGGTGCGGGCGGTTCATCGGGTTACTGAGTGGAACACGGCCGCGCCGGGCGCCGTTCCCGCCGGATCCCGGCGTCGGTCGCGCTCGGCCGAGATCGCCGGGCTCAACGTCCCGTGTGGCCGAAGCCGCCCGCGCCGCGGGCCGTGGCCGTGAGCGACTCGGAGGGGAGGAGGCGCGCGCGGGTGACGGGGGCGATGACGAGCTGCGCGATCCGGTCGCCGCGCCGCACCGTGTAGGGCTCGGTCCCCCAGTTGACCAGGATGACCGTGACCTCGCCCCGGTAGTCGGCGTCGATCGTCCCGGGCGCGTTGGGAAGCCCGACAGCGTGGCGCAGCGCGAGCCCGCTCCGGCCCCGCACCTGCCCCTCGTACCCGGGCGGGATCTCGATGCGGATGCCGGTCGGGACGGGCGCCGGGCGCCCCGGCATCAGTGTGATCTCGTCCTCGATCGCGGCGACCAGGTCCATCCCCGCCGCGTGCTCCGTCTCGTAGGCGGGCGCGCGGACGGCGTGCGGGAGGAGCTCGACCCGGACGTCGACGTCGCCGCCGGCCTGCCGTTCGTCTTCGGTCACGCCACTTCCCGGTGGTTGAGGTCGGACTCGGAAAAGGCGCCGTTCGCGTCCGCGCCGAGCGCCACGAGCGAGAGGCGCTCGCGGTCGAGCGTACGGATCGCCATCTCGCGGACCTCGGCGGCGGTGATCCGGTCGATCGTGCGCACCAGCTCGTCGACCGGGATGAAGCGGCCGCTGTAGATGATCGAGCGCGCGATCCGGTGCATCCGGTTCGACGTGCTCTCGAGGCCGAGGAGGAGGCTTCCCTTGAGCTGCGCCTTGGCCGACGCCAGCTCCTCGGGGGAGATCCCGTCGGACACGATGCGGTCGAACTCCTCGAGCGTGAGCCGGACCGCCTTCCGTCCCTGCGAGGGGTGGACGCTCATCGCGGCGCAGAAGATCCCGGCGTCCTCGTAGGAATCGGAGTAGGTGTAGACCGAGTAGGCGAGGCCCTCCTGCTCGCGCACGCGCTGGAAGAGGCGCGACGACATCCCCCCGCCGAGCGACGTCGAGAGGAGGACGAGCGCGTAGCGGTCGGGATCCTCCTGGCGGAGCCCCGGGGCGCCGATGCAGAGGTACTGCTGCGCCAGGTCGCGGACGTGGTGCACGACTTCGCGCGCGCCGTCCCCGGAGGCGCGGGCCGCGCCGGCCGGCTCCGCGGCCGCGGCGGGACCGACCGGAGCCCCGGCGAAGTGCCGCTCGACCAGGTCGACCACGCGCGGCCACTCGAAGCGGCCCGCGATCGAGACGATCATGTTCCCCGCCGTGTAGTGCCGCGCGTGGTAGGCGGCGAGCTGCTCGGGGGTGAACGACGTGACCGAGGCCTCGCTCCCGAGGATGCGGTTCCCGAGCGGATGCCCGTTCCAGACGACGTCGGCGAAGAGGTCGTGGACGCAGTCGTCGGGGGTGTCGTCGTAGTTGTGGATCTCCTCGGCCACGACCTGCTTCTCCTTGGCCACGTCGGCCGGGTCGAGGCGCGGAGAGAGCGAGACGTCGGCGAGCACGTCCACGGCGAGGTCGAGGTTCTCCTCGAGGGCCCGCGCGTAGAAGCAGGTCGACTCGCGGCCGGTGAAGGCGTCGAGGTGCCCTCCGACCGACTCGAGCGAGAGCGCGATCTGGTAGGCGTCGCGCCGGCGCGACCCCTTGAAGACCATGTGCTCGAGGAAGTGCGACATGCCGCTCTCCCCCGCGCTCTCGTGGCGCGCCCCGACCCGGATCCAGACGCCGATCGCGAGCGAGCGGACCGAATCGAGCTCCTCGCCGATCACCGTGAGGCCGGAGGGCAGCACCGTGCGATGAAAACGCCCCATCTCGCTCATGGCTTAGAAAACGGCGACGGAGGCCGAAGCCTCCGTCCCGTAATGGATCTGGTTTCGACCGGCCCGGCGCGTCAACGCCGCGACGGCTCCGGCCGCCGGCGGCCGCGGTCGCGTCCGCCGCCTCCACCGCCGCGACGCCCGTCGCCGCCCCGGTCGGACGCGCCGTCCTCCTCGGACGGGACGTAGCCGGGCAGCGCCTGCTTGCGGCTCAGCTTGATCTTCCCCTCGCGGTCGATGCCGATCACTTTGACGAGGACGGTGTCCCCCTCGTTGATGACGTCCTCGACCCGCTCGACCCGCTTCGGCTCCAACTCGGAGATGTGGACCAGGCCGTCCTTCCCCGGCGAGATCTCGACGAAGGCGCCGAACGGCACCACCCGCCGCACGATCCCCTGGTAGACGCGGCCGATCTCCGGATCCTCGGTGATTCCCCGGATGATCTCCCGCGCGCGGTCGCCGTCGGCGCCGCTGAAGGCCGCGATCCGCACCTCGCCCGTGTCCTCGATGTCGATCTGCGTGCCGGTCTCGGCGCTGATCTTCTTGATCATCTTGCCCCCCGGTCCGATGACCTCGCGGATCTTGTCGGGGTCGATCATCATGATGTAGATCCGCGGCGCGTACGGCGAGAGCTCCGAACGCGGCGCCTGGATGGCGGCGTTCATCTTGTCGAGGAGGAAGTGGCGGGCCTTCTTCGCCCGCTCCAGCGCCTCGGCCATGAGCGCGTAGGAGACGCCCGAGATCTTGATGTCCATCTGGAGCGCCGTGATCCCGTCGCGCGTCCCCGCCACCTTGAAGTCCATGTCGCCGAGATGGTCCTCGACGCCCTGGATGTCGGTCAGGATCGCGAACTCGTTCTCCTCCTTCACGAGACCCATCGCCACACCCGCCACGTGCGACTTGATCGGCACGCCGGCGTCCATCAGCGAGAGGCTCCCGCCGCAGACCGTCGCCATCGACGAGCTGCCGTTCGACTCGAGGATGTCCGAGACGATCCGGATGGTGTAGGGGAAGTCGACATCGCTCGGGATGAGCGGCTCGAGGGCCCGCTCGGCCAGCGCGCCGTGCCCGATCTCCCGGCGGCCCGGTCCGCGGAAGGGCCGGACCTCACCGACGCTGTAGGGCGGGAAGTTGTAGTGGAGCATGAAGCTCTTCCACGACTGCCCTTCCAGCTCCTCGACGCGCTGCTCGTCCACCTTGGTGCCGAGCGTGGCGACCACGAGCGCCTGGGTCTGGCCGCGCGTGAAGAGCGAGGAGCCGTGGGTGCGCGGGAGCGCGCTCACCTCGCACGTGACCGGCCGGATGTCGTCGAAGCCGCGCCCGTCGGGGCGATGGTGCTCCTTCACGATCATCTCGCGGACGTCGTGCTCCTCGAGCTCGCCGAGAACCTGGCGGACCAGCTTCCCGGAGCCCGGATGCGACGCCTCGTACTGCGCCACCGCCTCGTCGCGCAGGGCGTCGATCGCGTTCTGCCGCTGGTGCTTCTCCGCGGTCCGGTTCGCCTGGCGCGCCCGGTCGCGGTAGGCGTTCGCGATCTCGGAGGCGAGCGCCTCGTCCCGCTTCGGGAGCGGGAACTCGCGCTTCGGCTTCCCGACCCGCCGCCGAAGCTCGTGCTGCATCTGGTTCAGCTGCCGGATCGACTCGTGCGCGAACTCCAGCGCCTCGACGACCCGCGATTCCTGCACCTCGCGGGCTCCGGCCTCGACCATCACGATGTTCGAGTCGGTGGCCGCGACCACGAGGTCGAGCTCCGACTCGTCCAGCTCGGCGAAGGTCGGGTTCAGGACCAGCTTCCCTTCGACCAGCCCCACGCGCACCGCGGAGACCGGCTCGGGGAAGGGAATGTCCGAGACCATGAGCGCCGCGGAGGCCCCGGTGACGCCGAGGATGTCCGAGTCGTTCAGCTGGTCCGAGGAGAGGACCGTGCACATGATCTGGATCTCGTTGCGATAGCCGTCCGGGAAGAGCGGGCGGAGCGGACGGTCGATGAGGCGGCTGGAGAGGATCTCCTTCTCCGTCGGCCTCCCTTCACGCTTGAAGAAACCACCGGGGATCCGCCCGGCGGCGTAGGTCTTCTCCCGGTACTCCACGCTGAGCGGGAAGAAGTCCTTTTCGATCGGATCCTTGCTGGCCACGGCGGCGCAGAGGACCACCGTTTCCCCGTACTGGACCCACGTCGAACCCGACGCCTGCTTGGCCACCTTGCCGACCTCGATGCGGTACGTGCGGCCGCCAAGCTCGAGGCTTACCGATTCGGGCATTCTCATCTCCTTTGTACGTCGACTGGCTCGATGACACGCGCGCCGCCGGCGAACCAAGGGCCGGACGGGCGCCCCCCAAGGGGGTCGTAGAGGTGTCTTCGGGAGGAAATGCGGCGGGGTCCCCTCGGTACGAGGGGAAGAAGGAGCCTACTTGCGGAGGCCGAGCTCCTTGACCACTGCCCGGTAGCGCTCGACTTTCGTCGCCTTCAGATAGTCGAGAAGCCGTCGCCTCTGTCCCACCATCCGGAGCAGCCCGCGGCGACTGTGATGGTCGCGCTTGTGGACCTTGAAATGCTCCGTCAGGTACTTGATCCGTTCGGTGAGAAGCGCGATCTGGACCTCGGCCGAACCGGAGTCCGACTCGTGGGTCTTGAACTGCCCGATCACTTCGCGCTTCCGCTCAGGCGATAACGGCACCGGTGCCACCTCCTTGATTTCCCTCTCTCTCTGGAGCGGGAATGTAACACAGGACTTTCGGGTTGCAAGCATTTCCGTATTCACGCGCGGCCGGCCATCCGGCCCGCCCGTTCCCACCACGCACGCGCCTCGACGAGGTCCTGGTCCATGGCCTCGACGAGCGCCTGCGGCGAGTCGAACACCTTATCGGCGCGCAGCCTGCGGATCAGGAGCGTCCGGACCGACCGGCCGCGCAGGCTCCCGTCGAAATCCATCAGATGGACCTCCACCCGGACCGGACCGGGCCCGAACGTCCCGGCGCTCCCGACGTAGGTCACGCCGGGATGGCGGGCGCCTTCGAGCTCATTGTCCGACAAGTAGATCCCGGCCGCCGGGAGGAGCTTCTGCGGGGCGATTTCGAGGTTCGCCGTGGGATAGCCGAGGCCCGTCCCCCGGCCCGACCCACTCCCCACCGTCCCCTCGAGCGCATACGGCCGCCCGAGGACCATGGCTGCCTCCTCGAGGCGCCCGGCCTCGATCTCCTTCCGGAGCATCGTGCTCGAGAGCTTGACCCCGTCGGTCAGGAGGAACGGCACCTCGCGCACGGTGAAGCCGCGGCGCGTTCCCAATGACTCCAGATACCCCCGGTCTCCGACCCGGTTCTTCCCCATCCGGAAGTCGGGACCGATCACGAGGGCGCGGAGCGGCGCTCCGACTCCAAGGACCCGATCGAGGAAATCCTCGGGGAGGAGCGACTGCACGGCGTGGTCGAACCGCACGACCTCGACCCGGTCGATGCCGAGCGCGTGCAGGAGCGCCTTCCGCTCCTCGGGCGGCGTGATCCACGGGCGGTCCTCGATCCCCCGCACGACGCTGTCGGGGTGCGGATCGAACGTGGCGGCCCAGGCCGCCCCCTCGATGGCGCGCGCCGCCGCGACCGTCTCCTCGATGATCCGGCGGTGGCCGCGATGGAGGCCGTCGAAGACCCCGATGGTGAGGGCGATCGGCCGGGCTTCGACGCCGCGCGCCCGCGGCGCCGCTGAGTGGCCGGTCACGCCGCGCTCTCCCCGGCTCGCTGCGCCGGCGCCGACACGACGCGGAGGAGCGCCAAGGGGGCTCCGGCACGCTGGAGCGCGGCGGGACGGGCGATCCCGAGGAGCGTCCCCGCTGGATCCAGGAGCGCGAGCGGCCAGCCCGGCTCGCCCGGCGGGAGGGGATAGGCCTCGGACGCGGCCTCGACCCGGGCCGGGTCGGCCAGCGGCGCCGCTCCCTGCCGGAGCCGCTCCGCCTCGCCTTCGGCGAGGCGTACGTAGGGAAGGAACGCGAGCGCCCGCTCGGGCCGGAGCGCCCGCTCGCGGAAGCGCGCGACGTCGTGGCCCGCCTCGCGGGAGGGGGAGAGCGCTTCCTCCACGCGGAAGGGACCGATCGCGACGCGGCGCAGCGAGGTCAGGTGCGCGCCGCATCCGAGCGCCTGGCCCAGGTCGTGCGCGAGCGTGCGAACGTACGTGCCGCGGCTCACGGTGACGTCGAGCTCGGCTTCGGGGCCGGACGCGTCCGGCCCCGAGGAGCCAGAGCGCGACTGCGGCTCCACGGCGTACGGTCCCGCCGCCCGGGGCTCGACAAGGTCCAGGGCGTAGACGTGGATGGGCCGCGGCTTCCGCTCGCGCTCCTCGCCGCGGCGCGCGGCGCGGTACGAGCGCTCGCCCCCCACCTTCACCGCCGAGTACGCGGGCGGCACCTGCACGCCGGGCCCGCGGAAGCGCTCGAGCGCGGCCCGCACGCGCGCGGCGTCGGGAATCGCCCCCGAGCGCTTCACGACCGTGCCCGTGCGGTCCTGCGTGTCGGTCTCGACGCCGAGGAGGGCGCGGGCGACGTAGCGCTTCGGGAGGAGCCCGATGCACGAGAGGAGCGCGGTGGTGCGCCCCTCCCCGAGCACGAGGAGTCCGCTCGCGAAGGGGTCGAGCGTGCCGGCGTGGCCGATCCGCCGCTCGCCCAGGATTCCCCGCAGGCGGGCGACCACGTCGTGCGACGTCCAGCCCTCGGGCTTATCCACGAGGTGCAGGAGGTCCGCCATTCACCGCCTGTTCGAGCGCGCGCAGCACCGACTCGCGCACGGTCGCGAGATCGCCGCGCAGCCGGGCGCCCGCCGCATTCTTGTGGCCGCCGCCGCCGAAGCGGCCGGCGACGTCGTTCACGTCGACGCTCCCGTCGGAGCGGAAGGAGATCCGCACCTCGCCGGGCGCGGTCTCCTGGAGCAGCACGCCGATGCGCGCGCCGTTCACCGACTGCGCGTACTGCACGATGCCGTCCGCGTCCTCGGGCTCGGCCCGGGCCTCGTCGAACATGGCGCGGGAGATGGTGAGCGCGCTCACCATCCCGCCGGCGCGCGATTCGAGCGAGGCGAGCGCCAGGCCCAGCACGCGGAGGCTCGCCGGCGACTTCCGGCCGAAGAGCGAGACCGCCGTGCGCGACGGATCGGCGCCGCGCTCCACCAGGCGTGCCGCGAGGCGGAGCACGTGCGGCGTCGTGTTCTGGAACCGGAAGGCGCCGGTGTCGGCCGCGATCCCGGTGTAGAGGCATTCCGCGGTCTCGGATCCGATCGGCATCCCGCACGCCTCGAGCACCTCGACGATCAGCTCGGCCGTGGCGCTCGCATCGGGCTTCACGAGGCGCGGATCGCCGAAGCCGTCGGTGCCGGCGTGGTGGTCGATGCAGGCGACCTGGGCGCCCGGGGCGATCCGCCCGACCGCCGAGGGTCCGACGCGGTCGAGCGAGGAGCAGTCGAGCACGAAGACCGACGCCCACGCGCCGTCCATCCCTCGCGCGACCTGGATCTCCTCCCAGCCCGGGAGGAAGCGGAGGCTCATCGGGAGCGGCGTCTCGTTCGCGACCACGATGCGCTTCCCGATCGCGCGCAGGGACCAGGCAAGCCCCAGCGAGGAGCCGACGGCGTCCCCGTCGGGGTCGATGTGGGAGAGGATCAGGAACTCGTCGTGGGCGTCGATGAACGCGCGGAACGCGGCGTGGGGCAAAACGATCTACCCTTTCGTCTCGCCCTGGTCCTTGATCTCGCGCAGGAGCTCCTCGATGCGGGCTCCCGCCTCGATGGTGCGGTCGATCTCGAACCGGAGGGTCGGCACCACCCGCAGCGAAAGGCGCGGCGCGAGCAGCGTGCGGAAGAAGGGAGCGGCGTGCTCCAGGGCGGCGAGCACGGTGGTCTCCTCCTCGGGCGTCATGCGGCCGCTCACCCAGACGCGCGCCGACGCGAGGTCTCGCGAGACCCTGGCGGCGGTCACGGTGAGGGCGCGCAGGCGCGGGTCCTCCGTCTCCTTCGTCAGGATCCCGGCCATCTCGATCTGGATCCGCTCGGCGACGCGGCGCGTGCGCGGGCTCTCGGAGCGTGCGGGCATTGGGTTCCCTCCGGGGTCAGACGACCCGGATCTGGAAGTCGAGGACTTGGAGCCGGTCCTCGCGCTCGACGGCGCGCAGGATGTCGCGGAGCACGTTGTCGAGGAGCCCCGGGGCGCTCCCGACCACGGCCACGCCGAGCGTGGCGCGCTGCCAGAGATCCTGGTGGTCCACCTCGGCCACCGACGCGTTGAAGCCGGTGCGGACCCGCTCCTTCACGCGGTTCAGCACGGAGCGCTTGGCCTTCAGGGAATCCGAGGCGGGCAGATGGAGCTCCAGCGTCAACGTCCCGACCACCATGGTCACGCCAGCTTGCGCGCGACTTCCTCGATCACGTACGCCTCGATGACGTCCTGCTCGCGGATGTCGTCACGTCCCTCGAGCCCGATGCCGCACTCGTAGCCGCTCGCCACCTCGCGCACGTCGTCCTTGAAGCGCTTGAGCGACGCGATCTTGCCGTCGTAGACGACCTCGCCGCCGCGCAGGAGCCGCGCGCGGGCGTTCCGCGTGATCGTGCCCGAGAGCACCATGCACCCGGCGATCGCCCCCGCCTTGGTCGTGCGGAAGACCTTCCGGACCTCCGCCTGGCCGGCGACCGACTCGCGCAGCTCGGGTCGGAGGAGACCCGACATGGCGTCCTTCACGTTCTCCACCGCCTCGTAGATGATCTCGTAGAGGCGGACGTCCACCTTCTCCTTCGACGCGAGCTCGGCCGCGCGCGGATCGGGGCGGACGTGGAAGCCGATGATGACCGCGTTCGAGGCGGCCGCGAGGAGGACGTCCGACTCGGTGATCTGGCCCACGCCGCGGTGGATCACGCGGAGCTTCACCTCCTCGGTGGAGAGCTTGGTGAGCGAGTCCTCGAGCGCCTCGACGGAGCCGTCCACGTCCCCCTTCAGCACCACGAGCAGCTCGCCCATGCCGCGCTGCATCTGGCTGTAGAGGTCGGTGAGCGTCACGTGCTTGTGGAGGCGGAATTCCTGCTCGCGCAGGAGCTGGGCCCGCTTGGCGGCCAGCTCGCGCGCCTCGCGCTCGTCCTCGACCGCGGCGAACGTGTCGCCCGCCTGGGGCGCGGTCGAGAAGCCGAGCACCTCGGCCGGCGTGCTCGGACCGGCGGCGGTGATCCGCTGCCCGCGCTCGTTCAGGAGCGCGCGGACCTTGCCGCTCGTCGCGCCCGCGACGAAGGCGTCGCCCACGCGGAGCGTCCCCTTCTGCACGAGCACCGTCGCCACGATGCCGCGACCCTGCTCCACGCGCGACTCCACGACGACGCCGCGCGCGTGCTTCGATGGATCGGCCTTGAGCTCGAGGACCTCGGCCTGGAGCTGGATCATCTCGAGCAGCTTCTCGATGTTGGTCCCCTTCTTCGCCGAGATCGGGACGGCGATCGTCTTGCCGCCCCACTCCTCGACGAGGAGGTTGTGCTGGGCCAGGTCCTGGCGGACCATCTCGATGTTCGCGTCGGGAAGGTCGATCTTGTTGATCGCGACGATGATCGGCACCTGCGCGGCGCGCGCGTGGTCGATCGCCTCGACCGTCTGCGGCATCACCCGGTCGTCGGCGGCCACCACGAGCACCACGATGTCGGTGACCTGGGCGCCGCGGGCGCGCATGGCGGTGAACGCCTCGTGGCCCGGCGTGTCGAGGAACGTGATCTTCTGTCCGGCCGGGAGCGCGACCTCGTAGGCGCCGATGTGCTGCGTGATCCCTCCGGCCTCGCCGGCGATCACGTTCGTCTTCCGGATGTGGTCGAGGAGCGACGTCTTCCCGTGGTCGACGTGCCCCATGATCGTGACGACCGGGGCGCGCGGGAGGAGCTGCTCGACCTCCACGGTCTCGACCGCCTCTTCTTCCCCGAGCTCGTCGACGAATTCCACCGAGTAGTCGAATTCGTCGGCGACCGCCTGGATCGAGTCCTTGTCCAGCCGGCGGTTGATGTTCGCCATGATGCCGAGGCGCATGCAGGCGGCGATGACCTCCTGCGGCTTCACCTCGAGCTGCGCCGCGAGCTCGGCCACCGAGACGAACTCGCTCACGCGGATGACGTGCGGCGCCTCCTCGACGCCGACGGCGGCGTCCTCCTTGTCGTCGCGGTGGTGGTGGCGGCGCTTGCCGCCCTCCAGCTCGGCGAGGGTGCGGCGCACCGACGCGCGGACCAGCTTCTCGTCCACGATCCGCTTCTTCTTCTTCGCCCCCTTGCCGCCCTTCAGGAGGGCGCCGGCGGGCGAGGCCCGCCGCTGCGCCTCCGCCGCCGCGCGGGCGGCCAGGATCGCCTTTTCCTTGCGGCGCGCCTCCTCCTCCTTCACCGCCTCCTTCTCGCGGGCGATCTTGAGCCGCACCTGCTCCACGACGTGGTCGTCGATCGAGCTCATGTGGCTCTTCACCTCGACCGACATGGACTTGAGGATGGAGACGAGCGCTTCGCTCGACATCCCCATGTCCTTGGCCGCTTCGTACACCCGCCGCTTCGCTGCTGCCATCGCTCCTCTTTCTCGCCCCTACGCCCGGGGCGGAGGTCCTTCCGATTCGTCGCCCGCGGCGCCCTCGTCCTCCACGCCGGAGGCGAATTCGTCCCGGGTCTCGTCCTCGTCCGTCACGTCCTCTTCGGCCGCGCTCTCGTCCGCCACGTTCGGGGCCTCGGAGACGTCGTCCCCGGGCTCGTCGGCCAGCTCCGTCGGCGTGAACCGCTCGCCGCCCCTGGTCGTGAGCGAAGGCACGTCCCCGGCCTCGACCGCACGCTCGTCCTTGGCGGTGTCGATGCCGCGCATCTGCTCGTCCACCTCGGTCTGCATGTCGACGTCGCGGGCCTCCTCGGCCTCCACGCCCTCGACCTTGTCGGCCGCTTCCATCTCCTGCGCCTTCGCCACGGCGGCGGCCTCCTCGGCCTTCTTCCGCTCCGCCAGGTCGGCCGCGCGCGCGGCTTCGGCCTCCAGCTCCTCGCCCCGGCGCGCGAGCAGCTCGCGCGCCTCCTCGAGCAGCTTCTCGGCCGTCTTCTCGCCGACGCCCTGGATGGCGAGCAGCTCCTCGAGCGAGGTCTTCAGGAGGTCCTGCACCGTCTCGATCCCCTCGCGGAGGAGCTTCTCCCGCAGCTTCGGGCCGGCCGCCTCGAACTCCTCGATGTCGATGCGCGAGCGCCGCTCGTACTCCTTCTGGCGCTCCCGCTCGCTTTTCGAGATGAGGTCGATCTTCCAGCCGGTCAGCTTCGCCGCGAGGCGCGCGTTCTGGCCCCCCTTGCCGATCGCCAGCGAGAGCTGGTCGTCGGCCACGGTGACCAGGATCTTCTGCTCCATCTCCACCACGTGCGCCTCGAGCACCTTGGCGGGCGAGAGGGCGCGCGTCACGAAGACGATCGGGTCGACGCTCCAGGGGACGATGTCGATCTTCTCGCCTCCCAGCTCGCGCACGATCGCCTGCACGCGCGATCCCTTGATCCCGACGCAGGCGCCCACGGCGTCGATCTTGTCGTCGTTCGAGACCACGGAGACCTTGGCGCGGGAGCCCGGCTCCCGGGCGATCCCCTTGATCTCGATGATCTTCTCCGCCACCTCGGGGACCTCCGACTCGAAGAGCCGGCGGAGGAACTCCGGATGGGTGCGGGAGAGGATCACCTGGGGGCCGCGCGCCAGCTTGTCCACCGCGATGATGTACGCCTTGATGTGGTCCCCCTGGTGGAAGCGGTCGCGCGCGATCTGCTCGCGCGGCGGGAGCACCGCCTCGGAGCGGTCGAGCTTCACGTAGATGTTCCCGCGGTCCACCTGCTGCACCGTGCCGCGCACCATCTCGCCGACGCGGTCGTGGAAGTCCTCGTAGATCCGCTCCCGCTCCGCCTCGCGCACGCGCTGCACGAGCACCTGCTTCGCCGTGGCGATCGCGTTCCGGCCGAGGTCCTCGAGCGAGAGCTCCTGGACCAGCACCTGGCCGATCTTCGCGTCGGGATCCTGCCCCACCGCCTCGGCGAGATCGACCTCGCGGCCGAGATCGTCGGCGTCCTCCACGACCGTCCGGCGGAGCGCCATCACGATCCGCCCGCTCTGGTCGTCGAACTTCACGTCGATGTCGGCCTCGGGGCCGAAGCGTTTCTTGCCGGCCTGGAGGAGCCCCGCCACGAGCGTCTCGATCAGGATGGACTTGTCGACGCTCTTCTCGCGCGCGATCTGAGCCATCGCGTCCATCAGCTCGTAGTTCATGTTCTTCACTTGAGGCTCGCGAGCCACGATCACGGTTCCTTTTTATGGCGGTCCTTGCCGCGCATTCCTTCCCACGGATCGACGATCAGGTGCGACTTGCGTATGGCCGCGTGCGGCAGCGACACCGTGCCGGCCTCCCGATCCTCGACGACGATCGATTCGGGACCCGCCGCGCGGAGCTCGCCGCGGAACGTCCGCCGCCCCTCGCGCGGGTCGTGCAGCTTCACCTCGAGCGACGCGCCGACGTAGCGCGCGTACTGCTCGGGGCGCGTCAGCGTCCGCTCGATGCCGGGGCTACCGACCTCGAGCACGTACGGGCCCGGGATCAGGTTCTCCGCCTCCAGGAACCTCCCGATCTTCCGGTTCCAGTAGGCGCACTCGTCCAGGGTCACGCCGCCGCCCGGCCGCTCGACCGTGACCTGCAGCACTTGCCGTCCCGACTGGGATGTGACATCCAGGTCCCAGAGATCGAACGCCTCCTCCTCCAGAAGAGCGCGGAGGCGCTGGGAGAGGCCTTCTCGAAGCTCGTTTCGGTCCATTTCCCTTGCCCTTGGGCGCTCCCGACCCCGGGCACGGCCCGAAAAAGGACGAGTGGACGGGCGGGTCCACTCGGACCCTTGACCCTAAGGGGGACCGCCAACAGGGTCAAGGACGATTATAAGGATGCGGACGGGGTTGAGGGCGGGTGCGGCGCGGTCAGTTCGAGAGGTAGTCGACGTTCGTCACGAGGCTGAAGAGGACCCGCCCCACCGACTCCAGGGTGGCCGGGTCGATCACGGAGAGGTCGTCCCGGTGGGTGTGCCACTCCGGGAAGTCGAAGTCGATCACGTCGATGGCCGGGATGTCGGCCGCCAGGAAGGGAACGTGGTCGTCGGCGATGGTGTACTTGACCCCGCTGCGGAACTCACGCAATCCCAGCTCCTTGGCTCGATTCCAGAGGAGCAGGACGATGTTCGAGGTGTGCTCGTACGAGTTCCCCTCCCAGTAGAAGGCCGCGTCCTTCCGGCCCACCATGTCGATGACGATCACGAAGAGAGGCGCGGCCTCGGTGGAGCGCCACTCGACGTAGCGCTTGGACCCCCGGAAGAAGCCGCTCGGGTCGGTCTCGGTCCCGAGGTCTTCCCCGTCGAACAGGGCGAGGTCGACCCCGATCCCGGGCCGGCTCCGCTTGAGCTGCTCGGCCAGGGCCATGAGCACCGCCACCCCCGAGGCGCCGTCGTTCGCCCCCAGGATCGGCTGGTTGTGCCGGGTGGAGTCGGCGTCGCGGTCGGCCCAGGGGCGGGTGTCCCAGTGGGCAGCGATCAGGATGCGGCGCTTCTCGGACGGGCGGAAGCGCGCCATCACGTTCATCAGCCGGAGGTCCTTGCCGAGCTCGGGGCAGTGATAGGTGAAGCTGTCGGTCTCGACCTGATCGGCGTTCTGCCGGAGCGCTCCGACGAGCTCGGTGAAACAGGAGTCGTGCGCCGCCGTTCCGGGCGCCCGCGGGCCGAAGGCGACCTGCTTCCGCACCCATTCGTAGGCGCGCTTGCCGTCGAAGGCGGCGGCCGTCCGGGCCCGCGAGCACGCGCCGGCCGTCGCGACGAGGAGCGCCGCCACGACCAGGTTCGGGACGACGCGGACCCGCGGGCGCGGCCGGCCTCCCGCGTTTCGGGCAGGGCTAGAACCGGAAGGTGCCATTGAGCTCGATCGTGATGCCGCGGCGGGTGCCGGCGGTACCCAGCTGCTTGTTCACGTCCTGGCGGTATTCGAGGTTGAACCCGCCCACCATCGCGGCGCTGAAGTTGTAGCTGTTCTGGCTCGAGATGCGGAAGCTCTGGGTGTCGGAGTCGACGAGGTCGTTCGTCGGCTGGTGGCGCACCAGAAGGCTGGAGCTCAGGTCGAGCCGCGCCCCGAGATTCAGGTCGTTCGGCAGCTTGACCCGCTCCTTCTTCCACGGGAGCTTGATCCCGCGCGCGGCCGGGAAGTTCTTGTTCACCTCGATCGACGTCCCCTTCTGCGTGCGCGACTGGAGGTAGCCGGGTCCGGCGCGGCCGTCCTGGGTGTCCTGCGTCTCGTAGTTGCTCTGCGCGTTCACGCGGATCCCATTCCGGAAGGTCGCGTTCCATCCGAGGAGCGGCGAGAAGCGCGTCTGGGTGGAGCGCTGCTCGAAGATACCCCCCACCGGGCCCGCCTCGTCCCGCTGCCGGGTGTACGTGGACGTCAGGGTCAACGAACTGATGCTTCCATTCAAGCCCAGAAGTCGCTGGAGGTCCGACCAGTTGGCGTTCACCTCCGGGTACGACCAGCTCAGGTTCCGCCGCTCCCCGTAGAGCGCGTCGGAGTAGCTCAGGATGTAGTCCCCCCGGATCTGGAACGTGAGGCGGTCGATCGGCTTGAAACCGGTGTTGGCGGTGCCGTGGTACCGGCGCGACGAGCCGAACGTGCTGCTCGGGGTGATCCGGATGCTCGGGTCGAAGACCTCGGTGAAGCCGCTCTTGAACTGCTTGCCCGGGTCGCCGATCACGCGCGTGAGCGCCGCGCTCCGCTGGAAGTCGAACGAAGCGGAGATGTCCTGCCACTTCGAGAAGAAGAAGCGGATGGGCGCGAGCACCGAGACCGTCGGGATCGAGTCGCGCGGCGAGCGGGTCGCGCGTCCCCCGAAGCGCGAGATCGGGAGCGTGAGGTTCGTCCGGACGTTCCCCTGGTTCGAGATGTCCTTGAGGTTGCGGAGCCCGGGCACGTCGCGCCGTTCGGACGAGGCCTGCTCCCGGTAGGTCCCGGTCACGGTGACGTCGGGATTGAAGAGCGAGAGCCAGCGCGGCCGGTAGTTCAGCGTGAGCGTCTGGTCGTGGCTGATCTCCGTCCCCTTGTTCCATCCGAAAGGCCCGTTCTGCTGGTGGAGGAGCATGTCGCGCGCGGAGCCGAGCGCGTACGTGACGCTCACGCTCGGGAGCGGCTCGAAGCGGGAGTCGAGCCGCATGCTGAGGAGCCGCTGCTTGACGTCGGAGCGGTTGTCGAACACGTCGGCCGTGTCGCTCAGGGTTCGCGAGAAGAGCACGTCGCGCGACGAGCGCCAGTTCGTCTGCACCTGGAACGTCCGCGGGAGCGGGTTCACCCGCATCGGCCCGAGCTTCAGACCCGAGAATCCGATCGGGATGCTGTAGGTCCCGCCCATCGTGAACAGCCAGCTCGAATCGGACGCCTGCGGGCTGATCTCCCCCTGCTTCGAGTAGCTCATGTCTCCCGAAATGGCGTCGAGGGTGTAGCGGCTCAGCCCCTTCTTGGGGCTCGAGCGGTGGTAGGAGACGCCGATCGACTGGCGGTCGAACTGCCGCGTCTCCACCTTCGACCGGGCCGCGTCGAGGATCACGTCGGACCCGGTGCGGAACTTGGGCACGTCGGTCGTGTGCTGGGCGCTCACGTTGATCGGTAGCACGACGCCGCTCGTGGGGAGGAAACGGTCGAGGTTGAACGTCGACGAGAGGCTGAGGTTGGTGTGGTCGAAGCCCGAGCCCTGCGTCGCCCCGCTCCCCACCCGGAAATAGTCCTTGTCGGTCTGATCGATCGAGGCGTTCAGGGTCATGAGGTCCGCGAAGTTCGCCTGCAGGGTCACGCTCGAGGAGACCCCGTGGTCCTTGCGCACGTTGCCGAGGCGGAGCTCGTCGATCCAGACCTCCCCGGGCGTCGAGAAGGCCGGGGTGCCATGCACCGTCAGGCCGAAGGAGACGCGCGAGATCCGGGTGAAGCTCGGGTTGCCGCGAACCGTGTAGACCTCCTGAGTGGCCGCGGCGGTCGTGCTGTCGACGTAAATGGTATCGCCGTGCAGCTTGGCCTTGAGCCCCGAGAGCCGTTCCATTGGGATCGAAATCGCCTGCCAGTCGCTCCGCACCGGGACGCTGTACTCGTAATAGTTGAGGGTGTCCGGGCCGAAACGCGCGATCGCACGGAGGCTCTCCGCCTCCACGTTCACGCCCTTGTCGCCGTGCACGTAGAACTTGAGCGTCTGGTACTCGGCCCAGCCGAAGCCGCCGTTCCCGGCGTCACCGTAGGTCTTGAACGCGAAGACGCTGTCGCCAGGGGAGAGGTTCTTGTACGCGAGCGAGAGCGACTGCTCGCGCCGGGTCGCGGTACTTCCGACCGCGTCCTTGACGGAGTACGGAGCCTGGTAGATGCCGGCGTCGTCCTTGTTGTTCCGCGAACCCACCTCGAGCGTCACCCCCCGGGTGGCGTAGGACGCGCTGTCGCGGTAGGCCTGCCGGAGCCACCGGTTTCCGACCAGCTCGATCCCGCCGATCTGGAACTTCTGGGGCGTGTCCATGCCGTCCACCCAGAAGCGCACCGCCTGGATGTTGTCCCAGGACGCCGCGCCGATCCGCTGGAACGTGGAATCGGTGAGGGTGACCGGGATGCGGAACAGCCGCCAGCCGTTGTTCGCATTGTTCTTCACTACGTCCAGATTGCCGTAGAGCTGCGGCACGTCGATGGCGACGAACTGATCCCGGGAGAGGTCGATCGACGCCTCGAAGTACGCGTTCTCGCGGTCGAGCACGCCGTTCCGGTTCAGGTCCTCGGTGTCGGGCCGTGACTGGGCGTCGATGCCGTTCCCCTCGGTGTTGTTGATCTTCGAATAGTCGTTGGCGTTCTTGTTCACGTCGTAGGCGTAGTCGTCGCCGTCCGGATCCTTGTTCGAGTCGGGGTTGTAGCCCGTTTCGTCCGCGTCGATCTTCCCGTCGAGACCCGTATCTTCGTATCCGCCGATCGTGCCCGGATTGAGCGGCTTGCCCTGATCGTCGAGGGGGCGGTCGAGGACGCCGTTCCCATTCTTGTCTTCGGTGTCGAGCTGCCCGTTGGGCAGGTTCTTCGGATCCCAGAACGCGTCCTCGTCCACCCGCCCGAAGTCCATGTGCAGGACGGCGCGGGTCTGGGAGTGCTGCAGGGGGGTCGAATAGGACGAGTTGTGGAAGTCGTTCACCCAGATCTCCATGTACAGGGTCTTGGTGAGATCCTGCCCGACGGTTCCGAGCGACTGCGTGACGCCGTTCCAGTCGTCGAGGAGCATGGTGTTGGTCGAGTCGGCCTGGGGGTTGAGGAAGCTCATCTCGAGGACCTGGTGGATGTTCTCGCCTCCCTCCGCCTGGCTCAGGACGGGACGGAGGTCGTGCTCCTTGACGGCGTTCGCCGGGTTGTACCACTCGATCCCGGCGTGGTTGGCGAGGCTGGCCACCTTCGTCGAGGGCACGCTGCTCCAGAACCACTGCGGCCGGGTGAGGGAGAGCGTGTTCGATTCCCGGTTCCCTTCCATGTCGTCGATGTAGGCCTCGCCCTTCGTGTTCGGGTTCGGGATGTTGGTCGAGATGCTCCCCTGGAGGTTCAGGTTGGAGGGGGCGCTGGTCCGGATGCCGGGGATCCCGTTCACGAGCTGCGTCATCCAGACCGGCCGGAACGCGAGGACGGTGGAGAGGTCGCCGATCATCGACGTGGCCGGCTCCTCCCCCAGCTTCACCAGGTCCTCGGTCGCCCCCTTGCTTTCATAAAGGAAGCTCGACGTGACGGTCTGGTCGGCCGAGGGGCTGTACGAGGCCGAGACGCCCGCCAGCGTTTGGGAAACCTGCCCCGCCCCCTGCGCGAAGGAGTAGTCGACCGTCACCGGGTCGTTGGGGTTGGGAGTCCGCCGGAACGTGAGCTGGCCGGTCGCGTAGTCGATGTCGTAGTCGGTCCCGCGCGTCCAGACCACGTTGTTCACGCGGACCGTCTCCGAGCCCTCCAGGATCCCGAAGCGGCCGAGGAAGTACCCGTTCCGGCTGCTCTGGATCTGGGCGTCGATCACGTACCGGGCGTCGTCCTGCCCCGGGGTCTTCCGGTAGTAGACGATCGGGTTGGCCGTCGACAGGTTCTGGTCGTTGCTCACCTGGAGCACGTTCCGGAGCTTGTCGTTCAGACAGTTGAACCCGACGCTGTCGGGGGCGCAGGAGGCGTCGTGATAGGGGGCGGCCGGGTCGTTCGGGTCGAACGGGTTGATGTCGGGGAACCAGAGAATCCCCTTCTCGGAGTCGACGTAGCGGTCGTCCACCCGTCCGTCCGTTCCCGCCTCCCCGGTGGCGTTGAGCTGGTCGAGTCCGAGGATCTTGATCAGCGGGTCGGGATTGTTCTCGAGGTGGTCGGGCGGCGTCGCTTCGTTCCCCGACAGACGCCGGATCGTCAGGATCATGCTCGACTCGTTGATGTTCGCGGCCTGGAGGTAGTAGAAGTTCCGCAGCTCGTACGGCAGGACCTTGTACCAGGGCCCGGCCGGATCGAAGTTCCCCACGGCATCGGTGCGCAGGTTGTCGTAGGAGGGGCGCAGCATTTTCACGACGAGCGAGTCGGGCGACTTGCCGATCGTGGGATCGGAGGAGCCGATCGCCGAGAGCGGCGTTCCGATCTGGATCACCCCCGTCGGCGTGATCTCCTGATAGCTCACCGCGAGCATCTGCGACGTGGCGAGCGGCTGCGTCAGCTTGAGGACCGGGATCTTCTGTCCGTTGTCCAGCCGCCAGTAGTCGATCGAGACCGTGTAGTCGATCTCCGGCTTGAGCGGATCCCAGTGTCCCTCGAGCTGCGGGTTCAGGCTGTCGTCCTCTGCCTTCGTCGGGTCGAGCCGCGCGAACCCGGGCCGGGTCGGGAGCTGGTTGTTCGTGTTGTTCGCGTCGTCCCGCCAGACCTCGAGCTTGCTCAGGTCGATGTACATCGGGTGGTCGGAGATCAGGAAGTACTGCCCCTTGATGTAGTCGAGATCGCGGATGATCACGTGCGTGAGGTCGCCCGAGGGGGTGAAGCGCGAGGTCTCGTTCTTCCCCTCCTGCCGGCTCGCGATGGTGACGAGATCGACGTTGCCGAGCTTCATGGCCGACTTGACGCCGAAGAGTCCCTCCTGCCGGATCGAGGCGCCCGCCAGGGAGAGGTTCGTGTTCCCGAGCTCGATCGACTTGATCATGTCGTCGTCGTCGCCTTCGTAGCGGAGCTTCACCTTGTTGTCGACCGAGGTCTGGACGTTGCTCGACTGGTCGACGTCGACCTTGATCTTGTCGCCAATCGAGCCGGTCAGGTTCACGTTCAGGTCCTGCTTCATCTCGAACGACGGGAAGGCACCCTGCCGCCGGTTCTCGCCCGTGAACTGGCTCTGGTTCGCGGTCCAGTCGCTCTTGCCGGAGAGGCTGATCGTCTCGCTACCGGTCACCTCCAGGTTCGGCGCGCCCTTTCCGACGATCGACTGCACCGCCTTGGGCAGCGTGACCGGGATATCGAGGCGGAAGATGGAGCCGCGCGCGGCCGCCGTCCGGACGACCGAGCGGTTCCCGAGGAAGGCGTTGTTCCAGAGGCGGCGCTTGTTGCGCTCCCAGACGAGGTCGCCGTAGTCGCGGTCGCTGGTGATGAGCGGCTCCCGCACCTCGACGTCCTGCTCCAGGTAGTTCTCCCGCACGCGGCCCGAGATCGGGTCGATCGTCACCGAGATGGTCGGGTCGCCGTAGGTATCGGGCGGGAGCGGGAATCCCGGGAAGAGGGACGAGAAGTACCAGGAGCGCTGAAAGCCCGGCGGTGTGTCATCGAGGGGGTCGACCGTGGCCGCGGGGTCGCTGGCCGGCCGGAATTCCAGGTCGGCCCGGGCGGCGTCGGGGAGCAGCGAGATCCCCGCGACGATGGCCGCGAGGAGCGCCGCGGCCAGCCCGAACAGCGTGACCGGCCCCTTCAAGTGTCGGTGCTGCATCGTGTCATTCGGTGTGGTTCCCGGATGCGGGGGGCCCCCCGTTCCCCTCGAGGCGGCGACAGAGGGTAAAACCCCCTTCGGGCGGAGTAGTTCGCCCGGAAGCGCTTGATTTGGCAGGGAATTGCCCGGATGGGGCAACGGTTGCGCCGGGCCGACAGGGATTCCTATACTCCCGCCTCGACCCGGCCGATGTCTCGTTCGTCAGGATGCCATGAGAATACTGGAACGCTACGTCCTTCGCGAGCACGTCTTCCCCTTCATCCTGGGGTTCAGCATCGTCATCTTCCTGCTGACGCTGGACTTCCTGTTCGACCTCGTCGACCTGGCGGTCGGCAAGGGGGTGGGGATCGGGATCGTGTTGGAGATGTTCATCCTATCCCTGGGCTACATGGTGGCCCTGGCGTTCCCCTGCGCCGTCCTGATCGCCACCATGGCCTCGTTCGGGCGGCTCTCCCAGGACAACGAGGTGGTGGCGATGCGGGCGACCGGGGTGAATCTCCTCCGGATCGTCGGCGCCCCCCTCCTCGCCGCGGGGGTGCTCGCCGGGCTCCTCGTCCTCTTCAATAACGACATCCTCCCCGAGTCGAACCACGCGCTCGCCAATCTCATGGCCGACGTCGGCCGGAAGCGCCCCGCGACGCAGATCACGGAGGGGGTCTTCATCGACGGCTTCGTCGGCTACAACATCTTCGTGGAGAAGGTGAACAGCCGGACGAACGAGATCCGGGGGGTGAAGATCTACCAGTTGAGCTCGAACGCACGGCCGACCACCATCCTCGCGAACTGGGGCGTGATCCACAACTCCCCCGACGGGAGGACCATCACGCTGGAGCTGCACGACGGCGAGATCCACGAGATCCCGCCCAACGAAGGGGAGCGGACCTACCGGCGCCTCAAGTTCGACACCCAGACCATCAATATTCGGAATCCGGGCGCCGATCTGGAGCGGCACGACCGCGATGCGCGGGGCGACCGCGAAATGAACCTTCGGATGATGCAGGCCGCCATCCGGGAGCTCCAGAAGAGTCTCGACGTGTCGACGAAGGCGCGGGACGAGATCCTCCGGTCGGCCGGCTTCGGGTCGTACGGGGACTTCGTGCGCGCGGCGATCCCGCACCAGCCGCCGCACGGGCTCGGCGCGTGGCTCGGCAAGGCGGTCCACACCCTCTCCTCGGTCGGCGCGCTGGGAGCGCGGGGTCCGCAGCCGGACACCGTGCGGCCGCGGCCGATCTCCCCGACCACGATGGACACGATCCAGATGAAGGAGCTCGAGATCGAGGCGCTGGAGCGCCGGCGGAACAGCCTCCAGGTGGAAGTGCAGAAGAAGTTCTCGATCCCGGCTGCCTGCGTCGTCTTCGTCCTGGTGGGGGCGCCGCTCGGCATGCGCGCGCGGAAGAGCGGGATCGCGGTCGCCTTCCTCTCGATCCTCTTCTTCGTCTTCTACTATCTCTGCCTCGCGGGCGGGGAGGAGCTGGCCGACCGCCGGCTCGTCGTGCCCTGGCTCGCGATGTGGATCCCGAACATCGTCATCGGCGCGATCGGGCTCGTCCTCACGCTCCAGACCGCGGAGCTGATCCAGCGGCCCAAGCGGCGCCGCCCCCGCGCGCGGCGCCCGGCTCCCGCGTGAGGCGACTCGACCGCTACGTCATCCGGGAGCAGCTCGTGGCGCTCGCCGCCGGGCTCCTCTTCTTCGTGTCGGTCTTCATCGTGGTCGACGTCTTCGAGAAGATGGACACGTTCCTGGACAACCAGGTGCCGCTCGGGACGGTCCTCCTCTACTACGTGGTCTCGATCCCCGGGATCATCCTCCAGGTATTGCCCATGGCCATGCTCCTCTCCTGCCTGCTCGCGCTGGGGCAGATCAACCGGAACAACGAGCTCACGGCGATGCGGGCGGCCGGGATCGGGCCGGGGCGGATCGCGGCGCCGCTCCTCGTCCTGGCGTTCGCCGTGAGCGTCTCCGTCTTCGTCACGAACGAGATGGTCCTCCCCCACCTGAACGCGCGCCGCGTCGAGATCTACCGCGGCGACATCAAGAAGCAGAGCCTGGAGGGCCCCGCGGTCCGGACGAACCTCGCCTACCTGGGGGCGAACGGACGCACGTTCCTGATCCGGAACTACAACGTCGGGACGAAGGAGATGCGGGAGGTGGTGATCGAGGAGATCCACAACCACGAGCTGACGGGCCGGATCGACGCCGAGACGGCGCGCTGGGAGCACGGGGGGTGGGTCTTCCGCGAAGGGTACGTCCGCAGGTTCACGCGGGAGGGGGAGAAAGCGGCCCACTTTACCGAGCTCAGGATCCCCGGCCTCCCCGAGCGCCCCGAGGACTTCTCCGAGACCGAGGAGGATCCCACGGGCCTCTCGTACTGGGAGCTGATGCGCTACATCAACCGCCTCCACCAGAGCGGCGGGCGGGTCCAGAAGTACCTGGTCGAGCTCTATCTCAAGGTGGCCTTCCCCCTCACGAACCTGATCGTGGTGGTGATCGGGACCGCCCTGGCCCTCCGGGCCCGGCGGGGGGGCCTGGCCGTCTGGTTCGGCCTCTCGGTCTTCATTTCCTTCCTCTATTACGCCTTCATCCGGACCGGGCAGGCCCTGGGCCACAACGGGGCGCTCCCGCCGTTGCTGGCGGCCTGGATCGGGAACCTCTTCTTCGGGGCGCTGGCGTTCGAGCTCTTCCGAAGGGCCCGGAAGGCGCACTAGCTACACGGCAGCGTCCGCTTGGGCTGGAACCGTGATCCGGCCGTCCTTGAGGATCGGAACGAGAGGAACCTGGTCCACGGCGGCGCAGAGGGGGAGGTCCTCCTCGAAACCCAGCTCGATCAGATAGCGGCCGTGCTCGCTCCGGCGGAGGATCCCCTCGGGATCGCGCCCGTGCGCGCGGTCGTACTCCGCGGCCATCTCTGCCGCGTCGTTGAGGGAGAGCCCGGCCGCCCGCTCGGCGAGGCGACGCGCGAGCGCTCCAGCGCACGCGGCGTCCTCGAGTGAGAAGCGCCCCACGCGACCCGCGCAGACCACGGTCACGTCGGCCCCTTCCTTCCAGAGCGCGTCGGCCACGGCGGAGAGGTTCACGTAACCCAGGATCCGCTGCGCGTGCCCGGCGAGCCCTCCGGCCATGAGCGGGCTCGCGTTCGTGGAGGCGAAGACGAGGGTCTTCCCCTCCACGCGCTCGCGCGTGTACTCCCGCGGCGAGTTCCCGAGGTCGAACCCGCTCACCTTGCGGCCGTCCCGCTCGCCGCAGAGGAGACGCGTCTTCGCGTCGAGCGTGTGGGCGAGGCGCGTCGCCTCCTCAACCGTCTCCACGGGGATCACCTTGGCGGCGCCGTTCCGGAGCGCCCAGGCGATCGTCGTCGAGGAGCGGAGCACGTCCACGACCGCGATGGAGCGCCCCTCGAGCGAGGCGCGCTCGGCCGACGACGGCGTCAGGCAGAGGTCGACCCGCTTCACGCCGCCGCCTCGCGCTCGCGGGCGAGGAACTCCTCGAGGTAGCCGGTGTGGATCGCTCCCTTCTGGAACGCCGCGTCGTCGAGGACCCGGAGATGGAACGGAAGGGTCGTCTCGATCCCCTCCACCACCGTCTCCTCGAGGGCGCGGCGCATCCGGGCTACCGACTCGGTGCGGTCGCGTCCCCAGCAGATGATCTTCGCCACCATCGAGTCGTAGTGGGGAGGCACGGTGTAGCCCGAGTAGAGATGGCTGTCGACGCGCACGCCGGGGCCGCCCGGCGCGTGGAAGTACTTCACGAGCCCGGGCGAGGGCTGGAAGTTCTGGTCCGGCTTCTCGGCGTTGATGCGGCACTCGAGGGCGTGCCCCTCGAGCCGGATCTCGTCCTGCTTCCACGGGAGCGGCTCTCCGGCCGCGACGGCGATCTGCGCCTTGATCAGGTCGAGCCGCGTCACCTCCTCGGTGACCGGGTGCTCCACCTGGATCCGCGTGTTCATCTCCATGAAGTAGAACTCGCCGGAGGGCCCGAGGAGGAACTCGATCGTCCCCGCCCCCTCGTAGCCGATCGAGGACGCGCCCTTCACGGCTGCCGCCCCCATCCGCGCGCGCAGCTCGGGGGTGAGCGCCGTGCTCGGCGACTCCTCGATCAGCTTCTGATGCCGGCGCTGGATCGAGCACTCGCGCTCGCCCAGGTGCACGATCGAGCCGTGCCGGTCGCCGAGGACCTGCACCTCGATGTGGCGCGGCCGCTGCACGTAGCGCTCGAGGTAGATCGATCCGGAGCCGAAGAAGGCTTCGGCCTCGGCCTGCGCGGTGCGGATCCCGTTCTGGAGCGACGACTCGTCGGTGGCGATCCGCATCCCCTTCCCGCCGCCGCCCGCGGCGGCCTTGATGATGACCGGGAAGCCCAGCTCCTTCGCCACGCGCTCCGCCTCCTCCGGCGAATCGATCACCCCTTCGCTCCCCGGGGTGATCGGGACGCCCGCCGCGCGCATGGTGCGCCGCGCCTCGGCCTTGTCCCCCATCTTCCGGATCATCTCCGCGGTCGGGCCGATGAATCGGATCTTGCAGCTCTCGCAGATCTCGGCGAAGTGGGCGTTCTCGGAGAGGAAGCCGTAGCCGGGATGGATCGCCTCGGCTCCGGTCACCTCCGCCGCGCTGATGATGCGCGGGATGTAGAGGTAGCTCGCCGACGAGGGGGGCGGTCCGATGCAGACCGCCTCGTCGGCGAGCCGCACGTGGAGCGAGTCGCGGTCCGCCTCGGAGTAGACGGCGACGGTCTCGATCCCGAGCTCGCGGGCCGCGCGGATGATGCGGAGGGCGATCTCCCCGCGGTTCGCGATCAGGATCTTCCGGAACATGGAGTGCTAGACGACTTCCTCTTTGGAAGCGGGGGTGGTCCGTTCGAAGCTCTTCCAGCTCTCGTCCGACGTCGCGTGGATCCCCTTCACGCGGAGCTCGAACTCGTTCGGATTGGAGCAGTAGCGGAGCGCGTTCTCCAACGAGACCCTCCCCTCGGTGTAGTGGCGCATGAGGGACTGGTCGAAGGTCTGCATCCCGTATTGCGAGACGCCCTCGGAGATCGCGGACTTGATGAGGGAGGTCTTCTCCGGGTCGAGGAGGTACTCGCGGATCGTCGCGGTGACGAGCATCACCTCGGCGGCGGGGATCCGTCCTTCCAGGTCGGAGCGCGGCACGAGGCGCTGGGCGACCACGCCGAGGAGCGTCCCCGCGAGCATGAAGCGGACCTCCTCGTGCTGGTGGGGCGGGAAGAAGGAGATGATCCGGTTGATCGTCTGGGTGGCGTCGATGGTGTGGAGCGTGGAGAGCACGAGGTGTCCCGTGTCCGCCGCCATGATCGCGATGCGCATCGTGTCGATGTCCCGGATCTCGCCGATCATGATGACGTCGGGATCCTGGCGGAGGATGTGCTTCAGCCCCTCGGAGAAGGTCGCCGTGTCGAGCCCGATCTCGCGCTGGCTGATCGTGCACTTCTTGTCGCGGAAGAGGAACTCGACCGGGTCCTCGATGGTGATCACGTTCCGCGCCTCGCGGCGGTTCAGCGAGTCGATCATGGCGGCCAGCGTCGTCGACTTGCCGCTTCCGACGGTGCCGCAGACGAGGACCAGTCCGCGCGGGCGCGCGGCCAATTCCTCGATGACGGACGGCAGGTTCAGCTCCTCGAACGCGGGGACGGTGGCCGGCACCTGCCGGAACACCATCGCCGTCGTGCCCCGCTGCTGGTAGAAGTTGGTTCGGAATCGCGCGAGCCCCGTGACGCCGAACGCGAAGTCGACCTCCTTCGTCTCCTCGAAGACCTTCTTCTGCTTCGGCGTGAGGATCTGGTCCACGACCGCCTCGAGGTCGGCCTGGGACGGCGGCGGCTCCTCGATCGCGACGAGCGTGCCGTGCACCCGTGCCGTGGGCTTCGTGCCCACCTTCACGTGGAGGTCGGACGCCTTCATCGCCACCATCTGCTGCAGGACGCGCTTGATGTTCATCGTTCCCCCCAGCCCCTCCGTGGGGCCGCCCTTCGAATCAGGCCGCGCGCTCCGCGGACCCGTCGGTCTCCACCAGGAACAGGACCTGCCCGTACTCCACCGGCTGGGCGTTCTCGACCAGGATGCGGGCGATGCGCCCCTTCACGTCCGACTCGATCTCGTTCATCAGCTTCATCGCTTCCACGATGCAGACCGTCTGGCCCACGTCGATGTAGCTGTTCTGCTCCACGTACGGATCGGCGTCCGGAGCGGGAGAGCGGTAGAAGGTCCCGACCATCGGCGACTTGATCGGGATCAGGTTCTTCGACTCCTCCGACGCGGGCGCGGCCGCCGCGGAGGCCGGCGCCGGCGCGTGCGCCTCGCGCGGGGCCGGAGCCGCCGCCGCGAGGACCTCGCCGCCCGGACGGCGGATCCGGATCGTCGAGAACCAGCGCCGGATCTCGACCTCGGCGAGGTCCTCCTCGCGCATGAGCTTCACCAGCTCGGTGATCTGCCTGCGAAGATTCATCGCAAGGACCCCCGTTTGCCGGCGCCTTTGAGGAGCGCATCGAGGGCCCGGAGGCCCAGCTCGTAGCTCATGGCGCCGAGTCCCATGATCACGCCGCGCACCGCGGAAGCGGTCACGCTGATCTGCCGCTCCCGTTCGCGCGCGTAGAGATTCGTGAGATGCACCTCGACCACCGGAATCGTGACGGATCGGAGCGTGTCGGCGAGCGCGAGGCTCGTGTGCGTGAACGCGGCGGGGTTCAGGAGGCAGCCGTCCGCCTCGTCCATCGCGATCGTGAGGCGGTCGATGAGCGCCCCCTCGTGGTTCGTCTGGAACGAGACCACGTTCATGCCGAGCTCCTCGCCGAGGTCCGCGAGCCGCTTGTCGATCGAGGCGAGGGCGTTCTTGCCGTAGAGCTCCGGCTCCCGCCGGCCGAGGAGGCCCAGGTTGGGGCCGTGGAGCACCCATACGTCCCGGACGCCTCGAGGCATCAGGAGCCCCCGCCGAGACGCCGCAGCCAGTCCTCGAAGGCGGTGCGGTTTCCCGACGCCGGAGCCGGCGCGCGTAGCGCGGCCGGAGCCTCCGGCGTTCCCTCGGATTCGGCTACAGGCGGCGCCGGTTCAGGTGCTGCAGCGGCGGGCGCGGCAGCGGAGGGTGCGGGCGCTTCTGAAACCTCCGCATCGCGGGCGCCGAATTCCGTCTCGGGCGCCGCGTCCGCCGGCGCCGCTGACGCGGCGGCCGGTATCCCGATCGCGGAGCTCGCGCGCCCCAGCTCCTCGAGGCTCAGCTCGTGCAGGCTCTGCGCGCGCGCCGACTGCTCGTGCGCCGATCCGGCCTCGAAGCTCTCGATGTTCCGGAGGCCGAGCGCGAGATCGGGAAGGTTCTCCTCTTCGCGCGGGAGCTGCACGGGCTGCCACCCCAGCTCTCCCTGCCCGACCACGACGTCGGCGGGGAGGACGTCGGCGTACTCGCCCGACGTGATCTGGTGGAGCGCGGTCTGTGACTCGAGGTCCCCCGAATCGACGCGGCAGACGGCGCGGTAGAGATCGATCGCGCGGGCGTGCCGTCCCTCGTGGGCGAGGATTCCCGCGAGCGCCTTCAAGGCGGACACGTTCTCGCGATCGAGGGCGAGCGCGGCTTCGAACTCCGAGCGCGCGTCGTTCAGACGGCCGTCGGCCAGGTAGCAGCGCCCGAGGACGATGGCGTCTCCGACGCCGTGGCCGGGGCGGTTCTTCCGCGCCTCGCAGAGCCGGATCGCCTCCTCCACGCGTCCCTCCTCGCGAAGCCGCTCGGCGAGCGGCAGATAGAGGGCCGTCGTGGGGTCGCGCTCCACGATCTCTTCCATGTGTCTCGTTCGGGAGTCGAAGCGTTGGTCGGGCATGGCGTTCCCCGTGGTCATGATCGACGGACGAGGCTCACAACGACACGCCGAAGCGTGGTAAGCGACGGCAACTCAAATACTTCAGCTTTGCCGATCGCGGGGCACAATACCACTCGGAGGCGCAATCGTCCACGCTTCTTGTCCCGGAGGAGGGCGTTCCAGAAGCGCTCGCCGGGCGCGCGCGGGAGTCTCGTCGGAAGCCCGAGCCGCTCGAGCAGGCGCTCGGTCTCCTGGGCGTCGGCGGGATCGAGGCCCGCGTGGATCACGCTCATCCGGAGCGCGGCCGCCATGCCGACCGCGACCGCCTCGCCGTGCTCGTAGACGCCGTACCCCGAAGAGGCCTCGAGCGCGTGCCCCACGGTGTGGCCGAAGTTGAGCTCGCGCCGGAGGCCGGTGTCGCGGTCGTCCTTCGAGACGTACCACGCCTTGGACGCCGCGCACTCGCGCACGAGCGGGAGCATGGCCGCGGCCGCGGCTTCGCGATCCGCGCCGTTCAGCGTGGCGGTGATCGCGTCGAGCTCGCGGAGCATCCCGGGCCGGCGGATCACGCCCATCTTCGCCACCTCGGCGAGACCCGATCGAAACGCGCGCTTCGGGAGCGTCGCGAGCGCGGCGGGATCGGCGAAGACGCCGCGAGGATGGTGGAAGGCGCCGAGGAGGTTCTTCCCCGCCGCGAGGTTCACGCCCGTCTTGCCGCCGATCGAAGCGTCGGCCTGGGACAGGAGCGTGGTCGGAAAGACGACCCACGGAAGGCCGCGCGTGTACGCCGCCGCCGCGAACCCCGCGGTGTCCGACACGACGCCGCCCCCGAGCGCCACGACGAAGGCGTTGCGCGAGAGCCCGGCGCGCGCCCAGGCTTCCGTGAGCGTCCGCACCGTCTCGAACTGCTTCGAGCGTTCCCCCGGCGCGATCGCGGCGACGTGCACCTGGAATCCCGCGCGCCGGAGCGAGCCCTCCACCCGTTTCCCGTAGAGCCGCGCGACCGTGCGGTCGGTCACGAGCGCCATCGCGGCGCCCCGCTTGGCCCGGACGCCCATCACGTCCCGCGTCCGTGTTCCCGCGCGTCCCAGCACCCCGCGCTCGACGACGACTGCGTACTCCGCCGCCACGCCGGGCACGCGCACGCGAATCCGCTTCGATGGAGAAGGCATGGCGGCAGGCTAACACAGAATGAAGAGCGTGGAGCGAAGCGACGCGCGAATCACCGCACGGAGGTGGGCGAACGTGGCGTTGGACGGGAGGTGTGGAGCGTGGGCGAACCTAGTTGTGTCAAGCAGGCGCAAAGAACATCTCCTGGGAGATGTTCCGGTTCATGAGGCCTCAGTCGCCCTTGGCCGACGCCATTCGCAGGGAGACCTACTGCCCCCGCGTCGAATCCTCCAGAGCCCGAATCTTCTCCTCGAGCGCCTTCTGCTGTTCCTTGAGCTTCGAGAGATCGTCCCGTACCGCCTTCCTGTCGGAAGGCGTTTCCGGCGTGGCTTCCGCCTCACGCGGCTGCCGCGGCCCGGTCAGGTTCGACCCGATCACGACCTTGATCGGCATGATGTCCGTGCCGCGGAGGATCGTCACCTCGGTGTCGTAGCCGGGATGCAGGGTCGCGACCATCCCGACGAGGTCCTCGGGGGTGCGCACCTCCTGGCCGTCCATGGCGAGGATGTGGTCGCCCACCCGGATCCCCGCGAGGGCCGCGGGACTCCCGCCGATCACGTCGTCGACGCGCACGCCCAGCGTGTCGCCCGGACCTGCGGGGCCGCGCTTCAGCCGGATCCCGAGGAAGCCGCGCTGCACGGTGCCGTGTTCGGAGAGGTCGCCGACGATCCGGTCGACCTGGTCGACGGGCACGGCGAGGAGGACGCCGGGGTTGTTGAGCGGCGGCGCGGTGTTGCCGACGCGGGCGCCGGGCTCGGCGTTCTGGAAGCCGCGGCCGACGACCAGGGCGACCCATTCGCCGTCCTCGTTCAGGACGGCACCCCCGGCGGAGGCGGGATATCCGGGCGCGTCGATCTCGATCACGTCGCCGGAGTACGGGAAGTCGACCCGCTCCCCGCGGCCGACCACCTGGCCGATCGCGGCTTGCGGGCGGTTCACGGTGATGTTCGAGATGACCGCGACCCAGCTCCCCAGCGCGAGCGACTGCGGCGCGGCGCGGCGGAGCGAATGGAGCACCGGCTCGTCGAGCCGGAAGAGCGCGAGGTTCGACTGGCGGTCGACTCCGCGCAGCGTGGCGCGGCGCTGGACGCCCCCGCCCAGCATCACGTGCACGACCCCGTCGGGAAACGCGAGCCCCGCGCTCGTGACGATCTCATGGTCGTTCGTGGCGACGCCGGTCCCGATGAGCCGCTTCCGGGGCGTGCCGGGAGGAGCGGTGCGCTGTCCTTCGGGAACGGCGACGATGGTGAGGATGCTCGCGTGCAGAGAGTCGAGCACGCCGAGGAATGGGCTCGTCTCGGGCCGAAGCGGGGCGGGTGCGGCGTGCGCCGGTCCTCCCCCCTCGAACGGGAGACACGCGAGCGCGGCGACGAGTGCGGCGCCCGCCGCGAAGCCATGACGCTTCATCGCGGCGCGGAGCCTGGAGCTCCCCTCAGAACGTGATGTACACGTCATCGGCGGGACGACCCGAGACGGGTACGATCGAGTGGACGCCCTCTTCCCCGGAGCGGTTCAGGTAGAACTGATCCAGGATGTACTCGTCCTGGTACGGCGCGCTCTGCACGGCGCTCGCCGAATCGGCGGTGTTAGCGCCAACGCCGCTCAGGGACGGAGAGGTTCCCGATCTGCCGGCCGAAGCGCGGCGCGTCGGAGCCGAAGCCACCACGTCGCCGGACGGGACGACCGGAGCGGGATCGACGCGGGCGGGGGCCGGCGTCGTGGACGGCGCGACGGTCTTCGCCGCGGACGGCGTCACGGTCGCGATCTTGCCCGAATCGGAGCCCGGGTTCCCCGGGTTCGGAGACGGCAGGTAGGCGCCCCCGACCAGGAACGCGATGTAGAGCGCACAGGCGGCGGCGCCCGAGAGAAACACCGGCTTGAGCCACGCGCCCGAGACGCGCTCGGTGATCCATTCCACGATCCCGGGACGGAGCGCTTCGCCGGAGCGGATCCGGTCCATGACCTCCTCTTCGAACGCGGGACCCGTCTCGTAGGACGGGAGCGCGGTGAGAAGATCGACGGTGGCGCGGAGCTCCTCCACCGCCTGGGAGCAGCGCGGGCAATCCGCCAGGTGATTTTCGAGGGTGCGGCGCTCCCTCTGGCTCAACTCGTCTTCGACGAACGACGAGAAGAGCTCTTCCGCGGACCGGCAGTTCATACGTCCTCCAGTTTCAAGTAGGGCTTCAGCCTCTCCTTGAGCATCAGTCGCGCGCGGTTGATCCGCGACCGCACGGTCCCGCCGGGGATGCGGAGGATCTCGCCCACTTCCTCGTAGCTGAGCCCTTCCACATCACGGAGCACGACCGCCTCGCGGTAGCGCGGGGGGATTTTGCGAAGCGCCTCGGCGACCTTGTTCTGTATTTCACGGGCATTGAGATCTTGATCGGGGAGCGGCTTCCAGTCAGGGAACGGAAGCCCCTGGCCGCCCGATTCCTCGTCCATGGCGTCCAGGCTGTACGTGCCGCGATGACGGACGCGGCTTCGGATCTCGTTCTTCGTCAGGTTGACGGCGATCGTGAAGATCCACGTCGAGAACTTGCCGCTCTTGCGGTAGCGCTCGCGGTTCCGGAAGACGCGAAGGAAGACCTCCTGCGCGATCTCTTCCGCCCGGTCCCGGTCGTTGATGAATCGACAGACCAGATTCATGATCCGCGACCGGTACCGCTGAACAAGCGTTCGGAAGGCCGCCTCGGAGCCTTGGGCACAGCGCTCCATGACGTCTTCGTCGCTCAGCTCGGCGAGAGGGTCGAGCTTTTTCAATCGTAAGGGCTCGATGGGCACGTTGGGCTCCGGACTAGCCTTCTGTACCCCGCCCCGGTAAGGCAGGTTCCTGAATTCCCGGGGGTTAGCGGTCCTGGAAGAGGGTGAGGCCCGCGGACGTCCGGGGACGCTCGCCGCGCGATTTCGACTCCGCTTCGCGGGCCTCGGCGTCGAGCCGAAGGCTCTTGCAAACCTTTGCAAGTGCGCGGTTTGCGTCGTAAGCGGTCTGCGGGACGGAAGCCGCCGAGCGGAGCGCGTCGCGCGCCAGCTCGAGCTGTCCGCGGTCGCTCCGGAGCTTCCCGAGGAGGAGCTGCGCCTGTCCGTTCTTCGGGTTCAGGCGGACGGCCCGCTCCAGCGTGGCGATGGCGTTCTCGTCGCGCCCCTGGGAGAGCTCGGCCGTGGCGAGGAAGTACAGGCACTCCGAGGTCTCCTTCCCGAGGCCGCGCATCCGCTCGAACGCCCACTGGGCGACGAGCGAGTCCCCGAGGACCGTCGCGGCCGAGCCCAGCTGCTCGAAGAGAGACGGGCTCGAGACGCCCCGGGAAGCCGATTCCCGGATGAGCGCGACCGCTTCATCCGGGTATCCGAGCAGAGAGTAGCACAGGCTCGCGGCGAGAACCTGACGCGGGGTCTCGAGGCGCGCCGCACGGGCGCGCTCGAGCGTTTCCACCCCACGCGCGCGATCCCCCACGCGGATTTCCAGGTAGGCGACGACCAGCGACTCCTCGCGGGTGAACGTGCGCCCGGGGAGCAGCCGGCGGTAGCAGTCGAGCGCCTTCTTCTCCTCGCCGAGGGAGACGTAGGCGCGGGCGCGCACCGGGAGGGCGCGCGGATCGCTCTTCAGGGGCCCCACCGTCTCGAGCGCCTGCGGATAGAGCCCGTCCTGGACCAGCGCCAGCCCCGTCTGGGCCCGGAGGTCGGCCTCCTTCATGGCGCCGGCGTCGGCCCAGGCGAGGAGCTGCCGGAAGGCGGCGGTCTTCCCGGTCTTCACGAGGAAGGCGCCGTAGGCCGCGATGTCGGAAGGGCGCGCCGTCGGCTGGAGGGCCAGCGACCGGAGCAGCGTCTCCTCGAGCGCCGGATCGTCGGTCCGCTCCGCAAGCGACACGCCCAGATGCAGGACCCGCGGATCGTCCGAACGCAGCTCCAGGGCCAGCCGGAGGGCTTGCGACGCTTCCTCCAGCCGGCCGTCCTCGAGCGCCAAGCCGAGGATCCCGGTCGCGATCCACGCGAAATCGGGCAGGAGCTCGTCGGTGCGTTTCAGATCCGCGAGCGCGGCGTCGTAACGCCGCGAAAGCTCGTGCGCGAGCGCCCGTAGGGCATACGCCTCGGGCGGGGCGCCCAGGATGCGAAGCGGAGGCGTCAGCGCCTGCGCGGCGATGTCGCTCTCCCCGCCGCGCAAGTGCATGCGGGCGACCAGCATCGCCGCGTCGAGGCAGAGGCTGTCGCGAAGGAGGGCCTTGTCCCCCCACGCGAGGGCCTCGACGTCTTCCCCGACCGCCTCGTGCAGCGTGGCCACCCGGGCGCAGCCGAAGGCGCTCCGCGGATCGGCCGTCGCGAGCGATTCGGCCCAGGCGATCGCGGCCGGACCGTCCCCCTCCGCCTCGGCCAGCTCCGAGCGGACGAGCAGATCGACGAGCACGGGATCGGTCGGAAGGTAGGATTCGATGCGCGCGGGGAGACTGGGATCGGTGCGAGGGGCTGCGTCCGCGTCCGGGGCGGCGATCACCGGCGCCAGGAACATCACCATGAGGAACAGCCTGCTTCGAAGTCCGAGGGTCACGGATCGTCTCCCGAAAAAGGATGGAGGAAGGCGGCAAAGCCTTCCTCCCCTCTCGAGACGATGCGTGGATTATACCAGTCAGCTACCGGTCGTGCAACCTCGCGGCGGCGTACGTGCCGCCGTGTCCGTGCTCGGATCCCTCGCCCGATGAGCGCGGCGTGTCGGACGACGTGTCGTCGCGCGACGAACCGTGGTCCTCGCGCTCGCCGCCGCCCTCGTGCTCGCCGCCGCCCTCGTGCTCCCGCCGCTCGCGCGGCGGATATTCCCGCGGGCCCTCGTGCTCGCGCGGCCTCTCGTATTCGCGCGGCGCCTCGTACTCGCGAGGCTCCTCGCGCTCTTCGTGCTCGCGAGGCTCCTCGTTGTGCCGCGGCTCCGATCCCGGCTCGACGCGCGATCCCTCGCGGTCGCGATCACGGTCGCGCGAACGGTGCCGGTCGCGGTGCCCTTCGCGCCGCCCCTGCGGCGCGCTCGCCACCGCTTCGCCCGGCGCGCCCTCGGTCCGTCCGCGGCCGTTCCTCCGGCCGCGACCGCCACGCCGGCGGCGCCGGCGCGATTCGACCGATCCTTCCTTCTCCGCTTCCTTCGCCTTCCCCTGTTCGGGGTGGGCGAGCTTCTCGAAGTGGAAGAGGGCGTCGCGGGCCGCTTCCTGCTCGGCTTCCTTCTTGTTGCTCCCGTGGCCGCGGCCGTACGTCTTGCCGCTCACGACCACCTCGACCGTGAACATCTTCTGGTGGTCGGGGCCGTACTCGCTGGAGATCCGGTACTGGGGATGCGTCTTGAACTCACCCTGCACGTACTCCTGGAGCATGCTCTTGTAGTTCGCGAGATTCGCGTCGCTGAGGATCGCGTTCACCTCGCGCAGGAGGAGCCGCTCGGTGAGCTTGCGCGCGGGCTCGATGCCGCCGTCCAGGTACATCGCGCCGATCACGCCCTCGAGCGTGTCGGCCAGGATCGAGGCGCGGTTCCGCCCGCCCGACCCCTTCTCGGCGTCGGAGAGCAGGATGTAGTGCCCGAGCCCGAGCTGGTTCGCGGAGCGCGAGAGAATGACGCGGCTCACGAGGAGCGACTTCATCTTCGTCAGCTCCCCTTCGCGCAGCTTCGTGAATTTCTTGTAGAGGAACTCGTTCACCACGAGCCCCACCACGGAGTCGCCGAGGAATTCCATCCGCTCGTTCGACTCGCCGCTGCGCCCGGGCGTGGCGTGCAGGTACGACCGATGCGTCATCGCCTGCCGCGCGAGCTGCGGATTCTTGAAGTTGTAATGGAGGATCCGCTCGAGACCCCGGAGATCGAAATCACGATCCCGGCCGGTCTTGGCGGGAGGCTTGGGACCATCCAGTCCCAACAGCTTTCGGAAAAAGTTCACTGGCTTCGGGGCCCTTGGGCCCCGCCTTTACGCCACGATCCTCGACAACGCCAGGGTGACGTTGTGCCCACCAAAGCCCAGCGAATTCGACAGGGCCGACTGCAGCTCGACCGGGCGTGCAGTGTTGGGGACGTAGTCGAGGTCACAGTCGGGATCGGGGTGCTCGTAGTTGATCGTCGGAGGAAGGCACTGGCTCTGGAGGGCGAGGACGCAAATGATGGTCTCCAACCCTCCGGCCGCGCCGAGAAGATGGCCGGTCATCGACTTCGTCGAGCTGATCGCCAGCTTCTTCGCGTGTTCCCCGAACACCGACTTGATGGCTTGTGTTTCGAACTTGTCGTTGAGTGGCGTGGAGGTGCCGTGGGCGTTCAGGTATCCGAACGACTCGAGACTCAGACCCGAGTCGCAGACCGCCGCCCGCATGGCCCGCGCCGCACCCTCACCCTCCGGGGCGGGCGCGGTCATATGATGGGCATCTCCCGTTGCGCCGTAACCGACGATCTCCGCCAGGGCGGCCGCGCCGCGCTTTCTCGCGTGCTCGTATTCCTCGAGCACCAGAATTCCGGCGCCTTCCCCCATCACGAATCCGTCTCGCTCGGAATCGAAGGGGCGCGAGGCCCGGGTCGGCTCGTCGTTGCGTGTGGACATCGCCTTCATGGAGCAGAAACCCGCGAATGCGATCGGCGTCACCGGAGCTTCGGTGCCGCCCGTGATCATCACCTCCGCTTCCCCCCGCTGGATGATCCGGAAGGCGTCCCCCACCGCGTGCGCGCCCGAGGAGCAGGCCGACACCGTGCAGTAGTTGGGACCCTTGGCGCCGAACTGGATCGACACCTGGCCCGAGGCCATGTCCGAGATCATCATGGGAATGAAGAAAGGACTGACGCGCGACGGCCCTTTTTGCATCAGATTTCGATGCTGGTCCTCGAAGGTGGCGATCCCTCCGATGCCCGAACCGATCACCACGCCGTAACGCGCGGGATCCACGTTGCCGTTCCGGATCCCGGCCTGCGCGACGGCGTTGGCCGTTCCCGCGATGGCGTACTGGACGAAGAGGTCGGCGCGGCGGGCGTCCTTCCGGTCCATGTACTGCTCGGCCCGGAAATCCTTCACCTCGCCCGCGATCCTCGTGTCGAATCCGGTGGTGTCGAAGCGCGTGACGGAGCTGATCCCCGACTCGCCCGCCGTGAGCCGTTTCCAGAACTCGCCGAGGTCGCTGCCGAGCGGGGAAATGATCCCCATGCCCGTCACCACGACCCGGCGCGGCTCGATCGCACGACGCACCATTCGCTCGCTGTTCCTTTCTTCAGGTTGCTCCGTCCGCGCCCGGCGCTTCCGGGCGCGGGGCCGAATCAGGCGTTCTTCGGCACGTGGGATTCGAGGTACTTGATGGCGTCCGCCACCGTGGTCATCTTTTCCGCATCCTCGTCGGGGATCTCGATATCGAAGGCCTCTTCGAGGGCCATGACCAGCTCCACGGTGTCGAGCGAGTCGGCCCCGAGGTCGTCGATGAACGACGCCTCCGGCGTCACCTGCTCGGGCGCCACACCCAGCTGATCCACGATGATCTGCTTCACGCGGTCTTCGCTGAACGCTGCCATCCTTTGGGTCACCTCCCCTAGCTTTGGATTCGTCCCGGTCGTAAAGGACGCGCCTACATCACCATGCCACCGTCGATCGGCAGCACCTGCCCCGTCACATACGCCGCCTCCTCGGAGCAGAGGAAGGCGACCGCGTGCGCCACGTCATCCGGGCTTCCGAGGCGTCCCATCGGGATCTGGGCTCCGAGCCCTTCCCGGACCTTCTCGCCCAGACCCTCGGTCATCGCCGTTTCGATGAAGCCGGGGGCGACCGCATTCACGGTAATATGACGTGATGCCAACTCCTTAGCAACGGCCTTCGTGAGCCCCAGCAGGCCCGCCTTGGAGGCCGCGTAGTTCGCCTGGCCGGCGTTCCCCGTGAGCCCCACGACCGACGAGACGTTCACGATCCGCCCCCAGCGCTGCTTCACCATGGGACGGGCGAACGCCCGGATCATCCGGAACGCTCCGGTCAGATTCGTGGCCAGGACCAGGTCCCAGTCCTCGTCGCTCATCCGGAGCAGGAGCCCGTCCTTCGTCACTCCCGCATTGTTGACGAGGATGTCCGCCCGGCCGAACGCCTTCAACGTCGTGTCGCAGACCCGCTCGGCCTCGCCCGCCTTCGCGGCGTCGGCCGCGACCGGGAGCGCCTCCGCTCCGGCGCCCTCGAGCTCCGCCGCGGCCGAGTCGAGCGCCGCGGCGTCGCGCCCCGTGAGGACCACCTTCGCCCCCTCGCGCGCGAGCCGCCGCGAGACCGCGAGTCCGATTCCCTTCGCGCCGCCCGTAACGATCGCGACGCGCGTCTCGAGGCGGCCGCTCATCCCGCGGCCGGCGCGGGGGCCGCCGCGGCCGACTCCAGCTCCTCGGGATCCTGCGTCCCGAAGAGCGCGAGCTCCTTGTCGACGCTCTTCGCGAGCCCGCGGAGCACGCGCCCGTTCCCGATCTCGACGAAGCGCCGGGAGCCGCCCGCGATGAGCGCGCGCATCGTCTGCTCCCAGAGCACGGGGGAGAGAAGCTGTTCTTTGAGCGAGGTCCGCGCCTCCTCGGGATCCTGCACGGGGCGTGCCCACGCGTTGGCCCAAACTGGAAACCGGCTTCGCCGGTACATGACGCGGTCGAGCGCCTCCGCGAGCGAGCGCGCCGCCGCCTCCATGAGAGGGCTGTGGAACGCGGCGCTCACCTGGAGCGGGATCACGCGCTTCGCGCCGAGGCGCTTCGCCTCCTCGGCGCCTCTCGCGAGCGCCTCGGGCGTGCCCGAGAGCACGACCTGGCCCGGCGAGTTGTAGTTCGCGGCCGCGAGATCGCGCGGCGCGTCCACCGCCCGGAGCACCTCCGCGATCTGCTCCACCGAGAGCCCGAGCACCGCGGCCATGGCTCCGGGCCGCTCGTCCCCGGCGCGGGCCATCGCCTCGCCGCGCGCGCGGATGAGCCTGAGGCCGTCCTCGTACGAGAAGGTTCCCGCGGCCACGTGCGCCGCGTACTCGCCGGCGCTGTGTCCCGCCGCGGCCGCGGGGGCGACTCCCTTCGACGCGAGGACGCGCCAGGCGGCCACGCTCGTGGCGAGCAAGGCCGGCTGGGTGTTCTCGGTGCGCGTGAGCTCCTCCTCCGGCCCCTCGAAGCAGAGCTTCGCGAGCGGGAAGCCGAGCACGCGGTCGGCCTCCTCGAACGCGGCGCGCGCCTCGGGGTAGCGCTCCGCGAGCGACCTGCCCATGCCGACGCTCTGCGAGCCCTGCCCCGGGCAGAGGAGCACCGGTCCGGCGCCCGAGGGGCCCGGCGCGCTCACCACTGCACCACCGCCGCGGCCCAGGTGAAACCGCCGCCGAACGTGACCATCTCGACTAGGCTGCCGGAACGGACTCTGCCTCCGCGCCGCGCCTCGTCCAGCGCGAGCGGGATCGACGCCGACGACGTGTTGCCGTACCGATCGAGGTTCACGAAGACCTTCTCCGGCGGGAGCCCGAGCCGCCGCGCGGTCGCGTCGATGATCCGGAGGTTCGCCTGGTGCGGGATGATGAGGTCGAGGTCCCCGGGCACGTGTCCCGACTTCTCGAGGCACTCCGTCGCGACCGATTCCATGGCGCGCACGGCGTGCTTGAAGACGTCGTTCCCGCTCATCGTGATCGTGTGCATCCGCCGGTCGATCGTCTCGTGCGAGGGCGGGAGGAGCGAGCCGCCCGCCGGCATCTCGAGGAGGTGGACGAGCGTGCCGTCGCTGTGGAGGACGATCGCGAGAATCCCGCCCTTGGCGCCGGTGGAGCGGAGCACGACCGCGCCCGCGGCGTCGCCGAAGAGGACGCACGTGTTCCGGTCGGTCCAGTTCACGATCCTCGAGAGCGTCTCCACGCCGATCACGAGCACGGTCTCGGCCGCGCCCACGCGAATCGCGTTGTACCCGAGCGAGAGGCCGTAGAGGAACCCGGCGCAGGCGGCCGAGATGTCGAACGCGTGCGCCTTCTTCGCGCCGAGGTTGTCCTGCAGGATGCAGGCGGTCGAGGGGAAGATCCGGTCGCCCGTCACCGTGCCGACGATGATCTGGTCGAGGTCCTTCCCCTCGATCCCGGCGTCGGCGAGCGCGTTCCGCGCCGCCTGCGTCGCGAGCACGGAGGAGGGGCTTGCCGGGTCGGAGATGTGCCGCTCCTTGATGCCGGTGCGGCTCGTGATCCACTCGTCGGAGGTGTCGACCATCCGTTCGAGGTCGCGGTTCGTGAGCACGCGCGAGGGGGTGTGCGAGCCGGTGCCGACGATGTGGACGTCGCGCGCGGCCGCCGTCATGCCGCCGCCGGCGTCAGGCGCTCGAGCTCGGCGCGGATCGATTCGGCCACGCGCGCCTCGGCGCAGCGCGCGGCGACCTTGATCGCGTTCTTGATCGCGCGCGGGTTCGAGCGTCCGTGGGCGATGATGCACGTGCCGTCCACGCCGAGGAGCGGCGCGCCGCCGACCTCCGCGTAATCGAGCCGCCGCCGGAGCCGCCGGAACGCGGGCTTCAGGAGGAGCCCCGCCGTCATGCTGAGCGGATGGGCGCTGATCTCGTCCTTGATCATCGTCGAGAGGCTCGGGATCACGCTCTCCGCGAACTTGAGGAGCACGTTCCCGACGAACCCGTCGCAGACCACGACGTCGGCGGTGCCGAGGATGATGTCCTTCCCCTCCACGTTGCCGACGAAGTGGATCGGGCTTCGCTTGAGGAGCTGGTGCGCCTCGTAGTAGAGCTCGCTCCCCTTCTCCGCCTCCTCGCCGATGTTCAGGAGCCCGACGCGCGGGCGCTCGATGCCGAGCACGAGCCGGGCGTAGATGCTCCCCATCACCCCGAACTGATAGAGGTGCGACGGCTTGCAGTCGGAGGTGGCGCCGACGTCGAGGATCACGACGTTCCCCTGCGGCGTCGGCAGGACGGTGGCGATCGCGGGACGGTGGATTTGGTGGATGCGGCCGAGCTCGAAGAGGGCGGCCGCGACGACGGCGCCGGTGTTGCCGGCCGAGACGATCGCGTCGGTTTCGCCGGCCTTGGCCAGGCGCGCGGCCACGCTGATGGAGGAGTCGCGCTTCTTGCGGACGCTCTGAGCCGCCGATTCGGCCATCTCGATCACCTCGGCGGCGTGGATGACGCGCGGCAGGCGGTCGCCGACGCCGATGCGCCGGGCCTCGGACTGGATCTCGCGCTCGTCGCCGACGAGGGCGACGTCGAACGTCGCGCCAGGCTCGCGGAGCGCCTCCAGCGCGCCCTCGATGACGACGCGCGGGGCCAGGTCGCCTCCCATGGCATCCACCCCGATGACCGGGCCCTTCCCTTGCTGGCGCATGGTCGTTGGCGTGGAAGACCTACGAAGTCCGGAGACCCTCCCGCGCGATCACCTCTTCGCCGGCGTAGTAGCCGCAGTGCGCGCAGACCCGGTGGGGCAGCTTGGGTTGGCTACAGTGGGAGCAGAGCGAGCGCGACGGCATGCGAAGCTTCCAGTTCGTCCGGCGCTTCTTGCCGCGGGTGCTCGAGTGCCTTCTCTTGGGTACCGCCATGGTTCCTCATTCCTCTCGTGGCTGGATTCCGGCTTCCGGCGCGGCCGGCTGGGCCGAAGCGTGCGCTTCGTCGCGTTCGCACCGGCAGGGCCCGGCGTTTCGGTCCTCACCGCAGCGCGGGCAGAGCCCCTTGCAGGCCTCCTGGCAGAGCGGCTGCATGGAGAGCCCCAGGATCACCGCCTCGCGAATCTCCGGGTCGATCGACAGGGTCCGGCCGTCGTGGAAGTGGACCCCGCCATCTTCTTCATCCAACGCCGGATGCCCTTGGACGTTCGGATTGCGCACTTTAGCACAGAAGACGTCGAAGTCCAGTTCCAGTTTCTCTGAGAACTCGACCAGGCAGCGGCTACATTCCTGCCGCGCCGTCGCTTGGGCCTTGCCGCGGATCCAGACCTCGTCGTCGCGGCGGTCCAGGTCGAGGACCAGGTGGAGCGGCCCCTCGAGCACGACGTCGGACGGGGTGAGCCCGACGGACTCTCCCGTAACGTCCATTTCGAGGCGGGTTTGTCCCTCCGCCAGCTCCCTCAGGTCGATCTGCATCGCGTTGTTTAGATTAAGCTCCGACGGTCGCGGCGTCGAAAAAGAACGGGATCTCCACGGCGGCCGACTCCGAAGAATCGGAGGCGTGCACCGCGTTGTTCTGCTTGCTCTCGGCGTAGAGCGCCCGGATCGTCCCCGGCTTCGCCTCCTTGGGATCGGTCGCGCCGATCAGCTCGCGGAGGCCGGCGATCGCGTTCGCGCGGCGGAGCCGGCACGGCACGGCCGGACCGGACGACATGAAGGCGACCAGGTCGTTCAGGAACGGCTTCCCCTCGTGCACGGCGTAGAACTTCCGCGCGCGCTCGGGGGTGAGGCGGACCATCCGCATGCCGAGGACCTCGAAACCGGCCTTCTCCACCTCGGCCAGGATCAGGCCGATCTTCCGCGCCCGGACCGCGTCCGGCTTGATCATGAAGAGCGTCTCTTCCACAGATCCTCCGTTGGTATCGTTCCGCGGCCGGCTACCGGCGCGGAACGAGGCGCCGCCGCTCCTTCAGGCGAGCGCCCCGTGATGATGCTTCTTCGTTATTGAACGATGCGCGGTCAGCGCCGGGTCTTCTTGCGTGCTGGCTTGGCGGCGCGCTTTGCGGCCGAAGCCGTACGCGCCCGCTTCGCGGCGCGCGCCGGCTTCGAGGTCCGCGATGCGGGCCTTTTCGCCTCGGCACGGCGCTTCGCGCCGGCAGGTGCCCGCTTGGCTCCCGCACCGCCCGCGACCACGCGCAGCTTCGGCCGGCCCTTCTCGAGCACCGCGCGGACGAGCTGCGGGATGTCCGACGGCACCTTCGCGACGGGCACGCCGGCCCGCTCGAAGCGCGCGATCTTCTCCTGCGCCGTCCCCGATCCGCCCGAGACGATGGCGCCGGCGTGCCCCATCCGCTTCCCGGGCGGCGCGGTCTGTCCCGCGATGAACGCGACGACCGGCTTCGACATGCTCGACTCGATGAGCGCGGCCGCCTCCTCCTCGTCGGTGCCGCCGATCTCGCCGATCAGCACCACGGCGTCGGTCTTCTCGTCGGCCTCGAAGAGGGCGAGCGCGTCGGTGAAGCGCGTCCCGATGATCGGGTCGCCGCCGATGCCGATGCAGGTCGACTGCCCGAGCTTCGCGCGCGTGAGCTGCCAGACCACCTCGTAGGTGAGCGTTCCGCTCCGGCTCACGAGGCCGACCCGCCCGGGCGCGTGGATGAAGCCGGGCATGATCCCCACCTTGCACTGCCCCGGCGAGATCAGCCCCGGACAGTTCGGCCCCACGAGGCGCGTCGAGCGCCCGCGCAGATAGTCGGCGATCTCGATCATGTCGCGCACCGGGATCCCCTCCGTGATGCAGACCACGAGCGGCACCTCGGCGTCGACCGCCTCGTAGATCGCGTCCTGCGCGAGCGTCGCGGGGACGTAGATCACGGAGACGTCGGCCTTGGTCTTCGCGACCGCCTCCTCGACGGAGTCGAAGACGGGGATGCCGTCGACGTCGGTGCCTCCCTTGCCGGGCGTGACGCCGGCGACGACCCGGGTGCCGTAGTCGCGCATCTGCTTCGCGTGGAAGGAGCCGTCCCGGCCCGTGATCCCCTGCACGACGACCCGGGAGCCCCGATCGATCAGGATGCTCATGCCGCCTCCGCCGCGCGCGCGATCACGGCCCGGACCGCCTCGTCCATGTCGCTCAGCGCCGTCATGCCGCGCGCGCTCAAGAGATCCCTCGCCTCCTGCTCGTTCGTCCCGGTGAGGCGGATCACGATCGGGAGCTTCAAGCCGATCCGGTCGAGGGCGGTGAGGAGCCCGCGCGCGACGTCGTCGCAGCGCGTGATCCCCCCGAAGATGTTGAACAGGACCGCGCGCACGCGCGCGTCCCGCGTCAGGATGTTCATCGCGGCGGTCACCTTGTCGGGATTCGAGGAGCCGCCGATGTCGAGGAAGTTGGCCGGCTTCCCGCCGTGGTACTGGATCAGGTCCATCGTGGCCATGGCGAGGCCGGCGCCGTTCACGACGCAGCCGATGGTGCCGTCGAGGCGCACGTAGGAGAGCCCCTTCTCGCGCGCCTCCACCTCGCCCGGGTCCTCGGCCCCGAGGTCGCGCATGGCGGCGAGGTCGGGATGACGGTCGAGGGCGTTGTCGTCGATGACCACCTTGGCGTCGAGGGCCTGGACCTTCCCCTCCGCCGTCACGACGAGCGGATTGATCTCGGTGAGCGAGGCGTCCTGCGCGTGATAGAGCGCCGCCAGCTTGAGGAGGATCGGCACGATCTGCTTCTGCACGGCCGGGCGCGGGTCGAGGAAGCGCGCCGCCGCCCGCGCGCGATAGGCGGGAAGTCCCCGGCCGTCGAGGTGCAGGCGGAGGATCTTCTCCGGGCTCATGCGCGCGACCTCCTCGATGTCGACACCGCCCGAGGGGCTCACCATGAGGAGCGGCGTCTCGGCCCTGCGGTCGAGGACGATGCCCGCGTAGAACTCCTTCTCGATCTCCGCGGCCGGCGTGATCAGGACCTGCCGGACCACGTGCCCGCGGATGTCCATCCCGAGGATGCGCCCCGCTTCCCGCTGGACCTCCTCGCGGCTCTTCACCACCTTCACGCCGCCCGCCTTCCCCCGTCCGCCGATCAGGACCTGCGCCTTCACGACGACCGGATAGGCGAAGCGGTCCGCGGCCGCCACGGCCTCCTCGGCCGAGCGCGCCACCTCTCCGGGGGCGACCGGAATGCCGCCCGCGCGGAAGAGCTCCTTTCCCTGGTACTCGTGGAGGTTCATCGGCGCCCCCGTCGCGCGGCGGTCACGGGCGGCTTCTTGGCGGCGCGGGCCATCCGGCCCTTGCCCGGAGCCAGACCTGCGCGCGCGGCCGGCTTCGCGGCGCGCTTCGCGAGGAACTCGCCGATCACATCCTCGAGCTTCGGACGGCCGATCTCCTCCAGCTCGTATCCGACCCGCACGGTCGGGTGCTTGATGTCGATCAGGCGCCGGAGATCGATCGGCGTCGCGATGACGACCACGTCGCACTCGCACGCGTTGATCGTCCGCTCCATGTCGCGCAGCTGCGTGCTCGAATAGCCCATGGCCGGCAGCAGCGCGCCGATGCCCGGGTACTGGCGGAAGGTGTCGCGGATCTCGCCGACGAGCCAGGGGCGCGGGTCGACGATCTCGCGCGCGCCGTTCCGCTTGGCGGCGATGACGCCGGCGCCGTACTTCATCTCGCCGTGCGTGAGCGTCGGGCCGTCCTCGATCACGAGCGCGCGCCGGTCGCGGATCCGGTCCGGCCGGTCGACCGAGATCGGCGAGGCGCCGTCCACGATGACGGCGCGCGGGTTCAGCTGCTGCACCGAGGCGCGCACCGCCTCCACGTTCGAGTAGTCGGTGGTGCCGATCTTGTTGATCACGACCACGTCGGCGATCCGGGTGTTGATCTCGCCGGGGTGATAGAGGCGCTCGTGACCGGGGCGGTGTGGATCGGCCACGACGATCTGGAGGTCGGGCTTGTAGAAGGAGAAGTCGTTGTTGCCGCCGTCCCAGACGATCACGTCGGCTTCCTTCTCGGCCGCTGTGAGGATCTCGGCGTAGTCGACGCCGGCATAGACGATCGTGCCGCGATCGATGTGCGGCTCGTACTCCTCACGCTCCTCGATCGTGCACTTGTGGCGGTCGAGGTCGGCGTAGGTGGCGAAGCGCTGCACGCCCTGGCGGCCGAGATCGCCGTAGGGCATCGGGTGGCGGATCGCGACGACCCGCTTCCCCATCGCCTTCAGCACCTCGCAGACCTTGCGCGTGGTCTGGCTCTTCCCCGAGCCGGTGCGGACCGCGTTCACCGCGATCACCGGGACCTTGCTCTGCAGCATCGTGCTCGCCGGGCCCATGAGCATGAAGTCGGGCCCGAGGCTCGCCACCCAGGAGGCCTTGTGCATCACGTACTCGTGCGAGACGTCGCTGTAGGCGAAGACGACCAGGTCGACGCCCTGCTCGCGGATCAGCTCTGGCAGCTCCTGCTCCGAGACGATCGGGATCCCCTTCGGGTAGAGCTTTCCGGCGAGAGACCGCGGGTAGCGGCGATCGTCGATCCCCGGAATCTGAGCCGATGCCGTGAAGGCCACGACCTGGTACTCGGGCCTCGTCTTGAAGTAGGTGTTGAAGTTGTGAAAGTCGCGCCCTCCGGCGCCCATGATCACGACTCGTCGCTGGCGTCTCACTCGAGGCAAACCTCCTTCTGGGGTCGTCGCAGCCGGCAGGCTCGGGACATGGCGGCGGGAGCTTCGAGCCGCTCGCCGCGGTGCGGGAGATGCCGGTCGGGAAATCGGGATGTGGAAAACGGTAATCCGGTGCAACAGATTAAAGAATAGAGGCTTACGCTGTCAATGGTCCCCTCGGGGCGGTTCGGAGAGCCGGGTCCCGGCGCCGGGCGGGACGGCTCCAAATGCTTCGGGCCCCCGGAGATGCGCCTCCGGGGGCCCGACCGTTTGCCCGTTGTCTGCTACGACCGGATCACTTGCCGAACAGGTAGACGTGGAATCCGATGGTCGTGAAGTTGTTCCCGAGCGTGAAGAGGGAATTCTGCTTCTTCCCGTCGAACGGCGGAGTGAAGCTCTCGTAACCGATGCCATGACTCGCCGAGACGCTGAAGTTCTCCGCGAGGAACACCTCGGCTTCCAGCTCGCCCGTGATCTGCAGCGTCTTCTCGTTCACGGTGTTGAAGGTGACCGTCGTGTCCGGCACTTGCTGGGTCGCATACGAGATGCCCGGCCGGAACATGAAGTGGACCTTGCTCCAGCTCTTCAGGACGATCGGGATGCCTCCATTGATCGTGAACCGCGAGAGATGCTCGTCCGGGAAGTCCGGGGCGGCCGATTCGCGATCGTAGCCCAGGCCCAGGTCCAGGCCGACCTTCTGGCCCGAGAACCACCAGCGGACGCCGATCGGCGCGTTGTCGTTGTGGAAGCCCAGGCCGATGCTCTTGTGCTCCGCGGGCGGCATGTCCTGCGCGAACGCGAGAACGGGTGCCAGCGCGAGGAACGCGAAGAGGGTCACGGCGAGGACGGACTTCGAGGTTCGGTTCATGCGGTTCCCTCCTGGGAAGTGTCGTTGTGGACCACGAGCCGCTGCATGTGCCCGATGCCGCGGCCTGGCGGCGCCCGACAAGGCACGGCGCACTTCGGCGGCGGAGCCGGCGCTAGACCACCGGCCTCCTACCGGTGATGAGTCGGATGACAACGGCGACGACGGCGAGGATGAGCAGGATGTGGATCAGGCCGCCGAGCATGGTATGGGTGAGCATCCCGAGCAGCCACATGATGACGAGAATGACGGCGATGGCTTCGATCATGACCTTCTCCAGCGAAACAGGGGCCCGCGCGGGGCTCCTAGGATCAAGGGTGACTGGAACAATCGGGGCATGGTACGGAGTCGCCGCACAGCGGTCAACGACAGGAGAGAAGAAGAAAACGCGGACGAGGAGTTGCGCGCGTTGGGCGCGCGCTTGGGGTCGTTCCGTCAGGACCGGGGAAAGGGGCTGCGCGTTCCGGCGTTACACGCCCCGGGAGGCAACGGCACGCTGCTTGCTCAACACCTTGCTGGTGGAGTGCGCGCCGACGAGCGGGAAGATCTCGACGCGGCCGCCCGCCGCCTCCACCGCTTCGCGTCCCACCACTTCCTCCTTCGCGTAGTCGCCGCCCTTCACGAGCACGTCGGGGAGGAGCGCCTCGATCACGCGCTTCGGCGTCTCGTCGTCGAAGACGAAGACGCCGTCCACGTCGCGGAGCGCGGCGAGGACCGCCGCGCGGTCGGCTTCGCCCTGGACGGGACGGCCGAGGCCCTTCAGCGCGTGCACCGAGCGGTCGGAGTTCAAGCCGACGAGGAGGTAGTGCCCGAGCCGTTTCGCGTGCGCGAGGAGCGCCACGTGGCCGGGGTGGAGCACGTCGAAGCAGCCGTTGGTGAAGACGAAGGTCTGCCCCAGCGCGCGCGCGGCGGCGCGGCGCCGGAGCGCGATCTCGAACGTGAGAACCTCACCCATCGGCGGTCTCGGCGAGCGAGGCGATTAGATCGCGCGCGCCGGCCACGGCCGTGCCGACGTGGGCGACAACGAGGCCGGCCGCATGGTTCGCGAGGACGCACGCCTCGGGAAGGGTGGCCCGCGCGGCGAGGGCCGCGCCCATGACCGCGACCACCGTGTCCCCCGCGCCGGTCACGTCGTAGACCTCGCGCGCGCGCGTCGGGAAATGCGTGTGCCCTTCGGCCGAGAAGAGCGACATCCCCTCCTCGCCTCGCGTGATCAGGACCGCGCGCGCGTCCAGCCGCTCGCGCAGGCCGAACCCCGCCTCGAGGAGCGACTCCGTGTCGCGGAGCTTCCGTCCCCACGCCTGCGCCGCCTCGGCCAGGTTGGGCGTGATGACGGTCACGCCGCGGTAGCGGAAGAAATGCTCCTCCTTCGGATCGACCGCGACCGGCACGCCGCGGCGGGAGAGCTCGGGCAGGAGCCGGTCGAGGAGCTCGGGAGTGACGACCCCCTTCCCGTAGTCGCTCACGATCGCGGCGTCGGCACGGTCGAGCGCGGTCTGGATGCGGCGCCAGAGCGCCTCGCGCGCGTCGTCGCCCGCGGGCTCGCGGCATTCCTCGTCGGCGCGGAGCACCTGCTGGTGGTGGGCGACGATCCGGGTCTTGAGCGTCGTGCGCCGGCTCTCGTCGCGCACGATGCCGGCGGCGGCATCGACCTGGCCCTCGGCGAGGAGCCGCTCGCAATCCTTGCCCGCGGCATCGCTCCCGAGGAGGCCGCAGAGGACCGGCACGGCGCCGAGCGCGCGCACGTTGTGCGCCACGTTCGCGGCGCCGCCGAGCCGATGCTCCTCCCGGTCGACGTCCACGACCAGGACCGGCGCCTCGGGGGAGACGCGCGTCGCGCGCCCCCAGAGATAGCGGTCGAGGATCACGTCCCCGATGACGAGGACGGTGCGGCCCGACATCGCGCGGACGCGGCCGGCGAGGGCCTCGCGGGCGCCCGGCGGCGGGATCGTCACATCACGCTCCGGCGCGCTCGGGAGCGGCTTCACGCCGCCACCCCGGCGCCGGAAGGCGGGCGTCGCGTCACGCCGCGCCCTCGGGTCCGCTCTCCGGCGGATTCCGGCGCGTCACGGTCCGCGGGCGCGACGAGAGGAAATCGTGGATCATCGCCCGCGCGCGGATCTTGTCGCGCTCGAGCACCTCGATCTTGCCCCAGAATCCGTGGCCCACCGACTCCACGCCCGGCAGCATCGAGATCTCGATCGGGCGTAGGGCGGCGTCGATCCCGTTCTCGCGCAGGAAGTCGGCCAGCATCGTTCCGGTCGCCTCGTCCGGGACGTCGTGGACGGGCACCAGCTCCTCGGGGATCTTGTCGGGCTCCAGCTCGTCTTCGTGGTGCTTCTTCCGCTCGGTCATCGCTCATATCCCTCCGGGAAGCGCTGACGCCACTCCCACGCGGTCTCGATCATGTCGGTGAGCTCCTCGAACTGACGCGTCCAGCCTAACACGCGCCGCGCCTCGTCGGCCGAGGCAATCAGGACCGGCGGATCGCCGGCGCGCCGCGGCGAATCGACGGTCGGGACGCGCAATCCGGTCACCTCCTCGACGGTCCGGATTACCTGCCGGACGGAGTTCCCCCGCCCCGTGCCGAGGTTCAGCGTCGCGCTCTCGCCGTCCTCGGCGAGGTGGCGCATCGCGCGGAGATGGGCGTCGGCGATGTCGACCACGTGGATGTAGTCGCGGATCGCCGTGCCGTCCTCGGTCGGGTAGTCGGTGCCGTAGACCGGCACCGGCCCCTTCGCTCCCCGCGCGGCGTCGATCACGAGCGGGATCAGATGGGTCTCGTTCCGATGGTCCTCGCCCCGGTCGATGCTCGCGCCCGCCACGTTGAAGTAGCGGAGCGCGACGTAGCGGAGCCCGTCCGTCTCCGCCCGCTCGCGGAGCATCCCCTCGAAGCGGAGCTTCGTCACACCGTAGGGGTTCCCCGGCTCGAGGCGTGAATTCTCGCGGAGCGGCATCGGCTGGGCGGCGTCGTAGACCGCGGCCGTCGAGGAGAAGACCATCCGCTTCACCCCGTGCTCGCGCATCGCGTCGAGGAGGATCCGGCCGTACTCCACGTTCGCCCGCTCGTAGAGGTCGGGATGAGCGACCGATTCGGAGACGATCGACTTGGCGGCGAGGTGGATCACGCAGTCGATCTCCTTCGTCGTGAACGCCTCGCGGAGCTTGGCTGCGTCCTGGATCGCCCCCTCGATCAGGAAGGCGAGCGGCGGCGCCGCGTCCTTGTGCCCCGTCGAGAGGTCGTCGAGCACGATCGCCGCGTGGCGGGCCCGGACGAGTTCCTCGGTGACGATGCTCCCGATGTAGCCCGCGCCGCCGACGACGAGCGCGTTCACGGACGCGGGAGTGACGCCCGAAGCGCGCGGACGGCGGCCGCGGGGTCGGGCGTGTGGAAGATCGAGTGCCCGGCGACGAAGGCGTCGGCCCCCGCCGCGGCCGCGCCGGGCGCGGTCCGCACGTCGATCCCTCCGTCCACCTCCACGAGACAGTCGAAGCCCCCCTCGGCGACGGCGCGGCGCACGGCGCGGATCCGCTCCGGCGATCCCGGAAGGAACGCCTGGCCGCCGCGCCCCGGCTCGACCGTCATGACGAGGGCCGTGTCGCAGTCGGCGAGCGCCGGCAGGAGCCGCTCGAGCGGCGTCTCCGGCTTGATCGAGAGCCCCGAGCGGAGCCCGCGCTCGCGGATCGCGCGTCCGGCGGCGGACGGATCGTCCACCGCCTCCACGTGCACGATCAGGTGGTCCGCCCCGGCGTCCGCGAACGCGGGGAGGTGGCGGAGGGGATCGACGATCATGAGGTGCACGTCGAGCGGGAGGCGCGTCATCTTCCGGATGCCGGCAACCACGATCGGGCCGAACGTGAGGTTCGGGACGAACTGCCCGTCCATCACGTCGACGTGGATGAAGTCGGCCCCGGCCTTCTCCACGACGGCGATCTCGTCGGCGAGGCGGGCGAAGTCGGCGGAGAGGATCGAGGGGCAGACGCGGAGCTTCCCTGGCGCGGACCAGACCACGGTCCGGTCCGGCGCGTCCACGGCGTCGCGCTCGCGCTTCACGGCTTCACGTAGAGGACGATGGAGTCGCGGGGCGCGACGCGGTGCCCCGGCGAGGGATCCTGGCCCGACACGATGTCGCTCGCGCCGGGGTTCTCGCGCAGCGTGACCATGAACCCTTCGTCGCGAAGCCCGCGCGCCACCTCGCTCGCGCTCCGCCCCGTGAGGTCGGGGAGGACGAAGTCGCGTGGCGGCGGTCCGAGGCTCACGAGGAGATCGACCACCGTCTCCTGCTCCACCAGCGTCTCGCCGGGCGGATCGCTCGCGATGACGAGATCCTTCCCGATGTCGTCGGTGTAGACGCGCGCGACCTTTCCGCGCCGGAGTCCCGCGCTCTCGAGGAGGATCCCCGCCTGCCGGTCGGAGGTGCCGTCCAGGACGGGGACGCTCGTCCCCTGCGCGCCGAGGCTCACGATGACCGAGATGCGGCGGCCGCGCTTCACCAGCCCGCCCGAGGGCGGGTCCTGCGCCGAGACGAACCCGCGCGGCACGTCGGCGCTCCACTGCTCGGAGACCTTGGAGAGACGGAGGTCCTCGGTGGCGAGCACCCGCTCCGCCTCGCGCTCGGAGAGGCCCGTCACCTCCGGCACCGGCACCTCGGAGCCCTGCCGCGTGAAGCTCGGCATGAGCACGAGGTTCACGATGAGGAACCCGCCGCCCAGGGCGATCGCCGAGAGGAGAAGTGTCCCGGTCACGATGTTGAAGCGGAGGCCGCGGCGGCGCTCGGGCCGCGGCGGCGCGGTCGCCTCGGGCGAGAGCGACTCGATCGGGACCGGG
>JBLMWD010000093.1:0-120832 GCA_050257045.1 Bacteroidota bacterium | reverse complement strand
TCCCGGACGATCACGGTGAGGAACCGGCGCCCGGCCGACTGGGTCACCCGGATCTCCGTGATCTCGTCCCACCGCACGCGCCCCGCGCCCATGTCGCTCGAGCGGTCGATGATCCCCTCCGCGTCGAGGACGAGCCCCGGAGGGCGGAAGGCCAGGCGGCGGAGCATCGCGAACGCCGAGAAGACGAAGAAGACAGATGCCATGAGCGCCAGCGAATGGAGTAGGAGAGGGAGGCCGGTCCTCCCTTCCCCAAGCGTCGCGACTGATGCCGCGGCGGCGAGGAACCCGAGAACGGCGACCACCAGGAACCGCGCGGGCCGCCGCTTGTCGCGCGGGACCTCGAGACGGTCCGGCCCGCCCGCCGCCGCTCCCCCGCGCGCCGCGCCCCCAGCCGCCGACCCGGACGTCATTGCTGCGCGCGATCCGTTTCCCAGTGGAAGTAGTGCAGCACCCGGTGGATGAACGGCGAGAGCACGACGCCGGCCATGATGAGGAAGATCACCCCCGCGTAGAGGGCATAGAGGCCCGCGAAGATCTTTCCCGCGTTCGTGTGGAGCTCGCCGACCGGTCCCATCCCGCCGAGCAGCATGGCCGCGTTCAGGAACGCGTCCTCCCACGACATGTGCTCGATCACCATGTAGCCGATCATGCCGATGGCCAGCGACACCACCAGGATCGGCAGGGCGAGGCCGACCCGGTGGATGACCCGAAGCATGAACGCGGAACGCGAGATCGGCTCCTTGTGGCGATGCTCGAAGTGGCGGTGCTCGAACACGGGTTTCCTCCTCAGGCGATCCTCGGGGCGCCGCGCCGCAGCCGGCCGCTCGCGTAGCCCGTGAGATAGGCCAGGTCGTACACGACCTTGAGCGCCGGCACGAGCGCCAGAGCCGCGACGAAACCGATGCGCCCTCGCCCGCGTCGCGCCTGGCTCACCGCGAAGAGCAGGGCGCCGGCCACGAGGGCCCACCAGGCCGCTCGCACCCAGAAGCCCGCGACGAGCAGCGCCAGCGCCAGCGCGTACTTGGCCGCGATCCTACCGTAGAACGAGCCCTGCACGCCCGACTCCCCGTCGCCGAAGCCGAACCGCCGGTGCTGGCGCCAGAAGGACCGAAGGTCGCCCCGCGGCCGCCAGCGCACGATCGCGTCGGGCGCGAACGCGAAACGGCATCCCGCCTTCTTCAAGGCGAGCGCGAAGGGGGTGTCCTCGTTGTGGTCCCACCGCTCGTCGAACCCGCCGACCCGCTCGAAGGCGGAGCGGCGAAATGCGACCGATCGGGTGGAGGGGAGGAAGCGCTCGCGGTCGATCTCCTCGAGGCGAGGCGCCGAGACCACGCCGGCCGCGCGCTCGAAGGGGGTTTCCCCGGCCGCGCGATAGAAGCCCGCGACCACGTCGACGGAGGGATCGCTCCGGAAGGGCGCGGTGATCCGCTCGAGCCAGTCGGACTCCACCCGAACGCCGGCGTCGGTGCACGCGATCACGGAGCCGCGGGCGGCGCGCACCGCTGCGTTCCGCCCGACGGAGCGGTTCCCCGGCGCGATCAGGAAGCGCACGCGCGGATCGGCGCCCGCGCGGGCCCGGAGCCGGTCGACGGTCCCGTCGGCCGAGCCGCCATCGGCGACCACGATCTCGTCCGGCGCGCGCGAGCCGGCCAGAAGCGAATCGAGGAGCGCGTCGATCGACGCCTCCTCGTTTCGCACGGTGACGATGAGCGCGACGGGCTCGCCGTCGCGCGCGGCGGGAGCCGGTCCCGCCGTTGGTGGAATCACGCGCTACCAGCCGCCCGGGCGCGTCTCGGCGATGGCGTAGGGATTCACCTGCCAGTCGTTGTCCTGGAAGTAGTGCTTCCCGACCGCCAGGAGGTCCTGCGCCGTGACCGCGTCCATCTTCGAGGGGAGCGTGAGCAGATAATCCGACGGAAGCCCGAACAGCTCGGCCCGCGACCACTGGAAGGCGCGGGAGGTGTTCGTTCCGAAGAGCGTGTAGAAGGAACCGACCGCGTGCGCCTTGGCCATGACGAGATCGCCCGCGAGGTCGGGGCCGACCAGCTCCAGCCCGGCGACCTTCTTGAACTGGCGGAAGAGGAGCTTGACCATCGCCTCCTCCTGGAGCGGCCCGGCGATCGTCATCGTCGCGATGATCGGCGACTCGTCGATCGCCTGCGCCACGATCGAGGTGGCGTCGCGCGCGAACGACTCGGAGAGGACGAACTTCGGGAACCAGCCGTACGGCCCGGCGAGCAGCGAGTTGATCACGTACATCTTCGGCATGTCGGGGCTGATCGCCTTTGGCCCGTTGAAGGCGAGCTGGACCGTGGTGTAGGAGCCGGCGCCCAGCTCCCACTTCTCGCGGAAGTTCGGGAACGGGAGGTCCACCGGAACCGGCCCCGGCGAGAACGGGCCGGGGGCCACGTCGTGAAACGCCTGCTCGACGGCCGGCCCGACCTCGTCCGTATCCACGTCGCCGAAGACCGCCACCACCAGGTTCGGCTTCACCACGAACTTCTTGTGCCACCTCACGATCTCGGATGTCGGCATGGAGATGAGGTTCAGGCGGTTTCCGATCCCGGGCAGGCGATAGCCGCTCACCGTGTACTTCGTGGCGAAGATGAGCCGCTGCCGCTGCGCCTCGTCGTTGTCGAGCCACTTGTCGAGCGCGCTCAGCTGCTGGATGCGCGTGGCGTCGACGTTCACCGAGTCGAGGTCGGGGTGCGCCGCCATCCGGCCGAGACGCGCGAGCACGTCCTTCCAGTCGGACGCGGGGACCGAGATCGAGAAGCCCCACATGTCGCGGTCCTGGTAGGGGACCATCGGTCCGAGGAGCCCGAGCGACTGCCGGTACGTCCGACTCCGGTTCTCGGGATCGTAGGAGTTCAGCATCGTCTCCCGCAGGAGGAGCGTGACCCCGTTGTTCTTGTCGTTCTCGTACCGCACGCCACCGTTCATGTAGACGGAGACGGTCACCCCGGGGGCGCTCCGATCGACGCTCGTGAGGAGCCGGATCCCGCCCGGAAGCTCCGTGCGGTCGACGTGGGCAAGGCCCGGATCGAAGGGAGCCTGCGGAATGGACGCGAGCGGCTGGTCGATGCGCGCGCGGCGCTCCTCGTCGGTGCTCGCCGTCGCGAGCGGGCCGCTCCGGTAGGTGCCCTGGTAGAGCGCGAGCTTCTCCCGGATGCGTTTCTCGAAGTCCTTCCTGATGCCGAGGCTGTCGGCCACCTTCCCGGGCATCAGCTCGACGACCGCGCCGCTCTTCCAGTCGAGGTACTTCCGCGCCACCCCGGCGAGGTCCTCGGGCTTGACGGCGGAAATGCGGCGCGTGAGCACCTCGTCGGCGCCGACACGGCCCTGGTCGTACGCGAGCGCCGTCGCGCGGGCGAGCCCCCAGAGCTCCGACGCGGGAACGAGATCCCGGGCGAGGACCGAGCGGATGCCGGCCGCGCACTCCTCCGCCGTGATCGGCTGCGAGCGGGCCTTCTCGATCTCCTGGATCAGGACTCCCTCGGCGTCGGCCATGTGCTCGGGATCGGCGGTCACGCTGAGCGTGACCATGCCGGGGTCGGGGCCGAAGGAGCGCTGCGCGGCCGCCGCCCCGACGTTCGTGTCGGCTTCGTGGAGGCGCCGCTCGAGCCGCGATCCGGGCGCGTCGACGAGGGTGGCGAGGAGCACGTCGAGGGCGATCGCGTCGGCGCTCCCCCAGACCGGAGCGCGGAATCCGGCGGCCACGACCGAGCCCTGGGTCCCGTCGGGATCGGGCTCCCATCGGAGGCTCGCATCCTTGGCCTCCCGGGGCGGCGCCAGGCGCGGATGGGGACGTCCCTTTCCGACCGGGAGATCCTTGAACGCCGCGGCCACCTTGTTCGCCACGTCGTCCGATTCCACGTTCCCCACGATCACGACCGTCACCTTCTCGGCGACGAAGTTCTCCTTGTAGAAGCGCTGGACGATCGGGAGCGTGAGGGCCGCGATCTCGAGCTCGGGCGCGTGCACCGGCGCGCCGGACGGCGTGGCGCCGTAGAGGGCGTCGCGCAGCGAATTGATGCTCACCCCTCCGGCTCCGGTGAGGACATTGCGCGATTCGGTGCGGGCCTGCCCCTGCGCCTGGGCCATCGTCCACTCGTTGAACGCCGGGTGGATCACCGCGTCGCTCAGGACATCGATCGCGCGGTCCACGTACCGGGCCGGAACGGTCATGTTGTAGATGATGTTCGCGTAGCCCGACTCGCTCCCGATCGTCCCGCCGTACGACGCGACCTCCTTCGGGAGCTCGCCGCGCTTCCGCGTCGCGGTCTCCTCGTACGGCAGATACGAGAGGACGTTGGCCGAGCCGCGCTCGCTCCGGCTCTCGTCGCGGCTCCCCGCGTCGATCCAGACCTGGACGGAGGCGAGGGGCCGGGTCCGGTTTTCGCGGACGATGACCGTCATCTTGTTGGGAAGGGTGCGGACCAGGTTGGGAGCGGCGGCCGCGGAGCCGGCGATCGTGAGAACGGCGGCGGCGGCGAACGTGGCTATGGCGATGGAAGCGGGACGCATGCTGGGTCGGATCCTCCGGCGGATGGGTTTGGGGTACCTGAAAACTCTACTCCATCCGCGCCGAAAAACGAACCCCGGCGGGGTTGCCGCCGGGGCTTGGCTCCTTCGTTCGCAGCTGCCCGGCGCTCCTCGCGCCGGACGAATCTAGTGCTGCACGCGCACCACGTTGGTGGCGTGTTTCCCGCGCTTCTGATCCTCCATCGGGTCGAACTCGACGACCTCGCCTTCGTTCAGGGTACGGAACCCGTCGGCCTGGATCGCCGAATGATGGACGAAGAACTCCTCTCCCGAATCCTCCTGAATGAACCCGTAACCCTTGGACTCGCTGAACCACTTGACAGAGCCGCGGTGTCTCAAGTGCGGGGTCCTCCTTTCAACACGGTCGGGATGGTGTACGGTGCTTCGCGGGCCGTTCGCTAGGTGTTCACTCCACGCGGTGAGCGGACGTTCTGGAAGCAATCCCTGCAATAAACCGGCTTTCCGGGGGTCGGCCGGAACGGAACCTGCGTCATGGTGCCGCAGGACGAGCAGACGGCTTCGTGGAACTCGCGAGGGGCGCTGCTGGAGGCGGGTGCCGCCGCGGACACCGGCCCTCCGGCCGACCGTTTCTTCTCCTCGCGGCAGCGGCGGCATCGTGTCGGTTCGTGCTGGAACCCACGGTCCTTGTAGAAATTCTGCTCCCCAACCGTGAATACGAATTCTTCACCACAGTCGCGACATTTGATTACCTTGTCTACATCAGACATGAAGCCTCCGAGACGCACTCACTCGATGAAACAAAAACGCCCCCGACGGGTGAGTACCGTGGGGGTCTCCGGGGGAACCGTGGGCTGGTTGGCGTACGGAAGCGAAACGGGAGTTGGGGAGGTCACTAGAACACTCGTTGCTGCCGATACTCCGCCGAGCACGGACCGACTGAGCCTTGCCAACAGGTAACTATATTTGCAGATGAGACTTGTGTCAAGTCATTTGAAGCGCGCGCCCGCGCCCGGAACTCCGCATCGTTTCGCGATTTTCGGGGTGCTGGTCGCGTTCGCGCTGCTGGCTCCCACGACCGGGCTCGCGGAGGCTCCGGCCGCGCCGCGCCCCGCCGCGGACTCGCTCATCGTCCTTCACACGAACGACATCCATTCGCACCTCCTCCCGTTCACCCGCAGCGATCCGACGCTCGTGGGCGGGGCTGCGGCGCGGGCGTCGCTGATCGAGCGCGAGCGGGCCCTCGATCCCGACCTCCTCCTCCTCGACGCCGGCGACATCGTGCAGGGGACGCCCGCCTACAACCTGTTCCGGGGAGTGCCCGACACGCGCGCGATGTCGCTCATGCACTACGACGCGATCGCGCTCGGCAACCACGACCTCGACGACGGGCCGGCGGCGTGGCTCTCGCTCCGGCCCCTCGCGAGCTACCCGGTCCTGAGCGCGAACGTCTTCGCGGCCGCCGACAGCAGCTGGGCGTCGGGCCTCACCGAGCAGGTGCCCGACGACGTGCGCCGCGGCGCGCGCTGGGTGGGAGGCGCGCCCGTGCTCGAAACCACGCCGCTCCGCTTCCTCGCGAAGCCCTACATGATCCGCTCCTGGCGCGGCCGGAAGATCGCGATCCTCGGGCTCACGACCGACCGGCTCGTGAACATCGTCCGCATCAGCGCGAACCGCGGCGTCGCGGTCGCCGACCCGATCGCGGTCGCGCGCTGGTACGTGCCGCGCCTCCGCGAGCAGGCCGACTATGTGATCGCGCTCACCCATCTCGGCGTCGACGACGACCGCGCCCTCGCGCGCCGCGTCCCCGGGATCGATCTCATCGTGGGCGGCCATAGCCACACGCGCCTCGAGAGCGCGGTCTTCGCGGGCCAGGGGACGATTCCCGGCGGCCCCGGCGTGCCGATCGTCCAGACCGGCGCCTGGGGCGACCGCCTGGGGCGGAGCGTCCTCTACCTCGCCGGCGGGCGGCCCGCCGGCTTCTCGTACGAGCTCCTGAACGTCCGCGTCGCCGATGGAGAGGATCCGGCGCTCGTCTCGATGTTGAAGCCGGTCGCCGATTCGGTGAAGGCGGCGATGGGCGCCACGATCTACTCCTCGAGCGAGCGCGTCCCGATGCCGCGGCGCGAGGACGTCGAGACCGCGATCGGCAACTTCGCGGCCGAGGTGCTGCGCGAGACGGCCGGCGCCGACGTCGGCGTCATGAACACGGGCGGGATCCGGGCCCCCATCCCGAAAGGCGCGGTGACGGTCGCCGACGTCTACTCCACGTTCCCCTTCGACAACACGATCGTGGTGGTCCCGATGCGCGGCTCCGACCTCCGCCGCCTCCTCGACTTCGTGGCGCGCCGCGTCGGGAAGAGCGATTTCGGCCAGGTGAGCGGCGTGCGCTTCGCGATCACCGGCGACTACGCCTCGGACATCCGGGTGGGCGGCCGTCCCCTCGACAACGACCATGTCTATCGCGTCGCGACGATCGATTTCCTCTACGAAGGGGGCGCCGGCTACGGGATCTTCCGCCAGGCGGGCGCAGCCGAGCCGACCGGGATCTTCCAGAACGAGGCCGCCGTCTCCTTCCTGCGCCGCCATCCCGAGTACGCCTTCCGCACCGACGGGCGCATTGTCTGGGAAGGCGCGACGCCGGCCCTCCGCTCGCTCCAGACGCGCTGAGCGGCGGCGCGCGGCGCCATCCGCTGACGCGGCGCGAGCCGGCCGGAAATTTCGGTTTGACAGCCCCGGAGGGGCGGGTCTACGGTCCCTCGCGTCCGAGGCCGGTGACAGCGGCCAGATACCAACGCTTTGAAATCCTGCGTTAGTGCTGCCTCGCAGTCGTTCATGGCTTCAGCGCTGGCACGCGGCACGATTCAAAGCACGACCCGGTGCACGAACGCTGAAGCACGATCCGAAAGACGCACCGAAGAACATTGAGCTGGCCGGCGGTCCGGAGCCGTCCCGGGGAGCGACTGTCCCCCGCGACGGCTCCGGGCTTTTTCGGCATGGCGTCGACCGGGACGCTCGCGAAGCGTCTCTCGGAGGGAGGTGAACGCTCGATGCGCAAGCGGGGTACCGTCAAGTGGTTCAACGAGGCCAAGGGCTTCGGGTTCATCCAGCAGGCCGGCGGCGAGGACGTCTTCGTCCATTATTCGGCGATCCAGGGCGAGGGATTCAAGACCCTGTCCGAGGGCCAGGTGGTGGAGTTCGAGATCGTCGAGGGGCCGAAGGGCAAGCAGGCCGCGAACGTAACGCCGGTCTGAAGCCCGAATCGGGCTTCGAACTGGAGCCGCCCCGACGCGGACCGCGCCGGGGCGGTGTCTTTATGCCTCCCGCGGGTGTAGGATTCGGCGCTTATATATGCCCGAGCTGACCAGCCACGAGGAGCCGGATCCGGGGAACAGCATCCCCGCTCCTCCACCAGACACCCCCGCCAGCGAGATCGTCCCGTCCCGGCCGATCCGGATCGCGAAGCGCATCTTCCACTTCATGATCGGGCCCGCCCGGGCGTTCACGGATCCGGCCCTCTTCCACAAGATCTCCCTGGCCGCCTTCCTCGCGTGGGTGGGGCTCGGCGCGGACGGGCTCTCGTCCTCCGCGTACGGCCCCGAGGCGGCCTGGCTCGCGCTCGCGGGAAACGTCTTCCTCGCGATCCCGCTCGCGCTCTGCACGGCGTTCACGGTCTTCGTGATCGCGGCGAGCTACCAGCGGATCATCGAGCGGTTCCCCGCGGGCGGCGGCGGTTACGTGGTCGCGACCAAGCTCCTCGGGCCCTACGCGGGCCTCGCCTCGGGGAGCGCGCTCCTCGTCGACTACGTCCTCACCGTGGCGATCTCGCTCGCGAGCTGCACCGACCAGCTCTTCAGCGTGCTCCCGACGCAGTACCAGTTCGTGAAGCTCCCCTTCACGTTCGTCCTCCTCGGCCTCCTCACGATCCTGAACCTGCGCGGGGTGCGTGAGTCGGTGACCGTGATCTCGCCGATCTTCCTGCTCTTCATCCTGACGCACGCCGCGGCGCTCATCACCGGCATCGTGGCGAGCGCCGGCCAGGTGCCGCTCGAATGGCGGCACCTCCAGGTCCAGTCGGTCAGCGCCGTGCAGACGATCGGGTGGTTCGGCCTCCTCATGATCCTCTTCCGCGCCTTCACGCTGGGCGGCGGCACGTACACGGGGATCGAGGCCGTCTCGAACGGGATCCCGATGCTCCGGGATCCGAAGGTCGCGACCGCGAAGGTCACGATGCGCTACATGGCGGTCTCGCTCGCGCTGATCGCGGGGGGGATCCTGTTCTGCTACCTGCTCTATCAGGTGCATCCGATTCCGGGGCGGACGCTGAACGCCGTTCTCTTCTCGGCCATCTCGGGCAAGATCTTCCCGCCCGGGAACAGCCTCGGACACGCGCTCGTCGCGGTCTCGCTCATGGCCTCGGGCGCGCTCCTCTTCGTGGCGGCGCAGACCGGCTTCCTCGGCGGCCCGCGCGTGCTCGTCTACATGGCCTTCGACCGCTGGGTCCCCTCGCGCTTCTCGAGCCTTTCCGAGCGGCTCGTCACGTCGAACGGGGTCCTCTTCATGGCGGTCTCGGCGGCCATCGTGCTCACCGCCACGGGCGGCCAGGTCCACATCCTCGTCGTGCTCTACTCCATCAACGTCTTCCTCACGTTCTCGCTCGCGCAGCTCGGCATGTGCCGCGACGCGCTGAATCTCAGGAGCGAGAACCAGCACTGGAAGCGCGCCTTCTTCACGAGCTCCCTGGGCTTCGTGGTGACGGGGCTCCTCCTGATCGGAACCATCTACTTCAAGTTCACCGACGGCGGCTGGGCGACCCTGCTCACGACGGCGGTCATCGCAAGCGCCTGCATCCTGATCCGGCAGCACTACATCCGGACGAACCAAAGCCTCCACCGTCTCGATCAGGCGCTCACGACGGTGCCGCTCCCCTCGAACGAGCCGACCCAGGCGCCGCTCAAGCGCAACGCGAACACCGCGGTCCTGACGGTCACGTCGTTCGGCGGGCTCGGAATCCACACCCTGCTGAACCTCTTCCGCGTCTTCCCCGGCCAGTACAAGCAGGTGATCTTCATCTCGGTCGGAGCGATCGACTCGGGCCAGTTCAAGGGGGCGGAGGAGATCGAGGCGCTGAAGCGCAACACCGAGGCCGAGCTCCAGAAGTACGTCGACTTCGCGCGGAAGCTCGGGATCCCGGCCGAGTACCGCCTCGCGCTCGGGACCGACATCGTCGACGAGCTGGAGCAGCTCTGTATCCAGGTGCAGGAGCAGTTCCCGCGCAGCGTCACATTCGCCGGCCAGCTCGTCTTCCAGAAGGAAGGGAGCGTGGTGCGCTGGCTCCACAACCAGACCTGCGTCGCGCTGCAGCGGCGGCTCGCCTTCCACGGCCTCCCGATGGTGATCCTGCCGGTCCGGGTCTACTGAGCGGAGCCGGGGAGCCGGCGGCCGAGGTATCGGTGGGCACCTGGAAGGAGCGGGCCCGTGAGCGGGCCGCCCGCGTGCGCCTCGAAGCGCACGCGCTCCTCCTCGCCGCGCGCGATCCGCGCACGCCCCGGCGCGCGCGGGCGCTCGTCCTCGCCCTCGCCGGCTACGCCCTCTCTCCGATCGACCTGATTCCGGATTTCATTCCGGTGCTCGGGTATCTCGACGACGTGGTGATCGTGGGCGTGGGGTTCTGGATCGCGCGGCGGATGATTCCGGAGGAAGTGCTGGACGACTGCCGGAGGAGAGCCGCGGCGGGAAAGCCGGAGTAAACGCGGCGAGGCCCAGGCGTGTGCTGGCTGGTGGAGGTGGGACCGGGCCCTCGCCGCATGCTGCGTCCGCGCGGTCTTCCCCGGAGCACGCCGGCCGGGCAAACCCATCCCGGAGCCTCCGTCCCTCGGCGGAGCCTCCTGGTGCGAGGCGCCGCCCGCCAGGGCCGCGCGACGCAATTCCCCAATCCTCAGCCGTAGCGCCGCCGTCCCGGCGGTCGCGCCGTGCGGTTGCGCGCAAGCAGGGGCGCGCGAGGCATCGACGCGCGGCGGGCGGCTGCAATCGCCGGGCCAGCGTCACCGCGGCATGCTCGGCCGCGGCGTTCGGATCGAGTTTGCGTTCGGGGAATGACTTGGGCGAGGGGCGAACGGTCTGAGGACGGCGCCGGCGAGGACGCGACGCCGTCGAACGTCCGACGACGTCGGTCCTGCCGATGCCGGATCGATTACTTCGCGGCGGCCGTCGCCCGCGGATCGTCCGAGGGATTGATGTAGGTGATCTGGAACGGACCCATGCCGTGGATCTGGATCACCGCGCCCTTCTTCGTCCAGGCGAAGTGGTGCATCTGGGCCGGCATCGACGTGAAGTCGCCGGCGGCAAGCGTGGGCCCCTTGGCGTCGAACTTGTCGCCCGAGCCGATCCCGAAATCGCCGCTGATCACGGTGATGTTCTCGTCCGTCGGATGGAAGTGCGGCATCACCTTGTACCCGGCTGGTATCTGGAGCCGGACGGTATAGAGGGCCGCGGCGCCGGGATCGCCGGCCAGGACGGTGAGCTTCGCGCCCTTCGGGAGCCCGTCGGGAGCATCCATCCACTTGAGGCTCTTCGCGTTCAGTACGACGTGCTGCATCGCGGCCTGCATGGTGGCCTGCGCGGCATTGCCCGCGGGGGCGGGCGGCGTGGCGTCGTCGGCAAGTGCCGGCGCGGCAAGGGCCAAGAGGAACAATGCCAGCGTGATCCAGGGACGCTTCATGGGTGAGACCTCCTGTTGGGGGATGTAAGGCGTTGGAGCGAAGACCTCGATGTTCCGGAGTTCGATCGAACGAGGATAGGGGTGGGACCGCCTGGTGCCAAGACGAAATTAAGCTAGGCTAACTTTTCCGGCGCCGAAGTGCTGGAGCTCAGTACACGGTCACTTCTGGGTCGAAGATCACCGGGGTCAGCTCGACCATGGCGACCACGTCGAGCAGGTTGTGGTGGAAGACCGGGAGGAGGCGGTGCGCCTCGCCGCGCTTCACGTAATCGTGGTAGAGGCCGGGGATCTCGGAGCCGCCGACGTCGCCCGCGCGCCGGCGCCGCAGCACGCGCCACTCGATCGTCTTCAGCTTGCAGTCGGGGAGGATCTCCTTCCAGCGCCGCCGCGCCATCCAGAGGAGGTCCAGGTGCGGCATCTCGATCGGCGTCGGGAGCCGGTGGTGGACGGCCCGGTCGCGCAGGAACGGCACGTCGAACGCCTTCCCATTGAACGTGACCAGGAAGTCGTGCTCCCCGGCGACCCGGCGCACCTCGGCGAGGAGGGCCTTCTCCTCGGCGTAGTCGCGAGCGAAGAGCTGACGAAGAACGAGGTTCCGATCGCCCACCGTGCAGAGTCCGACCAGGAAGACCGGCGCGGCCGAGAGCCCGCACGTCTCGATGTCCATGTAGAGCACGCGCCGGTGCCCGAAGCGGCGGAAGAGCCCGCGCTCGGGCGGATCGTAGAGACCCACCGCTTCAGGCAGGTCGCGCGGACGGCGGCGCGCACGGTCCGGCGGGTAGGGGCAGTCGACGCCGGGAACCTCGACGTAGCGCGGGCCGGAGCCGTTGCTGTCGGGTTCGTCCAGCTCGCACCCGGGATAGACGCACAGGTCCGCGAGCCGCCGGAGGAGCGGCACCGGCCGTTCGCCGAGATCGGTGTAGAGGCGCTCGTGCGCGAATACGGGGCCGTGCTCGGTCTCGACGACACCGCCGGGGAGGATCTCCTCGATGCCGGTCGAGACGAAGTGCCGCCGTGGCTCGAGGCGCGGCGGCTCGAGGCCGGGGAGATATCCGTTCGTTCCGTTCGATCGCGGACCCCATCCGTCCCGGAGGAGCCCGCCGATCCGCTGCCGCAGCGTTCTCGAGAGCATGGCGTGGCGGCCGGAAGCGCGTCAGGCCCCGAGCAGGCGGCGCACGAGCGCCTCGGTCGCGGCCTTGTTCGGGATCGGCCAGCCGCCGTGCAGGTCGTAGTCCTGCTGCTGCGCGGGGCGGAGCACGGGCAGACCGACGCAGGAAGGGCAGCCGGTCTCGCACGGGCAGTCCTCGATCATCCGGAGCGTGGCGCGGAGCAGATCGTCCAGGATGCCGTACCCGCGCTCGGCATAGCCCACGCCGCCCGGGTAGCGATCGTAGAGGAAGATCGCCTGCTCGCCGAGATTGGCGCTGTCGAGCACGCCGCCGAGATCGGGACGGTCGCACATGGCATGAAGCGGCAGGAGCGTGATGAGGAGATTTCGGAGCCCGGACATCCCCTCGGCGGGATTCATGCCGCGGACGCGTAGTGCCGCGCGCACCGCCTCCTCGGGACGGATCCAGAGCGCCACGGTGTCGAGGTCGAGGCGGGGCAGATCGAGCGGGTGGTACCCGATCGCATCCAGGCTCCGGAATCGGATCTTCTTGAAGGCCACGGTCGCCCACGAGACGTTCGCCGACCCGAGCCCGACCTCGCACTCCCCGATCCTCCGGGTCTCGCGCGTCTCCGTGAGCCGGAGCCGCGTGTCGAGGACGGGCTGGGTGTAGTAGTCGACCTCCTGCCGCTCGACGTAGGCCACCTTCTGCTCCAGGTCGAGCTCGCGCACGAACCAGGTGTCCCCCTCGTGCAGGTAGATCGCCTCGGGGTAGACCAGCTCGGGCGCGCTGACCGCGTCGACCGTGGCCAGGACCGCGTTGTCGCGTTTCCGGTCGACGATCGTGTAGGTGTCGTCGGAGATCGTGCGCAGATTCACGCGTCCCGCCGGGTACTCGGAGGAGGACCAGTAGCGGAGCCCGTCCAGCGACTTCACGGTCCCCTCTTCCTCGAGGAGACGCCCCAACGCCTCGGCGCGCGGGCCGAAATAGGCCTCGTCGGCGCGCGAGAGCGGCAGCTCGTGCGCCGCGCACGCGAGGTGGGAGGCGAGGACGTAGGGGTTCGAGGGGTCGATGACGGCGCTCTCCGGCGACTGGGCGAAGAAGTACTCGGGGTGGCGCATCAGGTACTGATCGATCGGGTCGTCGTAGGCCACCACGACCGCGGCCGAGGGCGCGCGCGAGCGTCCGGCCCGCCCCGCCTGCTGCCACGTGCTCGCGATGGTGTTCGGGAACCCGACGAGCACCGCCGCGTCGAGCGACCCGACGTCGATGCCGAGCTCGAGCGCGTTCGTGGAGATCACGCCGAGCAGATCGCCGTCGAAGAGCCGGCGCTCGATGGCGCGCCGCTCCTCGGGGAGATAGCCGCCCCGATAGGGACTCAGCCGCTCCCGGTTCCCATCGTCGAGCTTCTCGCGGGCGTAGCGGTAGATCAGCTCGGCGGCGACCCGCGAGCGGGTGAAGGCGATGGATGCGACGCCGCGGCGGATGAGCGAGACCAGGATCCGCTCCGCCTCCACGGACGCCGACGTCCGCGCGCCCGGGAGATCGGGTCCCGCGTGCCGCGGATTCCAGAAGGCGAAGAGCTTGGGTCCGCGCGGCGCCCCGTCCTCGTCCACGACCCGCACCGGCTCGCCGGTGAGCGATTCGGCGAGCTCGCCCGGATTCCGAATGGTCGCCGACGAGAGGAGGAACCGCGGCTCGGCGCCGTAGTGGCGCGCGACGCGCTTCAGACGCCGGAGCACGTTGGCGACGTGCGAGCCGAAGATGCCGCGGTAGGTGTGCATCTCGTCCACGACCACGTAGCGGAGCGTGGAGAAGATCCGGCTCCAGCGGGCGTGGTAGGGGAGGATCCCCTGGTGGAGCATGTCGGGATTCGTGAGGATCGCGTTCGCGCGCCCGCGCAGTTTCCGGCGCGCCTCCCCCGGCGTGTCGCCGTCATAGCAGCCGGTCGTGATCGCGCGCCCGAGCGCCGGCGAGGACTCGGCGAACCGGCCCAGGCCGCGGAGCTGATCCTGGGCGAGCGCCTTGGTCGGGAAGAGATAGAGCGCCGTCGCCCCGGGCTCGAGGAGGAGACGCTCGAGGATCGGGAGGTGGTACGCGAGCGACTTCCCCGACGCGGTCCCCGTCGCCACCGCGACGCTCGCCCCCGAGCGGGCGAGGTCCACCGCCCGGGCCTGGTGCGCGTAGAGCCGCTCGATCCCCTGCGCCGCGAGTGCCGTCTGGAGCGCCTTGGGGAGCGGCTCGGCGAGGTCGCCGTAGATCGCGGGCTTTGCCGGCAGCCGCTCCAGGTGCACGAGCTCGTTCCGCCGGCGCTGCCGCCCGTCGGGCCCCTCGTTGAACCGCCGGTCGCGGGAGACCAGCGCGCGCAGGAGCGACTCGTACTCGTCGAGGGTCTCCGGCGCCCCGGGCCGCACGCCGCGGTCGCGCCTGCAGCCCGCTTCCGAGGCCGCCTCTTCTGCGGCCTGGGCGGCTTCGAAGAGTCCCGGCCCGCGCACGAGATCGCTCCCGCCCGCCACACCGCCGCCGGTCACGCTGCCACCTCACGCGCTCTCCCGCTCACAGCATCCCCTCCCCCTCGAGCAGCTTCCGCATGAGCTTGGCGCTGGTCGCGGCCTGCCCCACGTGGCAGTTGTTGAAGAAGACGAAGGTCTTCTTCGCCTGCTGCGTCATCTCGCGGATCTTCTCGACCCATTCCTTGAGCTCGTCCTCGGTGTAGGACCAGTCGTAGCGCGTGCTCGACGAGCGCGGCTCCCCGGCGCGCGGCTTCTCGTCGGGGTGCTCGGGGATGCCGCTGAAGAGCGGGCCCAAGTCCGCACCGGCGCGGGCTCCGGGCTCGGCGCTCTTCGCGGCTCCCTTCTTCCCGGCGCGGCGCGCCGAGCCGGGCGCTTCATGTCCGCCCGGGACGACTCCCGGGTCGGGTGCGCCCCTTGTCCGAGCGTCCTTCCCCCACCACTTCTCCTTGTTCCGGCCGTGGAACCGCACGTATCCGATCGGACCGGTTCGCCGTGCGATCGGCGGCATGAGGCCGGGGAGGTCCGGCTCGTCCACGCTCACGTAGCCGAGGCCCGAGTCGCGGAGCTCCTGAAAGACTTCCTCGTCCACCCAGCTGCGGTGGCGGAACTCCACGAAGAGCGGGGCCTCGAACCCAAGGAGATCCGGGAGGGCCCGGAGGAACTCCTCGTTCGCCGGAGTACGCCGGAATCCGTACGGGAACTGGGCGAGGATCCCGTCCAGCTTCCCGGCTTCGAAGAGCGGCCGGATGGAGCGCTCGAAGTCGCGGTAGAGCTGCGGATCGCGCGAGCAGAGATGCGTCATGTCGTGGTGCGTCTTCACGACGAACTCGAAGCCGGCCGGGGTCTTCTTCTCGATCGCCTCGAACGTGCGCCAATGCGGGATCCGGTAATAGGTGGAGTTCACCTCGACCGCGGGGAACTCGTGCACGTAGTAGTCGAGCATCTGCGCGCGCTCGATCCCCTGCGGATAGAAGCGCCCCACCCAGTCCTTGAACGACCAGCCCGAGGTGCCGAGGACGATCTTGGGCTTCGTCCCGGCGTGCTGCTCCTCGGGCCGGCCTCGATCCGCCGGAATGTCCGGCGGTTTCTTCATCGCCGTTCGTTCGCGAGCACGCGAACGAGGCTTCGGCTCGCCCCCTCGCGCGAGAGGCGCTGCGCGTCGCCGTGGTCGAGCGTCCCGGCGCGGATGAGCACGGCGTCTCCGAACCGGTCCCGGAGCGAATCGGCGGCCTCGGTCATGTTTCGCCGGCGCTGGTCGATCACGAAGAGGTCGTGCTGGTGGTAGCCGTGCGCGGAGATGAGGTCGGAGACCGAAACGCCGACGAGCCGGAGCGGCTTCCGATCCCAGTTCTCGTCGAGGAGCCCGCAGGCGGTCCCGTAGATGACGTTCTCGTCGTCGGTCACATCGGTGAGCGCGCGCTGCCGGATCGTCGTCTTGAAGCGCGCGTTCCGGAACTTCACCGCGATCACGCGGCCGAGATAGCCGTCCGCGCGGAGTCGGCGCCCGACCTGATCGCTCAGCCGGAGGAGATGGGCGCCGATCCGCTCCCGGTCGGCGACGTCCTCGGGAAGCGTGTATTCGTGCCCCATCGACTTGACCGGCACCCCTTCGAAATACGGAATCACCGGCGACTCGTCCTCGCCGCGCGCCGCGTCCTGCATGTGGTCGCCGTTCAGTCCGAAGTGGTACGTGAGGAGCTCGCGTGGGAAACGGGCGAGGTGCCCCGCCGTGCGGATCCCGAGCGAGGCGAGGGAGATCGCGGTCTTCTCGCCGATCCCCCAGAGATCCGAGACCGGCCGCGTCTCGAAGGTCTCCCGGAAGCGCCGCACCGAGAGAACCGTGAGGCCGTTCGGCTTCCGGAGACCGCTCCCCATCTTCGCCACGTACTTGTTGGGCGCGATTCCGATCGAGGAGGTGAGCCCCACCCGGCGCAGCACGGCGCGCTGAATGGCCTGGGCGAGCGGGATCGCCGCGTTCAGGACCGTGTCGTCGTCGCGCGCGGCGTCCACGCCGGGCACGCGCGGCCGGACCGCCTCGGTGAGGTCGAGGAACGCCTCGTCGATGCTGAACGGTTCGACCATCGGGGTGAAGTCCTTGAGCGTGTCGAGGATCTGGAGGGAGATGTGGACGTACTTCCGGGGATCGCCCTCGATGAAGGCGGCGTCAGGGCAGAGCCGGACCGCCTCCGCGATCGGCATTCCGGCGTGAATCCCGTAGGGCCGCGCGGCGTAGTTTGCGGCCGAAACGACCCCGCGGCTGTCCTTGGATCCTCCGACCACGAGGGGCTTCCCCGCGAGCCGCGGATTCAGCTTCTCCTCGACGGAAGCAAAGAACGCGTCCATGTCCACATGCGCCACGATCCGCACGACCGCTCACCCTTTCCACCCAAGCCTTGTGGACGCCGTTCCCATCGCATCCAGGACGATAGTGAACATTTGTGCACTTGTCAAGGGCGCGCTCGGCTTTGATCTGAGATGATCTCCGGGCGCCGTGGGGCGGTGCCGTGTGCGGCCCGCGCACCCGCGCGCCTTGTGCCAAGGAGGCCATCATGCCGACCCAAGACGTCCCCGAGACGCGAACGCGGTCCCGAAAGGAAACGGCCGCGGAGTTCCTGCGCCTCGTTGCTTCCGGAAGCGTGCGGCCCGCCTTCGAGCGGTTCGTCGCTCCCGGTTTCCGCCACCACAACGCATATTTCCCCGGAGACGCCGCCTCCCTGATGAAGGCCATGGAGGAGAACGCGGCCCAGCACCCCGGGAAATCGCTCGTCATCCATCACCTTCTCGGGGACCGCGATGTCGTCGCGATCCATGCCTGCGTGCACCACGACCCCGGCGACTTAGGGATTGCCCTCGTGCACATCTTCCGCTTCGAGGGCGACCGGATCGCCGAGCTCTGGGACCTGGGCCAGCCGGTCCCCGAACATTCCCCCAACGAGAACGGCATGTTCTGATGCGCTTCCGCCGGATCGTCGTCCTCGGCGCCGGGCCCTCCGGTCTCGCCGCCGCGCTCGTCCTCGCCCGGGACGGCCATCACGTCACCCTGATCGAGCGCGACGGGATGGAGCCGTGCCGCTCCGACGAAGCCGTGCGATGGGATCGAAAGGGGATCCCCCACTTCCTCCAGCCGCACGCGTTCATTCCGCGCGGGCGGAACGAGCTGCGGGAACACCTGCCGGATGTCCACGCGTCGATGCTTCGCGAGGGCGCCTACGATCTGGACCTCCGTACGAAGTTGCCCGGCGCGCCCGTGCCCGAGGACGCCGAGCTCCAGTACGTGAGGGTGCGACGGCCCCTGATCGAGTGGACCCTCCGCGACGCGGCGGCGGCGACCCCGCAGATCGAGGCGCGCCCGGGCGTGCGGGCGCAGGGTGTGCGCCTGCGCGAGGGCGCGATGGCCGGAGTCGATGTCGAGGGCGGCTGGCTGGAAGCCGACGTCGTCATCGACGCCATGGGACGCACCTCCCCGATGGAAGACTGGCTCGCGGCCCGCGGCGCGGTTCTCGGCACGCGCGAGAAGAGCGAATGCGGCGTGATCTACTACAGCCGCTACTACCGGTTGCGACCGGGACGCTCCTACCCGGACGGCCCCTGGCTCGTCGGTCCGCGCGGGGATCTCGGTTACATGGGTTTCATGTCCTTCCCCGGCGACAACGGCACGTTCGCGGGCGGTCTCGCCATCCCGACCGGCGTGCCGGAGCTCAAGGTCTTCCGCCATGAGGCGGCCTTCGAGGCCGCCGTCGCGCGGATCCCGCAGCTGCGGATGTGGGCCGATCCCGACCTCGTCGAGCCGATCACGCCGGTGGCGCCGATGGGCGGCCTCCAGAACGCGATCCTCACGCTCGAACCGGATGCCCCGGACGGGCTCTTCCCGCTCGGCGACGCGCTCTGCCACACCGATCCCGTTCTCGCGCACGGGCTCTCCTTCGCGCTGATCCACGCGGCCGCGATCGCGCGCGCCCTGCGGGAGCACGATTCCCTGCGCGAGGCGCGCGCGGACTACCTCGCGCGCGTGACACCCTGGCTGCGCGAGCGGTACGACTTCGTGGCCGCGCTCGACGACCAGCGCCTTCGCATGTGGCGGGGCGAGCCGGTCGATTTCACGCGCCGCGACGGCGCCTACGCCCTCTTCAGCTTCTTCGCCGGGGCCGCGACCGCCATGGTCGATCCCGACGTGTTCCGGGTCTTCGTGCGCCGGATCGGACTCCTCGACAGCACGCGCGTGCTCGACGACGATCCCGTGATGCAGGAGCGGATCGAGGCGCTCTTCCGCGAGCTCCGCGCCAAGCCCCGGCCCGCCGCGGGGCCGACCCGCGAAGAGATGCTCGAGCTCACCAAAGCGGCGGTCGCCGGCGCTGCGGCGCGATGAGAGCGCCGGACCTGCCGAGAGCCGTTCTCCTCGACCTCGACGACACGATCCTCGACGACAGCGGAAACGTCTCCCACTGCTGGCGCGAGGCCTGCTTCGCCTATCGCTCCGACCTGGGCGCGGTGGATCCGGGCACGCTCCACGACGCCGTCGAGCGCACGCGCGCCTGGTTCTGGTCCGACCCCGATCGCCACCGCGAGGGCAGGCTCGACCTCGACGCGGCCCGGCGCGAGATCGTCCGCGCCGCTCTGGAGTCGCTCGGGGCGGAGGCGCCCGGCCTGGCCGAACAGATCGCCGAACGCTATCGCGCGCTTCGCCACCTCGGAATCGAGCCGCTCGAAGACGCGATCGAGACGGTTCGCTGGCTGCGCGATCGGGGCTGCCGTCTTGCGCTCCTCACCAACGGTGCAGCCGCTGCGCAGCGGAGCAAGGTCACGCGCTTCCAGCTCGCGGAGCTGTTCGACGCGATTCTGATCGAGGGGGAGCTGGGGTATGGAAAGCCCGATCCGCGAGTCTACCGGCTCGCGCTGGAGGAGCTGAGCGCCGCGCCCGCCGAGTCCTGGATGGCCGGCGACAATCTCGAGTGGGATGTCGCCGCGCCGCAGCGGCTCGGCATCCACGCGATCTGGGTGGATCGCGGCGGAGCGGGGGTTCCGCCGGGGCATCCGGTGCGCCCGGACCGCATCATTCGAAGCCTGTCGGAGCTGCGGGAGGACGCCGCCCGGGTCGGGCCGGCGGCGCGGGAGGCGGACCCTACCCCTCCATCCAGACCCGCGTGAGCTGCCAGGTCATCTCGCGGGAGTCGTAGCGGATCTCGTAGTAGTCGGCGTTGTCGGCGAGCAGCGCGAAGTAGTGGATCTTGTTCTCCCCCTCGTGCCGGACCCAATCCCCCGTCACCTTGGCGATGCGGACCGTCTGGTTCTTCCAGCGGAACCGGATCGGCTTCATCGTCCCGCCCGAGAACATGGTGATGACCTCGATGGGGTCATGGATGGACTCGATCATGAAGTAGCCGTCTTTTTGGGTCGGAAACGATCGCGCATGGAGCATCAGCTCAGCCTCCGGAAGACCCCCACCACCTTGCCCGCCACCCGGACCTCCGGATCGGCCGGACGCACTTCGATCGGCTCGTAATCTTCGTTCTCGGGAAAGAGGAGGAGCTTGTCCCGCCTCGGGAAGAAGCGCTTCACGGTGGCTTCGTCGCCGATCAGCACCACGGCGATCTCGCCGCTCTTCACGGGGGTGTCGTGGCGGACGATGACGATGTCGCCGTCGAGGATCCCCGCGTTCTTCATGCTGTCGCCGCGCACGCGGAGGGCGAAGTGCTTCCCGCCCGGGCGCACGAGGGAGCTGTCGAGGGTGAGCGTGTCCTCGACGTGTTCCTCGGCGAGGAGTGGGGCGCCGGCCGCGACGTGGCCGAGGAGGGGAACCTGGAAGAGGCCGTGCCCGGAACCGACGGGGACCCCCTCGCCCACATTGCTGGCGCGGCGAAACGCGGGCGACATGGAGGGCAAGGTGTCCATATGCGTCGCACCGCGCCCGCCGGCCAACTGTACTTCGATGCCTCGAGATGTGAATCGATCCCGCCGGATCTTCCCTTCCCGCTCCAACTTGTCGAGGTGGTAGCGGACCCCGTTCGTGGAGGCGATGCCGAAGGCGGCGCCGATTTCGCGAATCGTCGGAGGGCGGCCCGTATCACGGAGCGATTCCTCGATGTAGGCGAGGATCCCCTCCGGAGAGGGCGTGCGGCTCTGGGGCCTCTTTCCCCGGGCCCGGTTGGGGTTGGGCTTCGTCCTCATGGCTGAAGGGTACGATAGTGAACGTTTGTGCAGTTGTCAAGGGGGCGCCGGCCCGAACAGGTTTCGTGCTAGGTTGCCGAGCATGTGGGAGGTGGCCAAGGCTGAGCGTGCTCTGCGAAAGCAGGCGAAATGGCAGAAGAAGAGAAAGGACCTGCCTTGGGCCAAGAAAGTCCGGATGATCGAGGCCGCCCACGATTCATTGCTGGAACTCTCACGAAAGAAGAGAGGGTCCACGTGAGTGGCGGCCGAGAGTAGCTCCGGCTTGATTCGGGTCCACCTCGGCGATATCACTCGCCTCGACGTCGACGCCATCGTGAACGCGGCGAACCAGTCCCTCCTCGGGGGCGGGGGTGTCGACGGCGCCATTCACCGCGCTGCCGGGCCCGAGCTCTACCACGCCTGCCGCGCGCTTCCGGAGATCGAGTCCGGCGTCCGCTGCCCCACCGGCGAGGCACGGATCACCCCGGGGTTCCGGCTTCCGGCGCGGTACGTCATCCACACGGTGGGGCCGGTCTGGCGAGGGGGAGGGCGCCGCGAGCCGGAGCTGCTCGCGGCGTGCTACCGGAACAGTCTCGCGCTCGCGCGAGAGAACGGCTGCCGCACGGTGGCGTTCCCGGCGATCAGCTGCGGGGTCTACGGCTATCCGGTGGAACGAGCGGCCGCGATCGCCGTGAGGGAGATTCGGAATGCAACGGAGTCGGGGAGCGACTTCGAGGCGATCACGCTCGTGGCCTACGACGAGGCGACGCACGAGGTGCTGAGACAAGCCCTCGCGGATTCCCCACGCTGAGCGCAGCGTCAACTTGCGCCGGGGCAAGTCGAGCGAACATGCCCCGAGGCATGTTCCCGCCATCACCGCGTCGGCTGGATCTGCTTCACGACCTCCTTCCCCACGTTCACCATCTGCGCCAAGTCGCGCGACTCCTTCATCCACTGCGCCGTCCACTCGTGGCGGCTCATCCCGGTCGTGTCGTGCTTGAGCCAGTCCTGCCAGGTCAGCGGGCAGCCGGCGTGCGTCAGGGGGATGTCGTCGGTGACGAAGCCGTCCTCGCCTCCCTCGCGCACGAGCACGCGCGGGCCGATCCAGACGCGCTGCTGCTCCTCCTCGACGGGCATCAGCCCGTAGTACGCGAGCGTGCCGAGATAGCGGACCCGCGCTTCGCCCGACGCCGGCATCGACTCGGGCGCCCAGTGCCCGCGGTGGGCGATCAGGCTCGCCCATTCCTCGACGGCGCTGAAATCGGCGCTCTCGAGATGCACCGTGTCGTCGGCCGCGCGCAGGGCCGAGTACGTGAACTCGAGCATCGCGATCGCCTCGCGCGTGTAGCCGAGGTCATAGAGCCGCTTCGCCTCGCCGTGGATGAAGTCGTTGCTGTCGGCGAGGGCGAGCTTGTAGAAGTTCGTGTAGACGCGCTGCGTCTCGCGCTGCGCGGCGAAGCGCTCGGGATCGCTCTCCCGCTCCATCACGACCGGCTCGAGGAGCACGCGCCGCCACGCCTCGCGCGTGATCATGCGTCCGATCCCCGCGGTCCCGAGCACCCGCTTCTGCACCGCGGGATTCGACAGCGAAGCGCCCCACGCGCCCGCGCGGTAGCCGATCGTGTAGCCCGACAACGTTCCGGCCACGGTCGCGACCACGGAGACCGGCTTCACGTAGTCGAGCGTCGTGCGATAGAGCTCCTGGAACTGGTCGGGGAGGATCTGCGGCGCCCTGGCGTTCGCCACTTCGAGCCAGAAGCCGCTGTCGACGTGGCCACGCACCTCGAGCGGGTCGTAGTGCGTCGATCCGATCATCCGGCGGTAGTCGCGCCCCTCTGCCGGCTCCACGAACCGCTGCTCGTCGACGTCGTACTCGCGGAAGACCTTCCCCCGCGCCGACAGCTCGACCATGAAGCGCGGCGCCGAATCGGACGGCGAGTCGCGGTACGACACCACGCTCAGGTTCTCGAACAGCTCCTGGAACGGGGCGCCCGTGGGATCGGGCTGCGACTGCCGGCCCGCGATGAAGCCGAGCGTGAAGAGCCCGAACAGCAGCATCAGCAGGCGGCTTTTCAGGATCGACAGCAGCAGGCGGCCGATCGCCGGATGCACCGACACCTTGAACGAGCGGCGTTTCTTCCCCACGTTTCGCTCCGGTTTTGGGTGTGGCGGCGAGGGCGCGGCATCGGCGGACCCCGGCCCGCCGTCGCGCGTTCTAGATATCGGCTCCGGAGCCGGAATTCTTCACGGGGCAAGGAGGCGATGGCTGAAACCAGCCTCTGGAACGGAGCGCGTTCCTGGGCCAGAATCCCCGTCCACCATTCGACTTCGGGAGGGAGCATGGCCAGGACGTACCGGAAGGGCCCCGTCGGGGCGATGATGGACGAATACGAGCGCGCCTCGGGCGAGCTGATCGGAATCGTCGAGGGGATCTCGGACGAGGAGTTCGAGCGAATCCGGGACACCCAGACGCAGGACGAGGATTGCCGCTCGATCCAGACGATCATGCGACACGTGATCCGCGCCGGATACGGCTACGCCGGCTACATGCGGAAGGCCTGGAATCGCGAGCCCGTGATCCAGTGGAACGAGCCGGTGCGCCGGGCGGACACTCCGGCCGAGATGCGGAAGATGCTCGGCTACATGGTCGAGACGCTCGACGGGCACTGGGATATGACGGAGAAGGAAGCGAGCGAGATGCAGATGGTCACCCGCTGGGGCCAGACGTACGACTTCGAGCAGCTCTTCGAGCACGCCATCGTGCACGTCCTCCGCCATCGCCGGCAGATCGACCGGTTCCTGGGGCGGTAGGAACGTGGCAGTCGGACGGCTGCCGCGGGCGTCGGTCGAGTCGCTGGTGCGCGACCACCTCGTCGCCCAGGAAGACCCCGCCACGGCGAACCTGATCGACCGGCTCCGCGAGGCGCGGCGCCGCGGCTATCTCACCCGCGGCGAGTTCCTCGAGGTCTGTGCCTGGAAATCGGCGCGCTCGATTGGCCACGCGCGCGCCAACAACCACCATCGCATCCGGCGCGCGACCGCCGCCGTGCTCGGCACCCACGATGAAGGTGCGCGTCTGGGAGCGCTCCTCGCACTCCAGGGCGTGGGCGTCCCGACCGCCTCCGCCATCCTCACGATGCTCGAGCCGAAGCGCTACGGCGTGATCGACATCCGCGTCTGGCAGCTCCTGCACGCGCTCGGGGCGGTGGAGGGCAACGCGGCGGGGGTCGGCCTCCGGCCCGACCACTGGCTCCAGTTCCTGCGCGTCCTGCGCGACGTGTCGGCGCATACAGGCCTCGCGGCGCGGACGGTCGAGCGCTCCCTCTTCGCCGCACACCGCGCCTATCAGGAAGGGCTCCTCTATCGCTCTTCCAACGCCTCCGGCCCTGGGCCAGAATCGAGCCCCTGAGGAACACGCAGCGGCTCGAGGGAGGTGACCCATGGTCCCGACGCGCCCCCGTCCAGCCGGCGCCCGGTGCCCGGAATCGGTGCTCGTGCCCGTTCTGGCCCTGGCGCTCGCCGGCTGCCACGCGACCATCCAGTCCGACTACCGCGAGCATCGGAGCCTTGTGAACACCGTAACGACCCCGGACAGCGTCGCGCTCGGCGCGAGCTTCAGCGTCTCGATCTCCACCACGGGGCCCAACGGCTGCTGGCGGAAAGGAAACGATTCGGTGAAGAGCCGGGGGGACGTCGTTCGAATCGCTCCGTACGACCGCGAATATCCCGGCACCTGCACCCAGAACATCGTCACCTGCAGTCATCACGAAGTACGTCCGCGTCTACTGAGCCCCACGCCTTGCGGGAGCCATGAGGAGAGATCCATGCCGACGACCATCACGCATGCGCACAAGGAGCAGTTCCTAGCGGTCTACGAGGACGAGCACAAGCGCACGATGCGCCTGCTGCAGGCCTATCCGAAGGAGAAGCTGGATCTCCGCCCGCACAAGATGTGCAAGACCGCGCGCGAGCTGGCCTGGCAGTTCGCACTCGAGCGCGGGCTCGGCACGATGCTCATGAACGACGCCTTCGCCAGCTCCGCCCCTTCGGGGAATCCGCCTCCCGCGCCGGAATCGTGGTTCGAGCTCCTGAGCGGCGTGGAGAAGGCCCACAGGGAATTCGGCGACCTGGTCCGATCGCTCCCCGAGACGAAGCTGCAGCAGACAGTGCGGTTCTTCGTCGGCCCGAAGCAGATGGGCGACATTTCTCGCATGGACGCCTGCTGGATGCTCCTCCACGACCAGATCCACCATCGCGGCCAGTTCTCGATCTACACGCGCATGGCGGACGCCAAGGTGCCCTCGATCTACGGACCAACGGCAGACGAGCCGTGGATGTGATTCGGGCGAGGGAGGCGACAACGTGAAGATCTGCGCCGAGGTTCGAAGCGGCGATGGCCACGAGGTCCTGCTGCAGACAGACGACCTCTCGAAGACCCTCGTCATCCCACCCAAGGCCGACGGCCGAGGCTCGAGTGTGAACGGGGGCGAGTTGCTCGTTCTCGCACTCGCCACTTGCTATATGAACGACGTCTACCGCGAGGCCGCCCGGCGCGGAATCACGGTGCGCCATGTCCATGTCGCCGCCCGCGGCGAGTTCCCTGTCGAGGGGGCCCCCGGGGTGAACTTTACGTACCACGCCATGGTCGAAGCCGACGCGGCCGAGGAGGCGATCCGGGCCCTTATGGAGTCGGTCGATCAAGTCGCAGAGATCCAGAACACGCTCCGCTCCGGCTCAGCCGTTCGGATGCTCGGGTGCAAGGCGGTGCGCAGGTGACGGAACTTCCCGCGCACGTGCTCCAGAACCGGGCACACTGGGATCAGATCGCGCGCGACTACGTGGCGCCCGGCGAGCGCCACTGGGCCCAGCGCGAACCGACCTGGGGCATCTGGGGCATCCCCGAGTCCCAGGTGGGGATGTTTCCCGAGGACCTCGAAGACAAGGATGCGATCGAGCTGGGTTGCGGGACGGCGTACGTCTCTTCCTGGCTCGCACGGCGCGGCGCGCGCGTCGTGGGGATCGACAACTCGGAGGCGCAGCTCGCGACGGCGCGACGGCTCCAGCGCGAACACGGTCTCGAGTTTCCCCTGATCCACGGCAACGCCGAGTCGGTCCCCTATCCCGACGCTTCATTCGATTTCGCGATCTCGGAGTACGGCGCCTGTCTCTGGGCCGACCCCGCGCGATGGGTCCCCGAGGCGGCGCGCCTCCTCCGTCGCGGAGGACGCCTCCACTTCCTGACGAACGCGTTCCTCCTCATGCTCTGCGTCCCCGAGGACGAGACGCAGCCGGCGGGCGATCGCCTGCTGCGCTCGGCTTTCGAGATGGGCCGCATGGTCTGGCCCGGCGATTCGGGGGTGGAGTTCCAGATGACGCACGGCGAATGGATCCGCATCCTGCGCCGGGCCGGGTTCGAGATCGAGGATCTGGTAGAGGTCCGCCCGCCCGCGGGCGCCACGACGCGTTATCCGTTCGTGACCCCGGAGTGGGCGCAGCAGTGGCCGTCGGAGGAGGTATGGAAGGCGCGCAAGCGGTGAGCGGTTCCGGCATCGTTCCGCCCGAGCACTTCGATACGAAGCGACTCCATCTCCGCAGACCCACCCCGGCGGATGCCGCGGACGTCTTCGAGTACGCCTCCGACCCGGAGGTCACCCGGTACCTCGGCTTCCCCACGCACCGCTCGCTCGAAACCTCCGAAGGATTCCTTCGATCTCTGCCGCCCCCGGGGCCGGACAGCGACCGTTTCGCGTGGGCGATCACGCTCCTGGGCTCGGATCGACTGATCGGAGTCGTCGAGATCCGGATTCGAGCGACCCGAGCCGACGTGGGGTACGTGCTCACGAGGCGTTGTTGGGGCCAGGGGTACATGACCGAAGCCGTGAGTCCGATCGTGGAGTGGGCTCGGGAGCAGGGGTCCATTCATCGAGTCTGGGCGACCTGCGACGTCGAGAATCGAGCTTCCGCGCGTGTCCTGGAGAAGGTCGGCATGCAGCGGGAGGGCATCCTGCGACAGTGGGAGGTCAATCCGAACATGGGCAACGCGGCTCGCGACCATTACTGCTATTCCATCGTGAGGAGCTAGCGCTGATGGCGGTGGAGCGCGGGTGGGAGCGGCCCCAGGTGGCCCGCCGCTATCTCGACCACGCCATCGGGCCGCATGCGACCTCCGCGACCACGGTGCGGATTCGCATGCACGGCGAGATCAAACTCAAGACCTGGCGCCCCTTCGGCGCCGACGAGACGCTCTCCTGGAATCGCGAGATGATCTGGCGGGCGCGGACCTCGATGAACGGGATTCCCATCTCGGGATCCGACCGCGTCGCGCCAGGCATTGGAGAGATGCGCTGGAAGCTGCTCGGCCTCTTTCCGGTGATCCGCGCGTCGGGGAACGACATCGCGCGATCGGGCGCGGGGCGCGTCGCGGGCGAGGCGGTCTGGATCCCCACCGTGCTCGCGTCGCGCGACGTCGCCTGGAACGCGACCGACGACACGCATGCACGCGCCTTGGTCACGGTGTTCGGAGAGCGCGCGGACCTGGCGATGACGATTGGTCCGGACGGACGCCTCGAGCAGATCGTCTATCCGCGGTGGGGGAACCCCGAGGGCGGTCTCTTCCACTACGCCGACTTCGGCGGGGTCATGGAAGCCGAGGGCTCGTTCCAGGGCTTCACGATTCCCACACGCATGCGGATGGGGTGGCACTTCGGAACGGACCGCTTCGAGCGCGAGGGGGAGTTCATCCGGATCACGATCGACGAGGCGCGGTACGAATGACGGCGCGATGCTTCTAACCCTGGAGATCCCGTCATGACCGACGACAAGAAGACGGACCGCCAAGAACTGCCGCGCGTCGTGAAGGGGGATCAGAAGTTCGACCTCGACCGCGAGACCTTCCGCGCCCGGATGCTCGCGTGCGCGTACGATCCGGCGTTCGAGAAGGTCTCCACCGAGCTGGACCGCGTGATCGACGTGGCCTGGCAGGTGTACCACGAATACCGGAAGAGTCCGCGCACGCAGCCCGCGGGTCCGGACTTCGCCGACCCGGCCTTCCCGCTTCCGGTGGAGTGGCTCGCCACGCGACGCAGCATCCAGGAAGCGCAGAAGCGGCACGACGACCCCAAGAGCCCCTCGCGCATCCTCGTCATCAACGGCTCCGCGCGAACCGACCAGAGCTGCCCGGGCGAGATTTCGAAGACGTACCGCCTCACGAAGATCGCCCGCGAGGCGATCGCGGCCGAAGCCGGATTCGAGGTTGACTTCCTCGACCTGAGCCGCCTGACGGCCGAGGCCCACCTCGTGATCTACCCCTGCAAGGCGTGCGTCTCGACCGCGCAGCCACTCTGCCACTGGCCGTGCTCGTGCTATCCGAATCACGCGCTCGGACAGGTGAACGACTGGATGGCGGAGATCTACCCTCGATGGATCGCCGCGCACGGCGTGATGATTATCACCCCCGTGAACTGGTATCAGGCGCCCAGCGTCCTGAAGCTCATGATCGACCGGCTCGTCTGCGCCGACGGCGGCAATCCCGACCCCACGACGACGCACGGCAAGAATCCGGCGCTCGCGAAGAAGATCGAGCTCGCGGGCTGGCCCTATCCGAAGCATCTGGCCGGGCGCGCCTTCTCGGTGGTGGTGCACGCCGACGCCGCCGGCGCCGAAAATCTGCGGCGGATCCTGGTCGACTGGATGACCGACCTCGAGATGATTCCGGCTGGGCCTGCCGCGGGTATCGATCGCTTCGTCGGCTACTACGAGCCGTACGCGACGAGCCACGACGACCTCGATCGCGACGCCGCATTCCAGGAGGAGACCCGGCACACGGCGCTCGAGCTGGTCGCGATGGTGCGTCAGATCCGAAGCGGCCAGTACGTTCGTCCCGACAAGGGCCTCGAGGAGCCGCGGAAGAAGTGACCGGCCCAGGCCACAGCAAGGGCTTGCCGAAGCCGATTCGCGTCGTCGTGAACGATCGTATGCAGCGGGGCTACGTCTACTGGCGCACCGAGCCGATGGGCCGGCGCTTCCACCCCGATTTCCGCCCCGAGCTCACACCGAAGCAGATGCTTCGCCTCGGCGTCTTCGGCGGCAGGTACATGACCGACTGCGGCGACGAGTTCCCGGCCGACTGGTTCCGCCACGCGAAGCTCTGCCCGGAGCGGCACGACCCCGCGCTCAATTACTTCGGGGTGAACGCCTCGCAGCCGCTCTCGATCTGGCGGCGGAAGGGATGGATCCATCGTGGAGACCCGCGCGGCTGGTTCCAGTGGTACTGCCGGTACTGGTCGGGGCGGCGATGTCCCGACGACGAGCGGCAGATCCGCCGCTGGCGCGCGGTGCGGCGCCACGTGGCGCAGATCGAGAAGAACTGCCGCCGCGGCGACGTGAACTGCAGGCCGCGGCAGCGGCAGGCGCTGCTCCACTGGGCCTACGACTCGCGGAAGATCTGACGAGGGCGCGCGCCGCGCCAGATGACGGCCTCACACCGGCGTGCGGCCGAGACCCATCCAGAAGATCGCTCCGCTCATCCCGCCCATCATGAAGCAGATCACTCCATAGAACACGTCCGATCCGCCCATGCCGATGAACTGCATTCCCGGAAAGGCCCAGGCCAGCGTCCACACGGAAGCGATCCCCGTCTGAAGCAGGAGGAGGGACCGACTCCACGGCGCCCCGCGCAAACGCGCGCGTGTGTCGAGATGCGCCTGGAGGGGAGCGATACCGGCCGCGTACAGCATCGCGCCCGCCACAAAGGCCGCCGAGATCCAGAGTGCGATGGCGAAGGGATCGAGACTCGTGCCGCGCAGCATGCGGAAGCGGAGGATCTGCCACGTGATCGACCCGGTCGCCGCGGCGAACGCGACGGTCTGGGCGAACACGATCGGAAAGCGGCTCACAGCGTCTCCTTGGGGGGAGCATCGTCATCCTAGCACCGGCTCCGGTCGCCTGCTACCGTAGCCGCGCATGGCGTCGCTCACCCTTTCCTCACTCACATTGACCTATCCGAACGGCACGCGCGCCGTGGACGGCGTCGACCTGGCGCTCGAGGACGGGGCCTTCCTCGCGATCCTGGGTCCTTCGGGCTGCGGGAAGTCGAGCCTCCTCCGACTCGTGGCGGGGCTCGAGACTCCCACGGCCGGAACGATCCGGATGGACGGGGCCGACGTCACCCGCTTCGAGCCGAAGGACCGGGACGTCGCGATGGTCTTCCAGGGGCTCGCGCTCTACCCGCACATGACGGTCGCGGAGAACATGGGGATCGGGCTCCGCGCGCGGAAGACGCCGGCGGCCGAGATCGACCGTCGCGTGAAGGAGGCGGCCGAGACGCTCGGCCTCACGCGCTATCTCGCCAAGCGCCCGCGCGAGCTCTCGGGCGGCGAGCGGCAGCGCGTCGCGGTCGGGCGCGCGCTGGTGCGCCGGCCCCGGATCTATCTCTTCGACGAGCCGCTCTCGAGCCTCGACGCCCAGCTCCGCCAGGAGCTCCGTGAGGAGCTCGCGCGTCTCCATCGGATCACGCGGACGACCTCGATCTACGTCACCCACGACCAGAAGGAGGCGCTCTCCCTCGGAGACCAGGTCGCCGTCATGAGCACGGGAAGGATGCGGCAGATTGGCGCGCCGCAGTCCGTCTACCGAGAGCCGCGCGACCTCTTCGTGGCGCGTTTCGTGGGAGAGCCGCGGATCAACCTGATCGAGGGCGAAGTCACCAATGGTGGAGGCGCCGCCATGTTCCAGGCGGCCGGCTGGCGGATGAGCCTCGCCGGCGCGCACGCGGGCCCGGCGCCGCGCGCGGGCCGGGCGCTCCTCGGGCTCCGCCCGGAGTGCGTGTCGCTCACGGGAGGGGACCTGCCGGCGCGCGTGGAGCGCGTCGAGCACCTGGGGGGCGAGTCCCTCCTCCACGCGGCCGGCGTCTGGGGGTCGATCGTGGTCCGGATCCCGCCCGCGACCGCGGCGCCGGAGCCGGGCGCGGAGCTCCTCCTCCATCCCGACCCGGCGCGGGCCGTCCTCTTCGATCCCGAGACGGGGGATCGGCTGGCCTGACCGCGCCGCTTCCCGTTGCGTTTCGGGACGTCACGCCGCCACGGCGTTCCGCGTAGCTATGCTAGAATTGTCGGCGCAAACCGACGCCCGCACCGCCTGCCCGTCCCCCCGGATCGCAGCGCAGCGGACCGCATCATCCCGATGCCTCCCGGAGAACCGCATGATCCGGACACGGTCGTTCCAGGGCAAGCACCTCGTCATCCCGACCCATGCGCTCCGGAACTCGATCGTCCGGGCCACCACTCTCTTCCTTCTTCTCTTGACCGCCTCGATCTCGACCGCGCGCGCACAGTCGTGGCTCTTCGAGATCCCGACGGGGCTCGAGCCAGGGTTCCGGAATCCCGGCTACGTGCCGGGCGAGCTGCTCGTCCAGTTCAAGGGCCAGGTCACGCCCGACCAGCGGAAGGCGGCCGCCGCCGCCGAGGGCGCCCAGGTCGTGAGCGATGTGACCGACGACGGCCTCGTCAAGGTGAAGCTCGGCGCGGCCCAGAGCGTGACCGACGTGCTGGACGAGTGGAACGCTCGTCCCGACGTCGAGTACGCGGGGCCGAACCTCTACGCCCGCGCCTTCTTCACGCCGAATGACACGACGATCGCGCACTTCGACCTCGCCTGGAATCTCCGGGCCGTGCACGCCTATCAGGCGTGGGACGTCGTGCGGGGCAGTCCCGACGTCATCCTCGCCATCATCGACAGCGGCATGGCGTTCGAGGATCGGGCCATTCCCTCGTACGAGCTTCCCTTCGTGAAGCCCGGCGTGACCATGTATCGCCAGTCCCCCGAGCTCCCCGGGCCGTTCGTTCCCGGATGGGACTTCGTCCACGACGATCCGAACCCCGACGACGACTACGGACACGGCACGTTCGTGGCGACGATCGCCGCGGGCGCCGCGAACAACGTCGCCGGCAGCGCCGGCATCGCGTTCGGCGTGACGCTCATGCCGATCAAGGTGCTCGACTACCGCGGCGACTCGGACATGGAGTGGATCATCAAGGGGATCCGCTACGCCGCCGACCACGGCGCCGACGTCGCGAACCTGAGCCTCGGTTTCCCGCCGCTCCGGCTTTTCCGCGTGCTCGGCTATCCCGAGAACTTCCTCGCGCACATGTTCAACCCGCTGCAGGACGCCGTGAACTACGCCCAGCGCCGAGGGACGATCCTCGTCGGAGCCGCGGGCAATTTCGGCGCGCCCGAGGTGAGTCTTCCCGCCGGCTATCCCGGCGTGATCGCGGTCGGCGCGACCGGGCCCGATGACACGAAGGCTTCGTATTCGTCCTACGGAACCGCACTCGATTTCATGGCGCCCGGCGGCGACTTCGGCGACGTGAACGGCGACCACATCCAGGACGGGGTCTTCGAGCTGAGCATCAAGCCGTACCGCTCCGAGGGCTCGCTCGCCAACCCCGACTCCTTTGACGTCTTCGTGCAGTTCGGAACGTCGAACGCGGCGCCGCACGTGTCGGGGGCCGTCGCCCTCCTCCGCTCGCTCGGGCTTCGCGACCAGGGCGCGATCGAGCAGACGCTGCGCGCCACGTCGGTGAACCGGTTCAGCGCGACCTCGGCCTTCGATCCGACGTACGGGTTCGGCCTGATCCAGCTGGATCAGGCGGTCCTCCATCCGGTCGGGGCCAGCGCGCTGGCCGCATCCATCCAGGCCGGGAACCTGGCGGCGCGAATCGGCTCGGCGAATCCCGCGCGCGGATCGGCGCATCTTTCCTTTGTCACCGCGAGGCCAGGTCTTGTGCGCGTGAGCGTCTTCGACGTGCGGGGGGCCCTCGTGCGCACGGTGCAGGACGGGGTCCTGGATTCGGGGTCGCACGCTGTTCTCTGGGATGGACGGACCGCGGCGGGTGCGCCCGCGCCGAGCGGCGTCTACTGGATGCGGGTCGACGCGCCGGACGGCTTCGCGGTTCGCAAGGTGGCGTTCCTGCGTTAGTGTTCCCTGCCGGCCGCGTGGCCGGTGGACCGCACCGCACGGAGGGATCCTGCGTATGACCGCTTCATTTTCGCGCGCCGCCAGGCGCGCGGTGACTTCCTCGCTCCTTTTCGCGTTCGTGCTCGCTTCGGCGTTCTACGCCCGCCCCGCATCCGGCGTCACCACCAAAGAAACCTCGCTCCAGCGGATCCAGCGCTCCGTGGCCCGGATCGACCGCGAAGCTTCCACGCCCGAGGGAGAGACGGCGGTGGTCCAGCGGCTCGCCGCCCAGCTCGCGATGCCCGAGGATTCGCTGCGGGCGCGCCACGACGCGTGGGCGCTGAGTTACGGCGAGATCGCGATGGTCTACGGCTTCGCCCGCGCGGCGAGGAGGCAGTCGGCGACCCTCCCCGATCAGATCGTGGACATGCGGCGGAGCGGAGCCGACTGGAAGGCGATCGCGAAGCAGATCGGCGTCTCGATCGACGCGGTCGCCGCACGCGTGCGACGGAACGAGCCGCCGCGCCGGAAATAGCGGCCGGTCCGCGGGCGGCGCGATGCACTCGTCCGTCTCCATCTGGATCGCCGCGCCCCCGGAGCGCGTCTTCGAGCTGGTCGCCGACCTCGAGCGCTGGCCGGAGCGCCTTCCCCACTATCGCTACGTGCGCGTGGTCGGCCGGACGGGCACGGTCACGCGCGCGCGCATGAGCGCCCGGCGCGGCGTGCTCCCGGTCTTCTGGGTCGCCGACCAGACGCCCGACGCCGGGGCCGGCACGATCCGCTTCCGCCACGTCGGCGGCGTCACGCGCGGCATGGACGTCCTCTGGACGCTCCGCCCCGAGCGCTCCGGCGCGCGCGACGGGACGCGCGCCTCCATCACGCACGACCTCGACTTCCGGCTGGGCCCCGCGCCCGTCGGCCGCTTCCTCGCCGAGCGCGTGATCGCGAGCCAGTTCATCGAGCCGATCGCGGGCGAGACGCTGCGCCGGTTCAAGGCGATCGCCGAAGCGCCCGCCGCATCGAGGCGGAGATGATCGCCCCGCCGCCGCGCCTCCGGTGCGCGGTCACGGGGCTCGGCCTCATCACGCCGATCGGCACGGGACGCGAGGAGTTCTGGCGGGGCGTCCACGAGGGACGCCGCGGCGTCCGGCCGATCACCCGGTTCGACGCCGCCGCGCTCCGCACGCGCATCGCGGGAGAGGTGCCCGACTTCGACCCCGGCGCCCACCTCGACGGAAAGCGCCGCCATCGCCTCGACCGCTTCGCGCAGTTCTCGATCGTCGCTTCCCGGATGGCGCTCGACGACGCGGGGGTCGCGATCGGGACGGGACGCGGCGCGGTGAATCCCGAGGACGCGGCGGTCGCGATCGGCTCGGCCCTGGGCGGCGTCCCCTCCGCCGAAGCCGACCACGCGGAATTTCTCCGGGCCGGTCCCCGGTCGGTCCCGCCGAGCCTCGCGCTCCGGGTCTTCGCGGGCGCGGGGGCGTGCAACGTCGCGATCGAGCTCGGATCGCGCGGCCCCGCGATGGGGAACTCGAACTCGTGCGCGTCGGGAGCCATCGCGATCGGCGAGGGCCTCCGCCTGGTCCGGGACGGCCTCGCCACCGTGGTGCTGGCCGGGGGCGTGGAAGCGCCGCTCGCGCCCCTCACGTTCACCGCCTTCGCGGTGATCCGCGCCATGTCCTCGGCCAACGACGAGGCGCCCGAAGCGTCGCGTCCCTTCGACGCGCGCCGGGACGGATTCGTGATGGCGGAGGGCGCCGCGATCCTCGTCCTCGAGGAGATGGGGCACGCCGTGGCACGCGGCGCGCATATCTACGCCGAGCTCGCGGGGTTCGGCACCACGAACGACGCACATCACATGACGGCGCCGCATCCGGAGGGGAGGGACGCGATCCGCGCGATGCGCATCGCGCTGCGGGACGCGGGCCTCTCGGCGGAGGAGATCGAGCACGTGAACGCGCACGGCTCCTCCACGCCGCTCAACGACAAGGTGGAGACGCGCGCCATCAAGGAGGTCTTCGGCGAGCGGGCGCGGCGGATCCCGGTGAGCGGCACGAAGGGGATGCACGCCCACGCGCTCGGCGCCTCCGGCGCGTTCGAGGCGGCCATCGCCTCCCTCTCGATCGCCGAGGGGTACCTCCCGACCACCGTCAATCTCCGCGTCCCCGACCCCGACTGTGACCTGGATTACGTGGCGGGAGCCGGCCGGCGTGCGATCGTCAGGACGGTGCTCTCGAACTCGTTTGGATTCGGCGGCACGAACGCATGCCTCGTCCTTCGCGCCCCGTGACGGCGCACACCCGGAGGGAGTGACGATGAATCGAAGGTTCCACGCAGTTCCCTGGGCCGCGCTCGCCGCGGCCGCGCTGATCGGGATCGGGGCGGCCGGATGCGGCACGTCGGGGGCGAAGATCGGCGTCCGCGAGATGACCGCCCACGCGGACACGGACGGGGTCCAGCGCGTGAGCGTGAACGTCCACTCGTTCTACTTCGATCCCAACCGGATCCACGTCGAGGCGGGGAAGCCGGTCGAGATCACGCTCCACTTCAAGCCGATCTTCACGCCGCACAACTTCAGCTGCGATGCGCCGGAGGCCGGAATCCAGGTCGACAAGAGCATCGGGATCATCTCGTTCAAGCACACGAAGCGCGTGCGCTTCACGCCGACGAAGGCTGGGGAATACGACTTCCACTGCGACGTGGACAGCCACATGAAGAAGGGGATGACCGGGACGATCGTGGTCCGTTAGCGGCGCCGGCCGCGGGCGCCCGCGCGCCGGCGGCTACGGCGCGGAGACGGTCCTCGGGTCCTTCTTCGCCTTCGCGGCGAGCGAGCCCGCCGTGACGTTCCGGGCGAGGTAGATGTCCTGGTCGATCTTGCCGGGGCCGAGCTGCCGGGTGCGGACGAACCAGATCGATTTCCCGTCAGCCGACCAGGACGGCTTTCCCGCGTCGCCGTACGACGTCACGGGGTAGAACTTCCCCGTCGCCACTTCGTAGGCCCAGACGTCCTCGGTGTTGCCGACGCGACGCTGCACCGCGATCCACTTCCCGTCCGGCGACCAGCTCGGAAAGATCTCCTCGGTCGGCTGCGGTTCGTTCCCTTTCCCCGTGAGCTGGATCTCCTTCCCGCCCGAGGGCGCCACCTTCCAGAGGTGGTAGTTCGCGAACATCGGGCCCTCCTTCATCGTCATCCCCTTCCCGACGTTCACGGTCTTCGTCGTGTCGATCATCTTCGCCACGTAGCCGACCCACTTGCCGTCGGGAGACCACGTCGGATGGCCCGGGCTCCCCTGGTTGTTGGTGATGCGACGCGCGGGACGCGTCGCTTCGTGCTCGCCGCCGGCGTCCATCATGTAGAGGTCGAACCCCCAGATCTGCCCCGGCTTCATCCGGTTCGACGGGAAGACGATCTCCTTGCCGTCGGGAGAATAGACCGCGAAGCGGTTGCTCCCGTGCGCGTCGCTCATGGGACGCGCCTCGCCTCCCGCGAGCGGGACCGTATAGATGTTGTAGTCCTTGGTGCGCGTGGAGATGAAGAGGATCGACCTGGAATCGGGCGACCAGGTCGGCGTCATCACGCGCGCCGAATCGGGCTCGTGCGTGACCTGATGCCCGCGGTCGCCTCCTTCGATCGGACGCACCCAGATCTGCCGGAGCGTGTCGCGCCCGCTCGTGTAGGCGAGCCACTTGCCGTCCGGAGACGGCGTGGGGTCGGTATCGAAGATGCTCGTGTCGGCCATGATCGGCACGATGGAGATGGTGTCCCCCGGGGCGGACGCGGCCTGCTGCTTCGCGTCGGCGGAGCAGCCCAGGCCGGCGGCGACGAGGAGCGGAGCGCAGGCGATCAGGAAACGAGGGAATACCGGGATTCGGAACACGATCTCCTCCTCAGGCGCGGGGAGTGAACCCCTCGCCCACGGTCAGCACTTCGTACGAGGCCACGCCCAGCGCGTGCCTGCGGATCTGGCTCCACGGCTTGTCGAGCACGTAGCACTTGAGCAGCGCGAGCACGACCTGGTGGCTCACCACCGCGATCAGCCCGTCGGACTCGGCGTGGCGCGCGACGATCTCCTTCATGGCGGCCACGGCCCGCTCGTTCACCGCCTCGAGCGACTCGGCGCCGGGCAGCGTGCAGCAGGTGGGGTCCTCGCGCCACCGCCGGTAGAGCGCGAGGTCCGGGAGCTCGTCTTCCGAGAGCCCCTCCCATTCTCCGTGATCGATCTCGTTCAGTCTCTGGTCGGCGTGGATGTTCAGCGAGTGCGGCCCCGCGACGTACGCCGCCGTCTCCTTGGCGCGCGCCAGGGTGCTCGTGTAGACGGCGGCGAGCGGCACCTCCCAGAGGAGGCGGGCGAGCCCCTTCGCCTGGTCGCGCCCCGCCTCGTTCAGCGACGGCCCTTCCGAGCCCTGCACGCGGCGCTCGCGGTTCCAGTCGGTCTCGCCATGGCGCACGAAGACGATGTCGCGCCCGGCCGTCATGATCCGCGCCTCAGAGCCGGCCGTCACGGACGAGGATCTCGGCGTTCAGGATGGCGGCGCCGGCCGCGCCCCGGATCGTATTGTGCCCGAGCGCCTCGAACTTCCACTGGAGCACCGGGCAGGGGCGGAGCCTTCCCACGGTGATTCCCATCCCGTTCTCGCGGTCGGCGTCGAGCCGCGGCTGCGGGCGGTCGTCCTCGGTGCGCACCACGATCGGATCGGCCGGGGCGCTCGGAAGATCGAGCCGCGCGAGCGGCCGGTAGGTGGCGAGCGCCTCGGCGATCTGCTTCCGCGAGGCCTTGCGACGGAGCGTCAGGCTCACCGCCTCGAGGTGGCCGTCGACCACCGGGACGCGATGGCACTGCGCGCTCACCGGGAAGGCGGCCGGCTCGACGCCCCGGCCGTTCAGGCGGCCCAGGATCTTCTGGGTCTCGCTCTCCATCTTCGCCTCTTCGCCGGCCACGAACGGGACCACGTTGCCGAGGATGTCGAGCGAGGGAACGCCGGGATAGCCGGCGCCGCTCGTCGCCTGGAACGTCGTCACGATCACCGAGTCGACGCCGAAGCGCTGGTGGAGCGGCGCCAGGGCCATCGCCAGCACGATGGTGCTGCAGTTGGGGTTCGTGACGATCCCGCCCGTTCCGTACGGCTGGCGCTCCAGGAGGCCGAGGTGGTCGCGGTTGATCTCGGGGATCACGAGCGGCACGAGCGGGTCCATGCGATGGTTCCGCGCGTTCGAGGAGACGAGGTGGCCCGCGCGGGCGTAGTGCTCTTCCAGCTCCCCCGCGACCGAGGCGTCGAGCGCGGAGAAGAGGAGGCGCGAGGCGAGCCGCTCCTTGGGGCCCTTCACGCGGAGCCCGCGGACCGCGGCCGGGATCGGCGTGGAGAGCTTCCATCGGCTTCCGACCGCTTCCTCGAAGCGCTTTCCCGCGCTCTGGTCGGAGGCCATCACCTCGACGACTTCGAACCAGGGATGGCGCTCGAGGAGCTGGATAAAGCGCTGGCCGACCGTGCCGGTCGCGCCGAGGACGGCGACGCCCATCCTGCGCGCCGGACCGGGAGCGGATTGGACGGGGCGGCCTGCGGACGGACGCGGCGTCCGCCGGCGCGTCGAAGTCGTTGCTACTGTTCGCTTTCTTGCCACCATGGACCTTCCATGATACGGTTCGCGCGCGCGCGCCCGCAACTCCATTCCCGGTCTTCGAGGAGGCCTCCTACGTGACGAGCAAGCCCGCGACATCGCGCCGGCGGGTACGCCGCGTCTTCGCGCGGCTCCGGCCGGTCGCATGGGCGGTAGCGCTCGCCTGGATGTGCGCGATGCTCGCTCCTGCGGACGCGGGCGCGGCTCCTCCGGCTCCAAGGAGCGCGGTTCGCGCGCCGGGCGGCTCGCGCGACGATCGGGCGACTCGACTTCGGCCCGCCGTGGGAACCCCATTGTCCTTCCCCGAGCCCCGCGTCCGGCCGCCGGCCCGGCCCGGCGCGCCGCAGACCGTGCCGTCGGCCTCGACCGCCACCGCGCCCCGCATGATCGACAGCTATCCGCGGGACGGCTCCGACCACATCCTCCCGGACGCTACGCTCTACTTCGTGTTCGATGAGCCCACCTCGAAGCGCGGAATCTTCTCGGTCGCGGACCTCGACTCGGCCGGAGGGACGCTCCTCCAGCTGAACGCCCCGACCTGGTCGGCGCTCGGCGACACCGTCTTCCTCAAGCCGGTGCAGCCGATGGCGCTCGGGCATCTCCACGGAATGCGCGTGAATCTCGTCTTCAGTCCGCTTCCGGACACGCTCGCGTCCGTGGATCTGCCCATCGTCTATTTCCGCACGATCGCGGTCGCGAAGCTGCAGCGGGTTTCCGCGCCCGCCTCCATCACGCTGGTCCCCGGCGAGCCGACGCCCGTCGCAACCTCCTTCCAGGAAACCGCGAGCGACGCGGTCACGATCACGTCGGCGCACATCCAGATGTGGCCCGACACGACGACGGCCGGGGCGCCGGCGGTGGACCAGACCGTGCCGGTCGACTACGTGATCCCGCGCCTCGGGCAGGCGACCCTGAGCGTGCTCGTGACGGTGCCGCCCGATCTCGCGCGAAGCTCGCCCGACGGGAGGATCGGGCTCCGCATCACCTACTCGGGGATCGACGAGACCCGGACGCCGCACCAGGTCGAGGCCTTTGCGGGAGGCGTCGGGCTCGCCGCGCTCACCCCATCCCTCGCCGGGAACGCCGTAATCCGCTCCGCCGTGCTCGAGTGGCCGCTTCCGGGCGCGGCATTCGGGGCGGGCGACACGCTCCGGCCGCGCGCCGTCGTGATCGGCGACGGCACGGGCTATTTCCGGTCGGTCTTCTACATGGATGGCGACGTCGTGGCGGTCGAGGAGGGGTTCATGGAGTCGGGCCGGCCGGTCACGGTCGAGACGCGCGGCCCCATCCCGACCCGGCGCTTCGGCGAGCACCGGCTCCAGTTCGTCGTGGAGTCGCCGCAGAACGTAGCTTCCCAGCCGATCACGTTCCTCTCCCTTCCGCCCGCGAACGGGTTGACGCCGCGCGGGCCCGCGGCGCCGCCCGCGAGTCCCGACAGCGCGCGCTTCGATCTCCAGAGCACGTTCCTCGCCGACGGACGCTCGTCATTCGGCGCGGAGGAGAGCGCCGTGACCGGCTGGGCCGCGCTCCACGGCCGCTACGCGCTCTCGCCAACCCAGAGCCTCGAGGCGCGCGTCACGAGTCGGGTACGCTTCGACGACGTGAAGAACGGAAGCGCCTCCCCCGATCAGGTTCTCGTCCGGTACCAGTCGCAGCGCGCGGCGCTCGAGTGGGGCGACCTCGCCCCGGCGCTCGCGAACGGCGCGCCGCTCTTCGCAAGCGCCATTCCCCGGCGGGGAGCGCAGGCGCTTCTGAGCGATTCCCGTCTCGGCACCTTCGAGGGCTTCGCCGCGGTCGAGTCGCATCCGCGCTCGGCGGGCGGCCCCTTGCGCGAGATCCGCTCCGATCTCTACGCGGCACGCCTCACCCGCGTGTTCGTCCCCGACCGCCTCCGCGCCTCGCTCTACGGCGGATACACCCACGAGGACCCGACGCCGGGCGGCCTGGAGACGGCGACCCGCACGCGCGTGATCTACGGCGGGTCGGCGTCCTGGATGGTGGCGCACGACTGGACGCTCCTCGGCGACGCCGTCACCGTGCGCCACCGCACGATCGAGGGAGTCGAGCCGGGGCGGACGCGCACCGGCGTGCGCGGCGAGCTCACCGGCACGGCCGCGCGCTTCACCGCGCGCGCCGAGGCTTTCCGCTACCAGCCTTCCCTCGCCACCGCGCTCAACCCGTACGCGATCTCCGACCGGAAGGGGTTCTCGGCCGATCTCGCCCGTAGCGTGGGCCCGTCGCGCGCCTTCGCGGGCTATCGCCGCGAGAGCCCCGAAGACGCCTCTTCCGGCGCGCCGTCGGTGACCGCGGAGAAGATGACGGCGGGGGCGACGCTCGCGCTCAACCGGGACAGCTGGGTGACGCCCTCGATCATCCGGATCCGCCAGAAGGGGACGCAGACCGATTTCTCCCAGACCCGCCTCGCCACCGAGTTCACCGCGTCGGAGGCGATGGGCGGCCGCACGACCGCTCGCTTCGACTTCGGGACCTTCGACGATGACAAGGGGCTGAGCATGCGGCGCCGCGTGCTCGCGGGCTCCGTGGTTTCCGTGCGCCGCCATCCCGGCGGCGTGACGAGCACCATCTCGGGCGGCATCGAGCGGGACGAGAACCGCGACGTGAGCAAGCGCGACATGACCATCCAGGGCGCGCTCGAGGTCCGGTGGGAAGCGTCGCCGAGCCGCCTCCTCGTCCAGCCGTTCGTCACCTATATCTCCCGAGACTACGAGCTGCAGGGGCGGAGCGAGGACCGGCTCACCGGGCGGCTCCAGATCTCCCTCCTGCGCCTGCCGGGGCTCGGCGACGCCGCGCTCTCCGTGCAGGGACGATTCGAGCGCGTCTGGCACAAGGTTCCCGAAGGGACGCACGCCACCGACACGGGCGTCGAGGTGTCGCTCGGGAAGCGGGTGTCGATCCTCCCGTAGTTTCGGCGGCGTCGGCGCTCCGACGCATCGCGGCGGCGCTCCGCGCTCCGTTCGAGCGACGCAACGGTCACAACCTCCATTCCCGCAATCCCCGATCCGCCCCCGTCGACGGCCACGACTGGAACGCCCCCTGCTTCTGCGTCAGCGTCTCCCGCATCCTCGGCGCCACTTCGCGCGGCCCGGGCCGCGCGCCATGAAGGGGGTGCCGTCATGAAGAGGGTCGTCCGTCCAGGGTTCCTCGTTGGATTCGCCGCCGTCCTTCCGATACTCGTCCTCGCGAGCGCGTGCTCGCGAGACAGCGAGCGGCGGGTGGTCGCTCCGAATCCCCTCCCCGATTCACCACAGGTCACCAGCGCGCATTGGGTCTGGGAGACGGAGGCGCTCGCGGGCGCGGTGCAGTCGGCCGGGAAGAACCCGCTCGTCCAGCGGGCGCTCGCGCAGGCGCCGATCGGAGGGCTCCGGCCCCGCTTCGACCTCGCGGTCCACGCGGTCGGGGAGGTCCCGGACGTCGGCGGGACGGTCGGCCTGACGATCCTCCCCTACGCCACCGCCGATCCGACCCATGCGGCGTTCGTCTCGGTGGCGCGGGGGCTGGGCAGCGAGGCGGCCGAGTTCGCGGAGATGATCGTCGGCCGCGAGCCCGGCCCGAGCGAGATCGGATTCCACTCCGTCGTCTGGGGAGACCAGGTCGTCTGGGTGCGCTCCGCCGACGCCTACGTCCAGGCTGCCGGCGGGACGCTGCGGTCCCCGATCCGGAAGTCGTGGACGCGGCTGTTCGACTGTCTCGCGAATCGGATGCCAGCCGGGTGCGCGGCCGGCTCGAGCATCGCCTCGGAGATCGCGCCCGGATCGCCGCACGCCGCCGCCATCGGTTGCGGGGTCGGGGCCGCGCTCGGCGCGGCTTCGTGCGCGCTCGACTTCATCCGGGGCAAGTGAGCCATGGCCGCGCGCCTCTGGATGCTCCCGCTCTCGATGGGGATCGGTCTCGCGCTCGCGTTCCTCGCGCCGCGCGGCTGGGGGGTCGCTCCGTTCCACGGCCTGCTGCTCGGCGCGGCGCTCTACGCGGCGGCCCTGCGGCACGGACCGGGCGCCGCGGCGCGAGCGGCGGCCTTCCTCGCGCTCGTCGCCGCGCAGGCCTGGGTGGTCTTCGTCGCGGCTCCGGGCGCCGACCTCAGGGCGACGTTCGTGATCCTGTCGACGTGGATCGTGCTGGAATCGGTGGGGAAAGGGCCGGCGGTCGCGCCGGCGCGTTGAAGCGGGCGGCTACCGGGCGCGATCGGCGCGGCGCGATGCCGGACGTCCGTTCCGGCCCGACTTACCGCGCGCCGGCTTGTCGGTCTGCGTGGCGCCCGCAGCTTTGGGGAGACGGGCGCGCCGGCCGGGCCGCTGCTGGCCGCGGCGCGCCGTCTTCCTCGCCCGCTCGGCTTTCACGGCCTTCTTCGCGCGCGCGGCTTTCTCCGCTTCGCGGGCCTTGCGCTTCGCCTCGAGCTGGGCGATCCGCTCCGCCACGCCGGCGAAGGCGTGCTGGAAAACCTCGTCGACCACGCTCACGGCGATGAATGTGACCTTGGAGCGGATCGATTCGGGCACCTCGACCAGGTCCTTCTGGTTGTCCGCGGGGAAGACGACCGTCTTGATGCCGGCCCGATAGGCGGCCATGACCTTCTCCTTGAGGCCGCCCACCGCGAGCACCTTGCCGCGGAGGGTCACCTCGCCGGTCATGGCGACGTCGTTCCGGATCGGCGCCTCGGCCAGCGCGGAGGCGATCGCCATCACGATCGTGATGCCGGCCGAGGGGCCGTCCTTCGGGACCGCTCCCTCCGGGAAGTGGATGTGGAGGTCGTAGTCGTCGAAGAGCTGCGGGTTGATCCCGAGGAGCTCCGCCCGGGCGCGCACGTAGGAGTGGGCGGCCTGGACCGACTCCTTCATGACGTCGCCGAGCTGTCCGGTCACGATGACGCGCCCGGCGCCGCGCATCTTGAGCGCCTCGATCAGGAGGAGGTCCCCCCCGGTCGCGGTCCAGGCGAGGCCGGTGGCGACGCCGACCTCGGCGTGCCCCTCCGCCACGTCCGGGACGATGTAGGGCGGACCGAGGATCGGCTCGACGTCGGCCACCGAGAAGCGCCAGTCGCCGGTGTAGCCGGTGGTCCGCTGCCGCGCGGCCTTCCGGCAGAAGGTGTCGATCGCGCGCTCGAGCTGACGCACGCCGGCTTCACGCGTGTACTCGCGGATGAGCTTCACGAGCGCCGCGTCCTCGAACGCGATGTCGGTCGCGGCGAGGCCGTGCTCCCTGGCCTCGCGCGGGACCAGGTGGCGGCGGGCGATCTCGAGCTTCTCCTCCTCCATGTAGCCGGGGATCGTGATCACCTCGAGCCGGTCGAGAAGGGCGCCGGGGATGAAGTCGAGGACGTTCGCGGTCGTGATGAAGAGGACGTCGGAGAGATCGAACGGGATCTCGATGAAGTGGTCGACGAAGTGCTGGTTCTGCTCGGGATCGAGGACCTCGAGGAGCGCCGACGCGGGATCGCCGTCGGAATCGTGCCCGAGCTTGTCGATCTCGTCGATCATGAAGACCGGGCTGGACGAGCGGGCGTCCCGGAGCGAGCGGAGGATTTTCCCCGGGCGCGATCCGACGTACGTGCGCCGGTGACCCCGGATCTCCGCCTCGTCCCGCACGCCGCCCACGCTCATGCGCACGAAGGCGCGTCCCATGGCGCGCGCGATAGAGGCGCCGAGGGAGGTCTTCCCGGTGCCCGGCGGTCCCGCGAAGCAGAGAATCGGGCCGTGCATGTCGTTCTTCAGCTTGAGGACCGACAGGTACTCGAGGATCCGCTCCTTCACCTTCTCGAGTCCGAAGTGCTCCTCGTTGAGGCGCCGCTGGACCTCCTCCAGCCGGATGTCGTGCGGCTTCTCCCGGCTCCAGGGGAGCGAGAGGAGCCAGTCGATGTAGTTCCGGATGACGCCCGACTCCTGTGAGGCGGGAGGCAGGAACTGGAGCCGGTTCGTCTCCTCCTGGACCACGCTCCGCACGTGGGAGGGGAGCGCCAGGCTGTCGACCCGGTCGAGAATCTGCCGGACGAGCATCTCCTGCGGGTCGTCCTCCCCGAGCAGGCGCCGGATCTCCATGAGCTGCTGGCGGAGGAAGAACTCGCGCTGGGTCTTCTCCATCTGGGCGGAGGTCCGGCGGACCACGTCCTCGGCCACGCTGAGGCGCGCGATCTCGGAGTCGATTCCCTCGGCTACCAAGGAGAGCCGCTCCTGGACGTCGAGCGTCTCGATCACCCGCTTCTTGGTCTCGAGCGGGAAGCGGACGATGGAGGCGACGGTGTCGGCGAAGAGCCCGGGGTCGCCCAGGTTCATGCTGAAGATATTGTCGAGCTCGGCCGGATAGCCGGAGTCGACCTGGGCCAGGGTGCGGAGCGACTTGAGGATCCGGTTGATGAGCCCCTGCACCTGGGCGGGGTCCTCGACCGGCTCCTTGGGGCAGGTGACCCGCGCCACCATGTAGGGCTCGGCGCGGAGGAACTCGTGGATCTGTACCCGGCGAAGCCCCTCGAGGGTGACCTGCACGTTGCCGCCGGGGAGGTTCAGGATCCGGATGATCCGCGCGGAGAGGCCGACCCGGCTCAGCTCCTCGGCCCGGATCTCCTCCTCCCGCTTGGCCGGACTGTAGACCAGCGCGACCAGGGTGTCGGGGTCGGAATGGTCCCGGAGGAGGGCCTTGGACTGCTCGATCCGGACCTGGATGGAGGTGACGCCGAGGGGAAAGACGATGGTGCTCATCAGGGGGAGCACCGGAATCTCTGAAGGGACATCGCACTGCAGCATCAGCCCGATTTCGGCTGCTGTTCGCTTGCTCACTGCGGGCGCCCCTTCCGGATGCGGGATCGGTGGCTGGGAGACGACCGGCCACGGTATCATACGCCCCCGCCGCTGGCCAGCCGCCCCCCTGGAATCCATTCCGCCACCGACAACAAGACGACGGGCCACCAGGGGGGCTACATCCGATGGCCCATCGTATCGCCGTTCACACCCACAGGGGTTCGCCCTGCCCTGCGGGCGGCACCGCACCGGCTCGGTGCTGCCCCATCACGGGGGTTGCTGCGTCGCTACCGCCGGTTACCAGCCCGCCTTCCCGCCGCCCGTATTGTCGAGAGCGGTTGCTCCGAAGAGCGCCAGCAGGATCAGAATCGCAGTCGCTGCCACTTGAATTCACCTCCTCTCACTGTTGGGGTCGCTTCGTTCCGCTTCGGGAACCGTCTCTGCGAATCTGCCCGCTTACCAGCCAGCCTTGCCGCCACCCGTGTTGTCGAAAGCCGTCGCCGAGAAGAGCGCCAGAAGGATTGCGATCGCGATAGCCGACATTGTTCACCCCACCTTGATTTAGGTCTGCTTTCGTCTGCTCGCCGTTTGCGAGCGCCTCGACGCAGATGTGCTAGAGCAGCCGTCGTGCCATTTGCATGTTTCGAGGGGATGCTGTCGGCAGTCTATTTAATTGCAGCCACTTACGACATTGCGAAGTGCGAGGGAATAGCGGGCGCTTCGGGGCGGGGGAGTCGTCAATCCTTGACGGTCAAGCATCGACCGCTCGGCAGAACACTGCCGTTTCAGACCTTAGACTATGTAGTCATTGATTGACGACTTCTGACTACGATTGATGACGCTTTGATGGCGCGCCTCAGCTCGCTAGCCGTAGCTCACCGGCCTGAGCCTGGGCGGCGGGGATCACGATCGTGAACGTGCTTCCGCGCCCCAGCTCGCTCTCCACCCGGATCTCCCCGCCGTGCGCCTCCACGATGCCGCGGGCGATGGAGAGCCCCAGGCCGAGGCCGGAGGAGTTGAACTCGGTGGTGCCCGAGGAGTGGAGGTTCACGTCTTTCAACTCGACGATCTTCGCGAAGATCCGTCCGAAGTCCTCCTTCGAGATCCCGATTCCCGAGTCCGCCACGTAGAGCTCGAACGTCTCGCCCCTCCGCCGGGCGCCGATCTCGATCGAGCCGCCGTCGCGCGTGAACCGCACCGCGTTCTGCGCGATGTTGGTGGCCGCCTGCTTCAGGTAGCCCGCGTCGACGCCGGGGTGGAGCAGCTCGGGCTCGATCGCGATCGTGACGGTCTGGCGCCGCTCCGCCGCGAGCCCGATCGTGTGGACGGCCACCTCCTCCGCGATGATCGCGATGTCGGCCGGCGCGAGTCGGAGCGGAAGCCGCCGGCGGTCGATTAGCGACATGTTGGTCAGGTCGCGCGCGATCCGGGTGAGCGAGCCGGCCGCGTCCCGGATCGCGCGGAAGCCCTCGCGCTGCAGCTCCGACGCATCCCCCGAGGCCTCGCCCATGAGATCGGCGTACGCCCTTATCGTAGTCACGGGCGTCAGGATCTCGTGCGAGGCGATCGCGATGAAGTCCGACTTCATCCGGTCGATCTCCTCGAGGCGCTCGATCTCGTGGCGCTGGGCCTCGCGCATCGCCTCGAAGTGCGACGCGAGCATCCCCATCTCGTCGTTCGAGCGCACGTCCAGTGGAAGGTCGTAGTCCCCGGCACGCATCGCGTTCGCGGCATCCACGATCCGCCGCACCGGCCGGGTCACGCCGCTCGAGACGAGGAAGCCGATCAGGAGCGCGGCCACGATGAGGAGCCCGCCCGCGATCGTGAGCTCCCGCCCGATCCGGCCGAGCACGGCGGTCTCCTGGTCGAGGGATCGGACGAGCACGAAGGCGATCTGCCCCCCGGAGGTCGGGCCCTGGAGGACGCCGCGCAGCGCGAGGAACCGGTGGCCCTCGTCCACCACGCGCTCGACGTCGGAGCCGGGCGGAAGGGCCGCGAGGCGCGCGGCGAGCGACGGCGGGATCGCGGGATGGATGTCGGCCCTCCCGTTCACGACGAAGACCACGTCGCTCCGGGTGGTCGCCTCGAGGCGCTCGGCCAGGGGGGCGTCGATGGTCCGGCCGAGCATGAGCGTCCCCACGAGCGCTCCTTCGACCACGATCGGAACCACCGCCACGCGGTAGGCGCGGTCCCCCTCGACGAAGAACCCGCGGGCGGCCCGCCCGGCGAGCGCCTCGCGGACGAGCAGCCATCGGGACCGGTCTTCTCCGGCCGCGTCGGGGCGCCCGGCCCGCGCGAGAACGACTCCATGCTCGTCGGTCACGTCGAAGAGCGGCGCATCGGCGTCGCGCTGGAAGTCGCGCGCCACGCCGATGAGCGTCGCGTGGAAGTCGGCGTCCTTCCGATCGCCCCGAGGGAGGGTGAGGAGGGCGAAGAACTTGGGATCGCGCGCGACGACCACCCCGACGCGCCCGAGATTCTCCGCCTCGCGCTCCATCTGGCTCTCGAACGCCATGGCAGCACGCCCGAGGTCGGCGGTCACGTTCCGGTTCACCTCGCCGGCGAGCCGATGGTTCACGACGAGGAGCGCCGCCATCATGATCCCGAGGACGGGGAGCGACGTGAGGACCGCGATCTTGAGGAGGAGCGAGACGCGCGGTCTCACTCGGCGCCCAGCACGAATTCCGCGGGTGACGCCGACGGCACCTCGACCTCGCCGCTCCGCTCGCCCCGGCGCGGCAGCCAGACGACGAGGGTGTGCTTGCCGGCGGGGACGCCCTCGATCCGGAAGCGGCCGTCCGCGTTCAGGTACGCGTACCGCCGGCTCGGCACCACCACGATGTCGGCGCGCATGTCGGAATGGATGTCGCAGAAGACCTGGATCAGCCCCGGCTTCGGAAAGACGAGCCGCTTCGAGCGGCCTCGCGGATAACGCCCCAGGTCGAAGCGCTTGGGCGGCGAGTACGAGAAGACGTTGTGGTAGACGTTGTCGCTGTTCCGGAAGTCGACCGCCTCGCCCGCGACGACCGCGAGGATCCGCGGGATGAAGCGCTGTCCCTTCTGATCGAGGAGGAGCGGCTCCGGCTCTGCGTCGCCGGCCGTTCCGACGTCGGCGACGTAGGCGACGCCGTACGTCGTGTCGGACGGAACCGGCGCGTCGGCGCGCATCGCGCTTCCGCTGAGCTGCCCGACGTAGGCGTTCGGCTTCATCCCTCCGCGAAAGGAGAGATCGGCCGGCGTGAGCGTGACCGAGCCTTCGATGGTCCCGGCGCGGGCGGATCCGGCGAACGCGAGCGCGAGAACGGCGAGGAGACCCCCGCCGGGGGAGAAACGGCGCATGCGTCTCCTATCGGCCCCGAAACCCGCTACCCTAAGCGCGTTCTTGGGGTTCGATCCCTGGTGTAGAATCCAACGGTGACCCCCCATGAGGCCTCCGTGACGCCCGATTTCACGCCCACCGGAACTGCCGATACCGGCCCGGCCTCGCCCACGGCCGACGCCGTCCGGCGCGGCGCGAGCCTCGAGCTCGACGTGACCGGGCTCGCGTTCGGCGGGGCGGCCCTCTCCAAGGTGGACGGCCTGGTCGTCTTCGTGGAGAACGCCCTCCCCGGAGACCGGGTCCTTGCCACGGTCTACCGCCGCAAGCGGCAGTACGCCGAGGCGCGCGCCGACACGATCCTTCGACCCTCTCCGGCGCGGGTGATCCCCCGCTGCGAGCACGTCCCGATCTGCGGCGGCTGCCGTTTCCAGGAGCTCGACTACGCCGAACAGCTCCGGCACAAGGAGCGCCAGGTCGAGGAGAGCCTCGCGCATCTCGGCGGTCTCTCCGCCGCCTCCCGTCCGGCCATTCCGGCCCCGTCGCTCTACCATTACCGGAACAAGATGGAGTTCTCCTTCGGCCGGGACTTCTCGGGGACCCTCACGCTCGGCCTCCACCGCCGCGGCTTCTTCGACCGCTCGTTCGATCTCGCCCGATGCCACATCGCCCGGCCGATCGCGAGCGAGATCGTCGCCGAGACCCGGGCCTGGGCGCTCGAGGAGGGCCTCGAGCCGTACGACACGCGCCGGCACGTGGGGCTCCTCCGCTTCCTCGTCGTGCGCGAGGGGATCCGGACGGGGGAGGTCATGGTCAACCTGGTCGCGTCGGCGCCGCATCCCTCCTTCCCCGCGTTCGCGGAGCGGATCACGCGGCGGTTCCCCGCCGTCGCGAGCGTGGTCCTGAACCTGACCCGGCGAAAGGCGCAGGTTGCGGTCGGCGAGGAGGAGCGCGTGCTCGCCGGGCGCGACCGCATCGAGGAGCGCCTCGGCGGGCTCGTCTTCGAGATTTCCTCAGGATCCTTTTTCCAGACCAACACGGAACAGGGGGAGCGCCTCATCGAGACCGCGCTCGAAGGGCTCGCGCTCACCGGCGCCGAGCGGGTGCTCGACGTCTACTCGGGAACGGGCACCTTCACCCTGCCGATCGCGCGACGCGCGCGGGAGGCGGTCGGGATCGAATCGTCGGAAGCCGCTGTGCGCGACGCCGGGCGGAACGCCGCCCGGAACGGGATCGAGAACGCCCGCTTCATCCGGGGCGAAGCCGCCGAGGCGCTGCGCGAAGAGCACGGCGCCTTCGATGCGGTGCTGGTCGATCCGCCACGGGCCGGGCTCCATCCTGGGGTCATCTGGCGTCTGGTTTCTCTCGCCGCTCCGCGGCTCGTTTATGTTTCGTGCAATCCCGCGACGCTGGGGCGCGATCTCGCGCTCCTCTGCGAATCGCGCTATCGGCTCTCGTGGGTGCGTCCGGTGGACATGTTTCCGCACACGCCCCACATCGAATGCGTCGCGGCGCTCGGGCGTGCTACGCTTGAGCGCTCGGGCGCCGGGGAGGAATGATGCGGCGGGTTTCGGCGCTCCTTTCGGTCCTCACGATGACGACGATTCTGGCGACGCCGGCGCTCGCCGGCTCCACCTCGAAACATAAAGGGACTCGATCCATGACAGCGCCCACGGCGGCAACCGCGACGCAGTCGCCCGTCATCGAGACGAAGCTCGACAACGGGCTCACGGTACTGGTGCAGGAGGTCCACACGGCGCCGGTCGCCGCGTTCATGGTCTGGTACAAGGTCGGATCGCGGAACGAGAGCGCGGGGATCACCGGCATCTCCCACCTGCTCGAGCACATGATGTTCAAGGGGACGCCGACGTACGGAAAGGGAGAGATCGCGAAGGTCCTCCAGAAGAACGGCGCCACGTTCAACGCGGGGACGTCCCTCGACTACACGACCTACTTCGAAGTGCTCGCGAGCGACCGGCTCGAGATGGCGATGAAGATCGAGGCCGACCGCATGGTGAACGCCACGATTCCCGACGAGGAGCATCGCCTGGAGATGACGGTGGTCCGCTCGGAGCTGGAGCGGAACGAGGACAACCCCTACCGGGCCCTCTATCTCGAGGCGATGGCCGAGGCGTTCAAGGCGCATCCCTACCACTGGCCGACGATCGGATGGCGCACCGACGTGGAGCAGATCCAGACGAGCCAGATCCGCGACTACTACAAGAGCCACTACATGCCGAACAACGCGACGGTCGTCGTGGTCGGAGACGTGGACGCCGCCGCCGCGCTCGCGATGGTGAAGAAGTACTTCGGCCCGGTCCCGCGCGGCGTCGAGCCGCCGCCTGTGACCACGGTCGAGCCGCCGCAGCTCGGGGAGCGCCGCTTCAAGATCCGGAAGCCGGGCGACACGCGCTACCTCATGATCGCCTGGCACAACCCGGCGGTGACGGACCCCGACAACTACGCGATGGACGTGCTCGGGATCATCCTCGGCCACGGCCAGACGTCGCGCCTCTACCAGGCGCTCGTGGAGAAGAAGCTCGCGAGCGAGGTGGACGCCTCGAACGACACCGGGCACGATCCGCTCCTCTTCAGCGTGCAGGCGACGGCCGCGCCGGGCGTCGAGCTCGCCCGCCTCGAGGGTGCGCTCCTCGACGAGACCGAGCGGCTGAAGCGGGATCCGGTCACGGCCCAGGAGCTCGCCCGGGCGAAGAAGCAGGTCGAGGCCTCGTTCGTCTACTCGAAGGATTCGATCCGGAGCCTCGCGCAGCAGCTGGGGTACTACAACACCGTGGCCTCCTGGCGCTATCTCGACACCTACGTGGAGCGGGTCCGCGCGGTCACGGCGGAGGACGTCCGGCGGGTGGCGCGAACCTACCTGACCGAGAGCTCGCGCACCGTGGGCTGGTACGACCCGATCCCGGAGACCCGGGCCTCGGCCGGAAACGCCGCGCCCGCCGAAGCCGCGGGGGCGGGCGCTCCATCCCACTGGGTCGACCACTATCGCCCCGAATCCTCGCCCGACGCCGCCTTCACGCCGTTCACCGCGGCTTTCGCGTCGGCTCCCGCCGCGACGGGCGGGGCGACGCACGCGGCCGCGCTCCCCTACCGGACCGTGCTCCCGAACGGCCTCACGCTCATCGTGCGGCGCAATTCCGCGAACCCGACCGTCTCGCTCCAGGGACTCGTCCGGGCCGGGGGAATCTACGACCCGCCGGGAAAGAGCGGTCTCGCCGGCTTCACCGCCGCCCTGCTCGATCAGGGGACGACGAAGCGGAGCGCATTCCAGATCGCCGAGACGGTGGAAGGAGCGGGCGCGCACCTGAGCTTCGACGGCGGCGCCGAGACGATCTCCTTCTCCGGGACGATGCTCTCGCCGGATCTGCCCTCGATGCTCGAGGTCCTCTCCGACGAGCTCCAGCACCCCGCGTTCCCGGCCGACAAGGTCGAGAAGGTCCGGGTCGAGCGGATCAGCGACTGGCAGATCGCGGAGAACTCCACCGCGAGCGTGGCCGCGCGCCGCGCGAACCTGCTCCTCTATCCCGAGGGGCACCCCTACCGCCTGAATCCGATGGGGACCGACAGCTCGCTGAAGGCGATCACGCGCGACGACATGGTCTCGTTCCACGCGGGCCACTACGGCCCGAACAACACGATCCTCGTCCTCGTGGGCGACGTCGACCCCCAGCGCGCGGCCGATCTCGTGCGCGAGGCGTTCGGCGGCTGGAAGCGGCTCGACCCGGCGCCGCCGTTCGCGGTGCCGGCCGCGCCCGCCCCCGCGAAGACGCTCGAGCTGAAGGTTCCGATGGCGGGGAAGTCGCAGACCGACGTGGTCTACGCCGTGCCGGGAATCGCGCGGACCGCTCCCGACTACGACGCGGCGATGCTGATGAACTACATCCTCGGCGGCGGATCGCTCTCGAGCCGCCTCATGACGAGCCTCCGCGACGAGCAGGGGCTCGTCTACGGCGTCTACTCCTCGTTCGGCGCCGGCATCGGCGCGGGGCCGCTCACGATCCGCGCCGGCACCAACCCGGCCAACGTCGATCGCGCGGTCTCGAGCATCCTCGAGCAGGTGCGCCGCATGGCCGATTCGGGTCCGACCGACACGGAGATGGAGGACGCGAAGGACTACCTGACGGGAGTCTTCCCGGTGCGCCTCGAGACCAACGCGGGCGTCGCCTCGCAGCTCCTCGCGGCGGAGCTCTACGGGCTCGGGCTGGACTACATCGAGCGCTACACCTCGATCGTGCGGGGCGTCACGAAGGAGGCGGCCGCGGCCGCCGCGCGCGCCTACCTCAAGTCTTCGTCCGGATACGCCCTCGTGATCGCGGGGTCGACAGCGGCCCCGGGGAGCGCCGTTGGGCCCTGACGGCGCTCGCGCCCGAAGGTCCCGCCCCGCCCGCGGAGGCGGCCTCGCCGTCGCCGCGGCGGCGGCGCGGCTCGTTGCCGCGGTGCTCCTCGTCGCAGCACTCGCACCCCGCGCCGCAGAGGCCCGGCGCCGCCTCGTTCCCCGCGAGCACCGCACGATCCAGGCCGCGATCGACGCCGCCCAGCCCGGCGACACGGTCCTGGTCGCGCCCGGGATCTACCGCGGCGGCATCCAGCTGAAGAAGCCGCTCGTGCTCCGCTCCGAGGGAGGGCCCGAGAAGACGATTCTGGACGGCGGCGACAGCGTGCGCGTCCTCCACGTCGAAGGGGTGCGCCGGGGGGCGATCCTGGGGTTCGGCATCCGCGGCGGCAAGGCGAACGGAGGCGGCGGCATCCAGATCGTCCGCGACACCACCTTCTCGGTCGGCGGCTGCGTGCTCACCAAGAACTGGGAATCGGCCATCGGCGTCTGGGGGTCCAAAGAGATCGCGATCAGCGGGTGCAAGATCTCGAACAACCAGGGGAGCGGGGTCCGCGTCAACGACACCATCGTGGCGGTCTTCGACTGCGAGTTCACCGACAACGAGGGTCACGAGGGGGGCGGCCTCTTCCTGAGCAACTCCCGGCTCATGATGCCCCTGCGGAACACCCTCTTCTCCGGAAACCGGGCGAAGGGCGGCGTCGGCGGAGGGGTCTGCGCCGCCGACTCCTCGGAGGGGACGATCGCGAGCTGCACCTTCCGGGAGAACACGTCCGACGTGTCCGGCGCCGCCCTGGCAACCATGACCTTCGCGGAGTTCAACGTCTCCCGCTCGCGCTTTACCCGGAATCACTCGCCCACGGCCCCCGCGATCAACTCCGACCACGCGCGGACGAATGTGGGATACTCAGTGTTCGATGAGAACACCGCCGACGGTGTCGCCGGCGCGATCGGGATTCGGCAGCGTGGGACCGCGAACGTGAATCCGATCCTCTCCAACAACACGTTCTACAAGAACCGGGTGAAAGGAGACGGAGCCAACCTCTTCTTCGTCGATGTCTCCCCGGAAGTGCGCAAGAACATCTTCGTGCTGGAACATGATCAGGGCGCGGCGACGGGGCTGCAGACCTCTCCTCGATACGACTGCAACCTCATCTGGGATCCGTCCGGAGGGGCCATCGGCGCCCTCCCCTCCGCCAACACCTGGGTCGGGGACCCGCTTTTCTGCGACGCGGAGCACGGCGATTTCAAGCTCCGGGACCTGTCGCCCGCTCTTCGCGCTCCGTGCGGTCCGATCGGAGCGCTCTCCGAAAGCGCGGGCTGCTCCACATTCCGGCTCCAACCGGCCAACTAGTCCGCTCGTCCAACCAGGGGCGGGAACTTCGGCCGGTCGGCGCGGTAGACCGGAGTGAGGCGCGGCGCACCCCCATCCAATTCGCAACGGAGGTAACTGCAGATGAGATTGTCTCGGGCTTTGCGGCCCGCCTGGAGCCTCGCGGCGTTCGGGCTGGCGCTGTCGCTGCTGACCCTGCCCGTCGTGGCGAGGGCGGCGGACGACGATGACGACAACAACAACGACAACGGCCGGCAGGGCACGGTCCGGATCTACGGCAGCGACGACGACGCCCAGGGCGGGTATCTCGGCGTGCAGGTCCAGGACGTGACCGTCGCGCTCCAGCGGGCGCGCAACCTCCCCACGGACGAGGGAGCGTTGGTCAGCCGCGTCGAGGACGACAGCCCCGCCGATCAGAGCGGGATCCGCCGTGGCGACGTGATCACGAACGTGAACCGGCAGAAGATCGACAACTCGGCCGACCTGATCCGGGTGGTCCGGGGGCTCAGCCCCGGCGACCGGGCGCGGGTGACCGTGTGGCGCTCCGGCTCGGTCCGCACGGTGGCGGTCCAGGTGGGCGAGCGCCCCAAGGGAATGACCGGCATGGGCATGATGCAGCACCCGATGATGCCGCCCGAAGTGCCGATGACGCCCAACGGGGACATGCAGCGGCAGATCCGTGACCTTCAAGACCAGGTCCGGGAGCTCCGCCAGGAGATCCAGTCCCTTCGCCAGGAGATCCACAGTCAGAACAACGACAACCGTGACAACGACCGTTCGCGCGACCGCGATCAGGACAACGGCGACTAGTTAAGAGGACTTGACCCGCGGCGGCCTCTTCCAAGGGGCCGCCGCAAGCGTATCCACCGCAATTCGATGGCGCGGCACGGCGTCCCGGCGTACCGCCCGCCCCCTTCCCGAAGCGACGGATGGAACCCAGGGTGGACAACGGCAAATGCGTCATGCTATTCTTATGGGCAGTAGGGGCTTCCGAGCCCGGGCGGCAAGAACTTCCCCTTCAGTTCTGCCTGCCGCATCCGATAACCCTGAGAAGGACGCCTTCCCCGTCCTTCCGCCAACCGTTGTTCAGGGAGTAACTCACGGATGAGGGCAGAACGATCCATGGCATCTCCGCATCAGGTCCGTCGAATCCGAAATGTCGCTGTAATCACCTGTCTCGCAATGGCTTTTGGGGTTCTCGCCGAAACCGGGAGCGCTTCGGCGCGCACCTATCGCCATCGGACCCATCTCCGCTCGTCGGCGTCCACGGCGACGAGCCGTCCGGCCCGCCGGCGCGCGCGCGTCCACCGCCGCCGCCGGGTGGCGATGCTGAGGCTCCCCGCCATCACCCCGTACGGGATCCCGCGCCTCCACGTGAAGGCGGCCTACGTCGAGGACGCGAGCGGACAGGTCCTCTTCCAGAAGAATCCCGAGCGCGTCTATCCGATCGCGAGCCTCACGAAGATGGTGAGCGCCCTCGTGCTTCTCGACACGCAGCCCGACTGGGACCGCGTGGTCGAGATCCTTCCCGAGGACGTCCGGAACTCGAGCCGCTCCCACATCCGGGCGCACGAGCAGATCACCGTGCGCGACCTCATCCACGCCTCGATCATGTCGTCCGACAACGTGGCCACCAAGGCGCTTGCGCGCACGTGCGGCCTCGACCGCATGGAGTTCGTGCGCCGGATGAACGTGAAGGCCGATTCGCTCGGTCTGACCGGCGCCCACTTCGTGGAGCCGACCGGGCTCAGCGACCAGAACGTCGCGACGGCGCAGGCCGTGGCGAAGCTCCTCCGCACCGCGGCGGGCAACGACATCATCAGCAACATCATGCAGAAGGAGGAGTACACCTTCACGTCGAACCGCCGGCTGCACCTGCTGATCAACACGAACCGGCTGCTCCGGAGCAAGTGGCGCGTGACGGCGGGCAAGACCGGGTTCATCCAGGAAGCGGGCTACTGCCTCGCGACGAACATCCAGTCCCCGACCGGAACGGAGATCACGGCGGTGGTGCTGGGAGCGCCGAGCAACGCCCTGCGGTTCGCGGAGGCGAAGCGGATCCTCGACTGGACGATCCGGTTCGCCCTCCACCGCGACCTCGACCCGTCCTTGGAGAACGAATAGGTTTGCCGCGGGCGCTCGCGATCGCGGCGCTCCTCCTGACGGTCGCCGGCCCGGTTCCGGGCGCGGCGGCCAAAGACCTCGCACACGACGACGCCGGTGATGTCCCCATCGCCGGCGCCTTCGTTTATCCGGTCGGCGACGAGCTCGACTACACGAAACCCCACGCCGGAGAGGGCTCGGGGTTCCACGTCTCCGATCCCTACGACGCGGTGCGCGACGACGCGCACGGCCGGCGCCTGCACAAGGGGGTCGACCTCGCGAACGGCGGGGCCGGCGCGCCGGTGCGCGCCGCGGCCTGCGGCGTGGTCGAGGTGGCCGACGTGAACGGCCTCATCCAGACGCGCACTCCCTACACGGTCAAGGTCACCCGCCGCGTGCATGGGAAGCGCGTGGTCCGGTCGCGGACCCGCTACCGGGTCTCGTCGCACTGGCGCACCGGCTGGGGCAACTACGTCGTCATCCGCCACGTCCTTTCGGACGGGAAGACCGTCCACACCCTCTACGGCCACCTGAAGCCGCGATCGATCCTGGTCAAGGGGGGCGACCTGGTCGCGGCGGGCGAGGTGATCGCGCGCGTGGGGCAGTCGGGACGGGCCACCTCGCCGCACCTCCACTTCGAGATCCGCGACGCCCAGCCCGGCGCCGCGGCGGGTGACGACTTCGATCCCGACGAAGCCGAGAGCGCGACCGTGGAGGACCGCACGTTCGCGCTCCTCGCCCCGACCGATCCGCTCGCCTTCATGGAGCGGCACGTTCACGGCTACGACGACCTCGAGCCCGGGAGCTGGCAGGCGCGCTACGCCCTGGCCGCGCTCCGCGACGGGATCGTCGCCGAGAACCAGGACTCCTTCCAGCCCGATGATTCGATCACTCGCGCCGACTTCTACGCCGCGCTCGGCTCGGCGTTCCGGATCCCGGGCACCGCCGGCGCCGCCTCATTTTCGTCGCTCCGCCAGGCGCTCCTCGACGCGGGGGTGCTGAATGCCGGCTCCTCGGGCGAGCGCGCAGGGGATCACCTGACGCGCGCCGAGGCGCTCGAGGTGCTGCTCCGGTGCGCCGAGCACTCCGCCTCCCGCGGCTACAGCCTCGCCTCGTTCGGGCGGGAACGGGTCTGCGACGACTTCAACCGGATCTTCGCCGGATCGGCCGCGGCCGCCAGGGCCGAGCGCGACGCGAGGGCCGCGGCCCTGGCCGAGACGGCCGCGCGTCGCAAGGCGGCCGACGCCGAGTACGCGCGCGCCCTCCGTGCCCGGAAGGCGGCCCTGGCTGCGGGATCGCACTCCCGGAAGCGGGTGAAGCGACCGGTCGTCAAGCCGGCGGTGGCCGCGCCGCGGCTCGATCCGGGCTTTGCCGCGCTCGCCCAGTCCGATCAGCCGCTCACCCGCGCCGAAGCCTGCCTCCTGCTCGCCTCGACGTTCCGCCTCGGAAACGAGCGGATGTCGGCGCTGCAGCAGGCGGCCGCGCGCGTGGCGAGCGCGGGCTAGCGCCGCTCCCAGCCCCTCGCGCGCCCTCCGGCGCGCCATCCGCTCCCTTCCAGCTCCGCGCCCGTGGCGCCCGCGCCGTTTCGCGGTATGCTCGCCGGCGTGACCACGCCGCTTCCTCAGCGCCCCGTGCTGACCCGGGCCGAGGGGCTCTACGTCCAGGACTCCGCCGGGCGCCGCTACCTCGACGCCACCTCCGGCGCCTTCTGCATGCAGCTCGGCTACACGCGCCCCGATCTCGCCGGCGCGATGGCCCAATCCGCCTCCCGCCTTCCCCACGCGCGCCCCTCGGTCTTCGATTCGGAGGAGGCCGAGCGCTATCGGGCGGCGCTCCTCGAGGCGGCGGGAGCCCCCTTCGCGCGCGTGCTCCTCACCTCGTCGGGGAGCGAGGCGGTCGAGACGGCGATCCAGGCGGCCTGGTGGTGGCAGCGCGCGAACGGATCGATCCGGCGCCGCGCGATCCTCTCGCTCTCCGGACATTTCCACGGCGCGACCCTCGGCGCGCTGGCCGCGACGGGGCTGCCCGAGCGCCGCGCTCCGTTCGAGACCTGGCTCGGCGAAGGGGCGTTCGGCCCGGCCGCCCACTGCGTCCGCTGCTTCCGCGGGCTCACCCATCCTTCCTGCGGACTCGCCTGCGCCGACGCGGCGCTCGAGCGGGCGGAGGAGGCGGCCGCGCTCATCGCGGAGAGCGTCCCGGCCGCGGGGCTCGCGGCGGCGGCTCCTCCTGAAGGGTGGTGCGCCCGCGTGCGCGCGCGCTGCGACGAAACGGGGGCGCTCTGGATCGCCGACGAGACGCTCACCGGGTTCGGCCGGACCGGAGATCTCTTCGCGTGGCCGCGCCTGGCGTCGCGCGACGGCGCCGCCGAGCCGCCCGTCCCCGATCTCGTCGTCTTCGGCAAGGGAGCGAGCGCGGGGTTCTTCCCTCTCGCCGGCGTGCTCGTCTCGAGACGCGTCGCGGAAGCCCTCGACTCGGGACTGGAGCCGTTCCGTCACGTGCAGACGTTCGGGGAGAGCCCGATCGGGTGCGCCGTCGGGCTCCGCGCGCTCGAGGCCTACCGGAACGAGTCGATCTTCGAGCGCGCGCGATCGCTCGAATCCGAGGCGGCGCGCGCCCTCGAGCCGCTCCGGGAACGGGAGGCGGTCTACGACGTGCGCGGGCTGGGGCTCCTCTGGGGCGTCGAGCTGGCCGCGGGTCCCTCGGAAGACGGGCGCGGCGGGACGCGGGCACCCTTCCCGAGGGCGCGGCAGGTCGCGCGCGAGGTTGCGGCCGGCTGCCGGGCGCGCGGCGTCCTCGTGCATGCCTCGGCGGGGTTCCTCCCGGGACGGCTCGGGGACGCGATTCTCGTCGCGCCGCCGCTCGTCACGGGCGCCGAGGAGCTCTCAACGATCGCCGCCGCGCTGGGGGAGGCGATCGAGGCCGCGGCGCCGGCCGGAGGCGGACGTCCGTGGGTCGAGGAGTGGGAGGACCGATGAGGGCCGCGGCCCTGGCCCCCCTTGCGGCGGCCTGCATCGCGGCCGCCCACCTGGCCGGATGCGCCTCGGAGTCGACGCTCGTGCGCGAGGACCCCGGCTTTACGGCCGCCTCGCTCCAGAAGGGCGGGCTCGCCGTGCTCGGCGTGGTCCAGGTGGACGAGGTGCCGCAGGCGCGCCCTCCGCTCATCGACGCGCTCGAGCGCGTGCTCACGGGAGCGCGGCGCGACATCCCGCTCGTGACGTCCGACCGCGCGGGCGCCGCCCTCCCCGACTCGGCGAAGCGGCTCTTCCTCCTCGGCTACCAGCTCCGCGGCGACCCCGACGCGGTCTGGCTCGCCCGCGCGGCGGAAGCGGCCCGGCCGCTCGCGCGCTACGGCGTCATCGCGCGCGTCACCGAGCTTCGGATCCGGTACGGCACGCGCGACATCCCGCCCAGCGACGCCACCGGCTCCCGCGAGACCGCGGTCCGCGTCACCGGGCGCGACGTGCGGGTCGAGACGACCGTCTACGACCTCGCGACGCGCGCGGTCGTCTACCAGGCCAAGTTCCTCGGGTCCACCGACGCGGCGCCGAGCACCCGTCCGGCGTCCGCCGACACCCTGAACCCCGATTCGCTCCCGCCGCAGCGAACGCAGCCGGAGCGTCCGGGCGAGTTCCGGCCCGGGAGGGGCGGATTCCCGACGCCCGGCCCGAGCGACTCGCCGCGCGACCTGGGCTACCCGGACGCGCCTCCCATCGCGCGGGCCGCGGAGGAGGCGTTCCTCATGTTCGCCCGCGCTCTTCCGGGGAGCCCGGCCCGGCCGTCGCCTCGCTGAGGCGCCGCGCCTCCCATCGCGCGCGCAGCGGCCGCCAGAGCTCGCTCGCCACGACGCCGGCGAGGATGAGCGCCGCGCCCGCCACCTCCCGCGGCGTCATCCGATCGCCGAAGAACGAGATCGCGAAGATGGCCGCGAAGATCGGCTCGGTCGCGTAGAGCACCCCCGCCTTCACCGACGACGTGCGCGCGAGCGCCCAGGTCTGGAGCACGATGATGAAGGCCGTCGCGGCGACGGCGAGGTAGAGGAGGATGCCCCAGGGGATCGCGCGCGGCTCGGCCCGCATCCCGCCCGCCGCGAGCACGAGCGTCCAGCCCGCCGCCGCGCCCGCCGCCGTCTGGATCACCGAGATCGGCAGGGGCGGGCTCCGCTTCCCGGCGACGTGGGTCGTGACGATCTGCATCGCGAACGCCGCGGCCCCCAGGAGGGTCCAGAGCTCGCCCCCGCGCAGGGAGAAGCCGGCATCCGACGAGAAGAGGACGAGCCCCGCCACCGCGAGCGCCACGCCCACGGATTCGCCCAGGACCGGCGGCGTGCGCAGCAGCGCGAACGCGATGAACGGGACGAAGGCGATGCTCATGGACGTGATGAAGGCCGAGCGGGAGGGGGGCACCGTGCGGAGCCCGATCGCCTGCGTGAGGTATCCGATCGCGAGCCAGACACCGATCCAGAGCCCGTCCTTGAGCCACGAGAGCCGGAAGCCCCGAAAGTGCCGCGCCGAGGCCAGGGCGAGCACGATCGTGGCCATCGTGAATCGGAGGGCGATCAGCTCGGCGGGGGTGAGGACGCGCAGCGCCTCGCGCAGGAGCGCGAACGTGGTCCCCCAGATCGCGCAGATGAGGAGGAGGGCGAGGTCCGCGCGGCTCACGATGGGTCGCGCGGCGGCTTCACGGGCGGCTTCGGCCCGCGATCAGAGCCCCGCGGCGCGGCGGCGGCGGCGCGTGCGCGTGCCCTTCACGTGGAGCGCCTTGATCTCGAAGGCGAGGCTCTCCAGGTCGATGGAGAGGTTCACGGTGCGGAGCGCGGTCTCGGGCGCGACCTGGATGCGGCGGTGGGCGAAGTTGAGGATGCCGCGCATCCCCGCCGACACGAGCCGGTCGGCCACGCTCTGCGCCGAGCGCGCGGGGACGGCGATCACGCCGATCTCGATCCCGAGGCGGAGCGTCTCGGCCTCGAGGTCGTCGAGATGGCGGACGGTGAGGTCGCGCCACACCTGCCCCACGCGGTCGGAGCTCACATCGAAGACCGCGACGAAGTCGAAGCCCTGGCGGTGGAATTCCTTGTACGAGAAGAGGGCCGAACCCATGTTCCCGGCGCCGACCAGGGCGACGCGCCACCGGCGGTTCAGCCCCAGGATGAGGCGGATCTCCTTCTTCAGGCGCGCGACGCCGTAGCCCAGGCCTCGCTTCCCGAAGTTCCCGAAGTAGGAGAGGTCCTTCCGGACCTGGGCGGGGGTCACCCCGCTCTCGCGCGCGAGCCCCTGCGAGGAGACGGTCCGCTGCCCCTCGGTCTCGAGCTCCTCGAGGACGCGGTAATACGACGAGAGACGCCGGACGGTCGACGTCGGGATGCGTGGATCCAGCCTACGCCTCCTCGCCTTCTTCCGACTCTTCCACCTTGGCCACGTCGATGAGCTGATCCCCCGGCTCCAGATTGATGAGGCGCACCCCTTGCGTGTTCCGCCCGATCTCGGAGATCCCCGCGACCTGCGTGCGGATCACCATCCCGCCGCGCGTGATCAGCATCACTTCGTCGTCGGGCAGGACCTCGAGCGCCGCGACCACGCGCCCGTTCCGATCGTTCGTCTGGATGGAGATGATCCCCTTCCCGCCGCGGCCCGTGATGCGGTACTCGCTGACCGGGCTGCGCTTCCCGTAGCCGTTCTCGGTCACGACGAGGAGCGAGGCCTCGCGACGCACCGCGATCACGCCGATCACCGCGTCGTCCCCCTCGATCGTCACGCCCCGGACGCCGTGCGCCGTGCGCCCCATCGGGCGGACGTCGGTCTCCTTGAAGCGGATCGCCTTCCCGTCCTTCTTGGAGAGGATGATCTCCTGCGTTCCGTCGGTGAGCACGGCGTCGATGAGCGTGTCCTCGCCGTCCACGCCGATCCCCACGATGCCGCCGCGGCGCGGGTTCGAGTAGGCCGAGAGCGGCGTCTTCTTCACCACGCCGCGCGCCGTGGTCATCAGGATGAAGTGCTTGTCGTCGAACTGCTTCACCGGGAGGACGGCGGCCACCCGCTCGCGCTGCGACATCTCGACCAGGTTGACGACCGCCTTCCCCTTCGCGGTGCGGCCGGCCTGCGGGATCTCGTGCACCTTGAGCCAGTGGACGCGCCCCTTGTCGGTGAAGACGAGGATGTAGCTGTGCGTCGAGGCGATGAAGAGGTGCTGGATGAAGTCCTCTTCCTTCGTCCCCGCGCCGGTGATGCCGCGCCCGCCGCGCCGCTGGCTCCGGTAGGTCGTCACCGGGAGGCGCTTGATGTAGCCGGCGTGGCTGATCGTGATCACCATGTCCTCCTCGGCGATCAGATCCTCCACCCCGAACTCGCCGGTGGCCGACTCGATGCGCGTGCGGCGCTCGTCGCCGAACTTCTCCTTCACCTGGCTCAGCTCGTCCTTGATGAGCCCGAGCACCTTGGCCGGGCTCTCGAGGATCGCGCGGAGGCGCTCGATGAGCTGGATCACCTCGAGGTACTCGTCCTCGATCTTCTGACGCTCGAGGCCGGTGAGACGCGAGAGGCGCATCTCGAGGATCGCGTTCGCCTGGATCTCGGACAGCCCGAAAGTCGCCATGAGCCCCTGGCGCGCCGCCTCCACGTTGGCCGACGCCTTGATCAGGGCCACGATCTCGTCGATGTGGTCGAGGGCGATCTTGAAGCCCTCGAGGATGTGCGCCCGCTTCTCCGCCTCGTTCAGGTCGAAGCGGGTCCGCCGCACCACCACCTCCTGCCGGTGCGCGATGTAGTGCTGGATCATCTCCTTCAGCGTGAGCGTCTGCGGTCGGTTCCCGACCAGGGCCAGCATGTTCGCGCCGAAGGTGGTCTGCATCTGCGTGTGCTTGAAGAGCTGGTTCAGGATCACGCGCGCGGTGGCGTCGCGCTTCAGCTCGATCACGATCCGCATCCCTTCGCGGTCGGACTCGTCGCGCAGGTCGGAGATCCCGTCGAGGGTGCCGTCCTTCACGAGGTCGGCGATTTTCTCGAGGAGGGCCGACTTGCTCACCATGTAGGGGATCTCGGTGACGATGATCGCTTCGCGGTCCTTCTTGTACTCCTCGATCGTCGCGGCCGAGCGGACCGTGATGTGCCCGCGCCCCGTGGTGTAGCAGTCGAGGATCCCCTGGCGGCCGTAGATGATGCCCGCGGTCGGGAAGTCGGGCCCCTGCACGATCCGCAGCAGGTCCTCGATCGCGCAGTCGGGGTTGTCGATCACGTGGACGGTGGCGTCGACGATCTCGCGCAGGTTGTGCGGCGGAACGTTGGTCGCCATCCCGACCGCGATCCCCGACGAGCCGTTCACGAGCAGGTTCGGGACCGCCGACGGGAGGACGACCGGCTCCTCGCGCGACTCGTCGTAGTTCGGGCGCGTGTCGACCGTGTCCTTCTCGATGTCGCGGAGCATCTCCTCCGCGAACTCGGTGAGGCGCGCCTCCGTGTACCGCTCCGCCGCCGGGGCGTCGCCGTCGACCGAGCCGAAATTCCCCTGGCCGTCCACGAGCGGGTAGCGCATCGAGAAGGGCTGGGCGAGACGGACCATCGTCTCGTAGACGGCCACGGTGCCGTGCGGGTGGTAGTTGCCGGTCACGTCGCCGGTGATCTTCGCGGATTTCCGGAAGGGCCGGTCGTGGAGGAGGTTCAGCTCGCGCATCGCGATCAGCACCCGGCGGTGCACGGGCTTCAGCCCGTCCCGCACGTCGGGCAGCGCGCGCGACACGATGACCGACATCGAGTAGTCGATGTACGAGTTCCGCATCTCGTCTTCGACGTAGATCGGAATCACCTTCTCACGCATGGCCATGCGTTCGGTTCTCCCTCCGTGAGGACCTTCCGGCGCTCAGACGCGCGGCCGGGCGGTCCGAAAGCGGATCAGATGTCGAGGTTCTTGACGCTGTCCGCGTACTCTTCGATGAACTTGCGGCGCGGCTCGACCTGGTCGCCCATCAGCATCGTGAAGATCTGCTCGGCCTCCACCAGGTCGTCGAGGGTCACCTTCACGACGGTCCGGTTCTCGGGATCCATCGTCGTCTGCCAGAGCTGGTCGGGGTTCATCTCCCCGAGACCCTTGTAGCGCTGGAGGTGGATCCCCTTCCGCCCGATCTCCTCGAGCGCCTTCTCGCGCTCGGCGTCGTTGTAGGCGTAGCGGACGTCCTTTCCCTTCGCGATCCGGTAGAGCGGCGGCATCGCGATGTAGACGTAGCCCCGCTCGATCAGCGGACGCATGTGGCGGAAGAAGAAGGTGAGGAGGAGCGTCCGGATGTGCGCGCCGTCCACGTCGGCGTCGGTCATGATGATGATCTTGTGGTACCGCGCCTTCCCGGCGTCGAAGTCGCTGTCGATGCCGGTGCCGAGGGCCGTGATGATGGTGCGGATCTCCTCGTTCGAGAGCATCTTGTCGAGCGAGGCCTTCTCGACGTTCAGAATCTTGCCCTTCAAGGGCAGGATTGCCTGATATTTCCGGTCCCGCCCCATCTTGGCCGAGCCGCCGGCCGAGTCGCCCTCGACCAGGTAGATCTCGCACTCGGCCGGATTCGTCGACTGGCAGTCGGCGAGCTTCCCGGGCAGGGAGCCGCCGTCGAGGACGCTCTTGCGTCGGGCGAGGTCGCGCGCCTTCCGCGCCGCCTCACGGGCTCGCGCGGTCTGGATGCACTTCTCGACGATCTTCCGGGCGATGGCCGGATTCTCTTCGAAGTAGTTCCGGAGCCCCTCCCCCACGACCGACTGCACGACCCCCTTCGCCTCGGTGGTGCCGAGCTTCGCCTTGGTCTGTCCCTCGAACTGGGGGTCGGGGAGCTTCACGCTCACCACCGCCGTGAGCCCCTCGCGCACGTCGTCGCCGCCCAGGGTCACGTCCTTCAGCGCCTTCGTGAGCCCCTCGCGCTCGGCGTAGTTGTTGATCGTGCTCGTGAGCGCGCTGCGGAAGCCGATCAGGTGCGTGCCGCCCTCGACGGTGTTGATGTTGTTCACGAACGAGAAGACGTTCTCGACGTAGCCGTCGTTGTACTGGAGGGCGATCTCGACCGTGATCCGGTCGCGCTCGCGCTGGTGGTAGATCGGCTCGGGGTGGAGCACCGTCTTGTTCGTGTTCAGGTACTTCACGAACGACGCGATCCCGCCCTCGTACTGGAAATCGTGCTTCTTCCCGGTCCGCTCGTCGGTGAACTGGATCCGGATCCCCTTGTTCAGGAAGGCGAGCTCGCGGAGCCGCTGCGAGAGCGTGTCGAAGCTGTAGTCGGTCGTCTCGAAGATCGTGGGATCGGGCATCCAGGTGACGGTGGTGCCGGTCTCCTCGGTGTCGCCGCGCAGGGCGAGATCGGTCTTCACGATCCCGTGCTCGTAACGCTGGTGATAGCGCTTCCCGCCGCGCCGCACCTCGACCTCGAGCCACTGCGAGAGGGCGTTCACGACCGAGACGCCGACGCCGTGGAGGCCGCCCGAAACCTTGTAGCTCGACTCGTCGAACTTGCCGCCGGCGTGGAGCGTCGTCATGACCACCTCGACCGCGGGGCGCCCCTGTCCCGGATGGACGTCCACGGGGATGCCGCGGCCGTCGTCCCAGACGGTCACGCTCGCGTCGGGATGGATGGTCACCTGCACGTTGGCGCAGTAGCCGGCGAGCGCCTCGTCGACCGAGTTGTCGACCACCTCGTAGACGAGGTGATGGAGCCCGGACTGGCCGGTCGAGCCGATGTACATGGCCGGGCGCTTGCGCACGCCCTCCAGGCCCTTCAGGACCTGGATGTTTCGCGCGTCGTAGGAATGGCCGTCGGCGTCCGCCGCGGGCTTGCCGTTCGTCGGGTTCGCTGGATCGGGGGGCTGGGCCAAGCTCAAAGCCTCCTCACGATTCGGACTCAATTGGTTCCTCCTTGGACCTCATCGGGACAAGCCGGATGGATTTCAAACGGGCCGTCTCCGGGAGGCGCTCGTTCAGGGAATCGAGGATTCCCCGGCGGAGCACCGCCAGATGGCCCATCCACACGGCCCCCTGCACCTCCACGAGAAGCACCCCGTCCCGGACCCCCACCGGGCGGGTGCGTTTCAGCACTTCGGCGCCGACGACCGACGCCCATTCGTCGGTGGCCCGCGCGGCCTGGAACCGCTCCTCGAGCTTGAGCCCGGCGAGCACCTGTTCCAGGACCCCTGAAAGCGGGCGGAATTCGCCGCCCCGGCGCGGCTGGGCCGCTCGCTTCACGCCGCCCCCGCAAACGCGGCGAGCGACTCGATCGGGAGCGACGCTACGCGCGCGGGCGTCGACGTGAGCGCGCGGCATGCCGTCACGATCAGCTGGCTCGACTCGGGAACGAGCGCCAGGATCGGTCCGATCCAGCGCGCGTCGAGCTCCGACTCGGGATCGTCGAGCAGGACGACCGGGGCCTCGTCGAGCCGCTCCTCGAGCACCCGCGCGAGCGCGAGCCGCAGGAGGATCGAGTAGAGCCGCGAGTAGCCGCGCGAGGCGCCCTCGGCGAGCTCCATCCCGCGGATCCGGCAGACGAGCCGGGCCCGGTGGGGACCCTCGGCCGTCCATCCGAGCCGCGCGTCACGGCTGCGCATCGCGGCGAGCCGGGCGGCGCGCTCCTCGGGCGTCCCGGTCCCCGCGCTCACGTACTCGAGGAGCGGCACGAGCTCCTCGTCCACGCGCCCGGCGAGGTCGCGCATCGTCGCGTGGAGATCCTGCGCGAGCCCCTCGCGCCGCCGGTCGAGCTCGGCGCCCGCGCGGCCGAGGATCGTCTCCCAGACCCGGAACTCCTCGTCGGGCACCGGAGACCGTCCGCTCTGCGTGAGCAGCCGGTTCCGCTGCTTCAGCGCCGCCGTGTAGTCGCGGAGCGAGCCCACGTACGCGGGCTCGAGCTGGCAGAGCGCCACGTCGAGGAATCGGCGCCGCTCGGGGACGCCGCCGCCGAAGACCGAGACGTCGTCCACGGAGAAGTGAACCGTCGGGAACCGCCCGAGCAGGTCCGTGAGCCGGGGCAGAGCCTCTCCGTCCACGCGCACCTCCCGCGTCCCCTCGCGCGAGCCGCGGGCGATCAGCTCGCGCCGCACGCCGCCGCGCCCGAGCACGACGCCGCGAATCTCGAACGCGTCGGCGCCGTTGCGGATCAGCTCCCGGTCCCGCGCGCCGCGGAACGAGCGCCCCAGGGAAAGGAGCACGGCGGCCTCGATCCAGTTCGTCTTGCCGGAGCCGTTCGGACCGAGGATGAGCGTGCTGCCGTCCCCGACCGGGGTCCTCGCCTCGCGGTGATTTCGGAAATTGCGGAGCTCGAGGCTCTGGAGCCGCACGTCAGCCGGCCAGCCGGAGGGGCATGACCAGGCAGAGGAGCCCTTCCAGGGCCGGAGTTCCCTTTCCGTCCGCCGGCGGCGCCGGCACGAGGAGGCCGGCCGTCACAGGCGTGTTGAGCTGCATGATCACCTCCTCCGCGTCCACCGTTCGCAGGATGTCGAGCAGGTAGCCGGCGTTGTAGCCGATCTCGAGATCCTCGGCGTCGTAGCGCACGTCGAGCGCTTCGGTGGCTTCGCCTTGGTCGGGTGTCTGCACGATGAGGCTCAGCCGGTTGCGTTCCAGCGAGAACTTCACCTGCCGCGTGAGGCTGTCCGAGAATACGGAGACGCGATCGAGGGAGGCGGCGAGGTCTCCCGTCTTCACGTGGAGATGCTTGTTGTTGTTCTTGGGCAGCACCTGTTCATAGTTCGGAAACGGCCCCTCGATCAGCTTCGTCGTGAGTGACGTCTGGCCGACCGTGAAGCGCGCGTGATTCTTGGACAATTCGATGTGCACTGGATCCGCGCCCTCCGTGACGAGCCGCTGAATGTGGTGCAGGGCCTTCAATGGAACGATCACGTCGCCCTTGAGCGCTCCCTTCACCGCGCCCGGGTGCTTCAGCGTGGCGCGCGCGAGGCGATGGCCGTCCGTCGCGACGAGCCGGATCTCCCCTTCGGCGATCTGGAGCAGCGCGCCGTTCAGCGCGGGACGCGTCTCGTCGGTGGAGACCGCGTAGATCGTGCGGCGAATCATCCGCTCGAGCTGCTTCGCGTCCACCGTGAGCGCCGTATCGGGCGCGACCGTGACGCGGGCCGGAAACTCCTCGGGACGAATGCACAGGAACTTGAAACGCCCCGTCTTGCTCACGACGTTCATCGTGAGGTCCTTCGATTCGAGCTTCAGCTCTTCCTTGGGCAGCTTCCGCACGAGCTCGAAGAGCTTCTTCGCCGGGACGGTGAGAGCCGCCTCGGCCTTGACGTCCGCCATCGCACGCGTGGTGACCGAAAGGTCCAGGTCGGTGGCGGTCATCTGCAAACCTTCGCCGGTCGCTTCCACGAGGATGTTGGAGAGCACCGGGAGCGTCGTCCGGCTCGGAACGGCGCTCGAGATGAGGCCTAACGCCTGCAACAGCTCCGTCTGGGCGACGGAGCATTTCATGGCCACGTCCTGTGCGATTGTCATGTGTCTAAGTCCCTTTAGGTATTGGTGGTTGCGGTCGCGTCGGGGTGGCTTGGTCGTCACTCCGAATTATAGGTTTTCGAGGGGTTTCGAACAACACTAAAGGGTCGTTCAAGAGCCTGGTTTTCCACGGAGTTCGGCTGCTCCAAGAACGAATAGGTTCCATGAATAGATGCAGTGGTTGTAGGGGCGGTGGAGGGTGGGGACGAGAAGAGGGCCGAAAAGGGTAAGTATTTGTACCCCAACCAAATCCACGACCATTGCCGCCGGCGCGGCGGCTCGTACCGGGCTGGGGATAAGCTCCCGCCGATCCACAGGCGCCCACCGGACGGCGCCGGCCGGGTCCTGGCACCGGGTTTTCCACACCCTTTCCCCAAATGAAAAAAGAAGAGGCGCCGCATCCGCGACGCCTCTTCCGGGTAGACCACGTTCAATGACCGGCCTGATGTGAGCCGCCCGATTTAGGCGGTGATCTGCGCCATCAACTCCTCGACCACGCCGCGCATCTCGGGGTCGCTGGTGATGAGCGCCTCGATCTTCTGGCAGGCATGGAGAACCGTCGTGTGGTCGCGCCCCCCGAACTTCGCGCCGATGTCGGCGAGCGAGAGGTCGGTGATCGTCCGCGCGATGTACATGCCGATCTGCCGCGGGAAGGCGATCGTGTCGGTGCGCCGCTTCCCGCGCAGCGACTCCTCGGTGACGTTGAAGTGGCGCGCCACGACGCGCTGGATGTCGTGCACGTCGAACCGGGCGAGGTCCGGCTTGATCTGATCGCGGAGCACGTCCTGCGCGAAATCGACCGTGAGCTCCGAGTTGGTGAGGTCGGCGAAGGCGAGGAGACGCGCGAGCGAGCCCTCGAGGTCGCGGATGTTGTTCTTGATGTTGCTCGCGAGGAGGAGCGCGATTTCGTTCGGCACGACGCGGCCGTTCAGCTCGGCCTTCTTCTTCACGATGGCGACGCGGGTCTCGAGATCGGGCGGCTGGAGATCGGCCACCACGCCCCAGGAGAAGCGCGAGACGAGCCGCTCCTCGAGCGCGGTCATCGCGTTCGGCGGCCCGTCGCTCGTGAGCACGATCTGGCGGTGCTGGTCGTGGAGGGCGTTGAACGTGTGGAAGAACTCCTCCTGGGTCGATTCCTTCCCCTCGAGGAACTGGATGTCGTCGATGAGGAGGAGATCCGCGGAGCGGTAGCGCGCCTTGAACTCGAGCGTCGTGGCGTGCTGGATCGCGTAGATCATCTCGTTCATGAACTTCTCGGCGGACACGAAGAAGACCTTCGCGTGCTTGCGCTGCGCGCGGACGTAGTGCCCGATCGCGTGCATGAGGTGCGTCTTCCCGAGGCCGACGCCGCCGTAGAGGAAGAGCGGGTTGTAGCGCTCCCCGGGGCTCTGCGCGACGGCCTGGCAGACGGCGTGCGCGAACTGATTGCCGTTGCCGACCACGAACGTCTCGAACGTGTTGAGCGGAAAGAGCGCGCTCTCGTCACGCGACGGGAGCTGTCCGCTCCATCCGCTCGTTCCACTTTGGCGGTTCGGCGTGATCCCGATGTTCCAGCCGGGGTCGGAAGCGCCCGGCGATCCGATCGCGGTCGACCGGAACGGGGGCGGGCCGCCGGAGCCCGCGATCCCGGCCCCGCTCACCGCGAGCTCGGGAGCGGCGGCGAGAAGGGCCTCGGGCTCCTCTTCGCGAACCTGGAACTTGACGCGGATCGTTTCGCCGGCCGCGGTCGCGACCGACGCCTCGATCAGCGCGCGGTAGTGCTGGTCGAGCCAGTCCACGTAGAACTGGCTCGGAACCTCCAACACGAGCGCGCCGTTCAGCGCCACCGGCCGGAGCGACCGGAACCACGTGTCGTAGGCTTGCGGCGACATGCTGTCCTGGATGGTTCCGAGTGCGCGTTCCCACAGATCGACGGCAGCTTTTTCGATCATTTCCCTATCCCCACTTGACCACACCCACTCCACGCACAATCCACACACTTATCCACAAAATAGCAGGGGCGTAACGGATTGCGTGTAGTTCCGTTACGCCCCGAAAACGCGATGTCGGGCAGCGCGCGTTCCGACGACATTTTTTTTCGACTTTCATTGAAGGCGCGCCACGAGCGCGCCGGGAAGGTCAACGGGCGTTCGCCGCGACCAGAGGGAATCGCGTCTGACGTTCGCCGAGGGGCGCACTCTACGTCCGTGCGTTGCGGCTCCGCAACGAAATTGTTGAAGACGCCGCGTCCGATCCGGCGACGCGCTCGTCCTTGACCGCGTACAGAGCGTCGGTTAGACTCCCCCACTCGTCGACGAACTCGATCTCCACTTCCAACAGCACGAGGCATCACCGTGAAGCGCACGTTCCAGCCGCACAACCGCCGCCGGAAGAAGGTCCACGGCTTCCGCGAGCGCATGAGCACCCGCGGCGGCCGCGCGGTCCTGAAGCGCCGCCGCGACCGGGGCCGCAAACGTCTCACCGTCTGACGCGGCCGCGCCCGGCGATTCGCCCATGGCCGGCGCCGTCCCGCTTCGCGATCGCCGCCTCCGCTCCGGATGGCAGTTTCGCGAGGTCTATCGGTCAGGCAGCTCCTATCACGGCACGCTGATGTCGCTCGTGAGTCTCGGCAAGCCCGGCGACCACGGCCGGATCGCGTATGTCGCGAGCCGGAAGGTCGGATCCGCCGTGCGCCGGAACCGCGCGAAACGGCTTCTGCGCGAAGGATTCCGCGGCCTGTCCGAATCGCTTCGCGAGGAGCCGCGGTGGCGCATCTGGATCGCGCGGGCCGCCTGCTCGCGATCGAACCTCGGCGACGTTGCGGCCGAGATGGCGCGCCTCGTGGGTCGGGAATCGCGGTGAGCGCTCCCGCGAACGCCGATCGCGGCTCCGTGAGCGCGCCCGCGAATCCCGATCCGGCTCGATTGAGTCCGCTCGGGTCGGTCGCGACCCTCCTGATCCGCGGCTATCGCTTCGCCATCGCCCCGGTGCTCCCGAAGAGCTGCCGCTTCACCCCCTCGTGCTCCGAGTACGCCGAGGAGGCGTTCCAGAGGCACGGCTTCTTCCGCGGCTTCTACCTGACCGCGCGCCGCATCCTCCGCTGCCATCCATTCCACCCGGGAGGCTACGACCCCGTGCCGTAGGCGGGGCTCCTTCATGGATCGAAGAACGCTGCTCGCCATCGTGCTCATCATGGGCGTCCTCGTGATCGACCAGGTGATCTGGGGACCCAAGGAGAAGCCGCGCCAGGTGCCGCCGCCGCCGGCGGGCGCCCCGGCCGCGCCCGGCAATGCGAGGGCCGATTCGGCCGCGCGCGCGGCCGCGGCGGAGTCGGTGCGGGAAGGGCGTCCGCTCGCCCAGCCGGGAGAGGCGTCCTCATCGGCCGCCCGCTTCACCGGGACCGCCTCCGGAGAGGGAGGGCCCCTGGTTCCCGCGCGCGTCGCGCCCGCGCCGGCCGAGCGCGACTCGCTCGTGACTGATCGCTTCCGCGCCGGCTTCACGAACGTGGGCGCGTCCGTCTCCTCGTGGGTGCTCCCCGCGTACCAGGACCCGCGCCGGCACGCGCCGGTCGATCTGATCCCTCCGGGCGGAAGCGCGATGCACGTCGAGGTCGGCGCGGGCGCGTTCAACTATGACTTCTCCGGCGCCCCGTTCCACCGAACGGGGAGCGCGCGGCAGGGCACGATCACGTACGTCGCCGAGGATTCGAGCGGGATCCGCGTGACCAAGAGCTTCCGGCTCTCCCGCGATCCCCATCTCCTCGAGGTCGAGATCCGCGTCTCGGCGCCGCCGGCCCTCGGACCGATCCGCTACCGGATGGGATGGGCCGAGCCGCTCCCGCTCACGGAGCTGAACGCGCGTCCGGTCGAGCGCACCGCGGTCGCCTATCTCGGCGCGAAGCTCGAGACGATCGACGAGGGACGGATCGCCAAGGAGGGGACGCGGCGGCTGTCGGGCAACGTCCGCTGGGCGGGGGAGCGGACGAAGTACTTCATCGCGACGGTCATTCCCGACTCCGCGACCGTCACCGACGTGGTCTTCCAGCAAGGTCCCGACAAGCTCCCGATCGTCTGGCTGTCGGGCACGGCGCCGCCCGGGATGGACCTCGTGCGCCACGCGCGCATCTACGCCGGACCGATCCATTTCGACACGCTCGTGCAGATCGGCGCGGGACTCGAGGACCTCGCCAATCTCGGATGGAAGTGGATCGTCCCGGTGAGCGCCGTCCTGCTCAAGGCGCTGATCGGCCTCTACAAGGTGATCCCCAATTACGGGATCGCGATCATCATCATCGCGCTCGCGGCCAAGCTCATCTTCTACCCGCTCACGCAGTCGAGCCTGCGCACCATGAAGGTGATGCACCGCCTGCAGCCCGAAGTAAACGCGATCCGCGAGAAGCACGCGAACGATCCGGCCAAGATGAACTCGGCCATGCTGAACCTCTACAAGGAGCACAAGGTGAACCCGATGGGGGGGTGCCTGCCGATGCTCCTCCAGCTGCCGGTCTTCCTGGCGCTCTACCAGGTGCTCCTGCACGCGATCGAGCTGCGCTCGGCCGGGTTCGCGGGGTGGATCAAGGACCTCTCGGCCCCCGACGTGGTCGGGCACCTGGGGGGTTTCCCGATCCACGTCCTGCCGCTCATCATGACCGGGAGCACGTTCCTGCTCCAGTCGCAGACCCCGGTCGATCCGCGGCAGCAGTTCATGATGTACCTGATGCCGGTCATGATGCTCTACATCATGTATAATCTGCCGTCCGGCGTGATCATCTACTGGACGGTGAACAACCTCGTATCCGCGCTCCAGCAGTACCTGGTCAATGTCGCCGAGGACCGTCGGATGGCGGCGCAGACCTGATCCGCGAACACGATGCCATGACCAGGTTTGGAAGCGTGAAGCGCGAACCTTTATGACGGGATCGGATCGATGAATCACGACGATGGCATCCAGACCGAAGGCGAGTCATTCCAGGACGCGGTCGCCGCGGCGTCGGCGCAGCTCGGACTGAAGTCGACCGAGCTCGGGATCGAGATCATCGACCCCGGCGCCTCCGCCACTTCGAGCGGCGGATACCGGCCCGTGCGGATCAAGGCCTGGCGGCGTGAGGCCGACGCCACGCCCGAGGGGCTGAAGAAGCCCTCCGGAGCGCCGCGCCGCGCCCCGTCCGACTACGACGACGGCGGCCGTCGCGGCCACTACGGCCCGTCGCGCCGGCCGGCGCCCGTGACGTACGGCCCGCCGCCGCCGCCCATGGATCCGGAGAAGATCACGCCGGAGCTGGTCGCCGACGTGCGCGCGCTCGCCGACGGAATCATGAAGCACATGGAATTCCCCGCGAGTGTCGACGCCGAGAAGACGCGGCACGGGATCCGCGTGTCGATCCAGGCCGGCGATTGGGACCAGTACCTCATCGGCCCGGAGGGGGAGACGCTCGCCGCGCTCCAGCATCTCCTCGGCCGGATGATCCGCGCGCGGATGCCTGAAGATTCGCCGCCGCGGCTCGAGGTGGACGTCGCCGGCTATCGCGACCGCCAGATCGAAGCGCTCCGCGTGCTCGCGCGCGAGCTGATCGAAGAGGCGCGCGGATCGGGCGAGGAGGTCACGACCGAACCGCTCCCGGCGAGCGAGCGGCGGATCGTGCATCTCGAGGTCGCGGAAGTTCCCGGCATGGAGACCGTGACGATCGGCGACGGCCACTACAAGCGCGTGGTGATCCGGCGCGCCTCGGCCGACGCCGCGTCGAAGAGCGAGCGATGAGGGCGTGAAGCCCGGTGGCAGACGACACCATCGTCGCTCCCGCGACGGCTCCGGGCGAATCGGCCGTCGCCGTCGTGCGGGTGAGCGGGCCCGCCGCCTTGGCGCTCGCGGCACGCCACTTCCGAGGTAGCCGCTCTCCCGAAGCAACTCCTTCCCACCACATCCTCTACGGTCGGTTCGTCGATTCGGACGGCGCGCCGGTCGATTCCGTGCTCCTCTCCGTGTTCCGCGCCCCCCATTCGTATACGGGCGAGGACGTGGTGGAGATCTCCTCGCACGGCGGTGCGGTGATCCCCGGGGGGATCCTGGACGCGCTGGTCCGCTCCGGCGGGCGCCCCGCGCGTCCCGGCGAATTCACGGAGCGCGCGTTCCGGAACGGGAAGCTCGATCTCGCGCAAGCCGAGTCGGTAGCCGGCCTGGTGCGCGCGCGATCCGAGTCGGCGGCGCGCGCCGCGCGCGCGACGCTCGGGGGCGCGGTCTCGCGGCGCGTGGCGCGGCTCGACGCGGCGCTCGTGGAGCTGCTCGCCGAGGTCGAGGCGCGGATCGATTTTCCCGCCGACGCCTCCGAGCCGCTCGACGGAACGGCGCTCGCGGCGCGGTGCGGGTCGGTCGCGGCCGAGATCGAGCCCTGGCTCGAAGGCGTCCCGTCGGCGCGCCGGCGCGAGTCGGGCGTGTCGGTCGTGCTCGCGGGCCCGCCGAATGTCGGAAAGTCGAGCCTCCTGAACGCGCTGGTCGGATTCGATCGCGCCATCGTGAGCGCGACGCCGGGGACGACGCGCGATACCGTGGAGAGCGCGGTCTGGCTCGATGGAATCGAGGTCCGCCTCACCGACACCGCCGGCATTCGGGCGAGCGACGACCCGGTCGAGCGGCTCGGCATCGCGCGCGCCGAATCGGCGCTCGAAGCCACCGATCTCGCCGTGGTCGTCCTCGACCGGTCCGATCCCGAGGCGAGCGTCGGCGCGCTCGGGCGGCGGGTGCCGGAGCCGGCCGAGAGGCGGGCGCCGGAGCTGGCCGAGAGGGCCGCTCCGGTCGTGGTGGCGTGGAACAAGGCCGACCTGGCGCGAAGCAGTGGCGGGAACGGCTCGGGGCGCGCGAAGAAGCATGCGGAGACGCCGGCTCGGAGCTGGGCCGGCACCGTCCTCGAGGATCGTTCGATTGTCGCCGAAGTCGAGACCGTTGCGATCGAGCCCGGCGGCGCGGCAACGCTCCGCGACGCTCTTCGCGCATGTCTTCCGATGCTGCTCGGCGCCGCCGCCGGAGAGGAGGCGCCCGCGACGAGCGCGCGCCAGGAGGCGCTCCTCGCGGAAGCGCTCGAATCGATCCGCCGTGCTCGAGCCGCGCTTCTGGATGACGCTTCGTACGACCTGATCGCCGTCGATCTCACCGACGCGCGCCGCGCCCTGGGCGAGATCGTCGGCCGCGGCGTCGATCAGGACGTGATCGCCGCCATCTTCTCCCGATTCTGCATCGGCAAATGAGCGGCGTGCCGCGAAGTCACTACTCGATGCTCGTGATCGGCGCGGGTCACGCTGGCTGTGAGGCTGCCTCGATCGCGGCACGCCTCGGGATCGACGTGGGGCTCGTCACGATGAGCTTCGAGTCGATCGCGCACATGCCGTGCAATCCGGCGATCGGCGGATTGGCCAAGGGCCACCTGGTGCGAGAGATCGATGCGCTTGGCGGCATCATGGGGCGGATGGCCGACCGTGCCGGGATCCAGTTCAAGATGCTGAACCGCGGCCGCGGACCGGCCGTCTGGTCGCCACGCGCCCAGGAAGACAAGGCCCTCTACCGGACGATCGTTCGCGAGCATCTCGAGCACACCGCCGGGATCACGCTCGTGCAAACGCAGGTCACCGGGCTCGTGGTGGAAGGCGGGATCGTGCGCGGCGTCCGGACCGCGGCGGGCGATGTGCTGGAAGCCGAAGCGGTCGTGGTGACCCCAGGCACCTTTTTGAACGGGCTCCTGCACGTCGGCGATCGAAGCACGCCGGGCGGCCGGGCCGGCGAGGCCCCGTCGCGCGGGATCTCGGAGTGCCTGACCTCGCTTGGGTTCACGATGATCCGGCTGAAGACCGGCACGCCGCCCCGCCTCCATCGGGACTCGATCGACTTCGCGCGATGTCTCGAGCAGCGAGGCGATGATCCGCCGCGGCCGTTCTCGCACTTCACCGAGTCGCTCTGCGTCGACCAGGTGCTCTGCCACCTCACCGCGACCACGGCCGAGACGCACGACGTGATCCGCGCCAACCTCCACCGGTCGCCGCTCTACACCGGGAAGATCCGCGGCATCGGCCCTCGATACTGTCCGTCGGTGGAGGACAAGGTGGTTCGCTTTGCCGACAAGACGGCGCACCAGATCTTCCTCGAGCCGGAGGGACGGACGACGCACGAGTACTACGTCAACGGGCTCTCGACGAGCCTGCCCGAGGACGTCCAGCGCGAGATGTTGAAGACGATTCCCGGGCTCGAGGAGGCCGAGCTGATTCGCACCGGCTACGCCGTCGAGTACGACTTCGTTCCTCCAACGCAGCTCCGTCCCACGCTCGAGACGCGCCCGGTGGCCGGCCTCTTCCTGGCGGGTCAGATCAACGGCACGTCGGGGTACGAGGAAGCCGCGGCCCAAGGGCTCATGGCGGGGATCAACGCCGCGAACCGGATTCTCGGCCGCGAGCCGTTCGTCCTCCGGCGGGACGAAGCCTACATCGGAGTTCTCATCGACGACCTCGTGACCAAAGGGACCGAGGAGCCGTACCGCATGTTCACATCGAGCGCCGAACATCGGCTCCTGCTGCGCCAGGACAACGCGCCCGAGCGGCTCGCGCACCATGCGCGCTCGATCGGCACCCTGGACCGCGACGAGCTGCAGGTGCTCGAGACGCGAATGGCCGCCACGCGTGCCGCGCTGGGACGTCTGCGCGCGGTGCGCGGCGTGGGCTCGGTCACCAACCGTCCGCACGAGCATCTCGTACGGTCGGGCGTGGCCGGCGCGAGCGGCCACGCGACGGCATCGGTCTCCGTGGAGGACGAGGCGGCCGAGTCGGCTCTCATCGAGATCCGTTACGAGGGCTACATCGAGCGCCAGCGCCGCGCCGTGGAGCGCGCCTCCCACAACGAGCGACTCGAAATCCCCGACGGGCTGCTCACGATCGAGATGCAGGGGCTTTCTCGAGAGGGGCACGAGAAGATCCGTCGGTTCCGGCCCTCCACCGTCGGGCAGGCATCGAGACTGCCCGGCTTCTCGCCCGCTGACGTCGCGGTGCTGACGATCTATGCCGAACGAGAGCGCCGGCGCGCCTCCTCGCGATCTTCCTCCTGAGCTGAATCCGGATTTCGAGCGCTTCCGCGAAGCGCTGGGCCAGGCCGCGGCCGGTGCAGGAAGTGGCCTCGACCCGGTTCGCGACCCGACGGCGCTACGCCTGTGGCGCGAGTACGGGCGCCTGCTCTATCAGCGGGCGGCCGGCCTGGCCCTGATCGGCAAGGGAGACCGCGCCCACGTCTACACCCGCCACGTGCTCGATTCACTGAACGCCCTCACGGCCCTCCCGGCGCCGCCACGTTCGGCCCTGGACATCGGCAGCGGAGCCGGACTGCCGGGCATTCCCCTCGCGATCGCATGGCCGGCGTCGCAGGTGGTGCTGCTCGAGTCGCGCGAGCGAAAGGCGGGCTTCCTCGAACAGGCCGTGCGTGCGCTTGGGCTCCGCAATGTGCGGGTCGTGTGCGCGCGCCTCGAGGATTACGGGCGGAGCTGGACGTCCGGCCCCTTCGATGCCGTCTTCATCCGGGCGCTCGGTGACTTGGCGGTGACTCTGGCGAACGCCTCGAAAGCGGCCACCGAGGATGCCGGCTGGGTCTACTTCCTCGGGTCGCGCTCCAGGGAAGAGGCTCTCGATGGGGAGAGCGCCTCGGCCGAGGTGATGAAGGGGGCCTTCGGCGGGCGTCTTCTCACGGGCAAATTCCCCCGTCCATAAGGCGGCATGGCGCATGTTTCACGTGAAACATGGCCGTAAATCCCTAGAAAATCGTTCGTTACCCCGGAGACCTCGAAACTAACTCCGTGTTTCACGGATATGCGCCCGCCCGCAGGCGGGCGAACTCCTGTTCCGTTGAACCAGCTGGCCGCGTCCGATTCGGATGGATCCGCGACAGATTGGCACGCGACAACATCTCCTGGGAGATGTTGTCGAACCAACCCCACCAAGGGCCTCGGCTCGTAGCCGCTTCTACTCCCCAATCCCACGACCTAAAGAGCTTCGCGTTCGTTGTGACTTGAGACCAGTACAACCGCACGGGGGCGCAAAGCGCGCCTCGCTCGCGTCGCACAGGTTAGTTTCGGGCTCTCCGGGGCAACGCACGTGTTCACAGCAAAATACCGCCACGTTTCACGTGAAACATGGAATCTCTAGCGCCGAATCGTGATCTCCCCTACACTGCACCATCCCCGATTCAAACAACTCAAAGCTCGGTTCGTGAGCAGGGGTGGTGGGGTGATGCCAAGGACGGTAGCGGTAGCGAACCAGAAGGGTGGCGTCGGGAAGACGACCACGGCGGTGAATCTCGCGGCCTCGCTCGCGCTCGCGGGCCGCAAGGTGCTCCTGATCGACCTCGATCCCCAGGGGAACGCGGGCAGCGGTCTCGGCTATCCGGGACTGAAGGTGGCGCGGGGGATCTACGACGTGCTCACCGGGCACGCCTCGATCCGGGACGTCGCGATGGAGACCGAAGTGCCGGGGCTCACGCTCGTCCCCTCCGGCCAGCGGCTGGTGGGTGCGGAAGTGGAGCTGGTCGGGGTGGACCGCCGCGAGTACCGGCTCAAGGATGCGCTGCACGAGGTGGAGCGTGACTTCGATTTCATCCTTATCGACGCGCCTCCCTCGCTCGGCTTCCTGACCATCAATGCGCTGACCGCGGCGCGCTCGGTCCTCGTCCCCGTGCAGTGCGAATACTACGCGCTCGAAGGGTTGAGCCATCTCCTGGGCGCGATCCGCCTGGTGCAACAGGGCCTCAACCCGGACCTCCAGATCGAAGGCGTTCTGCTGACCATGTACGATAACCGGCTAAACCTGTCGCAGCAGGTCCTGGAGGAGACCCGTCGTTTCTTCGCGGAGCGCGTCTATCGAACCGTCATCCCACGCAACGTGCGCCTGAGCGAGGCGCCCAGCTTCGGGAAGCCGGTCGTCATCTATGATCCTCAGTGCGCGGGTGCCACGAGCTACGTCAACTTGGCGAGGGAGGTGTTGGAACGTGGTTAGAAAGGCGCTTGGTCGGGGGCTCGAGGCATTGATTCCGGCCGCGGTCGAACGGGAGGTTTCGGTGGTTCCGGAGCCGCGCCCGGCCGACCCCCGGCAGGGAGAGGTCCGATCCGGAGATATCCAGCACATCCCGCTCGGCAAGATCGTCCGCAATCCGTCGCAGCCGCGGTCCCAGTTCGATCCGGCCGCGATCCAGGAGCTGGCCTCCTCGATCCGGGAGCGCGGCGTCCTCCAGCCCGTTCTTCTCCGGCCCGCCGGCGACGGGTATCAACTGGTGGCGGGAGAGCGGCGGTTCCTGGCCGCGCGGGAAGCCGGCCTTGCGGCGATCCCCTCCATCATCCGTCCGCTCACGGATCGCGAATCGCTCCTGATCGCGCTCATCGAGAACATCCAGCGCGAGAATCTGAATCCGATCGACGAAGCGCGCGCTTATTACCGACTCGCAACGGAATACGGTCTTCAGCACGAGGAAATCGGGCAGCGCGTCGGGAAGGATCGATCCACTGTTTCGAACACGATTCGATTCAACAACTTACCACAGGAAGTGCAGCAACTGATGGAATCCGGCTCCCTCAGCGCGGGGCATGGGCGAGCTCTCCTCGCCCTCGCGACCCCGAAGCAGCAGACCGACCTCGCGACCACGGCCGCTTCCCACGGATGGTCGGTGCGCGACCTCGAGGAGCGGATCCGCCGGTCGGGCGCGCCGCGGGCCGCCCGGACGAGGCGCTCCCCTCGCCGCGCGTTTTCCGCGGAACTCATGGCGCTGGAAGATGAGTTGATGAGGGTGATGGGCGCCAAGGTGAGGCTGACCCGCCGCCGCGGCGGGTCGGGGAGCATCCTGATCGAGTACCATACGGAAGAGGAGCTGGACCGGATCCTCGGCATGCTCCGGGAAATCGGCGGAGCGACGGCGCACCGTTGAGTCCCGTTGTGGATAACTCGGTATTCTCGGTGGACAACGTGTGAACCGACGCCGCACCAGCAGTTTGCGATTGGCCGATTGACGAGCACCGGGCCAGTTATGCACAGGCGTTTCGCGAAAGGGAGCATACCGGCGCGGCTTTTTAGTGGGCCCCGCCTTCATGGCGCATCACCCAGGAGCCATTCATGACGCAATCCACGGCAACCGGCGACGTCCGGCTGCTCGAAGAGCTGAGCCGGGCGCGGTCCGAGATCCTGACCGAGCTGCGGAAGGTGATCGTCGGGCAGGACGTCGTCGTGGAGCAGATCCTGACCGTCCTCTTCGCGAACGGCCACTGTCTCATCGTCGGGGTGCCGGGGCTCGCAAAGACGCTCCTCGTCTCGACGCTCGCCTCGATCCTGGACCTCCAGTTCAGCCGGATCCAGTTCACCCCCGACCTCATGCCGTCGGACATCACCGGGACGGAGATCCTCGAGGAGGAGGCCGGCACGGGGCGCCGCGCGTTCAAGTTCATCCACGGGCCGATCTTCGCGAACGTGGTCCTCGCCGACGAGATCAACCGCACGCCGCCGAAGACCCAGGCCGCGCTCCTGCAGGCCATGCAGGAGTACCGCGTGACCGCGGGCGGAACGACCTACCCGCTCGCGCTCCCGTTCTTCGTCCTCGCGACGCAGAACCCGATCGAGTTCGAGGGGACCTACCCGCTGCCCGAGGCGCAGCTCGACCGCTTCATGTTCCACATCTCGGTCGGCTATCCGAGCGACGCCGAGGAGGAGCAGATCGTGACGAACACGACGAGCGCCTATGAGGCGCACCCGAAGACGGTGCTCTCGGTGGACCGGATCCAGGAGCTCCAGCGCCTGGTCCGCCGGATCCCCGTCTCCGAGCATGTCGTGCGCTACGCGGTCCGCCTCGCGCGCGCCTCGAGGCCGGGCGAGGGGGCCGCGCCGTTCATCCGCGACTGGGTCTCGTGGGGCGCGGGCCCGCGCGCCGCGCAGTACCTCGTTCTCGGGGCGAAGGCCCGCGCGGCCCTGGGCGGCCGTCCGACGCCGAGCGCCGACGACGTGAAGGCGGTCGCGCCCGCCGTCCTCCGGCACCGCATCATTCCCAACTTCACCGCGGAGGCGGACGGCATCTCGAGCCTCGACATCATCGCGAAACTCCTCGAAGCCACGCCGAGCGTCGACGGGAAGCACGCCTAGCCCGGCCGCGGCCGGCACGGCGCCACGGGCGAGCGAACGACGATGAGCGAGCAGACACGCGGCGGCTCGGACCGGATCCGGCTGCTCGATCCGCACTTCGTCTCCAAGCTCGCGCGTCTCGACTTGAAGGCGCGCCTCGTGGTGGAGGGCTTCCTCACCGGGCTTCACCGGAGCCCCTACCACGGCTTCAGCGTGGAGTTCGCCGAGCACCGCCAGTACATGCCGGGCGATCCGCTCCGCCACCTCGACTGGAAGGTGCTCGCCAAGTCGGATCGCAAGTACCTGAAGCAGTACGAAGAGGAGACGAACCTCCGCGCCTCGCTCCTCGTCGACACGAGCGCGAGCATGGGCTACGGCTCGCACGGGCTCACGAAGCTCGAGTACGCGCGCCAGCTCGCGGCGGCGCTCGCCTACCTCATGCTCACGCAGAACGACGCGGTGGGGATGTACGCGTTCGCGGCGGGGCGCGGGGAGCACATCCCCGCGCGCTCCACGATGGGCCACCTCCGCCCGATGCTCCTCCTCCTCGAGCGGCTGGTACCCGGGGGAGGCACCGACTTCGCGTCGTCCCTCCACTCGCTCGCCGAGCGGCTGAGCCAGCGCGGGCTGGTGGTGATCCTCTCCGATCTCCTCGACGATCCCGAGCGGATCGCCCAGGCGATCCATCATTTCCGCCACCGCAAGCACGAGGTGCTGGTCTTCCACATCCTCGACCCGCTCGAGGTCTCCTTCGATTTCCAGCGCGAGGCGGTCTACGTCGACCTCGAGAGCGGCGAGCGGATCACGACGCGCCCCCAGGAGCTCCGGGGCGACTATCGAGCGCGCGTGCGGGAATGGCGCGACACGCTCCGGCAGTACTGCATCGAGAAACGCGCCGACTACGTTCCGCTCACCACCGACCAGCCGTACGACCGCGCGCTCCTCGAGTACCTCTCCAAGCGCGCGCGACTTCTGTGATCGGCCGGCGGTAGATGCCGACCCTCTCCTTCCTGAACCCGGCGTTCCTCTGGGCGCTGCCGGCCGCGTCGATCCCGATCCTGATCCACCTGCTGAGCCGTCGCCGGCTCCCTGAGATCCGCTTCCCGACCACGCAGTTCCTGCGCGCGCTCGAGCCGCGCGAGATCCGCCGGCTCCGCCTGCGCGAGATCCTGCTCCTCCTCCTCCGCACGCTCGCGCTCCTCCTCTTCGTGCTCGGCTTCGCGCGCCCATCCCTCGCGCCGCGCGGCGCCGTGACGCACGCGGCCGCCGCGGTCGGGATCCTGCTCGACGATTCCGAGAGCATGTCGGCGCTCGACGAACGGGCGAAGCCGCGGATGGACGAGGCGGTCGCGCGCGCGCTCGCGATCGCGGACGCCGGGCGCGCGGGGGACGAGCTCTACCTGGCGCGCGCGACGCGCCCCGAGGAGGCGGAGGCCGGCCGCGCCCGCGACCGCGTGCGGCTCCGCCGCTCGATCGAGCGGATCGTGGCGCAGGCGCTCCCCGCGCGCCTGGAGACCGCGCTCCACTCCCTCCGCCTGGCGCTCGGGCGGAGCGCGCTCAAGGCGCGGGAGCTCTACGTGATCAGCGACATGCAGCGCACGAGCCTCACCCCCGAGGCGCGCCGCGAGATCGCGCAGGCGGCGACGTCGGGGATCCGCGTGATCCTGCTTCCCGTCTCCGAGGGGCGGACGCCGAACCATGCCTTCACCGCGGTCGACCCGATGACGCGCCCCGGTCCCGAGGGACGCGGGCTCGAGATGCGCGCGCGGCTCGTGAACTACGCGGACGGCCCCTCCGACCGGCTCGCGCTCCGGATCCGCCGCGGCGAGGCGCTGATCGGAGGCGGCGACGCGACCCTCCGGGCCGGCGAGGTGCGCTGGGTCTCGATGGCGCTCGAGCCGGGCGCCGTTTCCGCGTCCTCGATCCCGGTCGTCGCCGAGGAGGACGAGGACGCCCTCCCGATCGACGACCGCTGGTACGCCGTGCTCGGCGCGCCGAGGCGTCTGCGCGTGCTCCGGATCGCGGAGCCGCGCGGCGGGGAACCGCCGCCGCGCTTCGCCGCGCTCGCGCTCGATCCGGCCGGGGACGGCTCGTCCGGCTTCTCCGTCGAGACCGCGGGGCCCAACGCGCTCCTCGACCTCACGAAGTCGCGCGCCGACGTGGTGGTCCTCGACGACGTCGCCTCGCTCTCCACCGACGCCGAGTCCAGGCTGAAGGGCTACGTGAAGGAGGGGGGCGGCCTCGTCGTGGCGCTCGGGTCCCACGCCGACCCCGACTACTACACGCACCGTCTCTTCCCGGGCGTCGTCGACGTGGCGCTCGCCCAGCCCGAGCGCGCCGCCGAGGGCTCGGCGTTCGAGCTGCGCGCGCGGCTCCCCGGCCATCCGATCCTCGAAGGGCTCGCCGTGGGCGTCGGGTCGCCGCTCACCCAGGCGCGCCTCTCGGGGTTGATCCGGGGCCGCACCCTCTCCTCGCGCGCCGAGGTCGTCGTGCAGACCTCGGGCGGCCTCCCGCTCGTCGTCGCCGCCCCCTCGGTCGCCGTCTTCCTCTCCTCGCTCGCGGACGACTGGGGCGATCTCCCGTACTCGGGAGCCTTCGTCCCCCTCGTGCGCGGTCTCGTGGCCTATGCGGCGCGCGCGGCCGGCGCGGGCGCCGCCGTCGAGCCGCGCGTGGGGGAGCGTCCCTACGCGCACCTCGAGACCGCGCCGTCCGGCGCGGTGGCGGCGCGCGGACCGGCCGGCTTCACTTCTCCGGCTGCGATCGAAAACGAAGGGGCCGGATTCCGCGCCGTCGCCGACGCGCCCGCGCCGGCGCCCGGCTTCTACACGTTCGAGGCGGGAGGGCGCCCGATCGCCACCGTGGCCGTGAACCCCGATCCCGTGGAGAGCGATCTCGCGGCGGTTCCCGAGGACTCGCTGAAGGCGGACGCCGCGGGGCCGAACGGCGCGCCGGTCCTCTCGCTCCCGACCCGAACGGCGCTCCTCACCCGGCTCGGCGATACCCGCCGCGGCCGGGAGCTCTGGCTCCCGCTCCTCGTGCTGGCCGGGTTCGCCCTGATCGGCGAAATCCTCCTCGGGAGCGCGCGCGTCCTAGAACGGTAGAGCATGAGCCTGCGCGAGCCGAACCCGACCGAGCCGTCCCCCGTCGCCGCCCGCCTTCTCGAGGCGGGCGGAACGCACCCGCGCGTCCGCGAGCTGGGCGAACGCCTCACGGCGGTGTCGTCCGGCGGATCGGTCCGGCTCCGCGGCGTCGCCGGAAGCGCCGGGGCCCTGGTGGCGGCGCTCCTCGCGCGCCGCCCGGGCACGCGCCTCGCGGTGATCGCCCCTGACCTCGACCGGGCCGAGGCATGGCACGACGACCTCGCGTTCCTCCTCGGACCCGACCGCGTGGTCTTCATCCCTCCGCACGATACGGTCCCCTGGAGCGCCCAGGTGGCGACCGCGCCCGTGCGCGAGGACCGGATCCACGCCTTCCTCCGCCTCGGCGACCCCGATCCGCCGGTCGCCGTGATTCCCGCGCTCGCGCTCCATCGTCTCGTGCCGACCCCGGCGCACGTCCGCTCCCGCGCCGTGGAGATCCGCACGGGCGTCGCGATCGCGCCGGAGGCGCTCCTCCACAAGCTGGTGCTCGCGGGCTACCGCTCCGTGGCCGAGGTCGGCGAGTCGGGGGAGGTGAGCCGCCGCGGAGGCATCGTCGACGTCTTCGGCCCCGGGATGGACCACCCGGCGCGCGTCGAGTTCGACGGCGACACGGTCGCTTCGCTCCGCTCGTTCGACGTCACGTCGCAGCGCTCGACCGGCGCGATCCCCGCCGTTCGCATCGCGCCGGCGCGGGAGCTCCTCTACGCCGAGGACGCCGACGCGCGGCTACGTCCCCTCGACGACGCCTCGGCTCCGCGCGGCTCGGAGGCCGACCGCATCCGCGACCTCGTGGCCGAGGGGATCTACTTCGAGGGAATGGAATGGACGGCCCCGCTCCTCGGCATCCCGCTCGGGTCGGTGCTCGACCACCTCCCGGCCGACGCGTTCCTCTGGGTCGACGAGCCGGCCGCCGTCCTTCGCGAGCTCGAGGACGCGGAGCGCGAGGCCGAGCGCCTCGAGAAGGAGGCGCGGGGCAAGGCGCCCCACCTGCCGCCGCGCGAGTCGCTCTTCGATCCCCCGGCGCGCGCGGCCGATCGGATCCACGAACGGCGCCGCGTCGAAGCGGCGCTCGCCACGCGCGAGGGCGCGTCGCGCCCCGACGTCGTCACGCTGGACTCGCGCCCGCAGCCCTCGTTCGGGCGGAAGCTCGACCTCCTCCGCACCGAGCTCCGGCGCCTGAGCGATCTCGGCATGACGCGGATGATCCTCTGCGACAACCGCGGCCAGGCGGAACGGCTCGAAGAGCTGCTCGGCGACGACCTCGGCGGGATCGACGTCGGCGACCTGAGCGCGGGGTTCGTCCTTCCGGGCGCGAAGCTCGCCGTCTTCACCGACCACGAGATCTTCGCCCGGTACCGCCGGCGCCGCGCCCGGAAGCTCCGTCCGTCGGCCGCGACGCTGCGCGAGCTCCTCACCCTGACTCCCGGCGACTACGTCGTCCACCTCGACCACGGCATCGGGATCTACCGCGGGCTGAAGCCGCTCACGCTCGACGGGCAGGAGACCGAGTGCATGCAGATCGACTACGCGGGAGGCGACCGCCTCTTCGTGCCGATCGGACAGCTCGGCATGGTGGAGCGCTACTCGGCCGAGGAGGGCCGCGCGCCTTCCGTGCACCGGCTCGGCGGCACGACGTGGGCGCGCGTGAAGGCGAAGACGCGGAAGGCGATCGCGGACATGGCCGAGGACCTGCTCCGGAGCTACGCGATCCGGAAGGCCCGGCCCGGCCGCGCCTTCGGCCCCGACACGCCCTGGCAGCGGGAGCTCGAGTCGTCCTTCATCTACGAGGAGACGCCCGACCAGCTCCGGGCGGTCGAAGACGTGAAGCGCGACATGGAATCGCCCCGGCCGATGGACCGGCTCATCTGCGGGGACGTCGGCTACGGCAAGACCGAGGTGGCGATCCGCGCCGCGTTCAAGGCGATCCAGGACGGCACCCAGGTCGCGGTCCTCGTCCCCACCACCGTGCTCGCGCAGCAGCACTTCGTCACGTTCAGCGAGCGCTTCGCCGACTACCCGGTGCGGGTGGACATGCTGAGCCGCTTCCGCTCGCCGAAGGAGCAGAAGGAGACGGTCGCGAAGGTCGCGAGCGGGGAGGTCGACCTCGTGATCGGCACGCACCGGCTCCTCTCCAAGGACGTCGCCTTCAAGAACCTCGGCCTCGTCGTGATCGACGAGGAGCAGCGCTTCGGCGTGGCCCAGAAGGAGCGGATCCGATCGCTCGTCGAGACGGTCGACGTGCTCACCCTCACCGCGACGCCGATCCCGCGCACGCTCCACATGAGCCTCCTCGGCGCTCGCGACATGTCGGTGATGACCACCCCGCCGCGCGGGCGCTATCCGATCAAGACCGAGATCGTGGAGATGAGCCAGGACGTGGTGCGCGAGGCGCTCCTCCGCGAGGGAGACCGCGGCGGGCAGTCGTTCTTCGTGCACAACCGCGTCGAGACGATCGATCGGATGGCGCACTACGTCCGGGAGGTCGTTCCGCAGCTCCGCGTCGTGGTCGCGCACGGGCAGATGCGCGACACCCAGCTCGAGAAGGTGATGGTCGACTTCCTCGAGCGCCGGGCCGACGTCCTCGTCTCGACCATGATCATCGAGTCGGGGCTCGACATCCCCACGGTGAACACCATGCTCGTGAACCGGTCCGACGCGCTCGGGTTGGCGCAGCTCTACCAGCTCCGCGGACGGATCGGTCGTTCGCACCACCAGGCCTTCTGCCACCTCCTCGTGCCCGCGGGGAAGGTCCTGACCGAGGAGGCGGAGAAGCGGCTCCGGGTGATCGCCGAGCACGAGGAGCTCGGGGCGGGACTCATGATCGCGATGCGCGACCTCGAGATCCGCGGCGCCGGGAATCTCCTCGGCCCCGAGCAGCACGGCCACATGCTGAGCGTCGGCTTCGACCTCTACTGCCGGATGGTGGACGAGGTGGTGCAGGAGCTGCAGGGCGCGCCGGTCGACCGGAGGCCCGAGCCCGAGGTCTCGAGCCCGCTCCCCGCGTTCGTTCCCGACGAGTACGTGGAGGACCGGGACGAGAAGCTCGACGTCTACCGGCGCATGGCCGCCCTCGGCACCCTGGAGGCGCTGGACGCGCTCCGCTCCGAGCTGCGCGACCGCTTCGGGCCGGTGCCTGACGAGGTCGAGCACCTCCTCGCCCTGAAGGGTCTCCGGATCCTCGGGAAGGAAGCCGGGGCGGAGCGGCTCCGGATCGCCCGCGATCGGGTCGAAATCGAGCTCCACGATCCCCTTCCGCGGGAGCGGATCGTGGCGCTGGTCCCCAAGGTCCCCTTCCCGGTCGAGTTCGCCTCCGGGGCACGGACGCTGCGGATCCGCAAACCCGACGACCCGGTCTCCTTGGCGACAAAGGTCTTGCGGGCCCTCGGCCCCGTTGATAGCGTTGCGCGCCTGCCTCTTCCAGCCGCCGGAGGGTGAACTCCGGGCCACCGGCGGGGTACAGATGGAAAGCAGCGCTACCCAGGAGACCCACCAGCCCCGCATCCCGATGAACCCCGAGACCCGGACACCACGGCTCGCGCCCCGGCGAGCGGCCCCGGCGCGCACCGCGGCGCTGCTCGTGTTGCTCCTGGCCGCCCTTCCCGGAGCCTCCCGAGCCGCCCCTCCGCCCTCCTTGCGCGGCCCGATCGCCACGGTGGGCGACCGGACCGTGGAGGCGATCGACATCCAGCGGGCCGCGACCCTCCTGGGCGACGATCCCCTCCGCAAGAAGAGCCCGGCCCAGTGGAGGCGCAAGCTCCTCGACCGCTGCGTCGACCGGGAGCTCCTCGCCACCCTGGCCGAGCGGCGCGGGATCGCGCAGGAGCCCGCGGTTCGCCAGCGGATCGCCGAGCGGGAGTACCTGCACCTTTTCGACGTGATCAACCAGCGCGTGCTCGCGCCGACGCTCGAGCCGACCGCCGCGGAGGTGGACAGCCTCAAGCGCTCCGGGCTCTACCGGATGATGGATCTCCACTTCATCCTCGTCGAGGACGACCCCGGGCAGACCCGCCGAAAGGAGGCCGAGGCGATCGTGGCGCGCCTGCGGCAGGGCGCGCGCTTCGACTCGGTCGCGCGCATCAAGAGCGCGCATCCCACTCGCGGAAACGGAGGGCACTTCGGGCCCGTGCTCGTCCGCGATCTCGAGCCCGAGTCCTACGCGGCGGCGCGGACCGCCAAGCCGGGCGACGTGCTCGGCCCCTATTCGGGCACGTACGGGCACCAGATCTACAAGGTGGGCGGGTTCCAGATCCTGAGCGACGATTCGATCCGGTCCCTGGTCCGCGCGGAGCGCCAGCGGAACCTGATCCACGACTACCAGGAGCGACTGCTGAAGCAGTATCACTTCGTCATGGACACCACGATGGCGCACGCGGTCATCTTCGCGGCCGGACTCGAGTCGCCCGATTCGATACTGGCCTCGCTCGGTCCGGACGGGAAGCGTCCCCGCCGCGGCGTTCATCCGGCGCTCGGCGTGCTCGCGCGCATCGACGGCGACTCGCTCACGTTCGTCGACCTGATCCGGGAGACCCATCCCGCGGCGGGCGCCGGGGGCAGGATCCGGATCGCCGACGAGCAGGCGCTCCGGCAGCTCGAGGCCCAGGCCTTCTTCCGACGCCTCCTCGTGCGCGACGCCAAGGACCGCGGCCTCGCCGACGACCCGCGCGTGGCGCACGAGCTCCGGCTGATCCGCGACGGCACGGCCGTCGACGCGATGGTGGCGCGCGAGCGGCCGCCCGATCCCGACGGCTCGGCGCTTCGCGCCTACTTCGAGGCGAACGCTTCGCGCTACAAGCTGCCGGCCGGCCTCCGGGCGCGCGTGGCCGTGTTCGCCGATCGGGAGAGCGCGCTCGTGTCGCTTCGCGCCTGGAACGGGATCGGGATCTCCGACTCGTCCCTGAAGGCGCTCGGCTTCGAGGAGCAGTCGCGCGCGACCGCGCAGACGCTCTTTCCGCAGCATGCCGCGACGATCCTCTTCCGGGCCGGCGACTCCGATCCGCTCGCGATGGCGATGCGGAGTCTCGTTCCCGGCCGGACGTCCCCGGTGGTGCGCACCGCGCAGGGGTACGCGGTCGCGCACGTTCTCGCGCGCGAGCCCGCGCGTCCCATGACCCTGGATGAAGCGATCGATCGCGTGCGGCGCGATTGGCGCGAGGAGAAGGAAAACGAATGGGTGCTGAGTCAGGTGGAGCGGATGCGGGCCTCGGTGCCGGTGCGCGTGGTGCCGGCGCGGCTCGACGCGGTGAAGCTGGGTCCGGCGAAGGCGGACGGACCGCCGGCGGGCGGAGCGGCCACGGCGAGCGAGGCGAGCCGATGACCCGGCGTGCGCTCGCGCCGCTGCTCGCCGCGCTCGCGACGGGGATTCTCGTGTGGGGCGCTCCCGGCTCGACCGGCGCCGCCGAGCGCATCGCGGCGATCGTGAACAAGTCGGTGATCCTCTCCTCCGACGTGGACGAGCAGACCCAGCAGGCGGCCGCGCGCTTCAACGTCGATCCGGACGACACCGTCTCGATGAAGAAGCTCCGGAAGGAGGTCCTCGACCAGCTCGTGGAGAAGCAGGTGATCCTGGCCGAGGCGACGCGCCTCGGGATCACGGTTCCGCCGAAGGACGTGAACGACGCCGTCGACCAGGAGATCGATCAGTTGAAGCAGCGCCTCGGCGGCGACGACGCGTTCAAGACGGCCCTCGCGCAGCAGAAGATGACCGAGGCGGCGCTCCGCGCGAAGTACCGGCCCGACGTGAAGGACCAGCTTCTCGTCATGCGCACGGTCGGGCGCGAGGTGCAGAACAAGGTGACCGTCACGGATGCCGACGTGCGCGCCTACTACACGGCGAACCGCGACTCGATCGCCAAGCGCCCCGAGGCGTTGAAGCTCGCCCACATCCTGATCGCCTTCGAGCCCGACTCGCAGCAGGTGCGCCGCGCCCGCGTGCGCGCGGACAGCATCCACGCCGTGCTCGTGAAGCCGGGGAAGGAGGCCCAGTTCGCCGAGATGGCCGCGCGCCTCTCGGATGATCCGAGCGGACAGCGCGGCGGCGACCTCGGCACGTTCGGCCGCGGCGACATGGTGCCCGAGTTCGAGGAGGTGGCGTTCCGGCTCAAGCCGATGGAGATCTCGCCGCCGGTTCGCACCCGGTTCGGCTTCCACGTGATCCAGGTGCTCGAGCACTTCGCGAAGACCGACAGCACCGAGGAGCGCGTCCACGCGCGGCACATCATGATCGCGACGAAGCCCTCGCCGGCCGACGAGGAGCGCGCCCGGGTGAAGGCGATCGCGGTCCGCGACTCGCTGCTCCACGGCGCCGATTTCGGAGCGATGGCGCGGAAGTACTCGGGCGACGCCGCGACCAAGGACTCGTCCGGCTACCTCGGCGAGGTCCCGGTGCCCAGCCTGCCGCCCAACATGAAGGAAGTGCTCACCAGCCTGCGCGAAGGGGAGATCTCGACGCCGTTCAAGCGCGACGCCGGCTACCACATCTTCAAGGTGCTGGGCCGCAGTCCCGAGCAGGACTACAAGTTCGACGACATCAAGGACGACCTGAAGAAGGTCGTATTGAACCGGAAGCTCGAAGACGCGTACAAGCGCTGGTACGATCGGATCAAGAAGAACGTCAACGTCGAGCTGAAGGAGTAGGACCGGGAGGGGACACAGGGAGGTGTCGGCGCGGCGCGTCACGCTGCTCGTGACCATGGGCGATCCCGCGGGGATCGGCCCCGAGATCGTCGTGCGCTCGCTCGCCCTCAAGGCGCTTCGCCGGACCGCGCGCCTCGCGGTCGTCGGCGACCGCGACGTTCTCGAGCGCGCCGTCCGAAAATCGGCGGCGCGCGTCCGTTTCCGCCCGGTCCCGGCCGAGCGCTTCGACCCCGCCGACGACGCGGCGGGCATTCCCCTCATCGAATCGAGCGCGGAGGGCTTCGCTGCGGTCGAGCCGCGCGTCCCCACGGCCGCCTCGGGCCGCGCGGCCGCGCGCGCGATCGAGACCGCCGCCGGGCTCGCCCTCGCCGGCCGCGCCGACGGCATCGTGACGGCGCCGATCTCGAAGTCGGCCCTCATGGCCGCGGGCTATCCCTATCCCGGGCACACCGAGTTCCTCGGCGCCCTCGCCGGCGTCCCCGAGACGAAGATGCTCTTCGTCGGCGGCCGCTTCCGGATCCTCCTCGCCACCGTCCACATGCCGCTCCGGTCCGTACCCGACGCGCTCGCCGTGGAGCCGCTCCGGCGAACGATCGAGTTCGCCGCGGCCGCGCTCCGCAATTTCCGCTGGGGCCGGGGACGATCCGTATCGGTGCTGGGGCTGAACCCGCACGCGGGCGAAGGGGGGCTCTTCGGCGACGAGGAGGACCGGGTCATCCGCCCCGCCATCGCGGCGGCGCGGGCGAGCGGGATCGAGGCGGAGGGACCGTACCCGGCCGACACCTTCTTCGCGCAGCACGGCGGCCGCGAGAGCCTCGGCGTCGTGATCGCGATGTACCATGACCAGGGGCTCATCGCGGCGAAGAGCGAGGGGATTGGCGGGGCCGCGAACGTCACCCTGGGGCTCCCCTTCATCCGGAGCAGTGTCGACCACGGCACCGCGTTCGACCGGGCGTGGCGCGGCGGTGCCCGCGCCCCCGATCCGGCCGGGCTCGTGACCGCCGTCCGGGTCGGCGCCGACCTCGCGCAGCGCGCGGGACGCCGCCGGCTCGAATGGAGCTGGCCGTGAGCCGGCGCGACCGTCGAAGAGGCGGGGCCACGGAGGCGCCATGCCGCTGATCCGCCTCGACCACGTCTCCAAGACCTACGGCGACCGCATCGCGCTGAGCGACGTGACGCTCTCGTTCGAGCCCGGTGAGTGGATCTTCGTCCTCGGCCCGAGCGGCGCGGGGAAATCGACGCTCCTCCGCGTGCTCGCCATGGCCGAGAAGCCCTCGAGCGGGCGCGTGGAGGTCGATCCGGGCGACGTGCCCGGGCGGACACGGCGCGTCTCGAGCCGGAAGATGCGCAAGCTGGTCGGCGTCCTCGGCCAGGAGTTCCGCCTCCTCGCCGACCGGACGGTCTACGAGAACATCGCCCTCGCCTGCCAGATCTCGGGGCTCTGGAACCGTTCGGAGATCCGCGAGCGGGTGAACCCGCTCCTCGATCAGATGGGGATCCGCGGCAAGGAGACGCTCCGGCCGAACGACCTCTCGGCCGGCGAAAAGCAGCGCGTGGCGCTCGCGCGCGCCATGGCGCGCCACCCACGCATCCTGATCGCGGACGAGCCGACCGGAAATCTCGACGCGGCGGCGGCGGGGCAGATCTTCACGCTGCTCCGCGAGATCGCCACGCGCGGCGCGCTCGTCCTCGTGGCGACGCACGCCGAGGACTGGGTGCGCCGCCACCCGGGCCGGGCGATCCGGCTCGAGCGCGGGATCGTCCGCTCGGACGCCTCGGAAGGAGAGGTCGTGACGGAGAGCCTGCCCCAGTGATCAACCGGACCCGCTACGTCGGCCGCGAGCTCTGGCGCGCGCTCATCCAGCACCGCACGCTCTGTCTCACGAGCATCCTCTCGATGGCCTCGATCCTCCTCGTCCTCCTCTTCTTCCTCATGGTCATCCAGAGCGTGGCGGTCTACACCGACCAGCTCGAGTCGCGCGAGGAGATCTCGGTCTTCCTGAACGAGGGCCTCGCGCGCTCCGACCTCGACTCGGTGCAGGCCTCGCTCCAGGCGATCCCGGGCGTCGGCACGATCCGGTACGTGAGCAAGGAGGAGGCGTGGAACGCCTTCCGGGAGGACGTCGCCGACGAGGCGCTGATCCAGGCGGTCGGATCGAACCCGCTCCCCGCTTCGTTCGTGCTCCGCCCCGGCCCGGGATACCGGAGCGCCGAAGGGGTCCGGATGATCGCGCGGCAGGCCGAGACCGTGGCTCACGTCGAGGACGTCCGCTACGCCGGCGAATGGGTGCTCCGCGCCCAGCAGGTCGTGGCGACACTGAAGCAGATCGGCGCCATCATCGGCATCATCGTCGTGCTCGGCGTCCTCTTCGTCGTCGGCGCGACCACGCGGCTCTCGGTCCAGGCGAGGCTCGACTCGATCCACCTCGTCCGCTCGCTGGGGGGCGGCTTCCTCTTCAACGAGGCGCCCTATCTCCTCGAGGGATTCGTCCTCGCGGCGCTCTCCTCCGTCCTCACGATCCTCGTCGCGCGATTCCTCAACGACTCGCTCGCCGAGGGGCTCTTCCGGCTGCAATTCCTCCCGAACTCGACGCTGGCGCTCTTCGTCGGGGTGAGCGGGCTCTTGGGACTCCTCGGGAGCTGGATCGCGGTCGTGACCCTTCCGAGGAAATGGCTCCTCTAGCCGCGGTCGTAGCGCTGTTCCTCGCGCTCGCGGGAGCGCCCGGGGCGGCGCGCGCGCAGGCGCCCGCCCGGGTCGCCGCGGCTCCGGCGCCGGCAAAGGCCGCGCCCGGCAAACCAGCCGCGCCCCCTCCCGCGACGGCGGCCGCCGACAGCGCCGCGGACAATTCGGGCGCCGAGATCGAGGCGCAGAAGAAGGAGCTCGAGTCGCTCCGGCAGCAGATCGATCAGCGGCGCCAGCTCTCGAAGCAGCTCCGCGGGCGCGAGCGGAACATCCTCGGCGACCTGCGCGACACGGAGAAGAACCTCCAGCTCACGGCGCGCTACCTGACCGCGCTCGAGCGGCGGCAGCGCGCCGTCGCGGGAGATCTCGGCGAGACCACATCCGAGCTCGGGCGGACCGTCGTGCAGCTCGAGTCGGACCGGAGGCGCCTCGCGTGGCGGCTCCGGGAGATCTACAAGCGCGGCCGGAGCCGCGACATCGAGTACATCCTCTCCGCGCGGAGCTTCGGCGACCTCGTGACGCGCACGTACTATCTCGCGCGGGTCGCGCGGGAGGACCACGAGCAGATGCTCGTGACCCAGGCGCGCCGGGTCGAGGTGCAGGACACCAAGACCCGACTCGAGTCGCGGAAGCGGGAGCTCGACCGCATCGCGGCCGAGACCACGCGCGAGAAGATCGCCCTCGCCCAGCTCAAGGACCAGCGCCGCAGCCTCCTCCGCCAGGTGCGCTCCGACACCCGGTCCAACGAGCAGGCCCAGGCCGAGCTCCAGCGCGCGAGCAAGCGGATCCAGGGGCTGATCGAGGAGTTGGAGAAGCGGCGCCTCGCCGCCGAAAAGGGCGCGCCCGGGCTCCCGCCCGTCCTCTTCGGCAACTTCGCGCTGAACAAGGGGCGCCTCCCCTGGCCGGTGACCGGAAAGGTGGCGGTCGGGTTCGGCAACATCACCAACCCTCGCTTCGGGACCACCACGTTCAACAGCGGCGTCGACATCTCCGCCCCCTTCGGGGCCCCGATCGCGGCCGTGGCCAAGGGGCGGGTCGACTACGTCAACTGGCTCGAGGGCTTCGGCAAGTGTGCTATCCTCAACCACGGAGGCGGGTTCTACACGCTGTACGCGCACGCCTCCGAGATCAGCGTGCCGGTCGGCAAGGACGTTGCGGCCGGCGAGGTCATCGGCCGTGTCGGCGACACCGGCTCCACGATCGGAACGGCGCTCCACTTCGAGATTCGCCGGGGCAAGCAGGCGCTGAACCCCCTCGAGTGGCTCCGATAGGCCGTTCGACCCAATGAGCGACGATACCCTTCGCGGCCAGGACGAGGCCCTCGCCCTGATTCGGGCCGCTTTGAAGACCGGCCATGTCGGCCACGCCTACCTGTTCCACGGGCCGGCGGGGGTGGGGAAGACGCGCGCGGCGCTCTGGTTCGCGCGAGCCGTCCTCTGCGAGCACCCGCGCGACGACGGCTCGCCCTGCGACGATTGCCCCTCTTGCGCGGCGGCCCTGGCGCTCCGCCATCCCGACCTCGAGCTGCTCGTGCCGCTCCCCACGTTCCGGACCGAGGGACGCACCGAGCGGCAGGCCGAGGAGGCCCGCGCCGAGGCGCGCGCCCGCGTGCGCGAGCGCTATGCCCGCGAACCCTGGTTCGCGCCGGTCTTCTCCCGCCCCGTGGTCCACTCGGTCGAGGACCTCGCCCGCGCGAAGGAATTCCTCTCCTTGACCGCGCAGCGCGAGGGAGGCTGGAAGGTCCTCGTCGTGAAGGGGGCCGAGGCGATGACCGGCCCGGCCGCGCACGCGTTCCTGAAGATCCTCGAGGAGCCGCTGCCGAACCGGCTCCTCGTACTCGGCGCGCGCCAGCGCCGCGCGCTTCTTCCGACCATTGCCTCGCGGTGCCTCCCGGTCCGGTTCCGTCCGCTTCCGGCGGACACGATCGCGGAGGCGCTCACGGAGGGCTACGGCATCTCGCGCCCCGTCGCACGGCTCGCCGCCGCGACCGCGCAGGGGAGCCTCGCCCGCGCGGTGGCGCCGTTCGTGCCGTGCCTGGACGCGCCCGCGAAGGAAAAGCCCGACGAGGCCGACTTCGCGCGGCTGCGCGACGCGGCCATCGAGCTCTTCGTCCATCCGAAGACGAGCGCCGTGCTGGGGCCGCTCCGGCGTGCGCGTCTCGAGCGCGACCGCGGGCGCTTCCTCTCCGCCGTGGCGCTCGCGACGCACTACTACCGCGACGTGATCCGGGCCCGCGTGAAGGGGCCCGACGCGAGGGCGGCGAACCACGACCTGGAGCGCGCGATCGCGGCCGACGCGAAGGCGCTCCCGATCGAAACTCTGACGATGCGGGTGCGCATTCTCGAGGAGATCGCCGCGGCGGTGACCTCGAACGTGACCGCCGCCTACGCCGTCGCGTCGGCCCAGCACCGGATGGGCCTCTTCGCGCGCGGATGACCCCGACCGAGGGCCCGCTCCGGCGGGCGTGAACCTACATGGAACCGACCGAGACCGTTCTGACTCCCGCCCCGCCCGCGGCGCCGCCCGCGCCGGCGGTGCCCGTCGTGGAGATCGTCTTCAAGGGGCGCCGGCGCGAGTACTACGCCAACGGCTCCCAGTTTCCGCTGCGTGAAGGGGACTACGTGATCGTGCAGGCCGAGCGCGGCGAGGACCTCGGCCGGGTGCACCACTCCAGCGAGTGGGTCGCGTCCGCGGTGAGCTCCGACGGGCTCAGGAACGTGCTGCGTCCGGCGCGACCGGAGGACCTGCAGCGCCTCTCGCAGAACCGCGCGCGCGAGGAGCGGGCCTTCGTCCAGTGCCGCGACCGCGTCGCGCAGCGCGACCTCGAGATGAAGCTCGTCGACTGCGAGTTCCAGCTCGACGGAAACCGCGTCACGTTCTACTTCACGGCGGAGAAGCGGGTCGACTTCCGCGAGCTGGTGAAGGACCTCGCCTCCATCTTCCGGACCCGGATCGAGCTCCGCCAGATCGGCGTGCGCGACGAGTCGGGGCGGATCGGCGGCGTCGGCACGTGCGGGCGCGAGCTCTGCTGCGCCACGTGGCTCCGCGAGTTCGAGCCGATCACGCTCAAGATGGCGAAGGACCAGGGGCTCTCCCCGAGCCCCTCCAAGATCTCGGGCGCGTGCGGGCGGCTCAAGTGCTGCCTCCGGTACGAGCTCGACTTCTACAAGGAGTCGGCGCGCGAATTCCCCAAGATCGGAAGCCGCCTCACGCTCGCCGACGGCGAGTGGGAGGTCGGCCGCGTCGACATCTTCCATCGCACGCTCCATCTGCGCGACGACGGCGGCAAGGAGACGGTCGTTCTCCTCGGGGACATCCCGAAAGGAACGAAGATCGTCGGCCCGACGCGCGACCGGCGGAAGGGGTGCGACAAGACGCGGTGCGGAGCGCGCGGCCTGAGCCCCGGGGACGGCGACAGCGTGGGCGACGCCGACGAGAACCCGCCGCGCGAAGCCGGCGGAGGCTCCGGCGGGCATCGCAGGCCCGAGGGCCGGCGCGACGCGGGCGGGCGTCGTGAGCCGGGAGGCCCTGGAACGCAGGGCGGGCAGGGCGGCCCGTACGGCGGGTCCGCGGGTCCCGGCGGTCCGCGACCGAACGGCCAGGGGCCGGCCGGTCCGCGTTACGGCCGCGGTCCCCGGCGTGGGAACGATCGCCGCGGCCCCGAGCGCCGCGAGCGGCCAGGATCCCCCGGCGCTCCGGAGCGCCCTGGATCGGAACGCCCCGGATCGGATCGTCCCGGGCCGGATCCGTCCGATCCCGAGCGGACAGAGAGCTGATGGCCAAGTACTACCTCACCACCGCCATCGATTACGTGAACAACGTCCCCCACATCGGGACGGCGTACGAGAAGGTCGCGGCCGACGCGATCGCCCGCTACAAGCGGCTCGCCGGATTCGACACCCACTTCCTCATGGGGAACGACGAGCACTCCGCCAACGTGGAGAAGGCCGCGCGCGAGCGGGGCCTCGACCCGCGCGCCTATTGCGACGAGATGGCGGAGGTCTTCAAGGGGGTGTGGCGGCGGCTCGACATCTCCTACGACGACTTCATCCGCACGACCGAGCCGCGCCACGTGCGCGGGGTGCAGGCGATGCTCGCGCGCATCACGGAGCGCGGCGACCTGTTCAAGGGCAAGTACGAGGGCTTTTACTGCGTCTCGTGCGAGCGCTTCTACCCGGAGAAGGACCTGGCCGACGGCAAGTGCCCCACGCACGGGACGGTGCCGCAGTGGCTGAGCGAGGAGAACTGGTTCTTCAAGCTCTCGTCCTACGCGCCGCGCCTGCTCGCGCACATCCGCACCCATCCGGAGTTCATCATTCCCGAGATCCGCAAGAACGAGATCGTGAACGTGATCGAGGGTGGGCTCGAGGACATCTCCGTCTCGCGCTCGTCCACGACGTGGGGAGTGCCCTTCCCGAACGATCCCACCCAGATGGTCTACGTCTGGTTCGACGCGCTCATCAACTACGTGACCGGCGTGGGCTATCCGGATCAAAACGGCGAATTCACGCGCTACTGGCCGGCCGACGTGCACATGGTGGGCAAGGACATCACGCGCTTCCACTGCATCATCTGGCCCGCGATGCTGATGAGCGCCGGCGTGCCGCTGCCGAAGACCGTGCTGGGGCACGGCTTCGTGAAGTTCCAGGGGCAGAAGCTCTCGAAGTCGCTCGGGAACATCGTGAATCCGCTCGAGGTCGCGGACAAATACGGCGCCGACCCGCTCCGCTACTACCTCCTGAAGGAGGTGCCGCTCTCGCGCGACGGGGACTTCACGTGGGAGCTCTTCATCGAGCGCTACAACGCCGACCTCGCGAACGACTGGGGGAACCTCTTCACGCGCGCGATCTCGATGATCCACCGCTATCGCGGCGGCGTCCTCGCCCGCGCTGAAGCCACGGACGGCCTCGACGAGCTGATCGCCCAGGCGTTCCGCGACTGGCACGCCGCGTTCGAAGGCTTCGCCATCGAGGCCGCGATCGAGGCCGCGTGGACGATCATCCGCCGCGCGAACCGGCTCGTGGAGGAGCGCGCCCCGTGGAATCTCGCCAAGGATCCCGCGCGCGCCGGGGAGCTCGACCGTCTCCTCGGAGCGCTCGCGGTCGCGCTCGAGCACACGGCCTTCCTCCTCTTTCCGATCATGCCCGCGAAGGCGCGCCTCGTCTGGGAGACGCTCCGGCTCGCTCCCGCGATCGAGGAGGCGCGCTTCCCAAAGGAGGGCGCGCTCCTTCCGCCGCCGCCCCTCGGCGTGGCGCTCGGAGCTTCGCAGCCGCTCTTCCCCCGGATCGAGCGGTGATCGATTCGCACGCCCACGTGGGGCGCGAGGAATTCGACGCCGATCGCGACCTCGTCCTCGACCGGGCCCGCGCGGCCGGCGTGCGCGTCGTGGTCGAGGCCGGGACCGACGCCGCTTCGAGCCGCGCGGCGATCGAGCTCTCACGCAGGAATCCCCTCGTGCGCGCCGCGGTCGGCTTCCACCCCTGCGACGTGCGCGAAGAGCGGATGGCCGAGATGGACGTCATCGAGACGCTTGCCGCCGAGCCCGAAGTGGTCGCGATCGGCGAGACCGGGCTCGACGCCCACTGGCCGGAGAACGCCCCGATCGAGGTGCAGGAGGAGTTCCTCCGCCGGCACGTCGCGATCGCGAAGCGCTTGCGGAAGCCGCTCGTGCTCCATCACCGCGCCGCGGGGGAGCGGGTGGCGGCGCTCCTCGAGCGCGAAGGGCCGCCCGAGGCGGGCGGCACGTTCCACTGCTTTGCCGGCGACCTGGCGCTCGCGCGGCGGGTGATCGCGATGGGGATGAAGATCGGCGTGGGCGGCTCGGCCACGTTCAAGAAGAGCCCGCTCCCGGCGATCCTCCGCGAGATCGATCTCGCCGACGTCGTCCTCGAGACCGACTCTCCGTACCTCGCGCCGACGCCCCACCGGGGGAAGCGGAACGAACCCGCGTACCTCGTCCTCGTCCGGGATCACGTCGCGCCGTTGCTCGGGACCACGCCGGGAGCGCTGGAGGCGGCCACCGATGCCGCGGCCACGACCCTCTTCCGGCTCTAGCAGCGCGGGGAGGATCCCCTCCGCCCCCAGGTCCGCGGGCGCGGCCTCGGGGGTCTCCGCGGCCCTCCGGGCCCTCGACGTCCGGCCGAGCCGGCGGCTGGGTCAGAACTTCCTCCAGGACCCCCGCGTTGCCGACCGGATCGCGGCGCTCGTGGAGGACGAGCTCACGGAGATCCTCGAGATCGGACCCGGGCTGGGCGCCCTCACGGAGCGGCTCGCCGGGATGGGACGCCGCGTGACGGCGGTGGAGGTAGACCTCCGGTTGGCCGATGCCCTGGAGCGGCGGTTCTCCGGGAACCGGACCGGGGTCCGGGTGGTTCGCGGAGATATCCTGTCCCAGCGTCTGGAGGAGCTCCTGCCGGGGGACGCGCCCGTGACGGTCGTCGCCAACCTCCCGTATTCCATCACCACGCCCGCCCTGGAATGGACGCTGGCGCAGGGCCCCCGCGTGTCCCGCGCCTTCCTGATGGTGCAGCGTGAGGTGGCCGACCGGATGGCCGCGCGCCCCGGCACCCGGGACCACGGCTCGCTCGCGGTCTTCCTCGCCCTTCACGCCGAGATCGAGCCCCTGTTCCGCGTATCTCCGGGCGCCTTCTATCCCCGCCCCGACGTCGAGTCGGTCGTCGTGCGGGTCACACCGCGCCCCTATCCGGGGACCACCGGGGCCGAGCGCGCCGAGGCCGAGCGGCTCGCGCGCGCCGCCACGACGGGTCGACGGAAGACGGTCGCGAATGCGCTCGCGCACGGGCTCGGGATCGAGCCGGCGAAAGCGCGCGCGATGCTGCTCGAGGCGGGAGTGGATCCGGCGCGGCGGGGGGAAACGCTGTCAGTTCCGGAGTGGATCGCGCTCGCACGGACAAAAACCCGCGGCGCGGAGCGATGATCCGTCCCGGATCCGCGTTGCAGCGGGCCACCTGTGCGGCGCTCCGTGCACTCCCGGCCACGGCTGCGCTCGGAATCGCCTGCGCCATCGCGTGGGCGGGGTGCGGCGCACGCCCCGCGGCCGCACAGGACGAAACCGGAATCGTCCCGCCCGACTCCGCCATGAAGGCCCTCAATACCACCTACGACACTTCCTACGACCGCGACCGGACCCGCGGCCTCTGGAATCAGGCCATCTCGTACGGCACTACGACGGGCCGGTCCACCTTCAACCTCTCGGGCAATTTGGGCACGATGGAGTTCCTCCGGTCCGACTCGAAGTCCACGATCGGGAGCATCGACGGAGCCTTGAGCACGCGAACCTTTGGGAGCCTTCTCGCCATCCTGACCGGGAACTTCGACATGAACTCGGCCAAGAACGGCCCGACCGGCACCGACACGCGCGACAACAGGATCAACCTGAAGCTCCAGCAACTCGTGAACCACAAGACTCTGACCGGAATCTTCGCCGCGTTCACCGAATTCGAGGTGAAGCAGGATCGGACGCGGAACGACTTTCGGATCAATGGGGACCCGTTCAGCGAGACGCCCGTGGACAGCACGATCGCCGAGCGCGACTCGTCCTATACGAGCTCACGCATGGACGGCGTGAACGCCAACGTGACCTGGGCCGCGCGTCCCGCTCTCTCCTTCCGCACGATGGCGCAGGCCTACCAGGTCCATCCCAGCATCACGTTCTTCAACCGCTCGTTCGTCCACGCGCTGGACAGCCTGGGGACGGGTTTCCTGAGAGAGGCTCCCTATCACAGCGAGCGGCCCACGGCAAACCTGATGATCGACCAGTGGCTCACCTACACGGGGATTCGAAGGACGAACATCTCCCTCTACGGTGCACGACGTCATCAGACGCAGTCCTATTACGATAAGCAGCGCAATAACAGCGAGTTCTCGAGCCTCGACAACACGCAGGGCACGTTCCACGTCGACACGTCGCTGCTCCGGCGCATCGTGATCAACACCGACGCTTCGCTCGGCCGGAACCTGAACCGGTATGAGCTCAACTCAAACCTCACCAAGCTAAGCAACGCACAGAAGGTTCTCTCGACGGTGTCGTACGCGGATACGGCGCGGAGGGCGACCGTGACGTTCAGCGTCGACCGGACGCACACCGAACTCCTGACGACGTCGGCGGGCGTGGAGATCAACCGCCTCTTGAGCTTCAACGGATCATCCAAGATGAGCTCGAGGCTCACCCTCGACGCTCTCGGGTCCGTCGGCCTGGGGTCGAACGACTACGTGATCAACAGGAATGACCAGGACGTCCAGCGCACGTTCGCCAGCGTGGGCGGCGGATTCCTGCTCGCCCCCGCCTGCAGCACGACAGTTCACTTCTCGCGCGCGAGCCAGCACACCGTGGCCCTGGATCCGGATAAGGCCGCGTCGAACGCGGTGAACACCACCTACCAGCTGAACGCCACCCTCCGGTACGTCCCGAATCGGGATTTCGCGATCATCCAGAGCTACGTATTCAGCGCGAACTACCGGATCCTCGACTACGCCGAGCAGCAGAACTACCTGGTGCGCTCGCGACGGGTCGACACCGATCTCGCCGACACGCTCTGGTCGGTCGCGTTCTTCCACCTGGAGCACAATTTCGTCTACGGGGACGAGGGGTCCTACGCCCGTTTTGGGGACGCGCCGGACCGGCTGTACCGGGTGGCCTCACAGCACTACAACCAAACCCTCACCGCGACGGCCGGGCTCAAGATTCTGCCCGGCGTGGTCTTCACGGCCATCCAGGGCCTCGTGAACGACCGGGTCAAGGTGCTGGCGAATGACGCGCGTACCCTCCAGAATACATTTAGACTCAACATGGGACTCGACGTGTGCCGGTCGTTCGACGACGGCCTGGGAATCCAGGGGGCCGTACGTCGTATCGAGGAATACGTCGAGAATACAAAGAACGTACCGAGGCGGGATTGGATCGCAGGCGTCTCCATCCACAAGGCGTTCTAGCCGTTCTGGTCATCGTGGCGGCGGGCTGCGGCCTGTTCGAGCCGCGGGAGCCGAAGCTCGCGTCGGTGATCCCGCCGCCTCCATGCCTCGCCCGGCTCGATCCCGACAGTGTGGTTGTGAACATCGCCGTCCACTATGCCCGGGGGGGCGACTGTTACCCGGCGCAGCTCGCCGACTCCGTAAGCCCGGAGCTCGCCGGTTTCCACTTCTACCCGGACATCCAGGATTCGCTGGAGAGTCTCCCACGCGATCCCTTCACCGGCTGGAACAAAGCCATCGAGACCAGTGTTACGCTGAGCGTTGCTGCGAGCGCGGATACGATCATCGTCGTTTTCGATTCCACGTACGCGTCCCCCACAATCGGCTCGACCAGTCCGACGCGCGAGACGTTCTATTATGAATATCATTTGCTTGCGGTTACGGCTCCCGGCGACACCACACGCTACCAGGGGCAGGCCGAGCTGACGATGGTACGTCCCACCACGACCTGGTCGCTGGAGGGGTTCCGTGATCACCGAGACGCGTCGGGCCGTCCGACTTGGGGGATTCTGCGCGGATCCAAGCGCCAGGCATCACCGTAGTCGATTGATTTTCAAGTCGTTTTAGGCTATTCTCTTACGACCGGGACGCACACCTCGAGGGCTGCCGATCCATGAAGATCTTCCCGCTCGTTCCTGCCCGACTCGTTGGATTTGGGCTGCTGGCCCTGGCCGTCGTGGCGGCCGCCGGATGCGGCATCCTGAGCCCGAAGAAAGGGGGCGGCGACCCGCCCAAGCCGTTCGAATACCCGGCGCTCACCACGCCGGAGAGCACACTTGCCAACGTCGGATACGCCTGGGAGCGGCGGGACAGCTCGCGGACGAAACAGATCTATGACGACCAGTACCTGGGCACCTCGACCGACCTGACCGATGTGACCCCAACGACGCTGACCTACTACAAATATCAGGAAGTGGGAGTCGTCTCGGCGATGCAGCGGCGCTCGGAGATCAGCCGGGTGACCATGGACCTGAAGCGCCCCACGTGGATCCGCTTGCACTACAACTCCGACCCGGCGGGATGGACGGCCATCCAGATCACGGGGGTGAACATCCAGGTCGACGACACCCAGTACGGAACCCAGCTCGCGAACAGCTCGACCACGTTTGAATTCAAGTTCAAGCCGACGGTCGACCATACTTCGCCGACCGACACGACGTGGCAGGTGGTTGGGTGGACCGAAACCCGGCAGTAGCCAGAATCCAGGTTCTCCCGGCGCTCTTGATCGCCGTGGCCATGGTTGGCTGCGGCAAGGACAAGCCCACAGGCCCCCCGGTGGTACCCAAACCCTTCGAATACCCCGCGCTCACGACGCCCGAGAGCACCCTCATGAACGTCAAGTACGCCTGGGAGAGGCGCGACAGCACGCGGACGAAGCTGATCTACGCGGACGACTACATGGGCACCTCGACCGACCAGGCCGACAACTCCACGCTTACGTTCGCCAAGAACCAGGAGGTCGCGGCCGTCGCGGCGATGGAGCAGAGCACCCATGTCACCCGAGTGACGATGGATCTGAAGCCGGCGACCTGGAACCGGTTCCGATACGTCAGCGATCCGCCGGGATGGACGGCCATCCAGATGAACGGCGTGAACATCCAGGTGGACGACAACCAGTACGGCACGATGGTGGCCAATAACGACGCGTTCTTCGAATTCAAGCTCAAACCCGCGTCGGTGAGCGGCCCCGACACTACGTGGGCGATCGTGCGCTGGACCGAGCTCCACCTATAGTCCCTGACGTCCGGCCGTCACCCCTTTCCCCGCTTCCTTGACGCGTCCTCGCACCGACTCCTAATATCCCCACGGCGCTCCGCGCCTCGCCGCTCAACCGTTTCCCGAACCTCGAACTTGGCCCGCAAGACCCGGAAAGCACCGTCGCGTCGCGGCCGGCCGCGACCGCGCCTCCTCATCTTCGGCATCGGCGCCGTTCTCCTCGGCGTGGTGATCTGGCTTGCCCAGAACGGGCCCTCGCTCCGTGAGGACCGCGGCGCAAGGTCGCGCAAGGCGGAGGCGCCGGAGGCCGCTCCCCCGAAGGAGGACGCCCAGGCGGCCCTCTTCATGGATTCCGACTGGGACCGGCTCGGGCTCCGGTTCCAGTCCGAATACCTGAGGCTGGTCCGGCCCGGGGACGCCGCGGCGCTCCTCCGGCTCACGAGCCGCACCCTCCGGGGCGCCCTGGAGGAGATCGGGATCTCGCGCACGTTGATCGACGAGCACCCCGTCACGGCTGGCGGCGGTGGACGCGCCCCGATCGAGTGGCGGATCCAGGTGCCGCGGCGGGCGTCCCTCTTCCGCATCAACGACGCGATCACGCAGGCGATGATCGTCCTCGGCGGCCGCACCATCTCGGGGACGGAACGCGCGGCCCAGACGCTCGGCACGGCGCTCGATCTCCGCGTCGGCTACGGCGACCGGGTGACGCACGCGATCCGGATCGAGCCGAGCGCGCAGGTGGCCGAGTCGGACGCGCGGGTCGCCTTCCTGGTGCTCGATCCCGACCCGCAGTACGAGAACCTCTACCAGAGCTTCGTCGCGAGCAGCGTCCCGTTCACGTTTGCCCTCCGTCCCGACCTTCCGACCACCGGCCGCGTGTCGCGCGACCTCCGGCGCGCCAAGAGGGAAATCTTCCTCCACCTCTCGATGGAGCCGCGCGGCTATCCGCGGGTCGATCCGGGCAAGGACGCGATCCTGCTCGACCTCTCGCGCGTGGAGATCGAGGACCGGATCGCTCGCGGCCTCTCCGCCGTGGGGCCCGCGAACGGGGTGATCACGCGCCTCGGCGGCGCCGCGGTGAACGACGCCGACGTGATGCGCGCGGTGCTCGGCGAGATGAAGCGCCGGGACCTCCCCTTCGTGGACGCGCATGGCGCCGGGCCGAGCCTCACCGATGAGATCGGCGAGGAGGTCGGGGCGCGCACCCTCACGCTCGGGGCCACCCTCGACGGGAGCGGGAACACGCCCGCCGCGGTGAAGGCGAAGCTCCAGCAGCTCGTCCAGACGGCGGTGCAGAAAGGCTCCCTCGTGGTCTCGCTCCATCCGAGCGCGGTGATTCTCGGCGTGATCGAGAAGGAGCGCGATGCCCTCAAGGCGCAGGGGGTGGACGTGGTGCCGGCGTCGGAGGTCGCGCTCTGACGACGCCCTGCGCGCTTTCCGTGAACGTCGACCACGTCGCGACGCTGCGGCAGGCGCGGCACGCCTCCGAGCCCGACCCGGCCCGCGCCGCCGTGCTCGCGCTCGACGCGGGAGCGGCCGGGATCACGGTCCACCTGCGCGAGGATCGCCGGCACATCCAGGACGCGGACGTCCGGAGCCTGCGCGCGCTTCAGCGCGGCGAGCTGAATCTCGAGATGGCGCTCACCGAGGAGATGGTCGCCATCGCCCGCGACCTCGGGCCCGAGCGCTCCACGCTGGTCCCCGAGCGGCGCGAGGAGCTGACGACCGAGGGCGGCCTCGACCTGAAGCGCCACGGTCCGGCCGTGCGCCGCGTCGCGCCGCGGCTCGCGGAGGCGGGGATCACGCTCAGCCTCTTCCTCGATCCCGAGCCCGCCCTGGCGCCGCTCGCCCGCGACTGCGGCGCGAAGATGGTGGAGATCCACACCGGCGCCTACGCCAACGCGCGCGACGCGGCCGCCGCGCGGGCCGAGCTCGACCGGATCGCCCGCGCGGCGACGGCCTTCCACGCCGTCGGCCTCGAGGTGCACGCCGGGCACGGCATCACCGTCGCGAACGTCGGCGCGCTCCTCCGCGCGCATCCCTTCACCGAGCTTTCGATCGGGCACCACATCGTGGCGCGCGCGATCGAGGTCGGCATGGGTGCGGCGGTGCGGGAGATGCTCGAGGCGATGCGCGCCTAGCGCCGCCACGCCGCAGCTCGCCGCTCACCGCCAGGCTCCCCCCGCCGTTACACTCTCCCGCGCTCCGGGTTACGGGCCGTAACACCGAAGGCAACGGTCCGTAATAACTCGGTTACACGAAGTTCGTACCTTACCCGCGACGAAGGTGAGTCCCGGCTCCGGGGCGGACGCTCCGAGGCGCACGAGGGCTCGCGTCGATAGGAGCGAGCATGACACGAACGAGCTGGTGGTTCGCGGCGGCGCTGGGCATGGCCCTTGTGGCGCCCGCCTCGGCACAGACGAGTAATCCCCCCGCGGCGCCGGTGGTCGAGGCCAAGCCCGACTTCCCCCGATGGAAGATCAGCGGCCTCGCCTTCGGCGACCTCTACTACAACGTGACGGGCGACCCCAACCACGTCTACGGCGGCAACGCGGACTCGGGCCGGGTCAACGTCGACGGGACCTCGTACCCGCCGAAGATCATCGGCCGCGACCTGAACGGGCTTCAGATCCGGCGGATCTACTTCCAGCTCGACAACGAACTCTCGGTAAAGGTCGCGACCCGCTTCCGCCTCGAGATGGACGGCAAGGAGGTCACGTCGGGCGGCAAATTCGCCCCGTTCGTGAAGTCCGCGTACGTGCAGGTGAAGGACGTCTTTCCGCGGAACAGCCTCTTCGTCGGGATGACGAACACGCCGACATTCGAGAACTCCGAGGAGTACTGGGGCTATCGCGCGATCGAGAAGACCGCGGTCGATTTCCGCGGCCTCGCTCCGAGCTCCGACCTGGGCGTGGACCTCAAGGGCTCCGTCGACGACGCGCACCGGATCGGCTACTCGGCCATGATCGGCGACGGCAACGGACAGAAGCCGGAGAACAACCGCTACAAGCGCGCCTACCTCGGCCTCCCGCTCCGGCCGACGGACGCCCTGCGGATCGAGCCGTACGTCGACTACGAGTGGTATCCCGCGAAGGCGGACCGCGCGCTCTACAAGGTCTTCGTCGGGTACGACCTCCGGCGCGCCTCGATCGGGGCCGAGGTCTTCGACCAGGTGCAGCACGTGACCGGCGGCCGGAACGTCGAGCCGTTCGGCATCTCCGCCTTCGGTCGCGCCAAGGCCTCCGACAAGCTGGGCCTCTTCGCGCGCTACGACCGCTGGCAGCCGGATACGCGCGCGGCGGACCGGATCGACTCGGACCTCTACATCGGCGGGCTCGACTGGGAGCCGTACAAGGACGTGCACTTCATGCCGAACATCGAGGCCACCGGATATCGGGCGCGCGGGAACGCGATCGCGCCGGCGCACCACGATCTCCAGGCCCGGATCACCTTCTACTACAAGTTCTCGTCCTGAACCCGACCGGAGGAATGGAGGAATCATGAACCGATTGATGCGGCTCGCCGCGGCGGCGCTGCTCGTCGCGGCCGCGGGGGCCGGTTGTTCTTCCAAGGGCGGCGGCGGTGGCTCGGGGGCGAGGCTGACCGGAGCCGGCGCCACGTTTCCCTATCCGCTCTACTCGAAGTGGTTCGATACCTACCGGGAGAAGAGCGGCGTTCAGATCAACTACCAGTCGATCGGATCGGGCGGCGGAATCCAGCAGCTCAAGGCCGGCACCGTCGATTTCGGTGCGAGCGACGCTCCGCTCACGGACGACAAGCTGCGCGACATGCCGCATCCGGTCCTTCATTTTCCGACCGTGGCCGGCGCGGTCGTGCTCGCCTACAACCTCCCCGGCGTGAAGCAGCAGATCCAGCTCTCGAGGGACGCCCTGGTCGCGATCTACACGGGGCACGTGCGGAAGTGGAACGACGCGCGGATCGCCGCCGTGAACCTCGGCGTGAAGCTCCCCGACCTGACCATCCTTCCCGTGCACCGATCCGACGGAAGCGGCACCACGAACATCTTCACGACCTACCTCTCCGCGGTCAGCGCTTCGTGGAAGGATTCGATCGGGGCGAACACGTCGGTCTCCTGGCCCGGCGGCGGCGTCGGGGCGAAAGGGAACGACGGTGTGGCCGGACAGGTCCGGCAGACGCCCGGCGCGATCGGCTACGTGGAGCTCGCGTACGCCAAGCAGAACGCCCTTCCAATGGCGAAGCTCCAGAACGCAGCCGGCGTCTACGTCGACCCGACCCTCGCCTCGACGACGGCGGCCGTGCGCGCCTCCGCCGCCGCCCTGCAGCAGGATGTGCGGACGCCGATCGTGAACGCCGCGTCGCCCGATGCCTACCCGATCGCGGGGCTCACGTTCCTGCTCGTCTACGAGAGCCAGCCGGACGCGGCCAAGGGGAAGGCGCTCGCGCAGTTCATCCAGTGGGCCATGACCGATGGCCAGAAGATGGCCGAGCCGCTCTACTACGCGCCGCTCCCGGAGGAGATCGTGCGGGTGAACCAGGCGAACCTCTCGAAGGTGACGTCGGCCGGAAAGCCGGTGCTCGCGTCCCGATGAGCCGGGCCGCCGCGCCGGTCCACGGGCGCCGCCTCTCCCTCGATCCGTTCTACAAGGCGGGGCTCGCCGCGGCCGCCGCGGCGGTGTTCCTCGTCGTCGCGCTCATCGTCTACGAGGTGGCGCGCGGCTCCTCGCTCTCGATCCGCACGATCGGCTGGAGCTTCCTCGTCCAGAGCGAGTGGGACCCCGTCGCGAACCACTACGGCGTTCTCCCCTACGTCTACGGGACGCTCGTCTCGTCGATCCTCGCCCTCGTCCTCGCCGTGCCGCTCGGGATCGGGAGCGCCGTCTTCCTCGCCGAGCTCGCGTCGCGGCGCATCGGCTCCGCCGTCTCGTACGTCATGGAGCTCCTCGCCGCGATCCCGAGCATCGTCTACGGCATCTGGGGCTTCTTCGTGCTCGCCCCGTTCCTCCGCTCCGCGCTCGAGCCGTGGCTCATCGCCCACGCGGGCTTTCTCCCGCTGTTCCGCGGGACCCCGTTCGGGATCGGCATGCTGAACGCGGGGATCGTGCTCGCGATCATGATCCTCCCCACCATCGTCTCCATCTCGCGCGAGGTCCTCCTCGCCACGCCGCGCACCCTGCGGGAGGCCTCACTGGCGCTCGGCGCGACCAGGGCCGAGGCGATCGGCGTGGCGCTCGACGCCGCGAAGCCCGGGATCCTCGGCGCCGTCGTCCTGGCACTCGGACGGGCGCTGGGCGAGACCATGGCCGTCACGATGGTGATCGGGAACACGAACAAGATCTCCGCCTCGCTCCTCGATCCCGCGGCCACGATGTCGAGCGTGATCGCGAACGAGTTCGCCGAGGCGACGGGCGACCTCTACCTCTCGGCGCTGATCCACATCGCGCTCGTCCTCTTCGCCGTCACGATCGTGGTGAACGCGCTCGCCCGGGCGCTCGTCTGGTTCACGACCGGCGGCCGCCGCGACGTGGGGGCGGCGGTATGACGCCGGTGCGAGGCGCGCGGGAGGCCCCTTGAAGACGACGCGCGCCGCGGCCGTGACCGCGGGCGCCGCCACATGGAGCGATCCCACGCCCGCGCGCGTGCGGCTCTGGCGGAGCCTCATGAACCGCGCGGTCCTCGCCGCCTGCTACCTGGCCGCGTTCCTCGTCGTCCTTCCGCTCGTGCTCATCGTCGGGCACCTCCTCGCGAAAGGGATGGCCGCCCTGAGCCCCGGCTTCTTCATCCACATGCCGAAGCCGGTCGGCGAGACGGGCGGCGGAATGGCGAACGCGATCGTGGGGACGCTCATCGTCGTGGGGATCGGCGCCCTGTTCGCGCTCCCGCTCGGGATCGCGGCCGGCGTCTACCTCGCCGAGTACGGGCGGGGGCGCTTCGCCGCCCTCGTCCGCTACACGACGGACGTGCTGAGCGGGGTCCCTTCCATCGTGGTGGGCGTGGTGGCGTACGGGCTCGTCGTGGTGCCGATGGGCCGCTTCTCGGCCATCGCCGGCAGCGTGGCGCTCGCGATCCTCATGCTGCCGCCGATCATCCGCGCGACCGAGGAGATGGTGCGGCTCGTGCCGCAGTCGTACCGGCAGGGGGCGCTCGCCCTGGGGGCGCCTCGATGGCGGGTGACGCAGCAGGTGGTCCTGCCCGCGGCGCGGTCGGGGATCGTGACCGCCGCCATGCTCGCGGTGGCGCGCGCGGCGGGCGAGACCGCGCCGCTCCTCTTCACCGCGCTCGGAAACCGCTTCTGGTCGGTCCGCGTCGACCAGCCGATCGCCACGCTCCCGGTCTTCATCTTCGACTACGCCCGCGCTCCCTACGCCGACTGGAACCGCCAGGCGTGGACCGGCGCCCTCGTGCTGGTCCTCCTCGTCGCGCTGGTCTCGGGGATGCTGCGGCTCACGCTCCGGAAGGCTCGCGTCCAAGCGTAGCGTCGCGCACCTCGTCGGCGTGGTGCTTGATGACGCGCGCCTCGGCCACGAAGATCGCCTCCTCGGCGATGTTCGTGGCGAGATCCGCGACCCGCTCCAGATTCCGGCTCGCGAGGACCATCTCCAGCGCGCGCGGCACGATCTCGGGGTCGTGCACCATGAGCGAGGAGAAACGGGCGAAGATCTGCGCCTTCAAGGTGTCGATCTCGGCGTCCGTCTCGCAGACCCGGCGGGCGAGGGGCGCGTCGTGGTTCAGCCAGGCGGAGACCGCGTCGCGGAGCATCGCGACCGTGCGGTCGCCCATGGCGGAGAGATCGCCGGAGACCTTCCCCGGCGGAAGGGCGCTGAGCTTGATCGCGCTCTGCGCGATGTTCACCGCGTGGTCGCCGATCCGCTCCAGGAAATTGGAGACGCGGATCGAGGCGACCAGGAAGCGGAGATCGCGCGCGACCGGCTGCTGGAGCCCGAGGAAGTCGAGGCAGCGGCGCTCGACCTCGAGCTCGATCCGGTCGATGTCGAGGTCCTCGGTCATCACGTCCCGCGCCAGGGCGGCGTCGCGCCCCTCGAGCGCCTCCATGGCCTTGGAGAGCGCGGTCTCGGCGCGCCCGGCCATGTCGCCGAGGCGGTCCTGAAGCGTATGCAGGTCGTGATGGAAATGGCGTTCCACGTGCTCCCTCGATGGAGCGCCGCGACGTCGCGCGGCGCCCGCGCGATCAGCCGAACCGGCCGGTGATGTAATCCTCGGTGAGCTGCTCCCGGGGAGACATGAACACGGACCGGGTCGGCCCTTCCTCGACCAGCTCCCCGTTCAGCATGAAGGCGGTTCGGTCCGACACCCGCGCGGCCTGCTGCATATTATGCGTGACGACCACGACGGTGACGCTCGATTTGATCTCGAGCGCGAGCTCCTCGATCTTGGCGGTCGCGGTCGGATCGAGCGCCGAGGCCGGCTCGTCGAGGAGGAGCACCTCGGGCTCGACCGCGAGCGCGCGCGCGATGCAGAGGCGCTGTTGCTGTCCGCCGGAGAGCCCGATCGCCGAGCGGCCGAGCCGGTCCTTCACCTCGTCCCAGAGAGCCGCGCGGCGGAGCGCCGACTCCACGATCCCCTCGAGCCGCCGGCGGTCCCGCGTTCCCTGGAGACGCGGACCATAGGCCACGTTCTGGAAGACCGACATGGGGAAGGGATTCGCGCGCTGGAAGACCATCCCCACGCGGCGGCGGAGCGCGACGAGATCGGTTCCGGGCGCGAGGATGTCGCCGCCGTGGAAGAGCACGCTCCCTTCGTAGCGGACCGGCGGGAAGAGGTCGTTCATCCGGTTGAAGCAGCGGAGCAGCGTCGATTTTCCGCAGCCGGAGGGCCCGATGATCGCCGTGATGAGGTTCTGCCCGATGCCGAGCCGGACGCTCTTCAGCGCCGTGTGGGCGCCGTAGTGGAGCGAGAGGTCGCGGGCCTCGAGGATGGCTGGCGCCGCGGCGAACGGCAGGTCGGCGTGCGAGCGGCGCTCGGGCAGCATGGCGGTCGGCTCCATCGACCTTCGAGCGTAGCCGGCCGATGGGAGCGATCCGTGTCGGGCTTGTTACGATTCGGTTACGTGGGGCGCCCTCGATGGGCCGTCGCGCGGGATCTCGACCCAGAACGCGCTCCCCCGGCCCTGCTCGCTCTCGACGCCGACGCGGCCCCCGTGGAGCTGGACCGCGTGCTTCACGATCGAGAGCCCGAGCCCGGTGCCCCCCAGCGCCCGCGACCGGCCGCGGTCGACCCGGTAGAACCGCTCGAAGATGCGGGGCAGGTGCTCGGCCCCGATCCCGCGCCCGCTGTCCGAGACGCCGATCCGGACGCCGCCGCCGCACTCCTCGACGGACACGGTGATGACTCCCGCATCCGTGTACTTGATCGCGTTGTCGAGCAGGTTCCGGAGCGCGAGCTCGAGCCGCTTCCGGTCGAGGCGCGCCCGGATCCCCGCACGCGCTTCGACCGTGAGGCGGAGCCCGCGCCGGGAGGCCACCTCTTCGAACGTGGTCGCGAGGTCGCGCACGATCTCCCCCACGTCCCAGTCCTTGAGGTCGAGGGGGGCGTCGGCGCGCTCCAGGTCGGCCAGCTCGAGGAGGTCCTCGACGAGCGCCTCGAGCCGCGCGGCCTGCGCGCGGATCGTCTCCACGAAGCGCGCGCGGTTCTCCTCGTCCTCGAGCCCGCCCGAGAGAAGGGTCTCGGCGTAGCCGCGGATGAGCGTGAGCGGCGTCTTCAGCTCGTGCGAGGCGTTCGCCACGAACTCGCGCCGCATCGCGGCGAGCACCTTCTCGGGGCTCAGGTCCTCGAGGCTCAGGAGAATCGACTCGGGATCGGCGCCGGCGAACGCGCCGATGGGCGAAGCGCGCACCTCGTACTCCCGCCGCTCGCCGGCGTAGAGGATCGCGTCGCGCACCACCGGCTCGCGCGTCCGGATCACGGCGGCCGTCATCTCCTCGAGCACCGGCTGGCGGACCGCCGCGAGGCGCGCGTCGCGCGGCGGCGGGTCGAGCGCGAGCATCTCCCAGAAACGGTCGTTCGCGTGCCGGATCGAGAGGTCCCGCTCGACGAGCGCGAGCCCGAGCGGGATGTGGCGGAGGATCGCGCGGCTCGCGTCGCGCTCCCCCTGGAGCTCGCGGAGCTTCGCCTCGAACCGGTCGGCGACGTCGTTGAGCGAGCGCGCCAGGCGGGCGAACTCGTCGTGGCCGTCCACCGGGGCGCGCGCCTCGAGATCGCCCGAGGCGACACCGTGGGCGGCGGCCGCGATCCGGCCGAAGCGCCGGTCGAGGGCGCGGAAGGGGAGCCAGGCGAGGATGAGCGCCGCGATGAAGACCCCGGCGGCCAGCGCGATCGCGCCGGCCCGGCCGTCGGCCGGCGCCGTGAGCAGGAGCGCCGCGATCGCGACCGTGGCGATCACGATCAGTAAGAGGAGCAGCAGGAACGGCCGCCCGGTCAGGGATCGCACCCGGTGAGCCTACACCGACCGGGCAGGTGCCGGGGAGCGGGTCTGCCCGCGTCAGACCGCGGCCAGATCAGCCCTTCGGGACCTCCGCCGCGTATCCCACGCCGGTCACCGTCCGGATGAGGTTCGCGTCCTTACCCAGCTTGGCGCGGAGCCGCCGGACGTGGACGTCCACGGTCCGGGTCTCGCCGAAGTAGCCGAGCCCCCAGACCTTGTCGAGGAGCTGCTCGCGGGAGAAGACCCGGCCCCGGCGCTCGAGGAGGTATTCGAGGAGCCGGTACTCCGTAGGGGTGAGCCGGAGCTCCCGCCCGCGGACGAATACCTGGTGCCGCTCGGGGTCGAAACGCACGGGACCGATCGTCGTAGCCGCCTCGCGCTCCTCGCCGCGGCTCCGGCGCAGGATCGCGCTCACGCGGGCGACCAGCTCCTTGGGCGAAAAGGGCTTCGTCAGGTAGTCGTCGGCGCCGCGCTCGAAGCCGACGAGCTTGTCCATCTCGGTGCCGCGGGCGGTCAGGACGAGCACCGGGAGGCGCTTCGTGCGCGCTTCGCCGCGGATCGCGTCGAGCACCTCGAGGCCGCTCAGTTTGGGGAGGAGGAGGTCGAGGACGACGAGCTCGGGGGGCGCCTTGAAGATCCGCTCCAGCCCGGCTGCGCCGTCGTGCTCGGCCACCACCCGATAGCCCTCGCGGGCCAGGTTGTAGCTCACGAGATCGCAGATCTCGGCCTCGTCGTCGACGACGAGTATCGTGGAGCGCGGCATCCCGGTCACGTTGGCCGACGAAAGCTTAGCACGCGGTCTCACGGGAGAGAGGCTGGCCCACGCGTGTTACCGAAGCGGGTCGGGCGCATGTCGAATCGGTTACGGGCCGCCGCCTCCGCGCCGCCTCGCCGTCCGGCCCATTTGCTACAGCGGCATTGACTTCACCGGGCCGTCTCCGGTAGTCTCCCCCGTCTTGGTTTCCATTCATCCCTGCACAACCGAATCGAGGAAGGCCCGAGGAACGTCGTGACCCAGAGCGACCGGAACAAACTCTACCTGACCCTGATCGGCCTCGCGGCCGCCCTCTACACCCTCTGGCCCACCTTCCAGTTCTACGCGATGCCTCCGGCGAAACGGCAGGAGGTGCTCCAGGCGCGTCCGGCCACCGCGACCAACGACGCCGATCGCGACCGCCTGACGAAGATGGCCAAGCTCCGCGACAAGGCGATCAAGCTGGGCCTCGACCTCCAGGGCGGCCTCTACCTCCTCCTCGAGGTCGACAAGTCCAAGCTCGGTCCCGCCGAGGCGAAGAACGCGGTCGACCAGGCCATGCAGATCATCCGGAACCGCATCGACCAGTTCGGCGTGGCCGAGCCCTCGATCCAGAAGCAGGGGGACAACCGGATCCTGGTGCAACTCCCCGGGCTCCTGGACCGCGAGCGGGCGACCTCGCTGATCGGCCAGACGGCGCTCCTCGAGTTCAAGATCGTGAAGAACGACGACGAGGTGCGCGCTCTCTTCGACCGGATCGACGGCTATTTCGAACGGAAACAGGCGGCCGCGAAGGGCGGGGCGGCCGACACCACCTCGCACCCCTGGTCGTCACGCTTCCTTTCGGTCGCGAGCGGCGGGCAGTCGGACGTGCTCCCCGAGAACGTGGCGCCCATCGACTCCATGCTGAACGTCGTCCGCGCCGACTCCTCGTTCGTCCTGGACGCGACCCTCAACTGGGACGCGCACACGAACGAGCGTGAGGGACGGACCGTGCGGTCGCTCTACACCCTCGGGAAGGAACCCCTCATGGAGGGGAAGGAGGTCGCGGGCGCGCAGATGCGCATGGACCTCGACCAGGAGCGCCCCGGCGCCCCGGGCGTGTCGTTCACGCTCACCGGCAAGGGGGGCGCGGTCTTCGCCGACGTGACCGGCGCCAACGTGGGCCGCCGGCTCGCCATCGTGCTGGACAACCGGGTGCAGTCGGCCCCGAACATCCACGAGCGGATCCCGCGCGGGCAGGGCTCGATCACCGGCTCCTTCAGCGAGGAGGAAGCGCAGAACCTCGCCATCGTGCTCCGCTCGGGCGCGCTTCCGGCGCCCGTGAACATCGTCGACGAGCGCGCCATCGGGCCGTCGCTCGGCCAGGACTCGATCCAGAAGGGGCTCACGGCGGGCGGCGTCGGCGCGCTCCTCGTCATCATCTTCATGCTCGTCTACTACCGCGCCTCGGGCATGGTCGCCGTGATGGCCCTGGTGCTGAACATCATCGGCCTCCTCGCCTGCATGGCGGCGTTCCATGCGACCCTGACGCTCCCGGGCATCGCCGGCATCGTCCTCACCATCGGGATGGCCGTGGACGCGAACGTGCTGATCTTCGAGCGCATCCGCGAGGAGCTCCGGAACAAGAAGACCGTGCTCACGGCCATCGAGATCGGGTACGCGCGCGCCTACCGGACCATCATCGACGCCCACGTGACGACGCTGCTCTCGTCGCTCGCCCTGATGTGGTTCGGCTCCGGCCCGATCCGCGGCTTCGCCATCACGCTCTCGATCGGACTCATCATCAACCTGATCACGGCGGTCGGCATTTCCAAGATGATCTTCGACGCGTGGTCGCTGCGCCGGAAGGTCAGCACCATCAGCATCTAGGGGAGACTCGTGCTACAGATCCTGCACGGCATCAACGTCGACTGGATGGGCCGGCGCCACATCGCGTACGTGGTCTCGGGGCTCTCGATCCTCGCCGCGATCATCTCGCTCGTGATGCACGGCGGTCCGCGCTACGGCGTCGACTTCACGGGCGGGACCCTGATCGAGGTCTCGATCCTTCCCGCGCCGTCGGTGGACGAGGTCCGGAAGGGGATCGACCAGGCCGGGTTCCACGGAGCCGAGATCCAGCGGCTCGAGCGTCCCGATCTCTTCCTGCTCCGCTTCCAGGCGGACGAGGGCCGCTCCAATCCGTCCGCGGCGGTCCAGCAGGCCCTGCAGGCCGCGCATCCCGGCTCGCGGGTGGACATCCGCCACCTGGAGCACGTCGGTCCCCGCGTCGGAGGCGAGCTCCGCGGCGCCGCGATCAAGGCGGTCTTCCTGGCGCTCGGCCTCATCCTCGTCTACGTGGCCATCCGATACGACTGGCGCTACTCACTGGGCGCCGTCGTGGCGCTCTTCCACGACGTCTTCATCTCGCTCGGGGCCGTGTCCATCTTCAACAAGGAAGTGACGCTCACGGTCGTGGCGGCGCTGCTCACGATCGCGGGCTTTTCGATCAACGACACCATCGTCGTCTTCGACCGGATCCGCGAGCGGCGCCAGTCGTTGCGCCGCGAGACAGCCGAGCGGGTCATGAACATCGCCGTGAACGAGACGCTGAGTCGGACGATCATCACCTCGTTCACGGTCGTGCTCACCGTGCTCGCGCTCTTCTTCCTCGGCGGCGAGGTGCTCCACGACTTCGCGTTCACGATGCTGGTCGGGGTGATCTACGGAACCTACTCCTCCGTCTACGTGGCGAGCGCGCTCGCGCTCGAAACGCAGAACTGGCTGGAGCGCCGGAATCCCGTCGCCCAAAAGCGGGCCGGCGCCTCGCGCGCCGGCTGACCCCGGCCGCGCGCATGCCGTGACCCGGGCGGCCGCCCTGCTCGCTTCGCTCCTCGCGGCCGCGACGCCGCAGGCACGCGGCGAGACCGCCCCTCCGTCCGTCTCCACGCCGATCCTCTCCCCCGATTCGCGCGCCGAGCGCATCCCCCTGCTGCGGAACGCCACGCCGATCCAGCTCTTCGCGGCCGTCGAGGAGGCCTGGTCGACCGGCGACGCGGAGGACCTCGCCGCGCTCGTGGACACGACCTCGGTCCGGATCGGCTTGAAGCCCGGATCGACGCCGACCGCCGCGATGACGCGGAGCGCCGCCACGTTCCTCTTCCAGGACCAGCTCCGGCTCGTGACCACCCAATCGTTCCAGGTGCTCCGGGTGAACGTCGGCCGGGACGTGAGCTCGGCGACCGCGCGATGGTGGGGCGACTGGGGCGGGAGCCAGGGCGTGCGCCGGCTCACCGTGACGCTGACCGCGACATCCGTGGCGGGGCGCTGGTGCCTGCGCGAAGTGCGGGTGAAGGGATGACCCCCTCCGAGGGTTCGATGGCCGAAGCCGACGTCCTCTACACGTCCGACCTGCACGGGAGCCGCTCGCACTACGAGGCCGCGTTCCGGCTCGCCGCCTCGCTGCGCGTGCGCGCCGTGGTCCTGGGTGGGGACCTCGCCCCGATGGGCGACCCTCCGCATCAGCGCGACTTCTTCACGGAATTCCTGATCCCGCTCTTCCGCGACCGGCTCGAGGCGGCGGAAGCGCCCGAGATCTTCTACATCCTCGGCAATGGGGACTGGCGCTCGAACGAGGAGCTCCTCGACCGGTCGGGCCTGCCCGGCCTCCACTATCTCCACGGACGCGCGGTGCGCTTCCTCGATCGCGCCTGGATCGCGGGGCAGAATTGCGTCCCGCCGACGCCGATCCGGCTCAAGGACTGGGAGCGCTGGGAGCGCGACCACGGCCCGGCGGTGCGCCCGGACGGGGATCGGAGCGCGCCCGACGGGACGCTCCACCCGTTCACGTTCGCGGGGCGCGAGCGCGACGAGTCGCTCGAGGCGGAGATGGACCTCCTCGAGACCACCGTACGCGGCGCGACGGGCGCCTTTCCCGCCGTGGAATCGCCGCTCGTCTGCGTCTTCCACGGCCCGCCGCACGGGACCGCCTGCGACCAGATCGCGGGCGGCGCCCACGTCGGCTCCCGCGCCACGCGCCGGTTCCTCGAGCGCATGAAGCCAAGCCTCTCGCTGCACGGCCACATCCACGAGTCGCCGACCGTGTCAGGGCGCTTTGCCGACCGGGTCGGATCGACGATCTGCGTGAACCCCGGCCAGGCGCCCGCGGCCTTCCACGCCGTCTCCTTCCGGATGGATGACCCGGCCCGCACGCTGCGCCACACCCTGCTCGGCGCGGCCGCCCTCGGCTGACCCGCCGGACGCACTTTCGCGCCCGGAACCTCCTCAATTATCGAAGGTTTAGCTGAAAGCGAGCCGGGCCGAAGATCCCTCTGGTATCCTTGAAGCCGTGCTCGACGCCGGCGTAGGCAGCTCTCGGGACGAGGTCCGCTTGCTTCTGCAACCCTCTTTGCTGAAACAACTTGGACGGACAGCGCTGGCGGCGGTTGCCATGGCGGTCGTGGCGGCCCCCTCGGGCGCTCCGGCCCAGGGGAGCGTGACCGGCAATTCCGTCGACCTGACCGGCGGGTTCACGGTGGCGCGCCTCAAGTACTCGGGCGGCGGGGACTGGTACTCGGACGAGACCTCCCTCCGGAACCTCCTCCAGGCGCTCAAGGAGCGGGGCGGGATCCGGGTCACGCAGCAGAAGGAAGCGACGGTGACCGCCACCGATCCCGACCTCTGGAACTATCCCCTGATCTTCGTGACCGGCCACGGAAACGTGAAGCTGAGCGACGAGGAGGCGCGCGACATCCGCCGCTATCTCGATCAGGGCGGGATGCTCTGGGCCGACGACAACTTCGGGATGGACAAGTCGTTCCGCGAATCGATGCGGCGCGTCTACCCCGAGTCGCCGCTCGTCGAGCTCCCGTTCAACCACGAGATCTTCCGCCGGCCCTTCCCCTTCCCGGGCGGGGCTCCCAAGGTGCACGAGCACGACGGCGGCCCGGCGCGGGTCTTCGGGATCGTGCGCGACGGGCGCGTCGTCGTCCTCTACACGTTCGACACCGACATCGGGAACGGGATCGAGGACGATCTCTATCACGACCCCCAGGCGAAGCGGGACGCCGCCATGCGCTTCGCGATCAACATCGCCACGTACGCCGTGACCCATTGAGACCCGCGACCCGATGAGCCCATCCGGCGAGACCCTTCTCACCATCCTGGGGCGCGCCCGGCGCTTCCTCCTCTGGCGCGCGGTCGAGCAGGCCGGCCTCGCCCTGGTCGTGGCCGGAGTCGCCCTGGCGCTCCTCGCGCTCTGGGTTGGGCTCGCGACGCCCCTCCATCGCGACGAGTTCGTGATGATCCGCCTCGCCTTGATCGGCGCGGGCGCGCTCCTCCTGCTCCTCGCGGCGGCGCGCGTCGTGCTCGCCCCCGCGCGTCTCGAGGACGCGGCGCTCGCGACCGGGAAGCTCCTCGGCGAGCGTGACGACGAGCTCCTCGGAGCGCTCGAGCTCGCCCGCGCGGCCGGGGACGAGGCGCGCTATTCGGGCTCGCTCCGCGACGCCGCGGTCCACGCCGCCGCCTCGCGCGCCTCCGGCGCGCCGATCGCGCGGCTCC
>JBLMWD010000092.1:0-13155 GCA_050257045.1 Bacteroidota bacterium | reverse complement strand
GTCATGTGGGAGAGGCGCGCCATCATCTGGTCGGCGATCGACGTCTGCGACTGCGGGTCGAGCGTGATGTCGGCGCGATCGGGGTTCCGGACGAACCGCTGGTCGACCTCGACCTTGCGCGGGGCGAGCCCCGGTCGGGGCGCCGTGCGCGGCGCGGGCTCGGAGGGGCCCGCGGCCGCCGCGGTCAGCTCGCCGGGGGAGAGCATCAGGATCTCCGTGATCGGCGGCGTCTCCACGGTCGGCAGCGACTTGATCGTGGCGATCCAGAGGAAGAGGAGCGCGTGGAGCACGATGCTCGCGGTCATGGTGCGCCGCGTGCGGGCCTGGCACTCGACGAGATCGAGATGGAGCGTGGCGGCGGTCACCGGACGGCCTCCGTCTTCTGGCGCGTGGCGATCGCGATGCGCCGGGCGCCGGCGGCGCGCGCGTCCTCGAGGAGCCCGCGCACCGTGGAGTACGGCGCGTCCGCGTCGGCCCGCACCACCACGAGCACGTTCTCGTTTCCGTTCTGGGCCAGGCGCTCGTGGAGCGCCGACGTCAGGGACGCCCGCGGGATCTTGGTCTCGTCCAGGGCCAGCTCGCCGCCCGAAGAGAGCGTGACGCTCACGTTGCGCTCGTCCTCCGACTCCTGGGTCTTCGCCTGCGGCAGGTTCACCGGCAGGTCGGAGACGGCCAGCATCGGGGCCGTGACGAGCAGGATGATGACCAGCACCAGCGCGACGTCGATGATCGGCGTCACGTTGACCTTCGTGATCAGGGTCTGTCGCGGCACGAAACTCCGCATCTCAGCCTCCCACCACCGCGATGTTCGCGGCGCCGCACTGCTTCGCTTCGTCGAGAACGCCCACGAACGAACCGTGGGGCACGGAGTCCGCGCAGTGGACGATGACCGTCTTGTTCTGGCTCAGCTGGATCAGCGGCTTCAGGAGCAGCCCCATGTCCTTCCGTGGGACGGAGGTCCGGTTCACGGTCACGCTGTCCGCCGACATGATCGTGATCTCGACCCGCTCCGCCTTGGCGGCGAGGGCGGCGGCCTTCCCGGCCTGCGCCGCCCGCTGCACGCCGATGCTCGACTGGAAGGCCATCGGCGTGGCGACCATGAGGATCACGACGAGCACCAGCGAGACGTCGATGAGCGGAGTCATGTTCGGCTCGTGGATCGACTCCGGATTGCGCATGCGCCAGCGACGGGCCACGGGATCCTCCTGTCAGGCGGCCCGGCTGGCCTGGGCGCGCGACGCGTTCGAAGCGTTGAGGCGGATCGTGCGGGCGTTGTTCTCGGCCACCGTCAGCATCACGCCCATCCGCCGGACGAAGTGGTTGTAGAGGATCACGGCCGGCACGGCGACGCAGAGGCCGGCCGCCGTCGTGAAGAGCGCTTCGGCGACGCCCGCCGCGACCACGGAGGGGCCGGCCGAGCCGGTCCGCGCCATGTCGTGGAACGCGCGCATGATGCCCCACACCGTCCCGAGGAGGCCGATCAGGGGCGCCGTGTTGCCCATGGTGCCGATGAAGCCGAGGTTCCGCTCGAGCGCCATGCGCTGCTCGCTCAGGGCGATGTGCATCTTCTCCTCGGAGACGCCCTCGGGCTGGTCGAGGTTCTTCACCATCTCGACCGCGACCGGGCCCATCGGGTGCGGATTGTCGTGGAGGACGCGGATCGCCTCCTCGCGGTTGCCCGAGCGCACGGCGACGAGCGCCGAGGCGAGCAGGCTGTCGGGATTCCCCCGGCGCTTCCAGTAGTAGAACGCGCGTTCCAGGGCGAAGCCGGCCGTGAGCACGCTGCAGAAGAGGATCACGATCATCACCGGGCTCTTCTGCATGGCCTGGATCCAGTCGAAATTCTCGAACATCGTCGTATCGCTCCTTTCGGTGTTCGGGACTAGCGGGTCGTGCGGCTCGAGCGAAGCTGGTTGGCGCGGCCCGCCGCGGCCTGTGCGAGCTCCCGGTCCTTGGAATAGGTTGCGATGTCCTGGTAGGCGGACATGGCCTTCCCGAACTCGCGCTTGGACTCATAGATGGCCGCGAGCCGGGCGACCGCGGAGAGCCGGAAGGCGTTCCGCCGGTCGACGGCCTGCGACGCGTGGAGGTACCACTTGATCGACTCGTCGGTCTTCTGCTGCTCCTCGAGGCAGCGGCCGATGCGGAACCGGAGCTCGGTCTCGACCGCCGCGCTCACCTTGCCATCGAGCGCCTTCTCGAACTCCGCCTGCGCCTCCGCGTACCGGCCGGCGGTGTCGTGGATGTCGCCGAGCTGGTAGGCCACTTCCTCCGCACGCGAATCGGCGGGACGCTCGGCGCGGTACGCCTCGAGCGTCGCCCGCGCGCTGTCGGCCTGGCCGAGCGAACGCTGGCAGAGCGCCAGGTTGTAGCGCGCCGCCGCGCGCACGTCGGGCGCGGCGCTGTCGGCGAGCACCTGCGTGAAGGCCACCGCCGCCGGCGCGTACTCCTTGTTCTGGAACTGCTCGAGGCCGACCTGGAACTGCACCGTCGGGCGCAGCTCGCTCGACGGGAAGAAGGCGAGGAACTGCTCGGCCGCCTGCCTCGACTCGGCCGGCTTCCCGGCCTTGTCGAGGGCGTCGACGAGGAGGTACTGCGCCTGGTCCGCGGCCGAGTAGCCGGGGAACTGGCTCACCACGCGGCGGAAGCCGTCGGCCGCCTGTTCGTACCGCTTCGCCTGGTAGTGATTCTTCGCGATCTGGAAGAGCGCGTCGGCGGCGTAGGCGCTGTTGGGATACTGCTCCACCAGCTGGGCGAGCACGGCCGTCCCCTTGTCGCTCTGGCCGAGGCGGTAGAGGGCGAGCTCGGTGCCGCGCTTCGCCTCCTTCGCGTACGGGCTGTCGGGAAAGCGGGCGATCGCCTGCGAGAACGACTCGAGCGCCGCCGCGTCGTTCCCGGCGTTGTACTCGCACTGGCCCATCCGGAGCGTCGCGAGCGCGGCTCCCTCGGTGTTCGCGAAGTTCGCGAGGAGGCCGCGGTAGCAGCGCTTCGCGTCGGTGTAGCGCGCCGCCTGGAAGTAGAGGTCGCCCGCGCGCGTCCACGCCTTCTCCGCGATCGTGGCCTTCGCGCTGTCGCGCACGATGGCCTCCCAGTGGTCGACGGCGTCGCCGAGCCGGTTCAGGCGGACGTAGGCGAGGCCGGCCTGGTAGTTCGCGACGTGGCGCTTCGGGTTGTTCGGGAAGCGCTTCAGGAAGTCCTCGTAGCCCGCGGCCGCTTCGCGATAGCGCTTCTGGTTGAAGCGGTCGTGCGCGATGTCGAGGAGCGCGCCGCTCACGACCTCCGGATCGCTCGCGCCGTAGCGCAGCACCAGCTGCTCTTCGGTCGCGACGGCGAGGCTGTCCTTGCCCTGCTGCGCGTACGTCCAGGCGAGGAGCTTCGAGGCCGAGGCGCCGACCGGATGGTCGGGGAAGTCGTGGATCAGCCGCTCGAGCGTCGCCTGCGCCTCGGGATGCCGCGACTGCGCGGCCATGGCGTCGGCGTCGATCAGGAGCGCGTAGGCGCGCCAGGGCGAATGGCTCGGCGGCATCTTCTGGAGGAGGAGGTGCGGCGCGCCGGCCACCTGGCCCAGGTCCCCCGCCGAACGGTAGGAATAGAGGAGGAGGCAGAGCGCAGCGTCGATGACTTCCTGGCGCTCCGGCGTCACCGGGCGCACCGAGCGCGAGGAGTCGACCGCGCTCGCCACGTAGCGGTCGAGCACGATCTGGAAGTACGGCGCGGCCGCGCGCGGACGGTTCTGCGCGAGGAGCCCCACGCCCGCCATGTAGGCCGCCGCGGGCGCCTCCGGCTCGAGCGGATAGCCCGCGACGACCGCCTGGTAGGAGCCGGTCGCGTCGGCCTTCCGTCCGAGCGCATCCAGGCAGCGCGCGACGCGGTACTGCGCGCTCGCCGCCACCGAGTGCTGGAAGTAGCTCGTGAGCACCTTGTTCAGCTCCACGATCGCCTCGGCGTACTGCCCGCGCGTCGCGAGCACGTCGCCGATCAGGAACTGGGCGCGCGCCGCCTGGTCGGTTCCCGGCCGGCGCTCGACGATTCCATGGAACAGGGCGAGCGCGGAGTCGGCCGCGCCGGTCAGGCAGACCGCGCCCGCCGCGCGCACCTCGGCCTCGGCCACCACGGCCGGGTCCTTCGCCTGCTTCGTCGCCCGCGTGAACTCCTCGGCGGCGCTCCGGAAGTCGCCGGCCTTGAGGAACGCGTCGGCCTTCCCGAGAAGGGCCGGGTCGTGGAGCGGGGAATCGGGGTACCGGCCCACGACTTCCTGGAACGCCGCCGCCGAGGCGAGCATCGATCCGAGGCTCCGCTGGCAGAGCGCGCGGAGATAGGCCGCGGCCGCGCCGCCGCCCGGCTTCGGTCCGATGAGCGCGAGCGCGTCGGCAAACCTGCCGTTCCGGTAGAGCGCCGTGGCGCGCGCGAGCTGCACGCGCGGGTCGGACGCGTACCAGGCGCGTCCCGAGAGCAGCGCCGCGAGCTGCTTGTCGGCGACCGCCGTCTGGCCGCGCCGGAGCGCGTTCCAGGCCATGGCGAGCTTCGCCTCGGCCATGAGCGGGCTCTGCGGCCAGCGCTTCTCCCACTCCGCCCACGCCTTGGCGGCGTCGAGATCCTTGCCCTGGGCCTCGAGCGACTGGATCGACTCGAATTCGGCGTCGTCGGCGTAGGGGCTCTTCCCGAGCCGGTCGGAGATCTGGTGAAGCGTCTCCGAGGCCTTCGCGGTTTCGCCGCGCTCGAGACGGGTCTCCGCCCAGAGCCAGCGCGCCGCCAGGTCCTCGTCGTCGTTCTTCGCTCCCTTCGCCGCTTCCACCGCGAGGTGGCTCGCGTCCTCGAGCGCCGCGGCGCGCGAGGCTTCCGGCAGGAGCCGGGCCGATTCGAAGGCGAGCGCCGCGCCCTTCAAGCCGGGCGCCGGAGCGGTCGCGGTCGCGGGCGCGGGCGCGGCGAAGGCCGCGGGCGTTGCGCCGAGCGCGAGGAAAAGGGCGATGGCGAGGCGCGCCACGCGCGCCTCACCTCGGGTCGTCGTCTGCTCGTTCCTGTTCCTCATCACCCTCGCCCCCGTTTCCTTTACTGGACCGGAATGACCGGGACTTCGCCCTGCGGGCCGCCGGTCGAGATCGTGACCGAGCGGACGTGGCTCTCGATGACGCGTCCCTGCGTATCGGTCACGGTCAGGTGATAGCGGTAGATTCCGTCCGCGACCGGGAGGCCGGTCTCGTCCTTGCCGTCCCATTCGAGATGCGAGGGCGGAAGCCCCTTGCCCCCGAACTTGCGCACCGTCTCGTCCGACTTGTTCACGAGCTGGAGGGTCCAGCTGTCGGCCTCGCCCTTCGTCCGGGCGTTCAGGTCGATCTTGGTCGTCGCGTGCTCGCCCGTCGGCGAGAAGATCTCGGGATCGGCCTTCGCGCTCGCGAAGAAGCCGCCGAACCGGTAGGTGATGCCGATCCGGTGCGCCAGGCCGAGCGGGTGGTCGAGCACGCCGTAGTCGAACTGGTAGTGGCCGCCGAAGCGGTAGGAGAGGCCGCCCGCCGGATTCTGGTCGTCGAGGCCGACGCGCAGCGCGAACATCGGCTGCACCCAGTACTCCGAGCCGCCGCGGAAGCGGACGCCCGGGCCCTGCGACTGGTCGACCTCGGCCGAAAGGAGCCCTCGGCCGTTCAGCACCGACGCCGAGAAGCCGCCGCGGAACTCGATCGGGTACTTCTCCTGCGTGTCGCGGAGCGTGATGTTCGGGCCCGCGATGTTCAGGACCGACGCGCCGATCCGGATGCTCGGGGTCACGTTCGCGACCGCGCCCACGTCGACGCCGAAGCCGGTCCCGCTGAAGTCCTCGACCGACTGGCGGATCAGCTTCACGTTGGTCCCGAGCGCGAAGCGCGGGTTGAAGGCCCGCGCCATCGAGAAGATGTAGGCCGTCTCCACGTCGCTGAAGGTGCCGAGCGGATCGTTCAGCTCGTTCGTCTTCTGGAACTGCCCCGAGTTGAGCGAGATGATGGAGAGCCCGAAGCAGGGGAGCTTGTTCCCGGGCACCGCGAAGTTGAGCGCGTTGACCGACGTGTCGTCGAAGAGGCGCGCCGATTCGAACCGCGCCTCGTTCGGCACGAGGAGCGCCAGCCCGGCCGGGTTCCAGGCCACCGTGGACGCGTCGTCCGCGGTCCCGACGAACGCGCCGCCCATCCCGAGCGTGCGCGCCGTCACGTAATCGGACAGCCAGGACCCGGGAGCGCCGCCGGTCTCGTTCTCGGCCCGCGCGGCTCCCGCCGCCAGGACGAGGACCGCCGCGAACGCGATCCCGATGAAGCGATGACGTGGCATGACGAACATGGCTCGGCCTCCCCCGCTCACCGGACCACCGCGATCTTGTGGCGGATGACGTTCAACGTGGCGCCCTGTCCCTGGGCTTCGATCAACACGATGTAGCCGCCGCTCGCGACCACGTCGCCCTTCCCGTTCGTGCCGTCCCAGACGTACTGGTTCAGGCCCGCGAGACCGCCGGACGTCCCCTTGTCGAAGAAGACGCGCTTCACGAGCGATCCCGTCTGCGTGTAGATCCGCATCGTGACCGCGGCGTTGTCGCTCAGTTTGTAGGCGATCGTCGTCCCCTCGGCCGGCGGGTGGAACGGATTCGGATAGTTCGTGGCGTAGCCCGGGCCCTTGGTCGGGTCGACGAACGCCACCTGGAGGTTGTAGTCGTTCTGGAGCGCCCCCGACGACGCGTGGATCTGGTCCATCTCCGGCTGGCGCGGGCTCAGGAAGTCGGCGCGCGCGTTGCCGTCGACGGCGGTCGTCGTGTCGATCGCGGAGAGGGAGCCCGTGCCGGAGACGAGGGAGAACGTGACCGCCTGGTCGGGGACGCCGTTCTCGAAGGCGTCGACGACGCGGGCGTAGACCGTGGCGTGCTTGTTCCCGCCCACCCAGGTCGGGTTGCTGCTCATCCGGATGAACGCCGGGTCGCCCGGCATGATCGTGATCACGTTGCTGGTGGCCGGCGCGTTCCCCGCGTCGTCGTGCGCGATGATGATGATCGGCTCGACGAACGTGTAGGTCTCGGAGATCGCGCGCTGGCCCTGGAGGAGCTGGAACTGCGTGTTGAGGAGCGTCCCCTTGCCCGCCGCCTGCGTCGAGGCGTTCTTCACCTCGACCGTGACGAAGGAGTTGATCTCCTGGATCACGCTGCCGGCGTCGTTCGTGACCTTGACGGTCAGCGTGAACGGCTCGCCCGCCTTGGCGGTCGACGGCGTGATGTCGGCCTGGAGGTGGAAGCCGGTCGAGATGGCCCGCACCTGGGTCGTGCTGCCGGTTTTGCCCGTATTCGTCACGTCGCTCGCGGAGATCTGCTGGTAGCCGCCCGTCGCGAGACGGACCGGCATGTCGACCGCGCCATTGACCATCGCCTGGTCGGGCGGGAGGGTCGCGAGCGGATCGCCCGAGGTGATGTGCACCACGTCGCTCACGCCGCCGACCGGGTTCCACCACTGGTCGGTCGCGAGCACGGTGACGTTGAAGGCGTAGTTGATCGACTGGTCGGTGGCCGTGCCGGTGCGGCCGGTGGCCGTCCCGGGAGCCGGCGACTCGCCCGGCGCCAGGATCAGCACGCGGGCGAACGTGCCGCCGACGATGTTGACCGGCGACGAGGTGTTCGGCGTGATGCTCGCGTTCGTCGAGTCGCGCGCCGTGATCGTCTGCGGGCCGCTCTTGTGGAGCTGGACCGGGATCAGGACCTGCCCGTTCACGAGCACCGTGTCCGCCGGCATCCAGGCGAACGTGTCGGTCGACGTGAGGGCGATGATGTCGTTGATGCCGGGCACCAGGTTCCAGTACTGGTCCACGGCGCGGACCGTCACGGTGAAGTTCGCGCCGGCCGCCTGCGTCGTCGGCGTGCCGGTCTTCCCGGACGACGTTCCGCCCAGGGCGGTCTCGCCGGGGAGGAGCACCTGGAGCCCCGCGAACGGGCCCGGGTTCACGACGAAGCTGTTGCTCGTCCCGGTCTTCGGCGGAGCGGAGAAGTCGGCGCAGGTGAGCGCCACCGAGCCGCCCGCGCCCATGAACGTCACGTTGCCGGTCCAGGTGCCGTTCACGAACGTGATGTCCGTCGGCGTGATGCTCCCGTTGCCGGTGTTCGCCTGCAGGATGCAGTTCGCGTTGTAGCCGGGGACCGTGTTGCCGCTCGAGTCGGTGGCGCGCACCGTCACCGACGCGGGCGTGCCCGCGGTGAGCGGGCCGGTGATCGTGTTGAAGACGAACTTGGAGATTCCGGTCGGGACCACCAGGATCCCGGCGCTGGTCATCGGGGTCTTCGAGCTGTTCGTGATGTCGGTGACCGTGAGCGTCTGGGTTCCGACCGTGTTCAGGTGCGCCTGGAGCTGGACGAAGCCGTTCAGCATCGTGCCGCTCACGTTCGTGGCGCCGTCGCTCGACGTGACCCGGACCTGGTCGCCCGTCGGCACCTGGTTCCAGTAGGGGTCCGTGCCATAGACCGAGACGTTGAACGTCGCGCCGGCCGCCTGCGTCGCCGGCGTGCCGATCACGCCCGAGAGGCTCCCCGGATAGGGGCTCTGACCCGGAACGACGATCTGCACGCGGGAGAACGCCCCGGGATGGATCGTGAAGGGATCGCTCGTCCCGTTCTTCGTGGGGTTCAGCCGGTCGTAGGCGTAGACGTTCACGTTCCCGCGGTTGATGCTCGTCTCATCCGCGCGGTACATCGTGACGCTCCCGTTCCAGACGCCGGCCGAGAGGGTGATCGTCGAATCGCCGCTGCTCGAGGCGGTGATGCGCCCCGGCCCGAACGAGGTGATCTCCTGGAGAACCGCCGGTCCCGTGTAGCCCGCCACGGTGGCGCCCGTCGGGTCGACCGCCGTGACCGTCAGCGACATCGGCGTGCCGGCGTACTGGTTCTTCTGGGAGATGCTCGAGAAGATGAAGTGATCGAGGATGCGCACCGTCACCGCCGACGAGCTCGCCGGCGGGATCGTGTTGTCGGTCTGGTCGTGCGCGCCGACCGTGAACGTTCCGGCCGCGTTCAGCGTCACCGAGAACGTCTTGGTTCCGTTCACGAGCTGCGCCGGCTGCGGCAGCGTGGCGCTCGCGTCGGTGGCGTCGACCTTGATCGAGTTGGAGTTGCTCGTCACGACGTTCCAGCTCGCGTCGCACGCGTTCACCGTCACGGCGAACGGAATACCCGTGACCTGCTGCCGCGGCGTTCCGGTCTTGCCGGACGAGGTTCCCGGCGCGGCCGTCTCGCCAGGCAGGATCACCTGGAGCTTCGTGTACGGACCCGCAGTCGCGGCGGATGCCAGCAGGGCCCACGTCAGGAGCGCGAGCGCGAACACGGGCCACGCCCGCCGAGATGCTTGGCGCACGGCGACACCTCCAATGCGTTGGTCTGTTCGATAAGGCCGCAGAGAACACCAAACGGGTGCACTCGGGCCGCCGGCGTCCAGGGCGGACGCCACCCGACGCCAGGGCCGTGTGCAGCCATCGTGCCGGGTGCCACGGGCGCCTTCGCGGATTGCCGGGTGGTCGATTCAGCTCGCGTGAGTGCAGCGGGTTAGAGGCGGGCGCCGCGCGCCCTTCGAGTCGTCGCGGTGGCAGAAACCGAGCCGGTGGCGCGGGCGTGGGCCGGATCGAGCCAGAGGGAGCCTCGCAACCTGCGAGCGCCGCAAGGTGCCCGGCGTGCGTTTCGCAGGGCGGGCGCGTGGCTCGATCGCGCCACGACAGTCCGGCGCCGCGGCGTAGGCCCCAGGCCGCGGGCCGCGCGGATTCGAGCCCCGCGCGGGCGTCGAATCCGGTAAACTCATAGCTCCGCGCCTTCGGGCGCGACGAAACCATGCGAGTCCCGTTTCTCCCCGAGCGCATTCTTCTCACCGGATCGACCGGCACCGTGGGGCGGCTGATCGCCCCCGCCCTGGCCGAGCTGCGCGCGCCGATCCGTCTCCTCAGCCGCCGCCCGCCGCTGCCGGACGACCCGCCGCCGCCCCCCGGGACGGAATCGCGCGCCGGCGATCTCGAGCGCCCCGCCACGCTGCGCGGCATCGCCGACGGATGCGACGCCGTCGTGCACGCGGCGGAGCGCACCGGCTTCGTCCGCTTCGACCGCGAGCGCCAGCGTCGCGTGAACGTCGGCGGCGCCGAGGCGCTCCTCCGCGAGGCCCAGAGCGCCGGCGTGAAGGTGTTCGTGCTGATCGGCTACACCGGCACGGTGCAGGAGCGCGGCGACCAGCGTCGCGAGGTGGACGAGGAGACGCCGCCGGAAGGGGCGTACGAGTCGGACTACGTGCGGATGAAGACGGAAGCCGAGGCGATGGTGCTCGAGGCGAACGGCATGGGCGGGATGCGCACGATGGTCGTGAGCCCGGGGGTGCTGGTGGCGCCGGGGGCCGACACGATCCTCGGCGGCCTGGTCGCGCTCTACGCCGCGGGCGAGCTGCCCTACCGGATCCTGGACGACGTCTGGCTCGCGCTGAGCGACGGGCGCGACCTCGGACGGTTCGTGAACGCCGCGCTCGCGCGCGGGCACGGAGGCCGCCGCTACTTCGCGACCTCAGGCTGCCTGCGGCTGGGCGACCTCTACGCGCGGCTCGAGAAGATGACCGGCGTCACGCCGCCGCGGCGCCGCCTCCCCGATCTCCTCGTCGAGGAGCTCGGCCTGTTGACGCCGGTGCTCCCGCCCCACTCCTTCCTCCGCCAGCTCGTCCTCCCGCGGGAGCTGGTGCTCCACCTGCGGCGGCTCGCACCGCTCCGGAATCCGCGGACACTCGCCGATCTCGGCGTCGCGCCGATGCCGGTGGACGAGACGCTGGGCGATGTCGTGCGCAGCCGGACGGTCGCGGTCGTCGAAAAAGGGAACGCCTCGGCCTGACGCGCGCTACGCGCGCGCGGCTGTCCGCCGCCGCGCCGGCGCGTCGAGCGTCTCGCGCACGCGGCGCGCGAGGAGCAGCGGCGTGTAGGGCTTGTCGAGGAACGCGATCTCCGACCCTTCGATCTCCTCCCGGAGCACCGCGTCGCGCGTGTACCCCGAGACGTAGAGCACGCGGATCTCGGGGCGGAGCGCGGCCGCGCGCTGCGCGAGGTCGCGTCCCCCCATTCCCGGCATCACCACATCCGTGACGAGGACGTCGACCGCGCGCCCGGCCTCTTCGAGGAGCCGCAGAGCGTCGACGCCGTTCGCCGCCGCGTGCACGCGGTACCCGAGCTCGGTCAGGGCTTCGCGCCCGAGTGCCAGGAGGGCCGGATCGTCCTCGACGAGGAGGATCGTCTCGCGCCCGCCGGGGAAGGGGGCGAGCCCCGCGGAGAGGAGCGCGGGCGGGGCGTCGGCGCGCATCTCGGGAAGGAGGATCTCGAACTCGGCGCCGCGCTCCCGGTTGGCCGCGCGCACGCGTCCGCGGTGCTGGCTCACGATGCCGTAGACGGTGGCGAGCCCGAGGCCGCTCCCGCGGCCGGGGCCCTTGGTGGTGAAGAACGGCTCGAAGATGTGCTCGAGCGCGGCGGGATCGATCCCGGTGCCGCTGTCGGCGACGCGCAGGCGGACGTGCGGGCCGGGGGCGAGCTCCGGCTCGGCGAGCGCCTCGGCCGCGCCGACCTCCACCCGATCGACGGCGATGCGGAGCGTCCCCCCGCCGGGCATCACGTCGCGCGCGTTCACCACCAGGTTCACCACCACCTGCTCGAACTGGGAGGGGTCGACGCGGACCGGCCCGACCTCGGCGTCGAGATCGAGATCGAAGCCGATGTCCTCTCCCGCGAGACGCTGCAGCATCGGCATGAGGTCGCGGATCGAATCGCGGAGGTCGAGGAGGCGCGGCTGCACGGGACTCCGTCGGCTGAAGGCGAGGAGCTGGCGCGTGAGCGAGGCGGCGCGGTCGCCCCCCTTGTGGATCTCCTCCACGGCGCGCCGGTTCGCGTCGGTGGGCGCCATGCGCGAGAGGAGGAGGTCGGCGTAGCCGATCACGGCGGTCAGGATGTTGTTGAAGTCGTGCGCGATCCCGCCCGCGAGCTGGCCCACCGCCTCGAGCTTCTGCGCGTGCCGGAGCTGCTCCTCGAGCGCCACGCGCTCGGTCACGTCGGTCTCGATCGCGTCGACGTGGACGCGCCCGTCGGCCTCGCGGCGCGGCACGAAGCGGCTCCGGTGCCAGCGGTGGATCCCCTTCGACGACTCGTAGCGGAACTCGATGTGGGCGGGCTCGAGGCGCACGAGCCCCCGGAAGGCGGGCGCCACGACGTTGGCCCGGTCCTCGGGATGGATCCGCTCGAGCCAGAACGCGGGATCTCCGAGCAGGTCCTCGCGCGGGGCGCCGAAGAGCGCCTCGGCGCCGAGCGAGAAGTACTCGAACTCGTCGATCCGCCCGTCGGCGCCGAGCACGAACGTGAAGAGGGCCGAATCGAGGTTCCGCGCGATCGTCGCCTCGCGCGCGGCGGCGAGGTGCCGCTCGGCGACCGCGCGCTCGCGGTCGGTCACGTCGCGGAAACCCCAGACGCGCCCGACCACCTCGCCGCGGATCCGCTGGGGACGCGAGAAGCGCTCGAAGACGCGGCCGTCCTTGAAGCGGAGTACGTCGTGGCTCTCCGCTTCGGGATCGGCGTAGAGGCTCCGGACGCGCGCGACGAACGCCTCGGGGTCCTCGAGCTGCGCGAGCACCGTCGCGATCGCGCGGTCGTCGTCGCGGCTCCGGATGACGTCGGCGGGGATGCGCCAGAGCTGGACGAAGCGGTCGTTGAACCGGACGATCTTCCCGTGGCGGTCGACCACGAGCACGCCGTCGGTGGTCGATTCCAGCGTGGCCTCGAGGAGGGAGAGCGCCTGGCGCCGCTCGGACTCGAGCCTTTGGCGCTCTTCGGCGTCGCCGCGCCCGACCGCTGCGGGGGGCGCGGCCATGGCCAGGCGGAGGCGCTCGATGTCCGTCCCCGGGGCGTCGCCGGCTTCGGCATCCGCGTCGCGCGAGCGCGCGCGCGAAAGGAGGAACACGGCCGAAGCCGCGGCCGCGCCCGCGAGAAAGGCGCCGGTCAGAGTCCACGCGACGGCAGGGGTCACGGCGTGGTCCCTCGTGGTCACGCGGCCGCGCGCCCCCTACCGGGGACGCGCGGCGGATCGGATCCTAGTGGCTGCCGCCCGGAGGCGTCGGAGTCTCGCTGCCCGGCGGCGGCGGTGTCTGGCTGCCCGGCGGCGGCGGCACC
>JBLMWD010000091.1:0-8484 GCA_050257045.1 Bacteroidota bacterium | reverse complement strand
TCGGTGAGCTCCGCGTCCTCGAAGAGCTGCTCCCGCTCCTTCGCGAGGCGGAAGATGTGCTCCACGAGGCAGCGCTCGGCCACGTAGCCGTGGCTCTCGAGCCAGCAGACGACGTTCGACTCACCCGACATCGGCCCCACCTCGATCACCTGCTTCAACCCCAGCCACGCCGCCGGAACGCTCGAGTAGATCCGGTCGGCGAGCCACTCGTCTCCCTTCCTCCGCGCCTTGATGACCGCGGCGGCGTGCACGCCGGTGCCCGTGCGGAAGGCGTCACGCCCCACGGCCGGGAAGTTGGGCGGGATCGCGAAGCGACAGGAGCGCGAGACGAGCGCGCAGTACTCGGGGAGCGCGCTCAGATCGACGTCGAGCCAGCCTAGCAGCTTGAGGTTCACGAGCAGCACGTCGAGGGGCGTGTTGCCGACGCGCTCTCCGATTCCGAGCACGGTCCCGTGCACGCGATCGGCGCCCGCCATGAGCGCCGCGAGCGAATTGGCGAGGCAGAGCCCACGGTCGCGATGCCCATGGAACTCGATCGCCACCTGCTCGCCGGTCGCATCCACCGCCTGACGGATGAAGCGGATGAGGCGCGCCGTCCCCTCGGGCGTGGCGTACCCCACCGTGTCCGCCACGCAGACGCGCCGCGCTCCGGACCGGACCGCGGTCACGTAGAGCTTCTCGAGGATCTCGGGACGCGCGCGCGTGGTGTCCTCGGTCACGAACATGACCTCGAGACCGTGCTCGACGGCGTACGAGACGGTGGTCTCGGTGATGCGGAGCAGGCGGTCGAGATCCCATCCCTCCGCGTAGTGCCGGATCGGGCTCGAGCCGAGGAACGTGGCCGCGTGGATCGGGAGCCCCGTCTCCTGCACGATCGAGAGGATCGGGTTGATGTCGTTCTCGTGCGTGCGGGCCGCGCAGTAGGGCTCCATCGGAAGCTTCGCCGCGACCATCTCGCGCGCCATCGCGGTCACCGACTTCACGACCCGCGGGCCGGCGCCGGGCAGTCCGAGGTCGACACCGTGGACGCCGAGGGCCGCCATGTAATGCAGCATGCGGATCTTCGCGCCGATCGGCGGATCGGCCACCGACGGGCTCTGCAATCCGTCGCGCAGGGTCTCGTCCGCCACCTCGACGGGGCGCGGCGGCCGCCCGGGGATCTCGTCCCCCTGGTTCCAGTCGAAGATGAGGTCGTGCTCGGACGGGTGATTCATCGGGCCACCTCCCCCGGGTCCGGGCGGCGCGGCGCGGCGCCGGGCACGCGGCCGAGGGCGCGAAGCACCTTCTCCGGGGTCATCGGAAGCTCGGTGAGCCGGACGCCGATCGCGTCGGCCACGGCGTTGGCGATCGCGCCCATTACGGGGAGCGCGGCCCCCTCGCCGACCTCCTTGGCCCCGAAGGGGCCGCCCGGGTCGTACGAGGGGACGATGAGCGAGTGCACGCGCGGAGCGTCGGCGGCCGTGGGAATCAGGTAGTCGTGCAGGTTCGCGTTCACGATCTGCCCCCCTCGATGGACCACTTCCTCCCAGAGACTCTCCCCCATTCCCATCACGAGCGAGCCCTCCACCTGCCCGTGCACCGCCATCGGATTGATCACCGTGCCACAGTCATGCGCGTCGTAGAAATCGGTGACGCGGATCGTGCCGGACTCGACGTCCACTTCGACTTCGGCCACCTGCGCGCAGAAGGAGTACGCGGGGGAGGTGCCAATCGGGGCGCCCTTGAACGTCCCCCCGAGGTGCGGCGGCGTGTACTCGCCCGTGCCGACGAGCGGCCCGTGCTTCGAGAAGGCGAGCGCGGCAGCCTGCTGGATGGAGCAGCTCTTCGTGCCATCCGATGACGTGAGCTTGCCGTCGCGCGCCGTGACCTGATTCACGGGGACGCCCCAGTCCGCCGCAGCAGCCGCGACCGCCTGGTCCCGGGCGTGCGCGGCCGCGCGGCGCACGGCATTCCCCGCGAAATACGTGATCCGCGACGCGTAGGCGCCGAGGTCGGTCGGCGTCACCGCGGAGTCGCTCGAGACGATGCTCACGTCCTCGTAGCGAAGGCCCATCTCCTCGGCCGCCATCTGGCAGAGGACCGTGTCCGAGCCCTGGCCGATGTCGGGGGCGCCGCTGTAGACGGTCGCGCCGGTGCCGTCCTCGCTCCAGCGCACGATCGCCGAGGAGTGCGGGAAGGAGCTCCGGTAGATCGGATAGCCCGCGCCCGAGATGAAGCAGCCGCAGGCGATCCCGATGCCGCGCCCGAACGGGAGCTTCCCGCGTTTCTCCTTCCAGCCCGAGCGCTCCTCCACCGCGTCGAGGCAGCGCCGGAACTCGCACGAGGTGATCTGGAATTCGTTCACGGTCTTGTCGTTCGGCTCCATCGCGTTCCGGCGACGGAGCTCGATCGGATCGATGCCGAGGTCCTTCGCGATCAGGTCGAGCTGGCTCTCGAACGCAAACCGCGGCTGCGGTGTGCCGTTTCCGCGCTGGGCACCGCAGGCGGGGAGGTTCGTGTAGACGCGCGTGCCGTCGAACCGGAAGTTCGGGAGGCGGTAAGGGGTCGTGAGCATCACGCCCGCGTAGTAGGCGGTGATAATGCCGTAGCTCGTGTAGGCGCCGCCGTCGAGCTGGATCGACGCGTGGACTCCCAAGAGCGTCCCGTCCTTCTTCACGCCCGTCTTCAAACGGATCGTCTGCGCGTGGCGCCCGCGGCCGTGGAGATAGACCTCGTTCCGCGAGTACTCCATCAGCACGGGCCGGCCGGTCCGTCGCGCAAGCAGGACCGAGCAGAAATCGAGGCTCGTCGCCTCGGCCTTTCCGCCGAAGCCGCCCCCCATCGCGGGCTTCACCACCCGGATCCGCGCCATCGGGATCTCGAGCACGCGCGAGAGCTGGTGCTGCACGTAGTGCGGCGCCTGGTTCGCGGTCCAGAGCGTGACCCGCCCGTCGGGCTCCACGGACGCGAGGGAGACGTGGGGCTCGAGCGGCGTCTGCATCGCGCGCTGTCCCTGGAAGACATCCTCGCGCACGAGGTCGGCTTCGGCAAAAGCCCGCTCGACGTCGCCGAAGTCGTGATGGATCTCGGTGTTCACGTTCCGCGGGTAGCCCTCGTGGAGCCGCGGCGCGTCCTCGGCGAGCGCCTCCTGCACGGTGAAGACCGCCGGGAGGATCTCGTAGTCGACGCGAATCAATCCCAGCGCGCGCTCCGCGGTCTCTTCGTCCACCGCGGCCACCGCGGCGATCTCATCCCCCACGTGCCGGACCACGTCGGCCGCGAGGACCCGCTCGTCGTAGCGCGCCGGGCTCACGCCGTAGGGAACGTCGGGGACGTCCTTCGCGGTGATCACCGCATGCACGCCCGGGAGACGCTCCGCCTCGCTCGTGTCGATCGAACGGATGCGCGCGTGGGGATGCGGGCTCCCGAGGATCTTCCCGCGCAGCATTCCGGGAAGCCGCATGTCGCCGGTGTAGAGCGCGCGTCCGGTGGCCTTGTCCGGCGCGTCCTTCTTGGGATGGCTCTTCCCCACGACCGAGAACTCGTCCCCGCTCTCACCCTCCTCGCGCGGGCGTGGCCGCTCGGGGTGCGCGGCCCGGCGGACCGCTTCGAGGATGCGCACGTAGCCGGTGCAGCGGCAGAGATTGCCCGCCAGGGCGTTCCGGATCTCCTCGTCGGAGGGATCGGGATTCCGATCGAGGAGCGCCTTCGCGGCGAGGATCATCCCGGGGCTGCAGAACCCGCACTGGATGGCGCCCGTCTCGACGAAGGCGCGCTGGAGCGGATGGAGCGCGCCGTCTTCGGCGAGCCCCTCGATGGTGGTGATGGCGTGCCCCTCGGCCGCGGCGCCCAGGACCAGGCAGGAGTTCACCGGCTCGCCGTCGAGGAGGACGGTGCAGGCGCCGCAGTCCCCTTCCCCGCAGCCGCACTTGGCGCCGGTGAGGCCGAGGCCGTCGCGCAGCACCGAAAGGAGCGTCGCATTGGATCGCGCCGCCACGGCGACGCCGCGGCCGTTCACGACGAGATGCAGGAGCCGTTCGACCATGCGGGACTCGTCGCCCCTTGGGACGGCGGGAGCGGCCGTATCGGCGCGCGCGCTCACGCGGCGCTCCTCCCCCACGCCGTCTGGAGCGCGTGGCGCGCGACCACCGCGGCCATGGCCCGCCGGTACGCTTCGCTTCCGCGGACGTCCGAGATCGGCGCGCACTCGGCGGCGGCCGCGAGACACGCGGCGTCGAGGGGAGCTCCTTCGAGACGCTCGCCCGCGAGCAGGCCCGCGCCCTGGACGACCACCGGGATGGGCGCCACGGCTCCGAGCACGAGGCGCGCCGAGCGCACGCGCTCGCCGTCTCGCTCGACGCGCGCGGCCGCCGAGACGACGGAGACCTGCGCGCCGCCGCGATAGCCAAACTTCACGTACGCCGATCCCGTGCGCGGCGCGGCCGTGGGAATTCGGAGCGTCGTGATGAGCTCCCCGGCATTCAGGACCGTCCCCCGCACTCCCGTGAAGAAGGCCTCGATCGGGAGCTCGCGCTCGCGGAACGAGGCCGACCGAAGCCGGAGCTTCGCCTCGAGGGCGATCAGCATCGGGGCGAGATCGCCGCATGCCGCCGCCGAGGCGAGATTCCCCGCCGCCGTCCCGACGGTCCGGACCTGGACGGTGCCCATCCGCGCCGCCGCGTCGACGACTCCGCGGGCATCCCGCGCGAGCAGCTCGCTCGAAGCGAGCGCGCCGAGGGTCGTCCCGCCTCCGATCACGACGGTCCCGTTCTCGCGCCGGATCCCGCGCAACTCGGGAATCCCTCCGACGTGGACGACGACCTCGGGGACGAGCGCCCCCCGCTTCATCGAGACCATCACGTCGGTGCCGCCCGCCATCGCGATTCCGCGCGGACCCGTGTCTCGAAGGAGCGCCAGCGCGTCGTCCACGCGCTCCGGGAAGAGGAGATCGAAGCTCGGAAGCCTCATCGCGCGCGCCCCTCGGGCGCGAGCGCCTCTTCCGCGCGGAAGACGGCGTGGAGGACCCCCGCGGCCACGGCGTTCGCCTTGTCCGAGATCCGGAAACAGAGGGCCCGATCCCCACGCGGATCCACGTCGCCGACCTTCTGCCCCGAACGGACCGTGAGCCCCGAATGGAGGATCCCGCGCAGGACGCCGGCAATTGTGGGGCGCACGACTTCCCCGCCGGACTCGGCGACCGGATCGCCGGCGCGCACCGGATCGCCGATGTACCGCAACGCGCGGAACGTCCCGGCGCGCGAGGCGCGGAGCACGCGCGCGGCCGTCACTCCGCCGACCTCCCCGGGGATGCCGGTGTCGGGTCGCGCCGCCCCCTCCGTGATGACGCGACCGAGGTCGGCTCCGCGGCAGGTCTCCACGACCGCGTGCACGTCGACACCCGCCGTAAATCCCGGCCCGAGCCCGACGACGAACGGAGCCATCGCCCGGCGGGTTCCGGTGTTTCGCTTGGCGAGAATGGCGTCGACGAGCACCACCGGCTCGAGCGCCGGAAGGCTCGCCGCGCCGGGATCGATCAGCACCGCGACGTCTCCGGCTTCGGTGATCGCGCGCGCGTCGTCCGCGTCGGCCGCGAGACGCGCGGCGACTCCTTCCACGGTGGCCGTCCCCCCGTCGAAGATCGCGGAGGCGAACGCCACGGTCCGGCGGACCACGAGCGGCTCGGCGATCTCCAGGTGGACCACGCGAAAGCCGTTCTGGAGGAGCTTGCGCCCCACGGCGGTGCCGAGATCGCCCGCCCCGCGGATCACGGCCATCGGCTTCATGCGGCACCCTCCGGCTGCGGCGCCGGACGCCCTTCGGGAGGACCCGCGTCGGCGCGCCTCGGCGCGCGGCGCGCGGCGCGCACGCCGATCATCTCCGCGAGGACGCTCACCGCGATCTCGTCGGGCGTGTCGGAACCGATGTCCACGCCCATCGGACAGCGGATCCGCGCGAAGTCCTCGGTCGCGATCCCTCGCGCGGCGAGCGTCCGCTCGAGAAACGCGCGCTTCGCGCGGCTCCCCATCACGCCGACGTAGGCGCAGCGCCCGGCGTGCCTTCCCGCGATCTCCGCGTCGGTCGCCGCGTCCCGGGTGACGATCACCGCGTAGTCCCGCGGCCCGAGCGGCTCGTAGCCCTCCCGGAAGCCGGAATCGGTGGCGACGAGGCGCACCCCTTCCGGGAGTCCTTCGGACGCGAGATGCTCCGGGCGGTCGTCCACGACCTCCACGGCGAATCCCGCGGAAGGCGCGAGTCGCGCGACGGCGCGGCCCACGTGGCCGCCGCCGAAGACGACGAGGCGGTCGCGCGACCGCACCGGCTCGAAGAAGACGTCGACACGGCCGCCGCACTTCATGCCGAGTCCCTCCTCCGAGAGCGAGTACGAACGGAGCGCCGGGCCGCCGTTCCCGAGGCATTCCGCGGCGTCCCGGATCACCTGCGCCTCCAGCTTGCCGCCGCCGAGCGTCCCCTCGATCCGGCCGTCCGTGAGCACCACGATCTTCGCCCCCGGATCGCGCGGGCTCGACCCCGCGACGCGCACGATCGTCGCGATCACGAAGGGATCGCGCCCTTCGAGCCGGCGCGCGACCGACTCATAGAACTCGCGCACGCCCGCTCCCGACTTCCCCGACCAGGTTCCGGTAGTCCTCTTCGTAGTCGACGTCGAGCACGCGGCTCGCGGGCACCGGAACCTTCTCGACGTCGTCCCAGAGCGCCTGGATGAGGGCGTGCCCGCTCTCGTCGCCGCCGAGAGCGGCCAGTCGCGGGAAGAGCCGCCGCGCGAAGAGCACGGGGTGCGCGCGCCGCCCCTCTTCGTCCACGCCCACGACGATCGGCGCGCCGGTCTGTTCGAAGCGCTCGATCAGGGAACGGATGTCCGAGGAGCGGATGAGCGGCATGTCCCCCGGGAGGAAGACCGCGCCCGCGCAGTCCTCGGGCAGCGCCCGCTGCGCGAGCCGCACCGAGGAGGCGCGCCCGGTCTCGTACTTGCGGTTCAGGATGAAGCGGATCGGCCCGGGGAGCGGGACGTGCCGCAGCGCCTCCAGCACATCGGCCGAACGGTAGCCCAGCACGCAGAGGACGGGATCGACCCCCGACGACGACATCGCTTCGAGCGCCGCGGCGACGAGCGGCCTCCCCTCGTAGGGAAGGAGGAGTTTCATGCGACCCATCCGGGTCGATTGCCCCGCAGCGAGAACGACTCCACCGATACGCATGGTCATGACCTCGGGTCCGCCGGCGGGTTCTCCACGATCACGGGATCCCCGGCTAGGACCTCTCCGGACGTCAGCACCTTGGCGAAGATTCCATGGGTCGGAAAGACGCACTGGCCGGCGCTCGTCCGGATTTCGCAGCCGGTGTGGCATTTCTTCCCCTTCTGTGTGATCTCGACAACCGCTTCGCGGCCGATCCGGAGCCGCGCGCCGATGGGGAGCGCCAAGAGGTCGATCCCTCGCGTCGTGAGGTTCTCGGCGAAGTCGCCCGCCCCGACGTCGAGGCGCCAGCGGTCGCGCGCGTACGCGATGCTCTCCTCGGCGAGGAGCGAGACCTGGCGATGCCACGGGCCTGCGTGCGCGTCGCCTTCGAGCCCCCAGTCCTCGCGGAGCCGGCCCGACGCCCGGGCGCGCTTCCGCACGCCGCGCGCCTCCGACGCGCAGACCGCGACGATGCGGGCGCCGCTCACGGCTTCTTCCACGGGAACGGGTGGATGGTGACGCGCGCGCGGCTCCGGATCTTCGTCGGAGCGCCGGGAGGGAGCGCGATCAGGCAGTCGCTCTCGCGGAAGGGTCCGTAGCGGTGCGAGCCCTCGGGAATCACCGGACGCACGGTCCACGTCCCCGACCGGCGGCGGATCGTGCCGCGCACGAACCGGGTCTGGCGCGGGAGCGGCGCCAAGCCGTCTCCATCGAGCTCGGCCGTGCGCGTCCCGCCGCGCTCCCGGATTCCCATCATCCGCGCGATGCACGGCCGCACGTACTCGCAGTAGCAGACGACCGTCGAAACCGGGTTCCCCGGCAGGCCGAAGACGAGCGCGCGGTCGCGCGCGCCGAAGTAGAGCGGCTTGCCCGGCTTCTGCGACACGCCCCGGAAGATCGTCTCCACGCCGAGCGACTCGAGGACGGGGCGGACCAGGTCCCGCTCCCCCATCGACACGCCCCCGGTGACGAGGACGAGGTCGGCGCGATCGAGGGCGCGCCCGATCGCGGCCCGGAGCGCCGCCGCCCGGTCCCGCGAACGGGCCACGAGCACGGGATCGATCCCGAACTCGCGAAGCGCGGCGCGGAGGAAGCTCGAGTGGGCGTCGAAGACCGCGTGCGGGCCGAGCGCGCGGCCGGAAAGGGGCCGCACCTCGTCTCCCGTGACGACGAGCGCCACCCGCGGCGCCCCGTGCACGTCCACCTCGGCGACGCCGCAGGCGGCGAGGAGTGCGACGAGTCCCGCGTCGACGCGCGCGCCGGCGCGCGCGATCGTCGTTCCCCGGCGGCAGTCCTCCCCCTCCCGGCG
>JBLMWD010000090.1:0-10793 GCA_050257045.1 Bacteroidota bacterium | reverse complement strand
GTGGGCCAAGCTCCACGGCACCACGTCGGTCACGGGCGAGACGTACAGCAGCGACGGCCTCGCCGTGCCGAACCGCCCCGACCGCAGCTCGCGCGTCGTGACCGGCCTCTCGGTCGGCGTGCTCAAGGACCAGATGCGGATCCCGGTCTCGGCGCTCGTCTCCGACGACCAGGTCGCCTTCCGGCAGAACATCAACCAGGTCGCCGTGGCGCCGCGCTTCCGATGGGCCGGGCTCACGGCGGGCAACTTCTCCCCGCAGTTTTCGAGCTACACGCTCAGCGACGCCACGATCCTGGGCGCCGGGTTCGAGCTCGCGCCGAGCCAGTGGCGCATCGGCTTCGTGGACGGGCGCGCGCGCAAGGCGATCACGCCGAGCGTGGACGGGCTCGCCATCACGCCCCAGTTCGCGCGCGACGTGCTCGCGGGACGGGTCGGCTACGGGAACCCGGCCGCGAACGCGCTCGAGTTCTCGGTGATGCGCGCGAACGACGATCCCGGCTCGATCGCCGGCGCCGAGAGCACGATCACCGTCACGCCCGAGGGGAACACCGTCTACGCCCTGAAGGCGCAAGGCCTCCTTCCCAGGGAGCATGTGCGCGCGATCGTGGAGACCGCCCTCTCGCGGTACGACCGCGACCGCCGCGCCGATGTCCCCACGCTCAGCGGCCACGCCGTCGGCGTCCAGATCTTCCACGAGACGCCGCTCGTGCACACCGGGATCAAGGCGGAGTATCTGAACGGCGGCTTCATGGATCTCGGCAACTCGGCGATCACCGGCGACCGGGTCGACCTCGGCCTGAACGCGGGCGTCCAGCTGATGCAGGGGAAGCTCACGTTCGACGGGACCGCCGGGACGCGGAGCGACGGGGTGAGCGCCCTGGTCGCGGCCCCGACACGGCGCCAGACGTACGGACTGAACGGCGCGTGGCAGCCGGGCCAGCACTTCGGCGCGAACGCGCAGATGTCGGTCTACGCGAATCGGGCGGCGGCAACCGATACGCTGCTGCTCGGAGCGAGCAGCAACACCACGCGTGTCTACTCCGTGGCGCCCCACACGGCCTGGATGGTCGGCCACGTGCAGAACACGCTCGGCGCGTCGGCCACCGTTCAGAGGTCCGAGAACGGCGGCGCCTACCCCAGCACGAAGTGCCTTTCGCTCGCCGGCAACTGGGGGGCCGCGATCGCCCCGCAGCTCCAGGTCACCCTGGACGGCAATTACACCAAGACCGATCTCACGCTGCTCGTGACCGAGCAGAGCGCGTTCGGCCCCGGCTTCACCCTCGCGGCGTTCCGCTCGAAGCTCCTGACCAACGCCCTGCTCCAGTTCACGCGCTCGCGGACCGGGAACAGCGGCACCGACACCGAGTTCACGCCCCGCGTGGAGACGCGCTGGGAGTTCGCGGCGCACCAGGCGGTCGTGCTCCGGGCCAATTTCCGGCAGTACAAGTACGCGGCGCCCTACACGCCTCTGTTCGACGAGCGCACCGCGTCGATCGAGTACGTGACGAACCTCTAGTCGGGCTCTTCGGTCCCCCTCAGGCCCCCCGCGGCGAGGTCGCCCGCGGGGGGCCATTGTGTTACCGTCCCGCCGTGTCCGAGCCGATCCCCTTCCACCGTCCATCCATCACGGGCGCCGAGATCGATGCGGTCACGAACGTGCTCCGCTCCGGCTGGCTCACGACCGGCCCGCGCACGCGCGACCTGGAGCGGACCGTGGCCGAGTACGTCGGCATGCCGCACGCGGTCGCGGTCTCGTCGTGCACGGCGGCGCTCCACCTCGCGCTGATCGCCGCGGGTGTGGGCCCCGGCGACGAAGTCGTCACGTCCCCCTACACGTTCGTCTCCACGGGGGAGACGATCCTGTATCTCGGCGCCAAGCCCGTGTTCGCCGACGTCGAGCGCGCCACCAAGAACCTGAATCCCAAGCTCGTCGCCTCGGCGATCACGCTGAAGACGCGCGCCATCGTCATGGTCTCGATCGCGGGACAGCCGTGCCGGTCGGCCGAGATCATGACCGAGGCGAAGCGCCACGCGATCCCGGTGATCGAGGACGCGGCGCATTCGCTGACCGCCCGGATCGGCGACGTTCCCGTGGGGCGGCAGGCGGATCTGACGTGCTTCTCGTTCTACGCGACGAAGGGGGTGACGGCCGGCGAAGGCGGAATGGTCGTGACGGGACGCCCCGAGTGGGCCGACCGCGTGCGGCGGCTCTCGCTGCACGGGCTCTCCGCCGCGGCGTGGTCGCGCTACGACAAGGGCGGCTCGTGGGAGTACGACGTGACCGAGCTCGGCTACAAGTACAACCTGACGGACCTGCAGGGCGCTCTGGCCCTCGCCCAGATGGGCCGTGCCGAGGCGATGCGCGCGCGGCGCGAGGCGATCGCGGCGCGCTATACCGCGGCGCTGTCGGGCGCGCGCGGCGTGACCACGCCGGCCGTGCAGCCGGGCGTGCGCCACGCGTGGCACCTCTATCAGATCGACGTGGCCGAAGGCGGTGGGATGGACCGGAACGCGCTCGTGGCCGGGTTGAAGGATGACGGCATCGGGACGAGCGTCCACTTCAAGCCGCTGCATCTCTTCCACTGGTACCAGGAGCGGCTCGGCGTCCGCGCGGGTCAGTTCCCCGCGGCGGAGTCCGCCTACGCGGGAACGCTCTCGCTCCCGATCTGGCCCGACATGACCGACGCGCAGGTGGATCGCGTGGCGGAGCGGGTGCGCGCGCACATGGAGCGGCGGGGGTAGTCGACCTCGCGTGGGATGGATGCCGTCGACCCCTTTGGCCGTCCAGCGCGGGGAACCGCTGAGTGGACTTGCGCCAGCGCAAGTCCCACTGGCCCTGAAACGAGTGGGTGCGACGCGCGATTTGCTGTTGTAAACTTCTTAATTTCTTAAACTTACAGATTTACACTCATGCGATGGCTGAACTTGCCCCGGGGCAAGTTGCCGTTCCAACATGCGCCAGCGCATGCTGCATCCTCCAGAGTCCAACTGGCCCCGGGGCCAGTTGCGACCGGCTCGAGCGAGTCGACCGCGCACTCACCCTCGAATCGCGTTCTTCAAGATCGCCACGATGCGCTCGGCGGCCTTGCCATCGCCGTAGGGGTTCGCCCCCGTCGCCATCGCGGCGTAGGCCTTGGGGTCCGCGATGAGCCGCTCCACCTCGGTGACGATCTTCTCGCGATGCGGACCCACGAGCCGCACCACGCCGGCATCCACGGCCTCGGGGCGCTCGGTCTCGTCGCGCAGGACGAGCACCGGCTTCTTCAGCGACGGCGCCTCCTCCTGGATCCCTCCGGAATCGGTCAGGATCAAGAACGACGCGGCCATCAGATCGCAGAACGCCTTGTACTCGAGCGGCTCGGTCAAATGCACGCCCGCCGTGCCGCCCAGCGCCTCGCGCGCGGGCCCGGCCACGCTCGGATTGGGATGCACCGGGTAGACCACGTCGAGGTCGGCGTAGCGCCCCACGAGATCGCGCACCGCGGCGAAGATCTCCTGCATCGGTTCGCCGAAGTTCTCGCGACGGTGCGCGGTCAGCAGCACGAGCCGCTTCCCGCGCAGCGGCAGCTCCGGCACGCGCGGCGGCTTCATCGCCACGACCTCGAGCAGCGCGTCGATCACGGTGTTCCCCGTCACGACGATCCCCCCCTGCGGCACCCCCTCGCGCAGCAGGTTCTCCCGCGCGCGCGGCGTCGGCGCGAAGTGGCGCGAGGCGATCACCGACGTGATCCGGCGGTTCACTTCCTCGGGATAGGGATAGAAGTTGTCGTGCGTCCGAAGCCCCGCCTCCACGTGCCCCACCGGGATCTTCCGGTAGAACGCAGCCAGCGACGCCGCCATCGTCGTCGTCGTGTCCCCCTGCACCAGCAGGAAATCGGGCTTCACCTCGGCGAGGTAGGGCTCGAGACGGGATAACGCGCCGGTCGTGATCTCGGTGAGGGTCTGCCCTTCCCGCATGAGGTCGAGGTCATGGTCGGGAACGATGCCGAAGAGCCCGAGCACCTGATCGAGCATCTGACGGTGCTGGGCGGTGACGCAGACGAGCGAGCGGATGTCGGGCTCGCGCGCGAGGGCCTTCAGCACGGGCGCCATCTTGATCGCCTCGGGGCGCGTGCCGAAGACGCTGAGGACGGTTTTCACCGGGGGCACGTTAGCCATCGGGGCCGGGGCCGTCAACGGATTCCAGCCGGCCCCTATGCTAGAGTTCGGGCATGACCACCTCCATCGGGGAACGGCTCCAGGTCGCCCTCGGCGACCGCTACCGCGTCGTTCGCGAGCTCTCCCGCGGTGGCATGGGAACGATTTTCGAGGCGCAGGACCAGAAGCATCACCGCGCCGTCGCGATCAAGGTGCTGAACCCCGAGCTTTCCGAAGTGATCGGCGCCCGCCGCTTCCAGGCGGAAATCGAGATGGCCGCCCGCCTCATGCACCCGCACATCGTGCCGCTCCACGACTCGGGCTCGGCCGAGGGGCTCCTCTACTACGTGATGCCGCTCGTCACGGGCGAGTCGCTGCGGCAGCGCCTCGCGCGGGAGAAGCAGCTCCCCCTCGAGGACGCGGTCCGGATCGCCCGCGAGGTCTGCGACGCCCTCGAGTACGCGCACGGCCAGGGTCTCGTGCACCGTGACGTGAAGCCCGAGAACATCCTTCTTTCGAGCGGGCACGCGCTCGTGCTCGACTTCGGCGTGGCGCAGTCGTCGGGCTCGGGAGCCGTGGCCGTGACCCGCACGCTCGCGGTGCTGGGGACGCCCCTCTACATGAGCCCGGAGCAGTCGGCAGGGGGCGCGACCGACGGGCGCAGCGACCAATACAGCCTCGCCTGCGTCCTCTACGAGATGCTCGCAGGGCAGCCGCCGTTCACCGGCGGAAGCCCCGACAGCATCGCCCTCCAGCACCGGACCGTGGAGCCGCGTCCCGTCACGGCGCTCCGCCCGAGCGTGCCGCCGCCGCTCGCCGCCGCGATCGCGAAGGGGCTCGCGAAGGCCCCGGCGGACCGGTATCCCAGCGCCGCCGCTTTCGGCCAGGCGCTCGCCGTGCTCCCCACGCCGGCCCTCGCGCCCACACCGGGGAGCCTGACGCCAGGCGCCCGCGGCGACGCCACGACGCCGGGGCGCGCGCCCGGCGGCCGCGTGATGCTCGCCGTACTCCCGCTCGAGAACATGAGCGCCGATCCCGAGCAGGAGTTCTTCACCGACGGCATGACCGAGGAGCTGATCGCGCACTTGGGCCGCCTCCAGCCCAAGCGCCTCGGCGTGATCGCCCGCACGTCGGCCATGCGCTACAAGAAGACGGCGAAGAGCGTCGACGAGATCGGGCGCGAGCTGGGGGTGGACCACGTGGTCGAGGGCAGCGTGCGGCGTTCGGGGGAGCGGCTCCGAATCACGGTGCAGCTCATTCAGGTCGCCGATCAGACCCATCTCTGGGCGGAGAACTACGACCGGAGGATGGCCGACGTCTTCGACATCCAGACGGAGGTGGCGACGAGCGTGGCCAAAGCGCTGGAGGTGCAGCTCCTCCCGACGGGGCGGGCCGAGGGCTCCGCCGGCGCGGCGGCGAACCCGGCCGCGTATGAGGCTTACCTGCGCGGGCGGTTTCATTGGAATCGCCGCACCAAGGAGAGCCTCCGGCTCGCGAAGGAGGCGTTCGAGGAGGCGCTGGCGCTCGATCCGTCGTACGCGCGCGCCTACGCCGGCCTCGCCGACGTCTACGTCGTCCTCCCATCCTGGAATCTGATGCGCCCCGGGGACGCGGGGCCGAAGGCCGAATCGTACGCGCGAAAGGCGCTCGAGCTTGACCCCGGCCTCGCCGAGGCGCACGCCTCGCTGGGGGGCGTGCACACGAACTGGCATTCCGATTTCGTCGCGGCCGAGCGGGAGCTGCGCCGCGCCATCGAGCTCGACCCTTCGTATGTCACCGCGTACAACTGGTGCGCCGCGGCGCTCATGGCGCAAGGAAGGCTGGACGACGCAGCGGCGATGAACGAGCGGGCTCACCGGCTCGACCCCCAGTCCCTCGTCGTGCTCTACACGTTCAGCACGCTCTACATCTTCAAACGGGACTTCGCCCGCGCGCTCGCCTATCAGCGCCGGGCGCGCGAGATGGCGCCGGAGATCCCGATCGTGGCCGCGCTCATCGGGATGACGCTGAGCCACCAGGGCGATCCGGAATCAGGCATCGCGTTCCTCTCGGGGCTCGACCAGGAGATGCGCCGGGACATCAGCGTGATGGGCGCGCTGGGGTACCTGCAGGCGCGCGTCGGACGCGAGGAGGAGGCGCGCGCCATCCTGCGCGAGGTGGACCGTCTCGCCGAAACCACCCCGTTCCACCCCGTGTCGTACTACGCGCTCCTGGCCGGCCTCGACGAGCGCCAGCGCCTCTATCGGATGCTCGAGAATGACGCGCGGAATCGCGAGATGCCGACCGTCGCGCTGCGCTACTCGCCGGTCCTCGACCGGTTCCGGGACGATCCGGAGTTCCAGGCGATGCTGAAACGGGTGGGAGCTTGAGCGGGCCTACGCGGCGGACGCTTCCGCCGGACGCAGCCGCGGGAGCGAGAAGCTGAACGTCGAGCCCTTCCCCAGGGCCGACTCCACCCAGATCTTCCCGCCGTGCTGCTCGACGATCCCCTTCGAGATGACGAGCCCGAGGCCGGTGCCGCCGGCCTTCCGCGTGGTGGAGGAGTCGAGCTGGGCGAAGCGCTGGAAGAGGCGGCTCAGGTCGCGCTGGGCGATGCCGCGGCCATAGTCCTTCACCGAGACGGTGACCGCGCCGGAGTCGCCCGCGGCGAAGATCTCGATGCGCCCCTTCTCGGGGGAGAACTTGATGGCATTCCCGATCAGGTTGGTCGCGACCTGCCCGACGCGCATCGGGTCGGCCTCGACCGAGCCCGCGCTCGGGTCGACGCGGACGACGAGATCCACCCCCTTCATCGCGGCGAGGTTCCGGATGTTCTCCACGGCCTCCACGAGGACCCGCTCCACGTCCATCTGCTCGAAGTTGAGGGAGAGGCGCGACGACTCCAGCTTGGAGAAGTCGAGGATGTCGTTGATGAGCGAGATGAGCCGCTCGGTGTTCGCCTGGCAGATCGCGAGCAGCTCCTTCTGCGGCGGCGGGAGTCTGTGGAAGCGCTCGTCGCCGAGGAGCTCGAGCGATCCCTTGATCGACGTGAGCGGGGTGCGGACCTCGTGGCTCACCACCGCCACGAATTCCGACTTCAGCCGGTCGAGCTCCTTCGTCCGCTCGTAGAGGATCGCGTTCGTGACGGCGATCGCGGCCTGGCTCGCGAGCATCTTGAGCCCCTCCTGGTCGTCGCCCGTGAACTCGGGCTCTCCGGCTCTCCCGATCGCCGTGATCGTCCCGATCACGCTCTCGTTGGAGAGGAGCGGGACGATGAGCGCGTGTGCCGCGCCGACCGAGGCGAGCACGTCCTCCACGCCGATCGCTTCGGAGATGCCCGAGACCAGCGAGGGCTCGGCGCTCTGGACCACCTGGCCGTGGAAGCCGGTCCCCATCGTGAAGCGGAGCTTCGGCAGCTGCTCGAGCGGCAACCCGAGCGCCGCGATGGCCTCGTACTCGTCCGATCCCTGGTCGTGGAGGAAGAGGACGCACGAGCGCGCGCCGGTGATGCGCCCCGCCTGGGCCACCACGACGTCGCACGTCGCCTGCAGGCTCAGGCTCTGGCTCATCGCCTTGCCCGCCTCGTAGAGGGTGCCGAGGCGGTGGGTCGCCTGCTCGATCCGCCGGCGGAGGATCTGCTCGTGCTGCTGCAGCTCGGCGTTCGCGCGCTCGAGCTGCGTGATGAGCCGGCGGTTCTCGAGGATCAGGTTCCGGCTATCGAGCCCGCGCTCGATCGCCTTGGCCGTCTCCCAGAGATCGAACGGCTTCGTGATGTAGTCGTAGGCGCCCTGGCGGAGCGCGTCGATCGCGGTCGTCGTGGAAGCGTACCCGGTGATCAGGATGACGACCGTGTCCTTGTCGGCCGCCTTGGCCGCGCGGACCACCTCGAGACCGTCGACCCCCGGAAGGTTGATGTCGGTGAGGACCAGGTCGAAGCGCTCGGTCGTGACCTTCGTGATCGCGTCGTCCCCGTTGTCGCAGGAGACGACCTCGTACCCCTGCTGGGTCAGCAGGTCGCGGAAGATCTGGACCACCTGGTCCTCGTCGTCCACGACCAGGATCCGCGGACGCGAGTCCAGGGCGGACTCGGCCGCGGTCGAGGGGATCGGCGCGTTCGCGCTCATCGTTCTCCGGACAGGGTTCGGGGAGTGCCGGGAACCCGGATCAGTGCACGGCCGCTTCGTCGAACGGCGGCGGCGTCACCGGCGTCCCGGGCACCCCGCCCTGCTTCGCCGCGAGGAGCGCCCGTTCGGCCCGCGTGTTGAGCGCGCCCGGGTCCTGCGCGTCGGCCGGGAACGTCGCCACGCCGATCGAGACCGTGATCTTCTTCCGCCGCGCCGTCGCCTGCTTCTCCACGAGGGAGCGGAGCCGCTGCGCCGCGATCATCGCCTCGGGCGTGTCGGTGTGCGGGAGCAGGATCCGGAACTCGTCCACGCCGTAGCGCGCCACGCAGTCGGTCCCGCGCGCCGCCCGCTTCAGGGCCTTCCCCATGTCGGAGAGGACCTGCGTCGCCACCCCCGCGCGCTCGCGCGCGCCGTGCGCGTTCACGTCGAGGACCACGACCGAGAGCTTGTGGCCGTAGCGCTTCGCCTTCCCGAACTCGCTCTCGAGGGAGCGGTCGAACGCGCGCTTGTTGAAGAGCGTCGTCACCTCGTCGGTGGTGCCGAGGCGCTCGGATTCACGCTGCAGCACCAGCCGGATCACCATCGCCGAGACCGGGATCATCATGAGCGCGACCCGGGATGCGCTCTCCTCGTCGAAGGCGCCGGGGCGCGAGTGGCTCAGGTTCACGACGCCGACCAGATCGCCCTGGACCAGGACCGGCACCGAGAGGAACGAGCGCACCGTCGGGGCTTCCGAGCCCCCCTCGCGATGGAGGTCGTTCAGGAGGACCGGCTTCCGGGTCTGCGCGACCCAGGAGGAGAAGCCGTTGCCGCGGTCGAAGTGGACGTGCCCGATCAGATCGATCCGCTCGCCCACCGTGCCCGCCTCGACGAGCGTCCCCGTGCCCTGCTCGACGACGAAGATCGTGGCGTTCTCGAACGGCACGGCGCGCTGGACCTCGCGCAGGGCCGCGGCGAAGGCGTCGGGACCGGGCGCGTGCCGCTGCGCCACGCCGCTCAGCTCGGCCAGCACCTCGGCATCGGAGACTCGCGCGCGCGCCTCGCTCTGCTTCCCCTTCCCGAGGACGGCCATGACCTTCCGGTTGATCGCGATGGCGCTCGCGAAGACGTCCGACGAGCGCTTCTTCGCCGCCGACAACGCGAGGTCCTTCGCGAAGTGCTCGCACTCCCCCTTCTTCAAGATGCGCCGGCTCCCCAGCACCTCGAGCAGCTTCTGCTCGGAGCGGATGAACCGCTCCGTCGCTTCGACCAGCCGCTTCGAACCCGCGCCGTTCCGCTGCTTCATGGCTTCCCTCCCTGGCTCCTCACCCGCGCGCTCCCGGCGCGTCCCCCGTGCGAGGCCGGGCCGATCCCGGCACCACCGATGAATCGACGATCGTCACCCGCGCGCTCGCGTCGCGTCCCGCTCTGAGCGGCGCCAGGACGAGCGGCGGACCCAGCTCCTTCACCACGACCGGGAAGGTCTCCCCCGGCTTCCACTCCGGCGCGCCGTGCGCCATCAGCGTGACCCCGTGGAAATAGAGGAGCGCCTTTCCGCGCCCGAGCATCCGGGCCACGGTCAACGGCTGCGTCTCCCCCTCGCGGAGCGACGCGTAGAGCGCGGCTCCGAGGCCCGGCTCGAACCGGATCCGGATCTCGACCGGCCGGTCCGCGGGCTTCACTGCGGCGGATCCCATCAACCCTCCCTCGACCCGCGGAACTCGGCGAAGAGCGCCTTCTCCCGCTCCGTCTCGCGGATCGTCTCCGAGACCAGCTCCGCGACGAGCGCCTTCCGGCGCTCCGCGTGCGGCTCCACCGCCTCCCACGCGCGCTCGTCGAGCCCCTCGGCGCCGAGGCCCGGCGCCCAGGGGTATCCCGCGCGCTGCGCGAGGAAATTGGCGACGTGGACCAGGGACGCGAGCGCGCCGTTCCGCGCCGCCGTCTCCGGCCGATGGTGGCAGGCGATCGCCTCGACGATGTCGGCGGGGAGCCCCCACCGATCGGCGAGCCATCCGCCCACCTCGGCGTGATCCGATCCGAACTGCGCGCGCTCCACTTCCCAGCCCGCGAGTCCCTTCTCGCGGCAGCGGAGGAGAACGCGATCGAAGCGATCCGGATCGGTCGTGCGCAGCACGACCTTCCCCACATCGTGGAGGAGGCCGGCCGCGTAGGCGTCGCCGGTCAGGCGATAGCTCGCCCGTTCCGCCAGCGCCCGCGCGGCAATTCCCGCGGCCATCGAGTGGCCCAGGAGTCCTTCCAGGGAGGATCCGGGACGTCCGAGCGTCTGCATCACGGACGACGTGAGCACCAGGTCGCGGATCGTCCCCGTCCCGAGGACCACGACCGCGAGCTCGATCGAGCCGACCTTCCGGGGGAAGCCGTAGAAATCGGAGTTCGCGAGGCGGAGCGTCCGCGCGGTGAGTGCGGGGTCGAGCGCCAGGATCCGCCCGATCTCCTCGGAGGTCGCTTCGGGGCGCGCCACTTCTTCGATGAGGCGCGAGGCGACCGCCGGGAAGGTCGGGAGGGAGACGGTCTGCTCGGCCGCGCGCTGGAGCGCCGCGCGGCGCTGCGTGG
>JBLMWD010000089.1:0-8476 GCA_050257045.1 Bacteroidota bacterium | reverse complement strand
ACGCCGTCGCGCGCGTAGTCGAGGACGCGCGGGAGGATCGGGACGGCGGCGCTCCAGATGCGGAGCGTCTTCCTGCTCGCGCGCGCGACGTTCAGGGCGTGGCCCAGCAATCCGAACCCCGTCACGTCGGTGGCGGCGCTCGCGCCGGCCGCGGCCATCGCCGCCGCCGCGACGCCGTTCAACGTCGTGAGCTGCGCGGTCATCCGCGCGAGATCTTCGTCCGGGAGCAGCCGACGCTTCAGCGCGGTAGCGAGGATCCCGATCCCGAGCGGCTTCGTGAGCACGAGCAGGTCGCCCCGCTTCGCGCCGGCGTTCGTGACGATCCGCTTCGGATGCACTTCCCCGGTCACGGCGAACCCGAACTTGATCTCGGGGTCGCGCACGGTGTGCCCGCCGACCAGCGCGACGTGCGCGCGCGCCAGCGCCTCGGCGCCGCCGCGCAGGATCTCCCCAAGCACGCCCATGTCTCCCTTCTCGGGATAGCAGACGATCGAGAGGGCGGTGATCGGCACGCCCCCCATCGCGTAGACGTCGCTCAGCGCGTTGGCCGCGGCGATCCGCCCGTAGTCGAAGGGGTCGTTCACGACGGGCGTGATGAAGTCGACGGTCTGGACGAGGGCGCGCGTGGGCGACAGCCGGAACACGCCCGCGTCGTCCCACGTCTCGGGACCGACGAGGACGCCGGCGATCTTCCTACCGCGCGGCAAGGACGACAGAGCCTGTCGCAGGTCCTCCGGACCCAGCTTGGCGGCTCAACCCGCGCAGGACACCTGCTCCGTGAGCCGGTGAATGTCCTCGCGGGTGTGGCTCACGGGTTGGCGGGCGGTCCGGCTTCGGCTACGCGACGAAGGCCCAGACCTCGATCTCGACGCGCGCGTCGCGAGGGAGCCTTTTGACGGCGACCGTGGAGCGCGCGGGCTTGGGATCGGGAAAGTGGCGGGCATAGACCTCGTTCATCGCGGCGAACTCGTCCATGTCGGCGAGGAAGACGGTGGTCTTCACGACGTCCGCGAGCGAGCTTCCCGCGGATTCCAGGACGGCGCGCAGGTTGGCGAGCACGCGCTCGGTCTCGGCGGCGACGCCGCCTCCGACCATGTTTCCCGTCTTGGGATCGAGGCCGATCTGGCCGGAGGTGACGATCCAGCGGCCGGTGAGGTTGCCCGAGCGCCCCTGGACGTAGGGGCCGATGGCGGCCGGAGCGCCGGACGTCTTTAGAACGTCGCCATCCGAGCTCACAGGTAGCTCGCTCGCTTCGCTCGCTCGGATCTCATTCGACCGTGACGCTCTTCGCGAGGTTGCGCGGCTGGTCGACGTCGCAGCCGCGCTCGACCGCGATGTAGTAGGCGAGGAGCTGGAGCGGAATCACCGCGAGGAGCGGCATGAGCGGCCCGAGCGCGTGCGGCACGAAGAGCACGTGGTCGGCCTTCTCGGCCACCACCTCGTCCCCCTCGCACGCGACCGCGATGATCTTCCCCTTCCGCGCGCGGACCTCCTCCATGTTGTTCAGCACCTTCTCGTAGGCGGAGTCCTGCGTGCAGATGAAGACGACCGGCATGTTGTCGTCGATGAGCGCGATCGGTCCGTGCTTCATCTCGGCCGCCGGGTAGCCCTCGGCGTGGATGTAGGAGATCTCCTTCAGCTTCAAAGCCCCCTCGAGCGCGACCGGGAAGTTCACGCCGCGTCCGAGGTAGAGGAAGTTGTTGTGGTGCGCGTAGGCCTTCGCGATCGAGCGGATCGACTCGGCGGAGGCGAGGATCCGCTCCATCTTGTCGGGGATCGTCGCGAGCTCGTTCGTGAGCTCGGATCCGACCTCGGGCGAGAGCTCGCCGAGGCGGCCGAGGTAGAGCGTGAAGAGGGCGAGCGCCGCGACCTGCGACGTGAAGGCCTTCGTCGAGGCGACCCCGATCTCGGGGCCGGCGTGGATGTAGACGCCGCCGTCGGATTCCCGCGCGATCGTGGAGCCGACGACGTTGCAGACGCCGAGCACCCGCGCGCCCTTCCGCTTCGCCTCGCGCATCGCGGCGAGCGTGTCGGCGGTCTCGCCGGACTGGCTCACGGCGATCACCACGGTGCCGGGGCGCAGGATGGGGTTTCGGTAGCGGAATTCCGAAGCGTACTCCACCTCGACCGGAATCCGCGCGAGCTCCTCGATCAGGTACTCGCCGATCAGCCCCGAGTGCCACGACGTGCCGCACGCGGTGATCACCACGCGCTCGATCGAGCGGAGCTCCCGCTCGGTCATGTTGAGCCCGCCGAGGCGCGCCGTTCCCTCCGCCACCATGAGCCGGCCGCGCAGCCCGTTCCGGAGCGACTGCGGCTGCTCGAAGATCTCCTTCAGCATGAAGTGCGCGAAGCCGGCCTTCTCGATCTGCTCGAGATCCCAGTCCACGGTCTCCACCTTCTTCGCGACCGCCACCTCACCGATGGTCGTGGTCTGCACCCCCTCGGGGGTGAGGACCACCATCTCCTCGTCGTCGAGATAGACCACCTGGTTCGTGTGCCGGATGATCGCCGACACGTCGGAGGCGAGGATGTACTCATCGTTGTCGCAGATGCCCACCACGAGCGGGCTCCCGTGCCGCGCGCCGACGATCTTGTTCGGCTCGTCGGAGCAGATCACGGCGATCCCGTACGTGCCGGTGAGGAGCCGGAGCGCCTGCGCCACCGCCTTCTCGAGGTTCCCCTGGTAGAACTTCTCGATGAGGTGCGCGATCACCTCGGTGTCGGTGTCGGTCGTGAAGGTGTGCCCCTCGTTCTCGAGCGCGCGCTTCAGCGTGGCGAAGTTCTCGATGATCCCGTTGTGGACCACCGCGATCTTCCCCTCGCAGTCGGTGTGGGGATGGGCATTCTGGGTGTTGGGCTCGCCGTGGGTGGCCCAGCGGGTATGCGCGATGCCGAGGGTGCCGCGCGGCGGCTCGGCCCCGAGCAGGCCTTCGAGCACGCCGATCTTCCCGGCGGCCTTCTGGATCTTGATGCCGCCGCCGTTCAGGATGGCGACGCCGGCCGAATCGTACCCGCGGTATTCGAGGCGGCGGAGCCCCTCGAGGAGGATCGGGACCGACTCCTGCACCCCGACGTAGCCGACGATGCCGCACATGGAAGAACCCCCTTTACCGACGAGCCGACGCCGCCGCGCCCGGCTGGGAGCGCGCGACGGCGTCCGCGGCGCGCGCCGCGAGCGCGTCGGCCCGCTCCTCGGTCCCGGCTTCGGCGAGGATGCGCACGATCGGCTCGGTGCCGGAGGCGCGCACTTGAACCCAGCCATCTTCCCAGAGGTATTTTTCCCCGTCCAGCGTATTGCGCTCGCCGTCGGGAAACGCATCGCGGAGCGAAACCTCAAGCGCCGCCGCATCTTGGATGCGCACGTCGAGCTTCCGCTTCACCATGACGAGGGGCGGCATCTCCTCAGCCACGCGCCGCGAGAGCGGGCGGGCGTCGGACGCGAGCCAGTCGAGCACGATCGCGGCGGCGAGGAGCGCGTCGCGCGTGGCATGGAGCGCGGGGTAGATGACGCCGCCGTTTCCCTCCCCGCCGATCACGCCGGCGCGCCGCCCGAGCTCCTCGGCGACGTGCGCCTCGCCGACGCGCGACCGGAAGACGGTCGCGCCATGCCGCCGCGCGATCGCCTCGATCCCCATCGAGGTCGACGCGTTCACGACCACCGGGCCCTTGCGCCGCGCCAGCACCCAGTCGACTGCGATCTGGAGCGTCCGCTCTTCGCCGATCGGCCGCCCCAGGTCGTCCACGATGGCAAGGCGGTCGGCGTCGGGATCGTTCGCGAACCCGATCGCGGCGCCCGCGGCGCGGACCGCCTCCCCCAGGTCCCCGAGGTTCTCGGGGAGCGGCTCCGGCGGCCGCGGGAAGCGCCCGTCGGGCGTGCAGTGGATCGGGCTCACGTCGCAGCCGAGCGCCCGGAGGAGCGCCGGCGTGGCGATAGCTCCGGCGCCGTTGACGCAGTCAACGGCAACGAGGAACCGGCGCGCCCGAATGCGCGCGACGTCGAGGCCAGGCAGTGCGATTATCGCTTCTCGGTGCCGCTCGATCGCGCCCGCGTCCTCCGTCACGGCGCCGACCTTGTCGTACCGCACCCAGGCGGTTGCTCCCTCGCGCGCGCGGCGCGCCACCCCTTCGGCCTGTGACGGCGCGAGGAACGTCCCGCCCGGGCCGAAGAGCTTGAGGGCGTTCCAGGGCGCCGGATTGTGGCTCGCGGTGATGGCGAGGCCGCCGGCCGCCTGATGGTGGCGGATCGCGAAGAGGATGGTGGGGGTGGGGGCGATCCCGACGTCGATCACATCGCGCCCGGAGGCCAGCAGCGCGGCTTCCGCCGCGCGCAGTACCCACGCGCCGCTGGGGCGCGAGTCGCGTCCGACGACGACGGGCCCGGGCTCCAGCATCGCCGCGTGCGCGGCGGTCACACGGAGGACGACCTCGGGTGTGAGCCGATCGCCCACGATCCCGCGGACGCCCGACGCGGACACCATCAGGCCTTCCAGCGGGTCGTGGGGAGCGGATGGGGTCGGGATTGGACCTCCCGAATCTGGAGCTGGTGAGCGGAATCGAACCGCTGACCTACGCATTACGAGTGCGTTGCTCTACCAGCTGAGCTACACCAGCCCGGCAGCGAAACCGCGGCCGGAGCCGCGGTCGAATTACCAATAGTGGTGCGACCCCGCAGAATCGAACTGCGGACACCCACATTTTCAGTGTGGTGCTCTACCAACTGAGCTAGGGTCGCGACCGGTCAAGGAAAGTATCACGGAGGCGGCTTTCGGTCAATCGCCTGCGCGCTTGCCGGCGTCTTCCGAGGGCTCAGGCGCTGCGGCGGCGCCGGTCGGTGCGGCCCGCCCGGCGGTCGGGGCGCGCGCGCCGGTCCTGGTTCTCGCGGACCGGCAGGTAGATCGTCACGATGCTGCTCCAGTCCCCCTCGCTCCGCGCCCGGATCTCCCCGCCGTGCTCCCGCACCATCTGGTAGGCCACCGCGAGCCCCACGCCCGCGCCGTAGCGCCGCGACGTGGAGAACGGGACGAAGAGCCGGTCGAGCGACTCGCCCGCGATCTTCGGACCGTCGTGCGCGATCTCGGCCTGCACCACGCCCACGCCGCTCCGCGTCTCGACCCGCACGCGCCCGCCGCTCGGCACCGAGTGGAGCGCGTAGCGGAGCACGTTCGAGAGGACCTGCCGGATCTTGTCGGGATCGATGAGGAGGCTCGGGAGGTCGGGGCCGAGCCGCTTCAGGAGCCGGACGCGCCGCCGCACGAGATCCTCGGACGAGAGCTCGAGGGCCTCCTGCACCACCGTGTTCAGGCTCTGGAGCTTCAGCCGCGGGCGCGTCATCTGCGCGAGCGAGATCTGCTCGGCGAGGACCCGCTCGAGGCGGTCCGCCTCGCGCAGGATGATCTGGAGATACTCCCGGTTCTCGTCCCCTTCGGGGAGCGTGCCGAGGACGCGCTTCGCGAAGCCGGCGATGGCGGCGACGGGGTTCCGGATCTCCTGCGCGATCTGGATCCCGCGCTCCCCCACCACCGCGACCTTCTCCACGTGGCGGAGCTGCGCCTCGGCGTCGCGGAGGCGGCGCTCGGCGCGGTGCATCGACTCGATCGCGCCCTCGCGCGTCCGCGCGAGCGAGGCGACCGCGGCGACCAGGATGCCGAGCGCCGCGTCCTCGAGGTCGTACGGAAGCGCGTGCGGCTCGGCGCCGGCGCGCAGCTCGCGAACGAGCAGGAAGGCGCCCCAGAGCCGGTCGTCGAGGCGGAGCGGGATGGCGAGCGCGGAGCCCCACCCCTCGGGGATCATCCCCGAGAAGCGCGGGTCGGCGCCGATCAGATCGAGGAGCATCGGCTTGGGGTCGGCCTCGAACCAGTGCCGGAGCGTCTCCCCCATCTCGCGCATCTCGGTCTCGCCCGCGTCGGGGCGGCCGATGATCGCGGCGACCGAGAGCGGCTCGTCGGGCGTGAGCGCCCAGGCGAGGGCATGGCTCGACTCGGTCACGTCGGCCAGCGCGCGGAGCGAGGCGTCGAGGCTCGGCTCGCCCCCCGCATGCTTCAGGACCGAGGCGATGAGGTCGTAGAGGGCGTGGAGCCCGCTGCCGCGCCGGCGCGTCAAGTCGACCAGCGCGGCGCCCTCGAGCGCCATTCCCGCCTGCGTCGCGACCGCCATCAGGAGCTCCATCTGGTCCGACGTGAAGCCGCCGATGCCCGGGGCGGCCGAGATCACGACGACGCCGCGCACGCGCTCGCGCCCGAAGACCGGCAGCACGGCCGCCGGACCGTCGGGCAGGTGCTCCACGAGGAGCGTCGGAAGACGGTACTCGCGCATCGGGCGCGCCACGACGGTGGTCCGCCCCTCGAACACGGCGTCGGAGAGGAGGTCGCGATCCTGGTCGAGGAGGATCGGCTCGGCGCGCAGCCGCTCGAAGACGTCGCTGTCGAACGCGCCGCCCGCGGCGAGCAGCTCGACGTCGAGGAAGCCGTCGCGGTCGCCCACGGGGATGCCCATGTCGGCGCGGCGGAACGAGCACTCAAGCCGGAGCGCGGTGCCGTCGGCGACGACGTCGAAGTAGAGGACGCTGTCGATCACGTCGGAGAAGGCGCCCGCCACCGCCGCGGCGAGGACGCGCGCGGTGCGGCGCGTGCCGGAGGAGGCGTGGAGCATCGGGAGCGCGCGGAAGAGAATCGACGCCGTCGCAAAACGCGAGGCCTCGTGCTCCTCGGACGGAGGCGGGAGCGCGCCGGCACCCGAGCCTGACCCGCGCGCCTCGGCGAGGCGGAGGAGAAGGCCCAGCGTGGGGACCGCGCCCGCGCCTTCGGGCGAGGAGGAGTCCGTTGGCATGCCGGCGGCGCGGCGCATCCGCACACAGCGCGCGCAGTCGGTGGCGAAGCGCTCCTCGAAGCTGCCGCGCGGATCGAACGGACAGGGCGGCGAGTCGAGGAAGCACGCCCCCGCGACGACCCGCTCGGACGAGCCGAGCGCGGTCGCGGCGAAGCGCTTCCACCCCGCGACGATGGTCGATTCGATCTGCTCGGTTTCGCTCCTGCCGCTCCCCGCCCGCCGCTTCGCGCCCATCACGCCCTCCCGTCGGTTGCGCATGCCGCCTGCCCTTGATCGGCGTTTCCGGGGCACACCTACAGGTTGATTTACGGCACGTGGCGGACTATCTTGAGGCCGTGCGGAGCGCATAAATCCTTGCAGAACGGAGGCTTACCTATGGATTTGAAGAAGGGACAGCAGCCCGGCCCGCCCACGCAGATCAACGTGGAGCTGGGCGAGCACGAGGCGGAGGGGATCTACTCGAACTTCGTGGTGATCGGCCACTCCCTGTCGGAGTTCGTCCTCGACTTCGCTCGCGTGCTCCCGGGGACGTCCAAGTCGAAGATCTTCGCGCGGATCGTCATGACGCCTCCCAACGTCCGCGGGCTCCTCGCCGCGCTCGAGGACAACGTCCGCAAGTACGAGGCGCAGTTCGGAAAGATCCCGACCATGACCCCGGGCGAATCGAAGGGGATCGGCTTCACGTCGTAGCCGCCGCGGCCGGCGCTTCGGCCGGCGCCGCCGCCGGAGCCGGCGTCTTCCAACGCCGGTGGATCCAGTACCAGTGGTCGGGGCGCTCGCGGATTCCCGCCTCGATCTCCGCGGTCAGCTCCCGCGTGAGCCGCTCCACCTCGGCCGCCTCGTCCGCGCGCGGGTCGGGCTCGAGGACGCGCCGGAGTCGCGCGCGGAAGCGGCCGCGCCCCGTCCGCTCGATCATCCCGATCCCGATCGGCGATCCCGTGCGCGCCGCGAGGCGCGCGGGACCGGTGTGCGTGGAGGCGGGGCGCCCGAAGAAGGGGACGTGGATCCCCGCGCGCCGCGCGTCCTGGTCGGGGAGCATGCCGAGGAAGGCGCCCTCGCGCAGCGCCCGGAGCCCGCTCCGCATCCCGTAGCCGATCGTGAGCGGCTCCACCGCGAGCTCCCGACGCACGTCGTTCAGGTAGCGGTCGGCGCCGCTGTTGGTCTGCTCCGGCAGCAGGTACTTCACCTTTCCTCCGACCCGCAAGCCGACCGCCGCGCCCAGGAGCTCCCAGTTCCCGTAGTGCGCGGTCACCATCACCGCTCCCTTCCCCTCGCGCGCCCGCGCGAGGATCGGCTCCCACCCGATCCACTCGATGCGCGCGAGGATCGCCTCGGGCGGATGCGCCGGGAGCGCCAGGAATTCGAAGAAGGAGCGCCCGAGCTGTACGAACGCCGCGCGCGCGAGGGCTTCGGGGGTCGAGCCGCCGGGGGAATCGCCGAGCGAGCGGCGGATGTTCTCCGCGGCGATGCGGAAGCGGCGGCGGAAGAGCCGCGCCGCGAGGGAGCCCACGCCGGCGCCGAAGTCGCTCGCCCGCTCGAAGGGCATCCCGCGGACCGCCGCGCCGGCTGCGCGCAGGAGGAGGAGCTCGAGCCGCTGCCGCGTGCGGCGGAAGGGACGGCCGCGCGCCACGTCAGCCGCCGCGCGCCC
>JBLMWD010000088.1:0-19167 GCA_050257045.1 Bacteroidota bacterium | reverse complement strand
CCTGTTCCGCGGGAACGGAGTCCGGCGAGGCGCCGTGGATCTCCTGCAGGCTCACCACCTCGGATGCGCCCCGCTCGCGCAGCGCGCGGATCGCCTCGACCGTGGCGGCCGCCGCCGTGATCGTCGTGAGGCAGAGAACGCCGTAGAGGATCGCGTTCTTCCGGATCGCGCCGTCGTCGTAGAAGGAGGCCTCGCCCAGGGGCGTGTTCACGATCAGGTCGATCCCGCGGCTCTTGATCCGGTCGACGACGTGGGGGCGGCCCTCGTTCACCTTGTAGATCATCTCGCAGGGAACGCCGTGCGCCTCCAGGAAGGCCGCGGTACCCCGGGTCGCGATCATCGAGAAGCCCATGTCATGGAGACCCCGCGCGATCGGGAGGACGGCCTCCTTGTCGTGGTCGTTCACGCTCACGAACGCGGTCCCCGACGTGGGGATCTCCGCCCCCGCGCCGGCGAGCGCCTTCGCGAAGGCGATTCCGAAATTCTCCGAGATCCCCATCACCTCGCCGGTCGACTTCATCTCGGGCCCGAGAAGGATGTCGGCGCCCGGGAATTTCAGGAACGGGAAGACCGGCGCCTTGATGAAGAAGCGGTCGACCTCGAGGTCGCGCACGATCCCCTGCTCGGCGAGCGTGCGGCCGGCCATGACCTTCGCCGCGACCTTCGCGAGCGGGACGCCGGTCGCCTTGCTGATGAAGGGCACCGTGCGCGAGGCGCGCGGATTCACCTCCAGCACGTAGACCGTCTCCCTCTGGATCGCGAACTGCACGTTCATGAGCCCGCGGACGCCGAGCCGGAGCCCCAGGCGGCGCGTCGCGTCGCGGATCGTGGCGAGGTGGCGCTCGGGCACGTCGAACGTCGGGAGCACGGCGCAGGAGTCGCCGCTGTGGATCCCGGCCTCCTCGATGTGCTGGAGGATCCCGCCGATCACCACGCGCTCCCCGTCCGCGACCGCGTCGACGTCGAGCTCCTGCGCGTGCTCGAGGAAGCGGTCGATCAGGATCGGGTGCTCGGGCGAGGTCCGCACCGCCTCCCGGACGTACTGCTCGAGGTGCGTGGCGTCGTAGACGATCGCCATGGCGCGACCGCCGAGGACGTACGAGGGGCGGACCAGGACCGGGTAGCCGATCCGCTCCGCGACCTCCTTCGCTTCCTCGAGGGACGTGGCCGTGCCGCTCTCGGGCTGCGGGAGCCCGAGCTCGTCGAGGAGCACGCTGAACCGTCGGCGGTCCTCGGCGAGGTCGATCGCGTCGGGGCTCGTGCCGAGGATCGCCACCCCCGCGCGATGGAGCGGGAGCGCCAGGCTGAGCGGCGTCTGTCCCCCGAACTGGATCACCACCCCCTCGGGGCGCTCGCGCTCCACGACGTTCATCACGTCCTCGAACGTGAGCGGCTCGAAGTAGAGGCGGTCCGACGTGTCGTAGTCGGTCGAGACGGTCTCGGGATTGCAGTTCACCATGATCGTCTCGAATCCCTCCTCGCGGAAGGCGAAGGAGCCGTGGCAGCAGCAGTAGTCGAACTCGATCCCCTGCCCGATCCGGTTGGGACCCGAACCGAGGATCAGCACCTTGCGGCGGTCGGTCGGCGCGGCCTCGCACTCCTCCTCGTAGGTGGAGTAGAGGTAGGGGGTGTGCGACTCGAACTCGGCCGCGCAGGTATCGACGCGCTTGTAGACGGGGCGGATTCCGTGCGCTTCGCGCAGCGCGCGCACTTCGGCCTCGGTGGACCCGGACAGGGCGGCGAGCCGGCCGTCCGAAAAGCCCATCCGCTTGGCCTCGCGGAGCGCGCCGGCCTCCAGCGGTCCGGCGAGCGACTCCTTGAGATCCGCGATCTGCTGGATCTGATCGAGGAACCAGGTGTCGATCCCCGTCATCCGGTGGACTTCCTCGTGGGTCCACCCCCGCTCGAGCGCGCGCTTCACGTAGAGGATCCGGTCGGGATCGGGGGTGAGGAGCTTCTCGCGGATCCGCGAGTCGTCGAGGTCGCGGCCGCCGAATCCGCCGTTTCCGGTCTCGAGCCCGCGGAGCCCCTTCTGGAGCGCCTCCTTGAAGGTCCGGCCGATCGCCATCACCTCGCCCACCGACTTCATCTGCGTCCCCAGGCGGGGGCTCGCGTCCCGGAACTTCTCGAACGCCCAGCGCGGGATCTTCACCACGACGTAGTCGAGCACCGGCTCGAAGGAGGCCGGGGTGACGCGCGTGATGTCGTTCCGGATCTCGTCGAGGCGATAGCCGATCGCGAGGAGCGCCGCGATCTTCGCGATCGGGAACCCGGTCGCCTTGCTCGCGAGCGCCGAGGAGCGCGAGACGCGCGGGTTCATCTCGATCACGACGAGGCGTCCGGAGTCGGGGTCGACGGCGAACTGGATGTTCGACCCGCCGGTCTCCACGCCGACCTCGCGGATGATGGCGCGCGCGGCGTCGCGCATCGCCTGGTACTCGCGGTCGGTCAGGGTCTGCGCCGGGGCCACGGTGACCGAGTCGCCGGTGTGGATCCCCATCGGGTCGAAGTTCTCGATCGAGCAGACGACGACGAAGTTGTCCGCGCGGTCGCGCATCACCTCGAGCTCGTACTCCTTCCACCCGATGACCGACTCCTCGATCAGGATCTCGTGGACCGGCGAGAGGTCGAGCCCGCGGGAGGCGACGTCGTCGAACTCCTCCTCGTTGTAGGCGATCCCGCCTCCCGTGCCGCCGAGCGTGAACGACGGGCGGATCACGGCCGGGAGCCCCGTCACCTTGAGGGCTTCGCGCGCCTCGTCGAGCGTGCGCGCGAAGCGGCTCCGCGGCACGTCGAGCCCGATCCGCGCCATCGCCTCCTTGAACAGCCGGCGGTCCTCGCCCACCTCGACCGCGCGGCGGCTCGCGCCGATCAGCCGGATGCCGAGGCGGTCGAAGACGCCCCGCTCGGAGAGGGTGACCGCGAGGTTCAGCGCGGTCTGCCCGCCCACCGTCGGGAGGACCGCGTCGGGACGCTCCCGCTCGAGGATCGACTCGAGCACCTCGGGCGTGAGCGGCTCGACGTAGGTCCGGTCGGCGTACTCGGGGTCGGTCATGATCGTCGCCGGATTCGAGTTCACCAGCGAGACGCGGATCCCCTCGGAGCGGAGCGCCTTCACCGCCTGCGTGCCGGAGTAGTCGAACTCGCACGCCTGCCCGATCACGATGGGACCGGAGCCGATCACGAGGACCGACCCGATCGAGGCGTCGCGCGGCACTAGGAGCGGATCCCGTTCGCCGACGCGGCGCGCGCGCCGCGCCGTTCGGTCATGCGCGCGATGAATTCGCGAAAGAGATAATGGCTGTCGTGCGGCCCGGGGCTGGCCTCGGGATGGTACTGGACCGAGAAGACGGGCAGGTCGCGGTGCCGGAACCCCTCGACCGTCCCGTCGTTCAGGTTCACGTGGGTGAGGACGAAGCGCGGATCCTCGAAGAGGTCGAAGTCGACGGCGAAGCCGTGGTTCTGCGCGGTGATCTCGACCTGGCCGGTGGCGACGTTCCGCACGGGGTGGTTCCCGCCGCGGTGCCCGTACTTCAGCTTGAACGTCTTCCCGCCGCAGGCGAGGCCGAGGATCTGGTGGCCGAGGCAGATGCCGAAGACGGGGCGGCCCGACGCCATGAGCCCGCGCGCGGCCTCCACGGCGTAGCCGCACGCCTCGGGATCGCCGGGTCCGTTCGAGAGGAAGATCCCCTCCGGATCGAGGGCGAGCGCTGCGGCGGCGGAGGTGGTGGCGGGCACCACCGTCACCGCGCACCCCGCCTCCGCGAGGAGGCGCAGGATGTTGCGCTTCATGCCGAGGTCGTAGGCGACGACGCGGAACGGGGCGACGTCCGCCGCAGCCCCGGTCGCTCCTACGCTTCGCAGCTCGCGACCGGCGGAGGGCTCCCCGTAGCGGTACGCCGCGTCGCAGGTGACCTCGCGCGCCAGGTCGGCGCCGATCATCGAGGCGGTGCCGCGCGCCTTCCGCACGAGCGACTCGGGATCGAGGTCGAGCGCGGAGATCACGCCGCGGCAGGCGCCGCGGCTCCGGATGTGGCGCGTGAGCTTCCGCGTGTCGATCTCGGCGATGCCGACGATCCCGGCGTCCACGAGATAATCGTTCAGCTCCCCCGACGAGCGCCACGAGCTGGCCGACGTCGAGATCTCGCGCACCACGAATCCCGCGACCTGGGGACTCCCTGATTCGACGTCTTCGCGGTTGATGCCATAATTTCCGATGTGCGGGTAGGTCATCGTGACGATCTGCCCGCGATAGGAGGGATCGGTGAGGACTTCCTGGTAGCCGCAGAGAGCCGTATTGAAGACTACTTCGCCTGAAGTCTCACCGCACCGGCCGAAGCTGTTGCCACGAAATACAATGCCGTCTTCGAGAGCGAGCAGGGCCGGACGGCGGGCGGCGAGGGTCATCGTAAAGCCTGCGTTCTCCTTTCGTGCGCGGGCGCCGCGCTGGGCGGGAATCTACCGCACGTGAGATGCTCTCGCAATCATCTAAGGTTCACGGAGGCAGTTTCGGCCTCGACCGGAGCGTCACCGGAGGCGATCAGGGCCGTATTGGGGGCGAAAGGAGGAGCGCCGAATGCAGATCCGAGTGTGGATACTGGGTATCGCGACGGGCGTTCTCGTCGCCGCCGCTTCGGCGGCGGCTCCGGGGTTCCGGGTCTACTCCGCCGCGAAGGGAGGCTTCATCATGACCGGGAAGGTGGTCAAGACGGACGCCGAGTGGAAGAAGCAGCTCACCCCCGAGCAGTACCGCGTCACGCGTGAGGCGGGAACGGAGCTCGCCTTCCACAACGCCTACTGGAACAACCACGAGAAAGGGATCTACCGCTGTGTCGCGTGCGGGAACGACCTCTTCACATCCGACACCAAGTTCGATTCGGGGACCGGCTGGCCCTCGTTCTGGAAGCCGATCGCGCCGGAGAACATCGCGGTCGGCACCGACATGACGCTCGGGATTCCCCGCGACGAGGTGAAGTGCGCGCGCTGCGGCGCTCATCTCGGGCACGTGTTCGACGACGGCCCCAAGCCGACCGGACTCCGCTACTGCATGAACTCGGCGGCGCTGCAGTTCGTGAAGAAGGGGTAGCCCTCGCGGCTGCCCCGCTTCACCCCCTCCGCGCTCAGCCCTTCCCCGCTCCGCGCCTCTTCCCGAATCGCTCGAGGAGGTCGATGACCTCCGCGTCCTCCACCTGGCGGAAGTCGTCGAAGAAGGTCCCCACCGCGATGAAGGTTTCCGGACAGGCGAGCACGACGACATCGTCGGCAAAGCACCGGAGTCGCCGCACCGCCTGCGGCGGCGCGACGGCGGCCGCGGCCACGAGCCGCGCCGGCTCCTGCGCGCGCACGAGCCGGAGCGCGGCGGCGAGCGTCGCTCCCGTCGCGATACCGTCGTCCACCACGATGACGGTCCGTCCGGCGGGATCCACGGGGGCGCGGGCGGGGGTGTAGCGCGCGCGGCGCTCCTGGAGCGCCGCGGTCTGGCGCCGGCGCTCGCGCTCGAGATAGCCGGCGTCCACTCCGAGGTCCGCGGCCGCGCCGTCCAGCGTCACGCGCCCCGTCTCGTCGACGGCGCCGACGGCGAGCTCCGGCTGTCCCGGAGCGCCGAGCTTCCGGACGAGGGCCACGTCGAGGTCTCCATCGAGCTCCGCCGCGATGATCGCCGCCATCACCACGGCGCCGCGCGGGATCCCGAGCACGAGCGGATGGGCTCCCCGGTAGCGGGCGAGCTTCGCGGCGAGGAGCCCCGCCGCTTCTTCCCGGTCACGGAACATTCCGCCTCCCGGCTCGCGCGGCGCGGCCGTCCGGGCCGCCCCGCGCACGGATCAAGGTACCCCTTTCGGCCGGGGCGCGGAAAAGGTACGTTCGCCCCAGAGCCGCCGCGGATGCCGCATCTCGCGTGAGGAGGATGTGATGAAAGTGCTCATCGCCGTGGACGATTCGCCGTTCTCGCGCGCGGCCGTCGATTACGTGAAGCGCGCCGCATGGCCGTCCGACACCGAGTTCGTCGTGATCTCCGCCTGTCCGCCGATCTGGATCGGCCCAGGTGAAGCCGTCGCGGCCGACGCGATCGTGGAGCTGAACCGGCAGCAGGAGCGCTATCACCGGGAGACGGCCGAGAAGGCGGCAGCGTCGCTCCAGGCAGCGAAGCTCCGCGCGACGCCCCGCCCGCTCGCCGGAGATCCGCGGCACACGATCGTGGAGGAGGCGCGCCGCGACAAGGCCGACCTGGTCGTGGTGGGATCGCACGGACGCTCGGGGGTGGCGAAGCTCCTCCTCGGGAGCGTCGCCTCGCACATCGTGTCGCACGCCCCCTGCAGCGTGCTCGTGGTGCGGCCGCCCGCGTAACGCGCGCGACCCGGCGCCCGCGCCGGCCGCTGCCGCGAACGTCTAGCCCGGAGCCCGCTCTTCCTCGGGCGGACGCACGTGCCGGAAGGCGCGGTAGAGCAGGATGTCGTAGAGGATCTTCATCCCCGCCCCGATCATGAGCGGCGCGCCGAGCGATCCGCCGCGCATGAAGAGCCCCGCGAAGGCGGGTGCCACCGCCCACGCTCCGAGCCGGACCAGGTGCGTCACTCCCGACGCCGGGGTCCGCTCCTCGGGCTTCACGACCGCCATCACGTACGACTGCCGCGTCGGCACGTCCATCTCCACGAGCCCCTCCCGCAGGAGGAACAGGGCCGCCGCGATCGGGAAGGTCGGCGCGAACGGGACCGTGAGGAGGAGGATGCTCGAGGGGATGTGGGTGAAGACCATCGTGTTCACGAGGCCGATGCGCCGCGCGAGCCAGGCGGCGCCCACGTGGGAGGCCGCGTTCAGGAGGCGGGCCGCGAAGAAGAGCGCGCCGATCCCCTGCTCCCGGATGCCGAAGCGCGCGTAGAAGAAGTAGGAGAGGAGCGCGCTCGTGAGGAACCCGCCGCCCAGCCCGTCCAGCGCGAAGAGGGCGGAAATGCGCGCGACGACCTTCCTTGTGGCGGGCGAGAGGCGGGCGCGCGCCGCCTCGGGCTCCGCCTCCACCTCGCGGCCGAGGCGCGCGTAGAGGAGGGCCGTGAGCGCGAGGAGGAGGGCGTAGGCGCCGACCGCCGCGCGCAGCGACGTCTCCTCGGGCATCGAGCCCGCGCGCAGGAGCGCCGGGAGTCCCGCCGCGAGCGCGCCGAGCGCATGCCCGGCGTCCTGGAGCACGTTGTACCATGCGAAGACCGCGGTCCGCCGCTCGGGCGGCGCCGTCGCGGGAAGGATGGCCTGGTCGAGGATCATCGAGGCGCCGCGGTCGCGCCCCATGCCGTTCAGCATGCCGAAGAAGGCGGCGGCCCCGATCACGAGCGGGCGCGACGCGATCGCGACGAGCCCCCCCCCGACCGCGCCGAGGGCGGCGAGGAAGAGGAGGGTGCGCTTCCTCCCGAAGCGGTCGCCGCGCGTCGTGACGACGAGCGCCGCGACGGCGGCGCCCGAGAGCCCCGCGGTCACGACGGCGCCGATCCCCGCCGGGTCGAATCCCATCCGCGCGAGGTAGATCCCGACGAGCACCCCGATCATCCCCGTCGCGAGCGCGCGCAGGAAGGCCGAGGCGTAGAGGATCCAGCGGTCGCGGGCGGGAACAGGAGCGGGAGGCGCGGGCGATGGCACGGCCGGGCGGAGCTAGGGCCGGAGGTGGGACGTCACGAAGTACGTGATCGCCGCCACGGCGGCCGCCGCGGGGATCGTGAGCACCCAGGCCCAGACGATCTGCCCCGCGACCCCCCAGCGGACGGCCGAGAGTCGCCGCGTCGAGCCGACGCCGACGATCGCGCCCGTGATCGTGTGCGTCGTGCTGACCGGGATGCCGAGGTGGGTTGCGAGGAAGAGGCTGATCGCGCCCGCCGACTCCGCGCAGAAGCCTCCGAAGGGATGGAGCTTCGTCACCCGCGCCCCGAGCGTGTGGACGATGCGCCATCCCCCCGAGAGCGTCCCGAGCGCGATCGCGAGTCCGCAGACGATCACCACCCAGTTCGGGATGTAGAAGTGGTTCGTGACCCCCGTCGTGAAGAGGAGGAGCGCGATCACGCCCATCGTCTTCTGCGCGTCGTTCCCGCCGTGCCCGAGCGAGTAGGCCGCGGCCGAGACGAACTGGAGCCGCCGGAACAGCCGGTCGACGCGCGCGGGCGCACTTCGTCGAAAGAGCCACGACATGGCGGTCATGTTGAAGAGGCCGAGGAGGAGCCCGATGAGCGGCGCCAGGAAGATGAAGATCACGGTCTTCGTCACGCCGGAGACCACCACCGCGCGCCAGCCGCCGAAGCAGAGCGCCGCGCCGACGAGGCCGCCGATCAGCGCGTGCGAGGACGAGGTCGGAAGCCCCAGCCACCAGGTGAGCAGGTTCCAGACGATCGCTCCCACGAGCGCGGAAAGGAGCACGTGGTTGTTCACCGATTCCGGCGTCACGATCCCCTTCCCCACCGTCTTCGCCACGGCCTCTCCGAGCACGAAGACCGCGACGAAGTTGAAGAACGCCGCCCACAGCACGGCGATGCCCGGCGTCAGGACGCGGGTGGAGACGACGGTGGCGATCGAGTTGGCGGCGTCGTGGAATCCGTTCAGAAAATCGAAGATCAGCGCGAGGACGATGATGAGGAGCGCGTAGGTAGACAGCGATTCCAAACCGAACGGGGCGCTCACGGTCCGTTCAGGTGTTCTTCACGAAGATGCCTTCGATGATGTTGGCCACGTCCTCGCAATCGTCCGTGGTGGCCTCGAGGCGCCCGTACAGCTCCTTCCACTTGATCAGCTCGCGGAAGTCGGCCGCGGTCTCGAAGAGCTTGGCCGTCATGTCGCGCGAGATCATGTCCGCCTCGTTCTCGAGCTGGTTGATCTCGACGAGGTTCGGCATGACCCGCTTCCGGTCGCGCAGGCACTTCACCGCCTCGTGGATCGCGACGCAGGCCCTCTCGATGATGCGGATCAGCTCGCGCGTCTCGGGGGTGAGCTCCTTCATGCGGAAGAGCGCGAACCGGCTCGACACCCCCTCGATGTCGTCGAGGACGTCGTCGAGGGCGCTCGCGAGGGCGTGGATGTCCTCCCGGTCGAAGGGGGTGATGAAGGTGCGGTTCAGGCCGTCGATGAGGTGGTGGGTGATCGAGTCCCCCTCGCTCTCGAGCTCCTTGATCCGGTGGGCCTTCTCGTCCACGTGATCGAAGTTCTCGGCCAGCTCTTTCAGGGCGCGGGCTCCCTCGAGCACCTTGGCGGACTGGCTCTCGAATAGCTCGAAGAACTTGGGCGACGTGGGCAGCAGGCGAACCATGGCGACCGGTATACACCGGGCGCGACCGGCTGTCCATGGTAGGATCGCCCCCCATGTCCGGCCGCCGCACGACCGCGCTGCTCCGCTGGCTCCCCGGGACGATCGTTCTCGCGGGCCTCGCCGTCTTCGCCCTCCGGAAGGTGGAGTGGCAGCGCTTCACCGAGATCCTCCAGCGGGCCGAGCCGTCCTGGCTCCTGGCCGCCCTGATCCTCCAGCTCGGCACCTACGTCGCGGCGGCGGCCACCCTCCAGCGCGGCATCAAGGCGTCGGGGGTGAGCCGGAACCTGTTCGGCCTCGTACCGCTCGGCCTCGCGAAGCTCTTCGTCGACCAGGTCGTCCCTTCCGGCGGCCTCGGCGGCACGGTGCTCGTCGTGCGCGCGCTCCAGCGGCGCGGCGTGGAGCGCGGCGTCGCGACGGCGGCGGTCGTCGTGAACCTCCTCGCGTTCTACGGCGCCTACGCCCTCGCCGTGGCCGGCGCGCTCGCCGTGCTCTGGCTCCGGCACGGCATTTCGCGCGCGATCCTCATCCTCCTCACGCTGTTCGCGGTCTACGCGACCGCGATGCCGATCTTGATCCTCTGGGTGGTCTATGGCGGCCGGCGCGCACATCCGCGGCTCTCCAGGATCCCGGGTCTCGAGAAGATGATCCACGCGATGAAGGAGGCGCCCTCCTCCACGCTGCGCCATCCGATGCTCTTCATCGAGTCGATCGCGCTCCAGTTCTCGATCGTCCTCCTCGACGCCTTGACACTCGACGTCCTGCTCCGCGCCATCGGGCATCCCGCCCCCTTCCTGGTCCTCTACACGAGCTTCGTCCTCGCCTCGATCGCGGCCACCCTGAGCCTCCTCCCGGGCGGCGTCGGCTCCTTCGAGGCGGGCTCGGTCGCGGCGATGCGCTATCTCGGCGTCCCCCTGGAGGTCGCCCTCACCGGCACGCTCCTCCTCCGCGGGGCCACCCTCTGGCTGCCGATGATCCCGGGCGTCTGGTTTGCACGGCACGAGATGATGGGCGAGGGGGCGAACGGCTCCCAAAAGGACGAGAAGACGCCGGAGCGGTCCGGGACGGGGCGGCCGGCGACCGCCGGCAAGCGTCGGTAATCGCACGGAGAGCGTCGATTGCAACGAACCGGGAGCGCCGACTGTCTGTACTAGGGTATAACGACGGGCGGGCTGGGCCCCGCCGTACGCCGATCCACCCCAGAAAAGACCCGATGACCCGATCGACCCGAGGAGGTCTCATGCTCCGATCCACGCTTCGCCGGCGCCCCACGAGGGCCGCGCTCGTCCGGGCGTTCGCGCTCGCGGCGCTCCTGCCCGCGCTCGCGCCGGCTCCGGCCGCGGCCAGGAAGTCCGCCGCCCCCCCCTTCTTCTACAGCGACCGGCCGACGGCTGCCTCCTACAAGGCGTCGGCCGAGGCGGAGTTGAAGCAGGCCCAGACGGCGCTCGACCGGCTGCTCGCCGTGAAGGGGAAGCACACGATCGCGAACACGCTGGCCCCCTACAACGAGCTGATGGCGCACGCGGAGAACGTCGCGTACGCGGCCAATCTCATGGAGTCGGTCCACCCCGACTCGCTCTTCCGCGCGGAGGCCGAGAACCAGACGCGCGTGTCGGCCAAGTTCCTCGACGACGTGAGCCTGAACCGCGGCGTCTACGACGCGCTCCGGGCCGTCGACGTGTCGAAGGCCGACAAGCCGACGCGCTACTTCGTCGAGCGCACACTTCAAGACTTCCGCCGGTCCGGCGTCGACAAGGACGAGGCGACCCGCAAGCAGATCACCGATCTCCTCCAGCAGCTCACCGAGATCGGACAGGCGTTCGAGAAGAACATCCGCGACGACTCGCGCTCCATCCTCCTCGACTCCACCGCCGACCTCGCCGGTCTGCCCGAGGATTTCATCCAGTCGCACAAGCCCGGGCCCGACGGGAAGATCAAGATCACGATCGAGTACCCCGACCTCTTCCCCGTCATCCGCTACGCGAAGAGCTCGGAGGTGCGCCGCCGTCTCATGCTCGAGGACCAGAACCGCGGCTATCCGGCCAACATGGCCGTGCTCGACTCGCTCATCTCGAAGCGGTACCAGCTCGCCCGGCTCCTCGGCTATCCAAACTGGGCCGAGTACATCACCGAGAACAAGATGATCGAGAACGCGACGAACGCCTCGAACTTCATCCAGCGGCTGAACGACCTCACGATGAAGCGCGCGAGCGAGGAGTACGCCTCCTACCTGAGGCGCAAGCAGGAGGACGATCCCTCCGCGACCGCGGTGAACCGGTGGGAGGTCTCCTACTACGGCCGGCTGATCCGGAAGCGCGACTACGATTTCGACCCGCAGGCGCTCCGTCCCTACTTCGCGTTCGCCAACGTGGAGAAGGGGGTACTCGACGTGACGTCGAAGATGTTCGGGGTCACGTACAAGAAGGTGAACGTCCCGGTCTGGGATCCGTCGGTCGAGGCGTACGAGGTCTACGAGGGATCGAAGCTCCTCGGCCGCTTCTTCTTCGACCTCCATCCGCGGCCCGGGAAGTACAACCACGCGGCCAAATTCGGGATCCGCCAGGGCGTGGCCGGCATCCAGGTGCCCGAGGCGGCGCTCGTCTGCAATTTCGCCGGCGGAAAGCCGGACGATCCGGGGCTCATGGAGATGTCCGACGTCGAGACCTTCTTCCACGAGTTCGGACACCTGCTCCACGGGATCTTCGGCGGGCAGGGACAGTGGGAGCCGGTCTCCGGGACCGCGACGGAGCGCGACTTCGTCGAGGCGCCCTCGCAGCTCCTCGAGGAGTGGCCGCACGACGTGAAGGTGCTCCAGACGTTCGCCAAGCACTACCAGACCGGCGCGCCGATCCCGGCCGACCTGGTCGAGAAGATGCGCCGCGCCGATTCGTTCGGACGCGCCATGTCGTACGCGACCCAGACCTTCTTCTCGGCGATCTCGCTCAACCTCTACAACCGGCCCGCGTCCGAGGTGAACACCGACGCGATCGTCGCCGCGGCGGAGCCGCGCTACACGCCGGTTCCCTCGATGCCGGGGACGCACATGCAGTGCTCGTTCGGACACCTCGACGGCTATTCGGCCGTCTACTACACGTACGAGTGGTCGCTCGTGATCGCAAAGGATCTCTTCAGCAAGTTCGACAAGTCGAACCTCCTCGACACCGCCATCGCGAAGCGCTACCGCGACGAGGTCCTACGCCCCGGCGGGAGCCGGCCCGCGCGGGAGTCGGTCAAGGCGTTCCTCGGGCGCGACTACGACTTCAAGGCGTTCGATCAGTGGCTGGCGGAGGGAGGAGCGGCGCCACCGGCGCCGGCGCCGTCGGCGACGGCCGGGCCGGAGAGTGGCGCGCATTAGGCACTTGGTGCGGTAGTGGTCGCGGTCGCGTGACGCGGATGGTCACGCGACCGCGGGCATCTCGACGACGATCGCCAACCCCCGCGGCTCATTCGCTTCCGCACGAACCGCCCCGCCGTGCCGCCCCACGATCTCCTTCACGATCGCAAGACCCAGCCCCGATCCCTTTCCGTCCGACGCGGCGCCGGTGCCGGCCGCGCCTTCCGCGCGGTAGAAGCGCTCGAAGACCTGTCCCATCTCACGCGCGGGGATCCCAGGACCGTCATCGGCGACGCGCAGCGTGTGGCGTCCTCCGGGGCCCACGGATTTCACCGAGACCTCGACGCCTCCCTCGCGCGGCACGTAGCGGAGCGCGTTGTTGAGCAGGTTCTCGAGCACCTGCTCCATGCGCCGGCCGTCGGCCTCGATCCACGCCGGATGCGAGGGCTCGCGCCACGTGAGCCGGAGGCCAGCGTCGTCGAACCGCTTCCCGAACCGGTCGACCGTGTTCCGGCAGAGCGCCGCCCAGTCGAGCCGCTCCTTGTGGAGTGACGAGGCGCCCGCCTCGAGGCGCGCGAGATCGAAGAGGTCGCTGATCAGGCGGTCGAGGCGCGCCGCCTCGTCGAGCAGCCCGCGCAGATAGCGGGATCGCTCGTCCGTGGAGACGGCCACCTGCGGGTCGAGGAGGGTCTCCGCGAAGCCGCGGATCGAGGTCAGCGGTGTCGCGAGCTCGTGCGTGATGTCGGCGAAGAGCTGGCGGCGCTGGCGCTCGTTCCGTTCGAGGCTCGCGCGCGCTTCCGCGATCCGCTCGGTCATGCGGTCGAGCTGTCCCGAGAGTCGGCCGATCTCGTCCCCGCTCCGGTCCTGGATCCGCACCGAGAGGTCTCCCTCGGCGACGCGCGAGGCGAGGACCTCGATGGAGCGGAGCCTCCGCACGAGCAGTCGCACGATCACGAGGCCGGCGAGCGCGGAGGCGAGCACCGCGAACGGCACGAAGAGGAGCGCGGTGCGCGTCTCCCAGGTTCCCCATCCCGAACGCGGGCGCCAGCGGCGCACCTCCACGGTTCCGAGCGGCGTGGCGCCGCGGCGCACCGGTCGCGTGGCGAGGATCTCGAATCGGGAGGGATCGATACGGTCGCGATCGGCTCTCGTCGAATCGCCCGGTCGCGCGGGCGCGGCCGGCCCGCCGAGCGCGGGCCGCAGGCGAGCCGGTGCCGGCGGCTCGGACGTGAACATCCCATTCACGCCGTGGAAGACGATGGAGCTCCCGCGAAAGCCCATCCGGTCGCGCGCGCGATCGAGGATGGTGTGCACGCTCGCGTCGGTGATCGGATCGGGCAGGGCCGCGATCTCCGAGGCCGCGCTCGTCGCGCCGAGCTCGGCCCGGGAGCGCGCCTCGCGCGACTCGAGGGGCCGGAGCACGGCGACCGCGATGAAGACTTGCAGGAGCGAGCCGGCCACCGTCGTGAGGAAGAACATCCCCGCGATGGTCCAGAAGAGGCTCCGCCGGCGCGCGGGCTCCGGACCCGCCGGAGGGCCGGCCGAACCCGCCCGCGGGTCCGTGTCCGCCTTGGGCGCGGCGTTCACGACACGGGCTCCGCGATGCGGTAGCCGGCACCCCAGACAGTCTGGAGATAGAGCGGATTGGACGGGTCCTTCTCGAGCTTCCGCCGGAGGCGGCTCACCAGGCTGTCGATCGACCGGTCGTCCACCACGCGATCGGTCCCCCAGACCTGCTCCATCAGCGCCTCTCGGCTGAAGACGCGTCCGGGGCGGGAGGCCATGAGGTAGAGGAGGTCGAACTCCAGCGTCGTGAGCGGCACCGCTTCGCCGTCCCGCTCCACGCTCCGCCGCGCCGGGTCGATCTTCAGACCGCCGATCTCGAGAAGCCGCTCGCCGACCGCGCCGGTGGAGCGGCGCAGCAGGACGCGCACCCGCGCGACCAGCTCCGCCGTGCTGAACGGCTTCGTCACGTAGTCGTCGGCGCCGATTTCGAAGCCGAGGAGCTTGTCACTCTCCCCCGACCGCGCCGTCACCATCAGGATCGGAGTGTCGCTCTCCCTGCGGATGTGGCGGGCCACCTCGAGCCCGTCGAGGCCGGCGAGGCCCAGGTCGAGCACCACCAGAGCGGGCTTCAGGCGCGCGAAGTCCGCGACCGCGCGTCCGCCGTCCGCGGACGTGTGGCACTCGTACCCCGCGGCTTCGAGGTTCTTCACGATGAGGCTCGCGATCCTCGAATCGTCCTCGACCACCAGGATCTTCTGGCTCATGGCGCGCACCTCCCGGGCGCCGCCTCATTCTACCCGGCGGCGCGTGGCAGAATTGTGGCGCGGTCGTGGCGAGTCGGTGGCCTCTTCGGGAGGCCCTCGGCAAGCCCCTGTTCCCTCGCCAAGCCTCAATTCCTGTCCCAATTTGCCAGCCCGACGTCAAATCTCTGCCACATCTGGCCGGTACCTTCTTCATGAAACGCGAGGGCGGCCCGCGCCGCGGCGCTCCACGCGGGAAGCGCCGGAGCAAGATCTACAACGAAGAGCACGGAGGAGCCAGATGTCTCGACGAACAAGACTCGGACTGGCCGGGGCGGCGATCCTGGCCGCGGCGGCGTTCGGCTTCACGCCGTCCATGGCCGCGAAACCGTCCCCCGTGGACCTGAGCGGGTCCTGGCAGCTCGATCTCTCGAAGAGCGACCTGCCGGGCGGGCCCGGCGGCCCGGGCGGCTTCCGCCGGGGCGGCGGAGGCGGCGGCAGGGGCGGTCGCATGGGGGGTCGGGACGGTGGTGCGAACTTGGGTGGCGAGGGGCTCCGAACGGGCGGCGGCAACGACCAGGGACGGGGCGGTCCTGAAGGCCGCCAGGGCCGATTCGGACGCAGGTTACCCAATTTCCTTCACGTGACGGTGCAGAGCGGCGTCGTCACCTTCACCGACTCCACGGGAGCCGTGTTCCAGGAGATCCGCACCCCGGATGCGACGCCGGACGCGAGCGCCACGAATCCCAACGACAACGTGCGCCGGTTGACCGGACACTGGGATGGCGGCACGCTGGTTGCGGAGATGGAGGGGCCGCGGGGCGGAACCGTGGTCCAGAAGTACAGCCTCGAAGAACATGGCCGGGAGCTCGACGTCCGGATCGAACGGAAGGGCGGCTCGGGGGGCGGCGGGCGGTTCGCGGGACGCGATTTCAAGCTGGTCTACCGGAGAGCTTCGTGACCCATCTGCACGTGATCGGAAACGAGGGCGGAGCCCACGGCGCGGGCTCCGTCATCCGCGTCGAGGGGCTCCGGCGGGACTTCCCCGTCGGAGGAGAGGTCGTCCACGCCTTGCGCGACGTCTCCCTCACGATCGACCCGAACGAATATGTCGCGATCATGGGTCCGTCCGGCTCCGGGAAGTCGACCCTGATGAATCTCCTCGGCTGCCTCGACACGCCGACGGCCGGCCAGTACTGGCTGCGCGGCCAGCTCGTCTCGGGGATGACCGACAAGGAGCTCGCCCGCGTGCGGAATCGCGAGATCGGTTTCGTCTTCCAGACGTTCAACCTGCTCGCGCGCGCGTCCGCGCTCCGGAACGTGGAGCTTCCGCTCATGTACGGAGGCGTTCCCTCGGCCGAGCGGCGCCGGCGCGCCGCCGATGCCCTCGACGGCGTCGGCCTCGCCGACCGGATGCACCACAAGCCGAACGAGCTCTCGGGCGGCCAGCGCCAGCGCGTCGCCATCGCGCGCGCGCTGGTGAACCGCCCGGCGCTGATCCTGGCCGACGAGCCGACCGGAAACCTCGACAGCCGCACCGGAGCCGACGTGATGCGCCTCTTCGAGGAGCTGCACCAGGGCGGTCAGACGATCGTCGTGGTGACGCACGACGCGGACATCGCGGGGCACGCCGAGCGGCGCGTCGTCTTCCACGACGGCGAGATCGTCGCCGACGAGCCGACAGCGCGCGCGTCCGTTCGCGAGGACGAGGGCTCAGAACGAACCGACAGGAGATCCGCGACATGAGAATCTCTCGCTGGCTCATTCCCCTGCTGCTCGCCGCCGCACCCGCCGGAGCGGCGGCGCAACCGCGGCCGATCACGCTCCAGGAAGCCGTGCGCCTCGCGCGTGAGAACGCGCCCGCCGTGGTGCAGGCGCGCGGGCAGGAGCGCTCGACCGACGCCGCGGTGCGGTCGGCGTATGCCGCGTTCCTGCCCGATCTGAACCTCACCGCTGGCGCGACGCGACAATCGCCCGCACGGACCCGTCTGGTCGGAGGTCAGTTCATCACGACGCCGTGGGCCTACAACACGGGACTCTCCGCGACCGTCGATCTGTTTCGAGGGGGACAGCGTTTCTTCGACATCCGCCAAGCCAGGGCGCGCGACGCAGCCGCCGACGCAGGGCTGGTGAACCAGCAGTTCGTCGCGACGCTGGAAGCGAAGCAGCAGTTCTTCAACGTGCTCGCGGCGCGCGAGTCGCAGGTCGCGGCGGCGGCCCAGCTGGATCAGGCGGAGCAGCAGCGCCGTACGTCGGTCGCGCTGGCGCGCGCCCGCCAGGCCACGCGCTCCGATTCGCTGCGTGCGGAGATCCAAGTTCGAAACGCTCAACTCGCGGTGCTCGACGCACAGAATTCGCTGGAGACGGCGAATGCCTCCCTCACACGAGCGGTCGGCTCGCCCGAGCCGGTGACCGCTGGCCCGGCGCCGGCTGACACCACAGCCGAGGGGCTTGCGCTCGCCGACGCGGATATCGCAACCCTCGCCGGACGTGGCCCGCTCGTAACTCAGTCCGAGTCGCTGCTGCGCGCCGCTCGTGCGGCCAACACATCGAGTTGGTCGGACTACCTGCCGGCGGCCAGTCTGAGCTACTCGCGGGGCGGAACCGGCGCGGAGCAGTCCTTCATGCTGCCGGACAGCCTACGGTACACCGGCACGCTCAGCCTCTCGTTCTCGCTCCCGATCTTTGATCGGCTGCAGCGCGAGGAGCGGCACGTGAACGCGGCTGTCGCTCAGGAGAACGCCGAGGCAACCCTCCGCGACGCCCGGCTCGCGGCGAGCCAGGGCATCGTCCAGTGGCTCGGCGCGTATCACGTGGCTCAGCAGAAGGTCCAGGCCCAGCTCGCCACTGTCGAGGCCGCCGAGGAGGACCTCCGCGTCCAGCAGCAGCGCTATGCCGTCGGCGGATCGACCTTGCTCGACGTGTTGACGTCCGAGACGCAGCTCAACCAGGCGCGCCGCGATCTGATCCAGGCGCGCTACGACCAGCGCGTGGCGAAAGCGCAGCTCGAAGCGCTGGTCGGCAGAGATCTCTAGAGGAGACCATGAGCCGCTCGATTCCGGAACCCGATCGCCCCGGTCCCATGGGGCCGAACCGCGAGCCCGCGGCCCCTGAGCCGCGGCCTACCCCGCCGGCGAAGCGCGTCGTTCGCGTCGGACGCGTGCGCCTCAGTCCTGCCGCGACGATCGCCGCCGGCGTGGCGGTCCTGCTCCTCCTCCTCGTCGTGACCCGCGTGGTCACCCACAAGGGCACGAAGACGGCGGAGATCCCGTTCGAGCCGGTCTCGCTCCGCAACATCGCGCTCACGGTCGAGGCGACCGGCGCCGTGGAGCCGATCGACCTCGTCGAAGTGAAGTCGAAGGCCTCGGGCCAGATCGTCAAGATGCCGGTCCAGATCGGATCGGTGGTGAAGAAGGGCGACCTGCTCGCCCAGGTCGACCCGCGCGACGTCCGGAACAGCTACGACCAGACGGCCGCCGCGCTGCGCGCCGCCCAGGCGAACGCGCAGGTCACGCTCGCGCAAAAGAAGCGCGCGGACGGCCTCTTCACGCAGGCGGTGATCACCGCGCCGGAGCACGAGACGGCCACGCTCGCCTATGCGAACGCACAGTCGCAGGTGGTCAAGGCGCGGACCGATCTCGATCTCGCCCGGCAGCGCCTCGAGGACGCCACCGTGCGGGCTCCGATCTCCGGCACCATCCTCGAACAGCCCGTCACGAACGGAATGGTCATCGCCTCGGCTACGTCGACGGCGAGCGGCGGCACCACGCTCCTCAAGATGGCCGACCTGAGCCGGATCCGGATCCGCGCGCTCGTGGCGGAGACCGATGTCGGGAACGTGCGGCCGGGCCAGGCGGCCACCGTCACCGTCGACGCCTTCCCGAACCGGACGTTCCAGGGGACGGTCGAGAAGATCGAGCCCCAGTCGGTCGAGCAGCAGTCGGTCACGATGTTCCCCGTGCTCATCTCGATCTCGAACGAAGACGGTCTCCTCCTCCCCGGCATGAACGGCGAGGTCTCGATGCTCATCGACCAGCGCGAAGGCGTCCCCGCGGTGCCGGTCGACGCGGTGCGAAGCGCGCGCGAGATGCCGGCCGTGGCCGAGCTCCTCGGCCTGAAGCCGGACAAGGTGAAGGCGGAGCTCGACAGGCAGATCGCCGCGCGCGCGGCGGAGCGCCAGGCTCGTCTCGCTCAGGGCAGTGGCCCGGGCGGCGCCGGCAGCGCGGCCGGCGGTGGGACGGCTGGAGCCGAGCGCGCGGGCTTTGGACGCGGCGACTCGACGCGCATGGGCGGCCGCGGCGGTGCGGGCGGCGGCG
>JBLMWD010000087.1:0-8822 GCA_050257045.1 Bacteroidota bacterium | reverse complement strand
CGCGAGCCCGCCCGCGGCGCTCCGCTCCGAGGCGATCCTCGACCGCGCGACCCTCGAGTCGTGGGGCGTGGCGCACCCCTCGCGCCTCGCCTTCGACGCGGAGGGGGCGCTCTACGTCCTCGACACGTCGCGGCGACGGCTCGTCAAAGTGGGCGTGGACGGGGGGCTGATCCATGAGGTCGCGCTGAGCGGGGACGATCCATCCTCGAGCACCGAGCCCGCCGACGTCGTCGTCGACGCGCGCGGCTCCGTCCTCGTCCTCGATCGCGCCGGCGCCTCGATCCTCGCCTACGACAAGAACGGCGCGCTCCTCGCCGCGCGCCCGTTCGCTCCCGATCTCGCCGAGGAGGCGCGCGACCCGCGGGCCTCGCTCCTCCTCGACGCCTTCGGCCGGCTCTGGCTGCTCGCGCCGCGCGAGCGCGACCTGGTGCGACTCGACGCGTCGCTCGCGCCCGATCGTGCAGGGCGGTTCCTCACGCCGGAGGACTCGGTGGGGACGCCCGGCGCGGCCGCGGCCACGCCGAACGGCGAGGCCTGGATCGCGGACCGGCTCTCCGGCACGCTCCACCGCTACCGCGCGAGCGGCGCCCTCGCCGGAACGGCCCGCTTCGATTCGACGGGCGCCGCGGTCACGGCGCTCGCTGGCGACGGCTCGGGGTACGTCTACGCGGCCGACGCGCGCGGCGAGCGGATCCTCGTCTTCGGAAGCGACGGCGCGCGCGTGCTCGAGCGCGCGGTCGGGGGTCCGTCGCGCCACTGGAAACCCGCGGCGCTCGCCTGGAGCCCGCGCGACCGGCTCGCGGCCGCCGATCCGGACAACGGCGAGGTGCAGATCTTCGCGATCGAGCGGGGACGCCCGTGAGGGGCGCGATCGCCCGCCCCGCGTTCGCCATCGCGGCCGGCGCCGCGCTCGTCGCGGCGCGGTCGCTCGCCTCGCCCGTCCCCACGATCCATCCCGGCGGCCCCGACGCGCCGCCGGATACTCTCGTGATCGAGTATCCGGTCCGGAGCGCGCCGAGCCTCCTCTCCCTCCGCGCGGTCGCGCCGCTCGCCGCGCTCGCGGCGCAGGCCGGGCCCGTCCCGACCGTGCTCCGGAAGGACGCCGACCCGGTCGGAGAAGCCGCGACCGCGTCCGGAGCCGCCGACCGGGGCGGCGACGCGCTCGTCGTGAGCGGCGCCAAGTCGTTCGCGGTCGAGCTCGGGCGCGGGCGCGACGCCTCGCTCCACCAGACGCTGGACCTCACGCTGCGCGGGCGCGTCGCGGGGGACGTGGAGGTCGCGGCGACGCTGAGCGACCAGCGCCTTCCGTTCGAGCCCGACGGCTCGACACGCGAGCTCGAGGACCTCGACCGCGTGTCGCTCTCGCTCCACGCCCCGCAGGGGGGCGCCACGCTCGGGGACTTCCGCCTCGACGGCGGGCCCGGCGAGTTCGCGCGCGTCTCGCGCTCCCTCCAGGGGGTGCAGGGCGAGATGAAGATGGGCGGCCTCCGGTGGGACGTCGCCGCCGCGAGCCCCAAGGGGGAACGGCGCTCGATGGAGTTCCACGGGGAGGAGGCGAAGCAGGGTCCCTACGCGCTCCTCTCCTCCGGCGCCGGCGCGGACCTCGGCGGCATCGTCGCGGGCTCGGAGACCGTCTGGCTCGACGGGCAGAAGCTCCGCCGCGGCGCCGACCTCGATTACGTCATGGACTACGGCGCGGCCACGCTCACGTTCACGGTGCGCCACCCGATCAGCGCGGACAGCCGCATTGCCGTCGACTTCGAAGGGGCGAACGGCCGTTACCGGCGCACGTTCTACGCTGCCACCACGCGGCGCGACTGGGGGAAGGGCGGCGGCTGGTACGCCTCCTACCTCCGCGAAGGAGACGACGCGGGGAGCCCCACCGGCGCGGCGCTCACCCCCGAGGACCGGAAAGCGCTGAGCGCGGTCGGCGACTCGGTCGGGACGCCGCTCCCGAGCGGCGTGCGCGACGTGGGAGCGGGCAACGGCTCCTACGTCTGGGACGCCTCCGACCCGAGTCGCGCGCACTGGCTCTGGCTCGGCCCCACGCGCGGCGATCACGAAGTGGAGTTCACGTCGGTGGGCGCGGGGCGCGGCGCCTACGCCGACACGCTCGCCGCGGACGGCACGCGCTTCTACCACTACATGGGCCCGACCCTCGGCTCCTACGATCCCGGGCGTGCCCTCACCGCCCCCCGCGAGAACGCGCTGATGGACTTCGGCGGCGCGGCGCGCCTGGGGGCGCTCGCGCTCGAAGGCGAGGCGGCGCGGTCGGGGTTCGACCGGAACACCCTCTCCTCGCTGGGCGACGCCAACAACGCGGGTGGCGCGGGACGCCTCGCCGCGCGGCTCGACCCGCGCGCGCTCCGCCTGTTCGGAGCCGCGCTCGGCTCGGTGAGCGCCACGGCGACGCTCCGGGTGCGCGACGCGCGTTTCGCGGCGCTCGACCGGCTCGACGACACCTTCGAGAACGAGCGCTGGAACCAGGCGCCCGCCTCCACGGGTGAACGGCGCCAGGAGGTCGGGCTCGCCTACGACCCGATCGCGGCGGTCGGGCTGCGCGGCGAGCTGGGTCTCCGCTCGCTGACCGGCGGCTCGCAAGCCACGCGGCGCGCGGCTTCGCTCGAGGTCCGCTCGTTCCTCCCCGGCGCGCTCCGGTTCGAGGAGGCGCGGAACCGGGACGGCATGGCGGAAGGGCGCCGGTCGCGCTGGTCCCTCGACGTCGCGCGCGCGCAGGGCGCGCTCCAGCCCAAGCTCTCGGCCGCGGACGAGCGGATCGCCGGGGCCGGAGGGGACAGCGTCGACGCGCGCCGGAACCGCCTCTGGAGCGCCGGCCTCGCGTGGGTCCCCGGCGCGGCGTTCCGGATCCGCTCCGCGTACGGCTGGCGCCGCGACGAAACACGGCTCGCCGACACGCTCTCCGCGGCGGTATCGCGTACGTGGGAGGGAGGCGTCGCGGCGCGCGCGGGCGACGCACTCAGGGCCGACGCCTCCTTCTCGCGGCGGCGCGTGGCGGGGACGCGCGGCGCGAGCGCGGCCGATCTCGTGCAGCTCGTCCTGGGGGGCGGGCGCGCCGGCGGCCCGCTGTCCTCGGAGCTCCGCTACGACGTGACGCAGCTCCGCGAGCCGGTGGTCACGCGTTCCCTCGTTTCGGTCGGCGCGAACGCGGGGTCGTACGACGCGTTCGGGAACGCGCGTCAGGGGGGCGGCTACGAGATGGTCTCGGGGACGGGCGATCCCTCGACGCGCTCCCGCGCGACGGTGCAGCTCCGCGTCGACGCCTATCCCGGCCGAAGCGCGCGCCCCGCGGCGACCCCCGGACTCCGCCCGTTTGGATCGAGCACATTCCTGCGCCTGGAGAGCCTCTCGTTGCTCCCGCTGGGTCGGCTGGAGCAGCCGCTTCACCCCTCGGACTATCTGGATCCCGCAAGCACGCTAACCGGAGCTCTCTCCGCGCGGCAGAGCTTCGAGTGGGTGCCGCAGGGCTCGCGCTTCGAGGCGCGGCTCGAAGCGGGGGCGAGCCGGAACGTGAACGGCGAGGTGACCGGGCTCCGGACCCGCGGGCGCGGCTGGGACGGAAAACTCCAGGTGAAACGGGCGCTCCCGCTCCGCCTCCGCGCGACCGCCACCGCCGTCCTCGACCGGACCGAGCAGTCGGTCGCGCGCGACGACGGCGAGGGGGTCTACGGCTCGATCGTGCGCGGGCGCGGCTACGAGCTCGAGGTCGCGCGTCCCGTCGGCACGATCTGGACCGTCTCGGTCCTCTCGCGCCATCGCCGCGACGCCGACCTGACGCGCGGCGGCTACCAGGACGCCTGGTCGGTCGGGCCGTCGGCGCGCTGCGCGGGGGAGCGGCTCCGCCTCGACGGCACCGCCACGTACGGGCGGCTGGACGACTACGGGGCGTACGCGCCCGCGGGACGCTACCTGGTGGCGCCGCTCGGGCCGCGCGTCGACGTCGACCTCCGCGGCGAGTACCGCGCGGGGGACCGGATCTCCCTCTCGCTCGGATGGACCGGGTCGCGCGTCGAGGGGAGGCCGACCACGTACACCGGACGCGTCGAGCTGAGGAGCGCCTTCTGATGACGCGACCGCTCCGGATCCTCATCCTGATGCTCGTGAGCGCCGGCGTCGGCGCCGCGTCCGCCCGCACCGGTGCGGCGTCTCCCGACCCGGGGCCCGCCATGGCGTCCTCGGAGTACCGCCTCCGCCTCGACGCGTTTCCGGACTCGCTCCGCGGCGAGCTCACCGGCGCTACGATCGATTCGACGCGCGGATGGAGCGGCCCCGACCTCGAGGGAGCGGCCCTTCGCATTCGCGACGCGCTCGCGCGGCGCGGCGATCCGGCCGCCGTCGTGCGGCTCGTGCTCGCCCGCGGTAAGGGGAGCGCGCCGGGGACGGCGTGGATCGAGGTGATCGGCCCGGGATCGGGTGTCACGCCCGAATCCGCGGCCGCTACCTCTTCTCCACGCGTTCCAGTCGTGCCTTGGGCCGACCCCGTATGGCTCTCGGTTCCTCCGCTCCCGGTCGCTCTCGCCGATTCCGCGTCGTCGGCCTACCGCCGCGCGAGCCGGGGCGGCGTCTCGGTCGATGCCGTCGCGGCCGGGCTCTCGGCGGCGCGCGACGTGCTGATCGACGCCGGCTACTACGGCGCCGAGATCACGCTCGACTCGATCGCGGTCGAGCGGGGCGCGCCGCGACCGCATCTCCACGTCGCCGCCGGCGCGCCGGCCGTCTTCGAAGGAATCGATCTCCCGGGCGCGACCGCCACGCACCCGAGCGCCGCCGCGACCCTCGCCGGCCTCCGCCCCGGCGCCCGCGTCACGCCGGCCGTCCTCGTCGCCGCCCGCGAGCGGCTCGAAGCGTCGGGGCTCTTCGTGCAGGTGGGCGCGGCGCGCGTCGCCCCCGGCTCGATGCCGGGCCGCGCGCGCGTGGTCGTGCCGGTCGTGGAGGAGCGGTCGAGCCGCTTCGAGGGAGCGCTCGGCGTGGCCCAGGGGGGCGGCGTGACCGGGCTCCTCGACCTGGCCCTCGGGAACATCGCGGGGTCAGGGCGCTCGGCGGGGCTCCGCTGGTTCGGCCCCGGGCAGGGGCGGTCCGAATACGCGCTGCGCTACCGCGAGCCCGCGCTCCTCAAGAGCCGGGTCGACGCGACGCTCGCGCTCGAGGCGCAGGTGGCCGACTCGCTCTTCACCCAGACCCGGTGGTCGGCGTCGTTCGGAGCCGGACCGGCCGGAGGGGAGCGCGCGACGCTGGCCCTCGTCCGCACCGGCAGCGTCTACTCGGGCCTCGCGCGCGGCTCGAGCGGCACCTGGTCGCTCGCGACGCGCGGCTCGATCGACCGGCTTCGCCCGCTCCTCAACCCGCTCCACGGATTCCGCGTGGAGGTCGGGGCCGAAGCGGGGCGCCGCTCGGAGCGCTACCCCGGAGTGGCCGCGGAGAGCCGCGGCCTCGCGCGCGCCGACGTCGCTCTCGAGGGCGCCTTCGCGCTCGCGCCGGGGCGCGTGCTCGCCGCCTCCGTGCGCGGCGCGGGCACCTTCCTCTCGAAAGGCGGCTTCCCGGCCGAGGAGCTGCGCTTCGTCGGCGGATCGGAGGGACTGCGCGGACACGCCGACCGGGCGTTCGGCGGAAGCCGCGTCGCCACCTTCTCCCTCGAGCAGCGCTGGATCACCGACGACCGCGGCGGCCGCGTCTACCTCTTCGCGGACGCCGCGCGCCACGACCTCCTCGGCGCGCTCGAAGCGGGCACCGCCGCGATCGCGGCACCGGTCGCGGGCACGGCCTCGTCGCTCGCGCGAACGGTGTTGAGCCCGGGGTGGGAGTTCGGATACGGTGCGGGGCTCCGGACCCGGATGGCGTCCGGACTCGTTGGTCTCGAGCTCGGCTTCGCCCCGGGCGAGCCGCTCCGGAGGGGCACGATCCACGTCCGCTACGCGAGCACCTGGTGATCCCGACCCCGAGGGCGCCGTGGCGGGCGTGACCGCCGCCGCGCGCCGGGCCGAGCGCCTCCGCCGCGAGATCGAGGAGCACGACCACCGCTATTACGTCCTCGGCGATCCGGTCGTCTCCGACCAGGAATACGACGCGCTGCTCCGCGAGCTCCGCGACCTCGAGGCGGAGCACCCCGAGATCCAGACCCCCGATTCGCCGACGAAGCGCGTGGCCCACGGGCTCCTCTCCGGCTTTCCCACCGTCCGCCACGCCGCCCCGATGCTCAGCCTCGACAACACCTACTCGCTCGAGGAGCTCGAGGAGTTCGACGCCCGCGTGCGGAAGCTCCTGCGCGCCGAAACGGTCGAGTACGCCATCGAGCCGAAGGTGGACGGCGTCGCCGTGGCGCTCCGCTACGAGGAGGGGCGCTTCGCGCTCGGGCTCACGCGCGGCGACGGCGAGAAGGGGGACGACATCACCGCGAACCTCCGGACGATCCGCTCGATCCCACTCCGGCTCCGCGGCGCGCGTCCGCCCGCGTCCCTCGAGGTGCGGGGCGAGGTCTTCATGGAGACGAAGGAGTTCGCGCGCCTGAACCGGCGCCGCGAGGAAGCGGGGGAGCGGGCGTTCATGAACCCCCGGAACGCCACGACGGGGAGCCTCAAGATGCTCGACACGGCGCAGGTGGCCCTCCGGCCGCTCCGCGTCTTCATCTATCAGATGGTCGACGCGCGGGGCCACGGCTTCGAGACGCACCTCGAGGCGCTCGAGCGCCTCGCCGCGCTCGGCTTCCGCACCAACCCCGACAACGGGAAGGCGCGCGGCTTCGAGGCGCTCCGCGCCTGGTGCGAGCGGTGGCAGACGAAGCACGCCTCGCTCCCGTACGGCGCCGACGGCCTCGTGATCAAGGTGAACTCGCTGCGCGATCAGGAGCGCCTCGGCGCCACCGCGAAATCGCCGCGCTGGGGGATCGCCTACAAGTTCGGCGTGACCGAGGCCGAGACGACGCTCGAATCGATCGAGCTCCAGGTCGGACGCACGGGGGTCGTCACCCCGGTCGCGCACCTGGCCCCGGTGGTCCTCCTCGGCACCGTGGTGAAGCGCGCCACGCTCCATAATTTCGACGAGCTCGAGCGCAAGGACATCCGCGAGGGGGACCGCGTTGCGATCGAGAAGGGGGGCGAGGTGATCCCCAAGGTGCTGCGCGTGCTGCCACAGCCGGGGCGCCGCCGCTCGCCGCCGTTCCCGGTGCCGAAGCGCTGCCCCGTCTGCCGCGAGCCGCTCGCGCGCGACCCCGACGAGGCCGCGGTTCGGTGCGAGAACCTCCTCTGCCCGGCGCAGGTGCGCGGCCGCCTCGTCCACTGGGGGAGCCGCGGCGCGCTCGACATCGAGGGGCTCGGCGAGAAGACGGTCGACCTCCTCGTCGACCAGGGGCTCGTCGCCACCCCGGTCGACATCTATGATCTCGAGGCGAAGGACCTCGTCCCGCTCGAGCGGATGGCGGAGAAATCCGCGTCCAATCTCGTCGCGGCGATCGCGGCGAGCAGGAAGGCGCCGCTCGACCGGCTGATCCATGCGATCGGGATCCGCCACGTCGGAAACAGCGTCGCGCGGCTCCTCGCCGAGCGCTTCCGCTCGCTCGAGAAGCTGGCGGACGCGGACCAGGAGGCGCTCGGCGGGATCCCGGGGATCGGCCCCGAGATCGCGGCGAGCGTGGCCGGTTATTTCCGCGGCTCGGCCGGAAGGAAGCTCGTCCGCGAGCTGCTCCAGCGGGGCGTGACGGGGACTCCGCCCGAGCGGCGCGCCCGCGCCGACGCCGGTCCCTTCGCGGGGAAGACCTTCGTCTTGACCGGCGCGCTCTCGCTGCCGCGCGAGGAGGCGGAGCGGCTCATCCTCGACGCCGGCGGCCGCGTGACGGGCTCGGTGAGCAAGCGGACCGACGTCGTCGTCGCCGGCGAGGACGCCGGATCGAAGCTCGACAAGGCGCGCGCGCTCGAGATCGCGGTCTGGGACGAGGCGAAGTTCCGCGCCGCGCTCGCGGAAGCAGGGATCCGTCCGTGAGCCCGGCGCGCCCGAGGCTCGCTCCGGGCCGCGAGGGGGCTCATTTGACATCCCGGTCCCGCTCCCGTAGGTTCCGATGAGCGCCCGCCTCGACATGACGACAGCCCACCACACGATTCCCGGATCGGTCGACCTCGCCTTCGCGCGCCTCGAGCGCGAGCTCGGATTCGAGCGGCGCGAGGGGCAGCTGGAGATGGCGGCGCGCTGGAGCGAGACGCTCGAGAAGGGCGGCATTCTCGCCGTGGAGGCGCCGACCGGGATCGGGAAGTCGCTCGCGTATCTCGTGCCCGCGCTGGCGCACCGGACCCGCGGGTCGGGTCCGATCCTCGTCAGCACCCACACGAAGACGCTTCAAGATCAGCTCGTGCGCGCCGACGCCCCGCTCGCCTTCGCCGCGCTGGGACGGCGGCTCCGCGTCGTGTCGCTCCAGGGGCGCGCTTCCTATCTCTGCCGGCGGCGCGCGCAGGCGCGGCTCGCGCAGAAGCGCCTCTTCGCCTCGGACGGGCCGGCATCGGGCGGCCTCGACGCGGGCGCGCTCGCCCTGCTCGAGGAGTGGGTCGAGCGGACCACGACGGGCGTCCTCGAGGAGCTCCCGGGGCTCGGCGTCCACGCCGCGCCCGCGCTCCTCCAGGAGATCGCCTCCGATCCGTTCGTCTGCGGGGGGAATGCCTGCGACGCCTCCGCCGGCTGCTTCGCGAAGGTGGCGCGGCGCGAGGCCCGCCGCGCCGACGTCGTCGTGGTGAACCACGCGCTCCTCCTCTCCGATCCGGGCCTTCGCGGAACGCTCCTCGCCGAGTCGGGAGCGCTCGTCCTCGACGAGGTGCACCACCTGG
>JBLMWD010000086.1:0-21089 GCA_050257045.1 Bacteroidota bacterium | reverse complement strand
GTGCGCATCCGCGAGACGCGCCCGCTCTCGCGCCTGAAGCGCTGGCGCGTGGTGAGCGTCATCTCGAAGGCCACCCAGACGGCCCCGTTACCGGAGAGTGCGTCATGATCGGCATGCGAACCATTTTGCAGGTGGCGGACAATTCCGGCGCGCGCCGTCTCGCGTGCATTCTTCCGCTGGGCGGCGACGTGGGATTGCAGGCCGGCCTGGGCGACGTGGTCACCGCTTCGGTGAAGGAAGCGGCTTCGGACAGCGCCATTCCCAAGGGCAAGGTCGTCAAGTGCGTCATCGTGCGGATGCGCAAGGAACAGCGCCGGCGCGACGGCAGCTACATCCGCTTCGACGAAAACGCCGCGGTGCTGATCAACGATGCGGGCGAGCCGGTCGGGACGCGCGTCTTCGGACCGGTGGCGCGGGAACTGCGCGAAAAGAAGTTCCTGAAGATCGTTTCGCTCGCGCCGGAGGTGATCTGAGATGAAGATGGCGAACTTCCGAAAGAACGATCAGGTGATGGTGATCTCCGGCGAGGACCGGGGCAAGTCGGGCCGCATCCTCAAGGTGCTGCGCGACGAGGACCGCGTCATCGTCGAGAAGGTCAACTTCGTGAAGCGGCACACCAAGCCGCGCGGCACGCAGCGGCAGGGCGGGATCCTCGAGCGCGAGGCGCCGATCCACGTGTCGAACGTCATGCATCTCTGTCCGAAGTGCCAGACGGGGGTGCGGGTCACGGTCCGAGCCGGGTCCGACGGGAAGCGCGAGCGCTTCTGCGGGCGCTGCGGCGAGACCATTCCGAGAGCGTAAGGAACCATGGCCGACGATAAAGAAGAGAAAGCGCCGAAGCCGAAGGCCGAAGCGAAGCCCAAGGGCGACAAGAAGGGCGGCGACGCCAAGGCGGCGGTCGGGGGCGGGAAGAAGAAGGACAAGAAGGGCGGCAAGGAAGCGGGCGGTCCGGCCGCGGCGGTCGGCGAGGCCGAGGCCCCGGCGCGCGTCCCGAGGCTCAAGGAGCACTACGACAAGCAGGTGCTCCCCGAGCTCATGAAGCGCTTCTCCTTCGAGAACCCGATGCAGGCGCCGCGCCTGAAGAAGATCGTCGTGAACATGGGCGTGGGCGACGCGCTCGCGAACATCAAGATGCTCGACGCGGCCGTGGCCGAGCTGGCCCAGATCACGGGGCAGCGCCCCTCGGTGCGCAAGGCGAAGAAATCGATCGCCAATTTCAAGCTGCGCGAAGGGCAGCCGATCGGCTGCATGGTGACGCTTCGCGGCGCGCGGATGTACGAGTTCTACGACCGGCTGGTGAACGTGGCGCTGCCGCGAATCCGCGACTTCCGCGGAGTCCCGGCCCGCTCCTTCGACGGCCGGGGCAACTACACGCTGGGCGTGAGCGAGCAGATCATCTTTCCCGAGATCAACTACGACAAGGTCGAGAAGGTCCGCGGGATGGACATCACGTTCGTCACGTCCGCGCGGAACGACGAGGAGGGGCAGGAGCTCTTGCGGCTCATGAACATGCCCTTCCGCCAGCGCTGAGAGGCGCGTTCAAGGGGGAGCCGTTTTGGCCAAGAAGTCGCTCGTCGAGAAGTGGAAGCGGGAGCCCAAGTTCAAGGTGCGGAAGTACAACCGCTGCCATCGCTGCGGCCGTTCCCGGGCGTTCCTCCGGGACTTCGGCATCTGCCGGATCTGCTTCCGGGAGCTGGCGCTGATGGGCCAGATCCCGGGCGTGGTGAAGGCGAGCTGGTAAGTCCCGGGACCCTGGAATACCCCGCAACGAACGAAGGGAGAACATGTCGGTTTCGGATCCCATTGCGGACCTGCTGACCAGCATCCGCAACGCCTGCAAGGCGAAGCACAAGAAGGTCGACGTCCCGGCCTCGAACGTGAAGGCCGAGATCGTGCGGGTGCTCCTGCGCGAGAAGTACATCAACAACTACAAGACGATGGACGACAAGCGACAGGGCGTGCTGCGCATCTACTTGAAGTACGACGCGAAGGAGCGGCCGGTGCTGCAGGGGCTGCAGCGGATCTCCAAGCCGGGGCGCCGCGTCTACGTCCGTCGCCATCAGATTCCCAAGGTGCAGGGCGGGCTCGGCACGGCGCTCATCTCGACCCCGTCGGGGATCATGACCGATCTCGAGGCGCGCGAAGAGGGGCTCGGCGGCGAGTACCTCTGTCGCGTCTGGTAAGGAGCAGGCCATGCCGTCGCGCGTAGGCAAGAAACCGATCCCGATCCCCTCCGGCGTCACCGTGGCGCGGGACGGGCAGTCGATCCAGGTGAAGGGTCCGAAGGGCGAGCTCAAGTTCGCGCTCGGCCACGGCGTCGACGTGACCGTCGATCCCAAGGAAGTGGTGGTGGAGCAGGTCGGCGGGGGGAAGCAGGCGCTCGCGATGCACGGCACCACGCGCGCCATCCTCGCGAACATGATCCTCGGCGTGACGAAGGGTTTCAGCAAGACGCTCGAGATCACCGGGACCGGCTACCGCGCCCAGATGAGCGGGAAGAAGCTGACGCTCCAGATCGGCTTCAGCCACCCGATCGAGTTCGAGCCGCCGGCCGGCATCTCCATCACGGTGGAGAATCCGACGCGGCTTCATGTGAGCGGCTTCGACAAGGGCCTGGTGGGGCAGGTCGCGGCGAACATCCGCGGCTACCGCCCGCCGGAGCCGTACAAGGGGAAGGGCATCAAGTACGCGGGCGAGTACATCCGTCGCAAGGCGGGCAAGGCCGCCGGCGGGAAGACGGCGTAAGCCGATCGCGTCGGGAGCGCACGAGCGAGCATGAAAGGGAAAGCGAGAATCGAAGGGCGGGAGCGCCGCCATCTCCGGATCCGGCGCAAGGTGACCGGCACGGCCGAGCGGCCGCGCCTCACGGTCTTCCGCAGCCTGAATCACATCTACGTCCAGCTGGTCGACGACCTGAACGGCCGCACGCTGATCGCGGTCTCCTCGCGCGACGGCGCGGTGGCGGACGCGGTGAAGTCCGCCAAGGGGAAGGTCGGCGCCGGCAAGGCGGTCGGGAAGCGCGTCGCGGAGATGGCCAAGGAAAAGGGCATCCTGCGCATCTGCTTCGACCGCGGCGGATATCTCTATCACGGCCGCGTCAAAGCGGTCGCGGACGGCGCCCGCGAGGGCGGCCTGAACTTCTAGGAGCGCTATGGCCCATCCAGGTGGAATGCGCGGCCGCGGCCCGCAACAGACCGATTCCGAGTTCATCGAGCGCGTCATCCACGTGAACCGCGTGGCCAAGGTCGTGAAGGGCGGCCGCCGGTTCAGCTTCAACGCCATCGTGGCCGTGGGCGACGGCAAGGGAAAGGTGGGCGTCGGTCTGGGCAAGGCCAACGAAGTCTCGGACGCGATCCGTAAGGCGGGCGAGGGCGCGAAGAAGCGGATGTTCGAGGTCCCGATGATCCGGACGTCGATCCCGCACGAGGTGATCGGCCACTTCGGCGCCGGGCGCGTGCTCCTGAAGCCGGCGACGGCGGGAACGGGCGTCATCGCGGGCGGCGCGATCCGCGCCGTGCTCGAGGCGGCCGGGATCCAGGACGTGCTCACGAAGTCGCTCGGCTCGAGCAATCCGCACAACGTGGTGCGGGCGACCGTGGCGGGACTGAAGGGTCTTCGCCGGGCGGGCGAGGTGGCCGGGATGCGCGGGAAGACGGTGGACGAGCTGTTGGGCATTCGACGCAAGGGCGTGGACGCAAATGGCGCAGCTTAAGATCACGCAGGTGAAGAGCAAGATCCGGTGCCTGGAGACGCACAAGCGCACGCTCGCGGCGCTCGGGCTCCGGCATCCGCACGATACGGTGATCCACGAGGACACGCCGCAGATCCGCGGCATGATCGCCGTGGTGGACTATCTGGTTCGCGTCGAGCCGCACGACGGCTCGGGCGTTTCGAAAGGCGGCCGCTGATGGCGACGCGTGCGACGAAAGGGACGGGCCTCCGCATCGGCTCGCTCCGCCCCGCGAAGGGGGCGCGGCGCCCCCCGAAGCGGCGCGGCCTCGGCCCGGCTTCCGGCCTCGGCGGCACGGCGGGAAAGGGACACAAGGGGCAGCTCGCGCGCACGGGCGGCAAGGTGGCCCGCTGGTTCGAGGGCGGCCAGATGCCGATCCAGCGCCGGCTCCCGAAGATCGGATTCAAGAACATCCACCGGGTGCCGCACCAGGTCGTGAACGTGGAGAGCCTCTCGCGCTTCGCGGCCGGCGAGGCGGTGAACCGCGAGAGCCTCAAGGCGAAGCGGCTCATCGACCGGAGCGACCTGCCGGTGAAGATCCTCGGCACGGGCGATCTGTCGCTCGCGCTCCAGGTCGCGGTCGACGCGGTGAGCGAATCGGCCAAGACCAAGATCGAAGCCGCCGGCGGCAGCGTGACCCTTCCCGAGAAGAAGGCGCCGCGCCCGCGCGGCGTGAAGAAGCCGAAGGCCGAGGGCGCGCCCGCGAAGGGCGGCCGCCCGGGCGGCGCTGCCGCGCGCGGCCGCAAGGGCAAGGAGCGCTAAGCCGTGTCGATGCTCGAAAAGGCGCAGAACGTCTTCCGGATCCCGGAGCTCAAGCGCCGCGTCATCTTCACGATCGCCCTCCTCTGCGTCTACCGGTTCGGCGGGCACATCCCGACGCCGGGGGTGAACAGCGAGGCCCTCGTCACGGCATTCGCGAGCCAGGCGAACAGCCTCTTCGGCCTCTACGACCTGTTCGTGGGCGGATCGTTCGCGAAGGCCACCGTCTTCGCGCTCGGGATCATGCCGTACATCTCGGTCTCGATCATCATGCAGCTCCTCGGGGCGGTCGTTCCGCACTTCGAGAAGCTGCAGAAGGAAGGGGAAGAGGGGCGGAAGAAGATCACGCAGTATACGCGCGTCGGCACCGTGGCCCTGGCCGCGGCGCAGTCGTTCGCGTTCGCGCGCTTCCTCGAGTCGATGGGCGGCGGCACCGTCGTCCCGCACCCGGGGTTCGGCTTCCGGCTCATGACGATGATCACCCAGACCGCCGGGACGATCCTCATCATGTGGCTCGGCGAGCAGATCACCGAGCGGGGGATCGGGAACGGGATCTCGCTCATCATCTTCATCGGGATCGTGGCGCGCTTCCCGAACGACATGGTGAACTCGGCCCGCGCCCTGAAGGCGGGGACGCTCTCGCCGTGGCTCGCGATCATCATCGTCGCCGTGATGATCGCCGTGATCGCGTCGGTGGTCGCGATGACCCAGGCCCAGCGAAAAATACCCGTCCAATACGCGAAACGGGTGGTCGGGCGAAAGATGTACGGGGGTCAAAGCACCCACATCCCGCTCCGGGTGAACACGGCCGGCGTGATCCCGATCATCTTCGCGCAGTCGCTGATCATGCTGCCGAGCACGCTCGCGCTCTACGCCCCGGGGAACAACGCGATCCAGTCGATCGCGGCGTGGTTCTCCCACGGGACGTGGGTCTACGTGATCCTCTATTCGGTCACGATCATTTTCTTCACCTACTTCTACACCGCCATCGTCCTGAACCCGACGGACATGGCGGACAACATGAAGAAATACGGCGGCTTCATCCCCGGGATCCGTCCCGGGCGGAAGACGTCCGAATACATCGACCGGATCCTGTCGCGGATCACGCTGCCGGGCGCGATCTTCCTCGCGCTCATCGCGGTGCTGCCCGACATCCTGATCCGGCGCTTCAACGTGCCGTTCTACTTCGGCGGCACGAGCGTGCTGATCGTGGTGGGCGTCGCGCTCGATACGCTCCAGCAGATCGAGTCGCACCTCATCATGCGGCACTACGAAGGCTTCGTGACGTCGGGGCGGCTGCGGGGTCGTCGATGACCCGTACCCTCCGGGGCGGGAGCCGATGAGAGTGGTCCTCCTCGGCCCTCCGGGGAGCGGCAAGGGAACGCATGGCAAGCGGCTGGCCGCGTCGCTCGGCGTGCCGCTGATCGCGACGGGCGACATCCTCCGCGAGGCGATCGCGGAGGGGACGCGCCTGGGGCAGGCGGCGCAGGAGGACGTGAAGGCGGGGCGGCTCGTGGCCGACGCCACGGTCCTTGGCATCATCGAGACGCGGCTCGCCCAGAAGGACGCGGCCCAGGGCTTCGTGCTCGACGGCTTTCCGCGGACCACCGCGCAGGCCGACGGGCTCGCGGCGCTCCTTACGGACCGCCGGATCGACCGGGTGGTGAACCTGGTGGTCCCGGCGGAGACGGTGGTGAAGCGCCTCGCAGCGCGATGGAACTGCCCGAGCTGCGGCGCCATCTACAACACCGAGTCGCTGCCGCCGCGGGTCGAGGGGACCTGCGACGTCTGCGGGGCGAAGCTGACGCAGCGGGCCGACGACCGTCCCGAGACGGTGCGGGCGCGGCTCCTGGTCTACGAGCGGGAGACGGCGCCGCTGGTCGCCTACTACGAGCGCCTCGGCACGCTGCGGAACGTGGACGCCTCGGGGAGTCCCGAGGCGGTCTACACGGCGGTGCAGCGGGCGCTCGGCAAGGTCGCCGCCTGAGCGGGGCGGACGCGGTCATGGCGGATCGGATCCGGATCAACACGCCGGAAGAGGTGGCGAAGATCCGGGAGAGCGCCCAGATCGTCGGGCGGTGCCTCCTTCTCCTCGGGAAGGAAGTGCGGCCCGGCATCTCGACGGGTGAGCTGGACCGGATGGCCGAAGAGTACATTCGAAGTCAGGGTGGGGAGCCGTCGTTCAAGGGGTACCGCGGGTACCCGGCGAGCATCTGCGCCTCGATCAACGAGGAGGTCGTCCACGGTATTCCGAACGGGAAGCGCATCGTGAAGGACGGCGACGTGCTGTCCCTCGACATCGGCGTGAAGAGGGCGGGGTTCCACGGCGACGCCGCGCGGACCGTTCCCGTCGGCGCGATCAGCGAAGCCGCGCGGCGCCTGCTCGAGGCCACGGAGAAGGCGCTCCAGGCCGGCATCGACCAGGCGCGGCCCGGCGGGCGCGTCTCGGACATCTCCTCGGCGATCGAGCGAGAGGTGAAGCGGAGCGGCTTCAGCGTGGTGCGCGCCCTCGTCGGACACGGCGTGGGACGCGACCTGCACGAGGAGCCGCAGGTGCCCAATTACGGGCGCCCCGGCGAGGGGCCCAAGCTCCGGACCGGCATGGTGCTCGCCATCGAGCCGATGGTGAACCTGGGCGGCGCCGACGTCGTGACGCTGGCCGACCAGTGGACGGTCGTGAGCGTGGACCGCAGCCTGTCCGCGCACTTCGAACACACGGTCGCGATCGGAGAGGACGGTCCGGTGATCCTCTCGAAGGTCGAGGACTAGGATGCCCAAGGAAGAAGGCGTCCAGGTCGAGGGAACGGTGGTCGAGCCCCTCCCGAACGCGATGTTCCGGGTGGAGCTGGAGAACGGTCACCGCGTCCTGGCGCACATCTCGGGGAAGATGCGGATGAACTTCATCAAGATCCTGCCCGGGGACAAGGTGACGGTGGAGCTGTCGCCTTACGACCTGTCGCGGGGCCGCATCGTCTACCGGTACAAGTAGCCCGCGCCCGCGGCGGCAACCCCCCGGGGCGCGCCGAGCGCCGAGCGCGCGGAGAGGAAGAGGAGTCATGAAGGTCAAGGCTTCGGTCACCAAGATCTGCGACAACTGCAAGGTCGTCCGGCGGAAGGGCGTCGTCCGGATCATCTGCAAGAACCCGCGCCACAAGCAGCGCCAGGGCTAGGCCCGGCGCGGGACACGAAGGAGGAGCGCGTTGGCACGTATCGCGGGGATCGATCTCCCCAACGACAAGCGGATCGAGGTCGGGCTGACCTACATCTTCGGAATCGGCAACTCGGCGGCGAGGAAGATCCTCGCCATCACCGGCGTGAATCCCGCCACCCGCGTGAAGAACCTCACGGACGAGGAGACGGGACGCCTGCGCCAGGTGATCGAGTCGCAGTTCCGGGTCGAGGGCGCGCGCCGGAGCGAGGTGGCGATGTCCATCAAGCGGCTCATGGACATCGGCAGCTATCGCGGCCTGCGCCATCGCAAGAGCCTCCCCGTGCGCGGCCAGCGCACGCGGACCAACGCGCGGACCCGCAAGGGACCGAAGAAGACGGCGGGCGCCATGAGGAAGACGGTGGCCGCGAAGAAGCCCGGTCCGGCGACGCCGGCCAAACCGGCATAGACCGCCCGCGATAGCGGGCGGAAACGCGGCGTCCCTGGAGGCGCCGACGACTTAAGGAGATCTGAGTGGCTGAAGCAACCGGAACACCGGCGACCACCGCAGCACCCAAACCCAAGAAGAAGCGCGAACGGAAGGTGGGCATCAACGGGATCGCCCACGTCCAGTCGACGTTCAACAACACCATCGTCACCATCTCCGACATGGACGGCCACACCGTGGCCTGGGCCAGCGCCGGCAAGGTGGGATTCAAGGGATCGCGCAAGAGCACCCCGTTCGCGGCGCAGATCGCGGCCGAGGCCGCGACCAAGGAGGCCGTGGGGCTGGGGCTCAAGAAGGTGGAAGTCTGGGTGAAGGGGCCGGGCGCGGGCCGCGAAGCGGCCATCCGGTCGCTCCAGGCGGCCGGGCTCGAGATCTCGGCCATCAAGGACGTCACCCCGATTCCCCATAACGGCTGTCGCCCGCCGAAGCGGCGGCGCGTCTAACGGCAGAGGAGGCCCCGCTTCAACATGGCGACGTATCACGGTGACAAGTGCCGGCAGTGCCGCCGGGAAGGTGAGAAGCTGTTCCTGAAAGGGTCCCGCTGCTACACGGAGAAGTGCGCCATCGAGCGCCGCGCGTACGCGCCCGGCGAGCACGGCAAGGACCGGCGCTCGAAGGAGACGAACTACGGCCAGCAGCTCCGCATGAAGCAGAAGGCCCGGCGGATCTACCGGATCCTGGAGGCGCAGTTCCGCAACTACTTCACGAAGGCGGAGCGCCAGAAGGGCGTCACCGGCGAGAACCTGCTCCTCCTGCTGGAGCGCCGGCTGGACAACATCTGCTACCGGCTCGGCTTCGCCCCCTCGCGGACGGCCGCGCGCCAGCTGGTTCGCCACCGCCACATCGAGGTGAACGGCCGCGTCGTCGACATCCCGTCCTTCTCGGTGCGCGTGGGCGACGAAGTCCGCGTGCGTCAGGGGAGCAAGGACAATGTCGCGATCCAGGCCTCGCTCGAGGCCAACAAGGCGCGCGAGATGCTGAGCTGGCTCACGCTCGACGGCGAGATGCTGTCGGGCCGGATGCTCGAATATCCGACGCGCGGCAACATCCCGACCAAGATCTCCGAGTCGCTCATCGTCGAGTTGTACTCGAAGTAGGAAGCCCGGGCCCCGGAGGACATACAGATGAAGTGGAAGAATCTTCAGATGCCCAAGAACGTCGAGATGGACGACAAGAACTCGACGAACCGTTACGGCAAGTTCTGGATCGAGCCGCTCGAGCGCGGGTTCGGCGTGACGCTGGGGAACGCGCTCCGTCGCGTGCTCCTCTCGTCCCTGCCCGGCGCGGCGGTCTCCGCCGTGAAGATCGACGGCGTGCAGCACGAGTTCTCGACCCTTCCGGGCGTCAAGGAAGACATTCCCGAAGTGCTTTTGAACCTGAAGCAGATCCGCTTCAAGCTCCACGGCGACGCGCCCAAGATGGGGATGATCGAGGTGCGCGGGAAGTCCGAGGTGACGGCGGCGGATCTCAAGGTGGACGCGGACGTCGAGATCCTGAACCCCGAGCTCCACATCGCCACCCTGAACAAGGACGGCGAGTTCCGGGGCGAGATCGAGATCGGCGCGGGCCGCGGGTACGTCTCGGCCGAGAACCAGGCGAATCAGGACCGGCCGATCGGCGTGCTCCCCACCGATTCGATGTACTCGCCCGTGACCAAGGTGAACTTCGAAGTGGAGAACACCCGGATCGGGCAGCGCATCGACTACGACAAGCTGACCCTCGAGCTCTGGACCGACGGGAGCGTGATCCCGTCCGACGCGCTCGCCTACGGCGCCAAGATCCTCAAAGATCATTTCGCCCTCTTCGTCCACTTCGAGGAGGAGATCGAAGAGGAGCAGGAAGAGGAAGTCGATGAGGAGTTCCTGCGGATCAAGGCGATGCTCGAGCGGAGCGTCGAGGAGCTCGAGTTGTCCGTGCGCTCCTCGAATTGCCTGAAGGCCGCGAACATCAAGACCATCGGCGACCTGGTGCAGAAGTCCGAGGGCGAGATGCTCAAGTATCGGAACTTCGGCCGGAAGTCGCTCAAGGAGATCGCCGACATTCTCCAGAGCATGAACCTGGGCTTCGGCATGGACGTGTCGAAGTACAAGCTCGGCGAAAAGATCGAAGCAGCGTAAGGGGAAGCCATGCGTCATCGCAAAGACCATCGCAAGCTGAGCCGCACGCGCGAGCACCGGAAGGCGCTCCTGCGCAACCTGACGACGTCGCTCATCCAGCACGAGCGGATCGAGACCACGGTCGCCAAGGCGAAAGAGGCCCGCCGGATGGCCGAGCGGATGATCACCTTCGCCAAGCGCGGTGACGTCGCCGCGCGCCGCCACGTCTCCCGTTTCGTGCACGGGGACGACGTGGTCCGGAAGCTGTTCGACACCGTGGCTCCCTGGTACGCCGACCGGAACGGCGGCTACACCCGCATCATCAAGGTCGGCCGCAGGCTCGGCGACGCGGGACAGACCGCGCTCCTGGAGCTGGTCAAGTCGCCCGAGCTGAAGGAACGGCTCCGCAAGGAAGCCGAGGAGCGCCTGAAGGCGGAGCGCGCCGCGGCGAAGGGGAAGAAGGGCAAGGAGGCGAAGGAAGCCAAAGGCGCCGAAGCTCCGGCCGGAGAGAAGGGCGCCGCGCCGGTCGCCGAGGGCGAGGGCGGAAAGCCCGAGCGCAAGGAGCGCGCGCCCAAGCCGTCGCGCGGCGAGCGCCTCGGCCGGAAGGGCGGCGCGCCCAAGGCCGCCCCTCACGGCGGGACGCGCGCGCGGCAGCGGGGGAAGAGCGGGGACTAGCAGCGGGTGCGAGCCCATCGATACAACGCGCCGGCGCGATTCGCGTCGGCGCTTCTGTTTGGGGGCCTGACCCTGTCGTCGGGGATCGCGTCAGCCAAGCCCCCCGCCGGGTTCGAGACCCGCGCGATCTGGGTCGTGAAGCACGCGCTCTCCACGCCCGGGCGCGTCGACCGCGTCGTCGAGGTCGCGACCGAGATGCACGCGAACACGATCCTCGCCCAGGTGCGCGGCCGCGGCGACGCCTACTACAAGTCCGACATCGCGCCTCCCGGCGAGGACATCGGCGGCGCGCCCGCGGGCTTCGATCCCCTCGACCGCCTCATCCAGCGCGCGCACGCCGCCGGCCTCGAGGTGCACGCCTGGATCAACGTCTACCTCGTCTGGTCCGCCGGCGCGCCGCCCACGTCGCCGCTCCACGTCGTGAATGCGCACCCCGAGTGGATCTCCGTGCGCGCCGACGGCACGCGCCTCGTCGAGATGGTCCCGCTCGAGTTCCAGGAGGAGCGGATCGAAGGGATGTTCCTCGCGCCCGGAAATCCCGCCGTGAAGCGCCACCTCCGCGAGATCGTGAAGGAGATCGTGACGCGCTACGCCGTCGACGGCATCCACCTCGACTACGTGCGCTACCCCGAGCCCACGGTCGGGTACGACGCCGCGACCCGCACCGAGTTCGAGCGCCAGTTCGGCGTCGACCCGCTCCAGATCGACAATCCCGATTCGACCACGCTCGCCGTCGTCGGCGCCGACCGCCTCCCCGATCTTCGCGCGAAGTGGATCCAGTGGAAGCGCGACCAGGTGACCGACCTCGTGCGGACGCTGCGCGCCGATCTGAATCTCCAGGGGCGGCCCATCAAGCTCACCGCCGCCGTGATCGCCGACGAGAACGCCGCGCTGAACCGGTATCTCCAAGAATGGCCCACGTGGCTCCGCGAGGGGATCATCGACGCGGCACTCCCCATGACCTACAGTCCGACCACGTCGACCGTCGTGCGCCAGCTCACCGAGGCGCTGGAGATACCGACCCACCGTCAAGTCTGGGCCGGAATCGCCGTCTATAACGAGGGGTCCCGCGACGCGGCGGAGAAGATGCGGCGCGCGCGCGCCCTGGGAGTGGACGGGATCGCGCTCTTCTCGTACGACACGCTGCTCGAGAGCGCGAGCTATCGGCGGAACATCCGGAACTGGCTCTGGCGCGCGCCGACGATGCCGACGCCGATGCCATGGAGGGAGAAGCCGTGAGGGAGCCAAGGGCATGACGGGATTGGAGAGCGAGGTCGCAGGCCTGATTCCGGCGACGATCGTCGGGCTGATCGGCGGAACGCTGGTTGGATTGACGGGGGTTGGAGCGGGCTCCGTGATCGCGGCCGGGCTCCTGGTCGCGTTCCCGCAGGTCGCGCCGAAGGTGATCGTCGGAACGGCCACCGTCCAGGCCGTCGTGATGAAGCTGTTCGGGGTGCTCGCCCGCCGCCGGTTCCGGTTCCGCGAAGGCCCCCTCGGGCTCGCGATGGCGCTCGGCGCCATTCCCCTGGCGGCGGCCGGCGCGTGGGCGAGCAGCCTTATCGGAGGGGACGTGCTCCGGCCCCTGATGGCGCTGGTCCTCCTCGGCGTCGGCCTCGCGCTCGTCGCCCAGGCGGTCCCGCGAGCCCCCGATTCCACGGAGACCTATCGCGAGCTCTCCGGCCAGGGGGATCGCGACCGGGACCGGTACGGCCCGGCGCCAGACCCCACCGGCGCGGCCGAATGGGACGTCTCCGCGCGGGAGGAGGCGGTGCGGGAGGTGGCGCACGCCGCCGACCCCCGCCGGGCGCACGTCGGCGCCCTGGGAGCCCTCGTCGGATTCATCGCCGGACTGACCAGCATCGGGACCGGTACACTCTTTGTATCGGCCCTGGTCGGCCCTCTGAAGATGGACGCCCACCGCGCGGTGGCGGTGGCGCTGCTCGCCGGGCTCTTGACCCTGGTCGTGAGCGGCGCCACGCATGCTTTCCTCGGGCATGTCGATCCGGCGCTGGCGGGCGGGGTGCTGCTGGGGTCGGTTCCGGGCGTGCTGCTCGGCACCTTCGCATCCCGGCGTCTCTCCGTCGGCGCTCTGCGGGGAACGATCGGGGCCGGCATTGCGGTGGCGGCCGTGGTCGCCCTGGCGCGCCTGGGGCGCTAAGAGGCATCCGTGAAAGGCGGCGTTCTCGATGGCTACGATCTGGGTCTTTGGAAAATGGCGCGATCCCAGCCGCCGCGCGCCCGGATCCGAGAGTAGTCCGCTCCGCTCGGAGCTCCTCAGCGTCGAGCATCTCGAGGAGCGGGCCCGCGTGCTCGCGGCCAGCTACACCCTCGCCCGCAACCCGCGCCGCCGTCCCCGCCGGTTCCTTCCCCGCCTCCAGGAGAACGCGCGCGTGCTCCGGCGCAGCTACCGCGAGCTGGCGAACGACGTGCGCCGCGGGGAGCCGGTCGCGCCCGCGGCCGAGTGGCTGCTCGACAATTTCCACCTCGTCGAGTCGGAAGCGGTCGAGGTCCGGAGAAATCTGCCGCAGCGCTACTACCTCGAGCTTCCCAAGCTCGCCTCGCGCGAGCTCGCGGGCACCGCCCGCGTCCACGCCATGGCCCTCGAGTTCATCCGCCACAGCGACGCCCGCTTCGATCTCCAGCGGCTGATCCAGTTCATCGGCGCCTTCCAGTCGGTCGCCCCTCTCACCCTGGGCGAGCTCTGGGCCTGGCCGAGCATGCTCAAGCTCTGCCTGATCGAGAACATCCGCCGCCTCGCCGACGAGATCATGGAGAGCCGCGAGGGGGAGTCCGACGCCGACCGCTACTTCGCGCACTTCGAGAACCTCAATCCCTCCGATCCCCTGCCTCCGCTTCCCGACGCGCTCCCGAACGGATTCGTGGTCCAGCTGGTGCAGCGGATGCGGGAGCTGGGACCGCGCATCGGGGAGCTGCGGGGCGAGCTGGACCGGCGGCTCCTTGCCGGGGGGCTCAGCGTCGACGAGGCCGTGCGCGCCGAGCATCAGCGGCAGACGATGGGCCAGGCGTCCATGGGGAACTCGATCACCGCGCTCCGGCTGGTCGCCACCGCCGACTGGAATCGCACCATCGAGCAGGTGAGCCTCATGGAGCAGATCCTCCGCCGCGATCCCGCCGGGGTCTACGCGCGGATGGACTTCGTGAGCCGGGACCGCTACCGCCAGTCGGTCGAGGAGCTCTCCGAGCCTACGGGGGAGGCCCAGGTGCGCGTGGCGCTGCGCGCGGTGGAGAGCGCGCGCCAGGCGGGAGAGCGCGGCGAAGGGGAGCCCGCGACCCACATCGGCCACCACCTGATCGGCGGCGGCCGGCGCGACTTCGAGGTCGACGTCGCCTACGTGCCCCGCCTGAAGCAGCGCATCCGCCGCATGATCTTCGCCCAGGCCACCCCCTTCTATCTCGGCTCGATCGCCCTCGTCACCGCGCTTGGCGTGGCGCTCGCCGTGATCGCGGCGCGCGCGTGGGGAGCGGGGAACGCGATCCTGCCCGGGATCGGCCTCCTCGCGTTCGTGCCGTCGAGCCACGTCGCCGTGCTCCTGGTGCAGCGGATCGTCCACCGGATCGCCCGGCCGCGGCGCCTGCCGCGGATCGACCTCCAGCAGGGCGTGCCGCAGGAGGCGCGCACGATGGTGGTCGTGCCCGTGCTCCTCGGGAGCGTCGCCGGCGCCCGGGCGCAGGTCGAGCACCTCGAGGTCCAGGCGCTCGGCAACGAGGACCCCCATCTCCATTTCGCGCTGCTCACCGACTTCCGCGACGCGACCGAGGCGGAGCGGCCCGAGGACGCGGAAATCCTCGCGGCGGCGGCCTCCGGCATCGAGGGGCTCAACGCGCGCTATGGAAACGGGGCGGCCGACCGCTTCTACCTCTTCCACCGGCCGAGGCGATGGAACGAGCGCGAAGGGGTCTGGATGGGCTGGGAGCGGAAGCGCGGCAAGATCGAGGAGTTCAACGCGCTCCTGCGCGGCGGCGCCTCGTCCTTCCGCGCGGTGATCGGCGATCCCTCGATCCTCACCTCCATCCGCTACGTCATCACGCTGGACGCGGACACGCGGCTTCCTCGCGACACGGCGCGCCGGCTGATCGGCATCATCCAGCACCCCCTGAACCGGCCCCGCTTCGACCCGGCGCTGCGGCGGGTGACCCGGGGATACGGGATCCTCCAGCCGCGCGTGAGCGTGACCATGACGAGCGCCGCGAGCTCGCTCTTCGCCCGGGTCTACGCGGGGCACACCGGCGTCGACATCTACACGACCGCCGTCTCCGACACCTACCAGGACCTCTTCAGCGAGGGGATCTTCACCGGGAAGGGGCTCTACGACGTCGACGCGTTCATGGCCGCCCTGGAGGGGCGGGTGCCCGAGAACGCGCTCCTCTCGCACGATCTCTTCGAGGGGATCTACGCCCGGACCGGCCTCGTGTCGGACATCGAGGTCGTGGACGATTTCCCCTCGAGCATCCTGGCCCACGCGGGGCGCCAGCGGCGATGGGTGCGGGGCGACTGGCAGATCCTGGCCTGGCTCTTCCCGTGGGTGCCCACGCGCCTGGGCCTCGAGCGGAACCGGCTACCCGTGATCGCCCGCTGGAAGATCCTCGACAACCTGCGCCGGAGTCTCCTCGGACCCGCGACGCTCGCGCTCCTCGCGTCCGCCTGGACCTGGCTGCCCGGGCCGCCCTGGGCGTGGACGGTCGCGGTGATCCTGGGCATGTGCTTCCCGCTCTACTCGAAGATCGTGCGCATGCTGAAGGGACCGGCCCCGCAGCAGCCGACCGCGGTCTTCCTCCGCGACCTGCGCGAGGAGTTCCAGACCGCGGGGGCGCAGGTGTTCCTCGACGTCACCCTGCTCGCCTACCAGTCGTACGAGATGCTCCACGCGATCGCGCTCACGCTGGTGCGGCTCCTCTTCACCCGCCGGAAGATGCTCGAGTGGGAGACCGCGGCGACGGCCGCCGCGCGCTCCGCGCGGCTCTCGGGCAGGGACCGGCTGCGCGCGTTCGCGAACGGGATGTGGGCCGGCCCCGCCGTCGCGGTCGTGATCCTGGCGCTGACCCTGGCGTTCCGTCCCGCCGCGATCGGGGTCGCGTTCCCGCCGCTCGCCCTCTGGATCTGCTCGCCGCTCGTGGCGTACTGGCTGAGCCGTCCCTCGGTGGGGCGCGTCGTGGTCCTCGAGCCGCACGACCGGGTCTACCTGCGCCGCGTCGCGCGCCACACCTGGCGCTACTTCGAGACGTTCTCGGGCGAGGGCGACCACTGGCTCCCGCCGGACAACGTCCAGGAGAAGCCGCGGCGGAGGGTCGCGCACCGCACGTCGCCGACCAACGTCGGCATGGGCCTGCTCGCGACGCTGGCCGCGCACGACCTCGGGTTCATCGAGGCGCACGAGGTGATGGACCGGGTCGAGAAGACCCTGAACACCCTCGACGGTCTGGAGCGGCACGAGGGGCACTTCCTGAACTGGTACGACACCGGGAGCCTGGCGCCGCTCCAGCCCCGCTACGTCTCCACGGTCGACAGCGCCAACCTGGCCGGCGCCCTCATGGCCCTGGCCGCCGGGCTCCGGAACCTCGAGCCCGGTTCTCCGGGCGGTTTCCGGCAGATGACGGCCATCGCCGACACGCAGGCGCTCCTCCGGCAGAGCCTGGACGCGCTTCCCGGAGTCGACATGGCCGAGACGATCCGGGAGCGTCTCGAGCCGGCGCTCCACGAGGTCGAGACCCACGGCGTCGCACGCGCCGCCGTGCGCCCGGAGTCCCCGCGCGCCGACGGCACGGCGAACCTCCTCGCGGAGGCGCTCCGCGGCTCGGGCGTCGAGCAAATGGCCGGCGTCGAGGCCGAGGAGGCTTCCTTCTGGGGCGACACGCTCGTCCGGCTGCTCCGCCGGCTCGGGGAGGAGCCCTCCGCCGCGGCGTGGCGGGAGCGCCGGGCCGCGCTGGCCGACCGCGCCGAGGCGCTCGCGGATGCGATGGACTTCCGGTTCCTCTACGATCGCGACCGCCGCATCTTCTCGATCGGCTACCGGCTCCCCGACATGGAGGGCCCGGGGCGTCTCGACGCCTCCTACTACGACCTCCTCGCCTCCGAAGCGCGGCTTGCGAGCTTCATCGCGATCGCGAAGGGGGACGTGCCCCCGGAGCACTGGTTCCAGCTCGGACGCTCGCTCGTCGGCATCGCCGGCGTGCCGACCCTCGTCTCCTGGAGCGGCTCCATGTTCGAGTACCTGATGCCGCTTCTCCTCATGCGGAACTACCCCGACACGCTCCTCCAGCGCTCGTCGGAGTCGGCCGTTCAGGCGCAGATCCAGTACGCGAGGCTCCACGGCGTGCCGTGGGGCATCTCCGAGTCGGCGTTCAACCAGATGGACCGGAATGGGAACTACCAGTACAAGGCGTTCGGCGTGCCGGAGCTGGGCCTGAAGCGGGGTCTCTCCGAGGAGCTGGTGCTCGCGCCCTACGCGACCGCGCTCGCCGCCATGGTCGATCCCGTCGCGGCCGCGACCAATCTGAAGCGCCTCGCGCGCGAGGGCGCCGAGGGGGAGTTCGGCTTCTACGAGGCGCTCGACTACACGCCGCGCGAGGCGGAGAAGGAGGAGGGGGCGAAGCCCGCCGGCGGGCGGCCCGCGGTGGTCGAGGCCTATTTCGCCCATCACCAGGGAATGTCCCTCGTCGCGCTCGCCAACGCCGTGCTCCACGACCCGATGGTGACGCGGTTCCACAGCGAGGCGCGGATCCAGGCGACCGAGCTCCTGCTGCAGGAGCGGGTGCCCCGGTTCGTTGCGGTGACCCGGCCGCGTCCGATCGAGATGACGCGCCTGGCGCCGCCGGTTCTCCCGATCTCGCCGCGGCGCTTCCGGACGCCGCACACGACCTACCCGCACGCCGCCATTCTCTCCAACGGCCACTTCGTCTCGGTGGTCACCAACTCGGGCGGAGGCGGAAGCTCGTGCAAAGGGATCACCGTGACGCGGCGCCGGGACGACCCGACCGTCGATCCCGCGAGCCAGTGCCTCTATCTTCGCGACGTGCGGAGCGGTGCGGTCTGGTCCGCCGCCTACCAGCCGATCCGGAGAGAACCGGACGACTACCGGACCACGTTCCTGCCCGACCGGGTCGTGATCGAGCAGCGCCTCGAGGAGATCCAATCCAAGCTCGAGATCGCGGTCTCGGCCGAGGACGACGTCGAGGTCCGGCGGCTCTCCCTGACCAACCGGAGCGCGACCCAGCGCGAGATCGAGATCACGAGCTATGCCGAGATCGTCCTCGCGCCGCAGACTGACGACGTCGCCCACCCGGTGTTCGGGAAGCTCTTCCTGGAAACCGAGGTCCGGCCGGAGACCGCCTCGCTCCTCTGCACCCGCCGCCCCCGCTCGGCGGACGATCCGCGCGTGTGGGCGATCCACGTGCTCAGCATGGAAGGACGCACCCAGAGCGCCGTGGAATGGGAGACCGATCGCGTCCGGTTCCTCGGCCGCGGGCGTGGGACCGACGACCCCGTGGCGCTCGACGGACGGCCGCTCTCGGGAACCGTGGGGGCCACGCTCGATTCGATCCTGAGCCTTCGCCAGCGGGTGCGCCTGGCGCCCGGGGGTTTCGCCCGCCTCGCCTTCGCGACCGGAGTGGCCTCGGATCGCGACGCGGCGGTCGCGCTCTGCATGAAGTACGCGGATCCCACCTCGGCGCCGCGCACGTTCGCGCTCGCCGCGACGCAGCTCTCGATCTCCCTCCGCCACCTCGGCATCCCGATCGAGGAGGCGCAGCTCTACGAGCGGCTCGCCTCCCGCGTCTTCCACGGCGACCGCTCGCTCGCCTCTCCTCCCGAGATCCTGGAGCGGAACACCCTCGGCCAGTCGGGGCTCTGGGGACATGGCATCTCCGGCGATCACCCGATCCTCCTCGTGCGCGTGCTCGAGCCCGACGATATCGGCCTCGTGCGCCAGGTGCTCCGGGCCCAGGACTACTGGCGCCTGAAGGGGCTCGTCGCCGACGTCGTGATCCTGAACGAGCATCCGATCAGCTACCGGAACGAGATCCACGAGCAGTTGACGGGCCTCCTGGACGGGGGACCGTGGGCGGCGTGGAAGGACAAGCCCGGCGGCGCGTTCCTCCTGACCGGCGACGGCATGAACGAAGCCGATCGCATTCTTCTGGGCGCGGTCGCTCGCGCCGTGCTCCGAGGAGACGCGGGGAGCCTCGAGGATCAGCTCGACCGGCCCTATGTCGATCCGGTCCGGCCGCGCGCGCTCGAGATCCGCGGAGCCGGCGAGCCGGCCGAGGACGCGGGAGAGGAGATCGAGGTTCCCCAGCTATTGCTCTGGAACGGTCGCGGGGGATTCACCATGGATGGCCGCGAGTACGCGGCCGTCCTCGAGGGAGCGGCCGAGACGCCGCTCCCGTGGGCCAACGTGCTCGCGAACCCCGGCTTCGGATCGGTCGTGACCGCCGCGGGGTTCTCGTACACCTGGTCCGGGAACAGCCGCGAGAACCGGCTCACCCCCTTCGCCAACGACCCCGTGACCGAGGCGACGGGCGAGGCGATCTACCTGCGGGACGACGAGACCGGCGTCGTGTGGGGCGCGACCCCCGGCCCGACGCGCCGCGGCGCGAACGGCGGGCGATGGATCGTGCGGCACGGCGCGGGCGTCACCCGATACGTCCACCAGGAGCGCGGCATCCGGCACGAGCTCGCCGTATTCGTCCACCGCTCCGATCCCGTCCGGTTCGCGCTCCTCACGCTCGCGAACCAGACGGGCCGGTCCCGCCGCGTGAGCGCGTTTGGGTACCAGGAATGGCGCCTCGGACCCCCGCGCGAGGGAGAGCAGGTGCACGTGCGCACCGTCTTCGACGTGGGGACGTCGACGATCCTCGCCGAGAACCCCTACAACCAGGAATTCCGCGGGCGCGCCGCCTTCGCGCACGCCGGCGTCCATCTGCGCTCGGCCACGGGTGACCGGGCGGAGTTCCTGGGACGGAACGGCTCGGCCGACCGGCCCGCGGCCCTCGGCCGCGAGGAGCTTTCGCACGCCTTTGGCGCCGGGCTCGATCCCTGCGCCGCCCTCCACGTCGTGTTCGATCTCGCGCCGGGAGAGACCTGCCAGCTGGTGCTCCTCCTGGGCGAGGGGAAGGATCGGGAGGACGCGCTCGCGCTCGTCCGGCGCCACGGCAACGTGGCGGCCGCGCTCGCGGCGCTGCGCGAGGTGGAGGAGTTCTGGGACGGGATCCTCGGGGCGGTCGAGGTCCACACGCCCGACGACTCCTTCGATCTCGTGATGAATCGCTGGCTCCTCTACCAGTCGGTCGCCTGCCGCATCTGGGCGCGCACCGCCTTCTATCAGCCGGGCGGCGCCTTCGGATTCCGCGACCAGCTCCAGGACGTGATGGCCCTGCCGTTCGCGGCGCCCGATCTCTTCCGCGAGCACCTCCTTCGGGCCGCGGGGCGGCAATTCGTGGAAGGGGACGTGCAGCACTGGTGGCATCCCCAATCCGGCACCGGCGTGCGGACCCGGTGCTCCGACGACATGCTGTGGCTCCCGTTCGTGACGCTGCGGTTTCTCGAGACAACCGGCGATACGGGCGTGCTGGAGGAACGGGCGGCCTTCCTGGAAGCGCCCGCGCTCGCGGCCGAGGAGCAGGAGGCCTACGGCCATCCCGCCGCCTCGGCCCAGGACGGGACGCTCTATGAGCACTGCGTGCGCGCCATCGAGAAGAGCCTCACGACCGGCCCGCACGGGCTCCCGCTGATGGGGAGTGGGGACTGGAACGACGGGATGAACCGCGTCGGGCGCATGGGACGCGGGGAGAGCGTCTGGCTCGGATGGTTCCAGCTGAAGATCCTCCGCGATTTCGCCGACCTCGCGGGGAAGCGCGGGGATGGGGATCGGGCGACGCGATACCGGAACGAGGCGGCGCGGGTCATGACGGCGATGGGGCAGGCGTGGGACGGCGAATGGTACCGGCGCGCCTACTTCGACGACGGCACGCCCTTGGGCTCGGCGCAGAACGACGAGTGCCGGATCGATTCGATCAGCCAGTCCTGGGCGGTCCTCTCCGGCGCCGCGCCCGCCCTGCGCGCCGAGCGCGCGATGGATTCGGTGCGCAGCCACCTGATCCGTCGCGACGCCCGTGTCATCCTGCTCCTGACGCCCCCCTTCGACACCTCGCACCTCG
>JBLMWD010000085.1:0-18324 GCA_050257045.1 Bacteroidota bacterium | reverse complement strand
CTGCGCCGCGCCGGCCGGAGCCGCGCCGGCGGCCGGGAGCGACTCGCCCGCGGCGAGGATGGATCCGAGCTTCTCGCCCACCTGCGCCACCGTCCCCTCGGGGGCGGTGATCTCGCCGAGGGTTCCGGCGGAGGGGGCGGGCAGCTCGATGTTGATCTTGTCGGTGATGATCTCGACGATCGGCTCGTCCTTGGCGATCGGCTCGCCCACCTGCTTCAGCCACTTGCCGATCGTCCCCTCGACGACGCTCTCGCCGAGCTGCGGCACTACGATGGTGACGGGCATCCGGTTCCTCCGAGCGCGGCCCGAAGCCGCCCGCTCATCAGTACGCGACGGTCTCGCGGATCGCCTGCGCGATCCGGTTGGCGTCGGGCAGGTAATGGTCGGCCAGCACGGGTGCGAACGGCTCCTGCGGCGCGTCGGGCGGCGACACGCGCCGGACCGGCGCGTCGAGGTTCGAGAACCCCTCCTCGGCGATCATCGCGGCGATCTCGGCGCCGACGCCCATGGTGCGCGACGACTCGTAGACACAGATGGCGCGCGAGGTCTTCGCCACCGACTCGAGGATGGTCTCCTTGTCGTACGGCGCGAGCGTGCGGAGGTCGATCACCTCCACGTCGATCCCCTCCCCGGCCACCTTCTCCGCCGCCTCGAGGCAGCGATGGAGCATCAGCGCGTAGGAGATCACGGTCACGTGCTTTCCCTGGCGGACCACGTTCGCCTTCCCGAGCGGCACGGTGTAGTCGTGGGTCGGGACCGGCCCCTTCGACGTGCGATAGAGGCGCTTGTGCTCGTAGTAGAGCACGGGGTTCTGCCCGCGGAACGCGGCCTTCAGCAGCCCCTTCGCGTCATACGGCGTGGCCGGGGCCACGACGACGAGCCCGGGCGAGTGCATGAACCACGAAGCGTTGAACTGCGAATGGAAGAGCCCGCCGCCCACGGCGCCGCCGCAGCAGCAGCGGATGACCATGGGGCAGGTCCACATCCCGCCCGAGCGGTAGCGCATCTTGGCCGCGTGCTCCACGATGCCGTCCACGGCGAGCGAGATGAAATCATCGAACTGGATCTCGGGCGAGGGGATGAGCCCTGCGAGCGCGGCGCCCACCGCTCCCTGCACGAGGAAGTTCTCGGAGATGGGGCTGTCGATGACCCGCATCGGGCCGAACTTCTCGTAGAGCCCCTTCGTGGCCTTGAAGACGCCGCCGTAGTTGGCGATGTCCTCGCCGATCAGGAAGATCCGCGGGTCGCGCTCCATCTCTTCGTGGAGCGCCTGCGTGATCGCCTCGATCATCGTGATGGTCTTCACGTCGGCCGGAGCGGCCGCCGGAGCCTGGGTGTCGAACGTCTTCATCGATGCGTGCTCTCCTCGGGTGAGCTCGGCGGGTGCGCCGGCGTTGCCTGAAGCCGCGCGGCGCGGCGGGCCTCCGCCGCGCGCGCCTCGCGGCGCTCTTCCTCGGTCTCGAGGATCAGCGGCGGAACCGGAGCCGGCCGACCCTGCTTGTCCACCGCGACGAACGTGAGATACGCCGTCGAGGTCGGGCGCCGCTCCCCGGTGAGGAGATCCTCGCTCCAGACGTCGACGCGGATCTCCATCGAGGTGCGGTGCGTGTACGTCATGCACGCCCGGATCAGCGCGAGCTGCCCGACGCGGATCGGGGCGAGAAATGCCATCTGGTCCAGCGACACCGTCACCGTCTCGCTCCGGCAGTGCCGGTGGGCGACGATGGCGGCGGCGAGATCGATCCAGTGGAGCACGCGCCCGCCGAGCACGTTCCCCAGCGTGTTCGCGTCGTTCGGCAGCACGATCTCGACCATCTCCGCCCGCGACTCGCGGGGGGTGCGGCCGGGAACGCTACCCGAGGGGGGCGTAGACGTCCTCCAGGATCTCGCTCGGATCGGGGTGCGGGCTCTTGTCGGCGAACTCGATCGCCTCCTCGATCTCCCGCTCGATCCGCTGGAGCGTCTGCTGCTTGAACGCCTCGTCCACGACCCCGCGCTCCATGAGGAGCCGCTCGAAGCGGGGCACCGGATCGCGCCGCTTCCATGCCTCCAGCTCCTCCTGCGTCCGGTAGTTGGCCGGATCGATCTCCGAGTGGCCGTACCACCGGTACGTCTTCATCTCGATCAGCGTCGGTCCCTCGCCGCGGCGCGCCCGCTTGATCGCGTCCTGCGACGTCTCGTACGTGGCCATGAGGTCGTTGCCGTCGATGGTCACGCCGGGGAAGCCGTAGGCCTTCGCGCGCTCGGAGAGATTCTCCACCGGAACGCCGAGGCTCTTCGGCACCGACTCCGCCCACAGGTTGTCCTGCACCACGAAGACGCAGGCGAGCTTGTGGATGCCGGCGAAGTTCAGCGCCTCGTGCCAGACGCCGTTCGAGGTGGCGCCCTCGCCCACGAAGGCGACCGTGACGTTGTCCTTCTTCTGGATCTTCCAGGCGAGCGCCGAGCCGGTCACGATCACGGTCTGCGCCGCGATCGTCGAGGCCGGCGTCACGATTCCCATCGGCTTCCAGCCGTAGTGGCACGGGTGCGACTTCCCGCGGTCGGGGCTGTCCTTCCGCGCGAAGAGCTGCGCCATGAGGTACTTGATCGGCATCCCCTTGGTGATGACGGCGCCGATCTCGCGATGCTGGATGCCGATGAAGTCGTCCGGACGGAGCCCGTAGCAGGGTCCGACGACGGTCGCTTCCTGCCCCACGGCGGAGAAATAGGTGCCGTGGAAGCGCCCCTGCTTGAAGAGCCGGCGGCAGCGCTCGTCCACCTGGCGCACCAGGTTCATGTAGTAGTAGAGGCCCTTCAGCTCGTCGTTGGATACCGCCATGAACCCTCCCTGAAGCCCGCGCGCGGCGGCGTAGCCGATGCACCGGCAACGGAGTCCGGCGCGGATCGACGATTCTTGGATCAGCGCTCGAAATTACCATACGCGGCGCGGCCGCGCCACGCCGGCGCCGCATCGATCCGCGGCGGAACGCGTCTACCTCGATAGGGGCGCCTCGCCCGGAAATGGCGTTTCGGCGCAGCTTTCGAGGCTGTTATGATGGCGAGCCCGCTGCCGCCCGCACCGAACCTCGAGGAGCGATAATGGCCCAGGCTCAACTCTCGGAAGCCCAAGTCTTGGATGCGCTTCGGACGGTCATGGATCCCGACCTCCATCGCGACATCGTATCGCTGGGCTTCGTCCGGAACATGAAGATCGAAGGGGGGAGCGTCGCCTTCGACGTGAACCTCACCACGCCCGCCTGTCCCGTGAAGGATCGTCTTCGCGACCAGGCCCGCCAGGCGGTGCTCGCGATCCCGGGGGTGACCGAGGCGCGCGTGAACATGACCGCCGAGGTGCGCCGGCCGCAGACGCCGAGCACCAACGCCCTCAAGAACGTGCGGAACATCGTCGCGGTCGGGAGCGGGAAGGGAGGCGTCGGCAAGTCGACCGTCGCGGCCAACCTCGCCTCCTCGCTCGCGCGGAGCGGCGCGCGCGTCGGGCTCCTCGACGCCGACATCTACGGCCCCACGATCCCGATGATGATGCGCGGGTCGCGCCCGGCCGAGCCGCGCGCCGACAACACCATCGAGCCCGGCGACGCGCACGGCACCAAGGTGATGTCGATGGGCTATCTCACGCCCGGCGACCAGCCGCTCATCTGGCGCGGGCCGATGGCGCACAAGGCGCTCCAGCAGTGTCTGCTCGGCGTGAACTGGGGCGAGCTCGACTACCTGATCGTGGATCTCCCGCCGGGCACCGGCGACGTGCACCTGACGCTGGTCCAGACCGTGCCGGTCACGGGCGGCGTGATCGTCTCGACGCCGCAGGACATCGGCCTCCAGATCTCGATGAAGACGCTCCGGATGTTCCAGCAGACGAAGGTGCCGATCCTCGGCATCGTGGAGAACATGTCGTTCTACGTCTGCCCCCACTGCGGCGGGCGCGACGACCTCTTCGGCCACGGCGGCGCGGAGGCGGCGGCAAAGGCGCTCGACATCCCGTTCCTCGGCGCGATCCCGCTCGACCCGGCGATCCGGCGCGCGGCGGACGAGGGAACACCCGTCGTCGTGGCCGAGCCCGAGTCGACGTCGGGGAAGGCGATGGCGGAGGTGGCCGGAGCCCTCGCGCGCCAGGTCTCGATCCGCGCCTTCCGGAACCTCACCCTCTCCATCGTGGAGGAGTAGGCCGTGCCCGCGCTCCCCGAAGCGACGACCCCGGTCGCGCTGAAGAAGAAGGGCGGCGAGCGCTTCACCATCCAGTGGGCGGACGGGCACGAGTCGGTCTATCCCGCGCGCCTCCTCCGGGGCCGCTGCCCCTGCGCCCAGTGCGTGAGCGAGACCACCGGGGAGCGGCTCGTCTTCGAAGAGCACGTCTCGCCCGACGTGGCGATCCGCGCCGCGGACGTCGTGGGGCACTACGCGATCCACTTCGACTGGAGCGACGGCCACACGACCGGGATCTACGCCTTCGACTATCTCCGCCGCATCTGCCCGTGCCCCGCGTGTACGGGCGGGGCGGCCTGACCCGCCATCCGCGCGTTCGAAGGACCGCTCGGGAGCTTCCAGAAGCTGGAGGTCTGGAAGCGGACCCTCTTCGCCCTCTGGACCGCGCAGTTCTTCACCATGCTCGGGATGAGCATGTTCCTGCCCTTCCTCCCGCTCTACCTCCGCCAGCTCGGCGTGACCGACCCGGGGCAGCTCGCCTTCATGAGCGGTCTCCTCTTCGCGGCCCCCTTCTTCGCGGCCACCGTGGCGACGCCGGTCTGGGGGGTGCTCGGGGACCGACACGGGCGGAAGCTCATGGTCGTGCGCGCGAGCCTGGGCCTGGCGCTCGCGACCCTCCTCATGGGCTTCGCGCGGACGCCGTCGCAGCTCTTTCTCCTCCGGCTCGCGCAGGGCGCCGTTTCGGGGTTCATCGCCGCCGCGCTCGCGCTCATGGCGTCGCGCGCGCCGAGCGAGCGGATGGGGTACGCGCTCGGGACGCTCCAGACCGCGATCCCGACGGGGACGATCCTCGGGCCCTTGATCGGCGGCACGCTGGCCGACCTGATCGGCTACCGCGAGATCTTCTTCGTGACCTGCGCCATGAATCTCTTCGCCGCTCTCCTCGTGATCTTCCTCGTCCCGCGCGACCTCCCGGCGCCGGCCGATGCGAAGACCGGGCGCGTCATCGACAATTACCGGACCGTCTTCGGCACACGCCAGTTCCGGATCCTCTTCTTCGTCCTCTTCGGGAGCCAGTTCGCCTTGATGGCGATCCAGCCGGTGATGGCGCTCTACGTCGAGGCGCTCGGCGCGGGCGGACGGCTCCTCGCCACGACCACGGGCGTGATCTTCGCGGTGACCGGGGTCGCGAGCGCGGTCGCGGCGCCACGGTGGGGGCGGCGCGGCGACCGGACGGGATACCGCGCCGTGCTCGGCCGCGCGCTGACCGGCGCGGCCGTCTTCGCGCTTCCCCAGGGGATCGTCGCGCGCGCCTGGCAGCTCTTCGCGCTGCGCATCGGATACGGCGCCTACGTCGGCGGGATCGTCCCCGCGGTCCAGGCCATGATCGGGATCCGCGCGCCCGCGGAGCGGCGCGCGGGGATCATGGGCGTCACCTCGACCGCGCTCATGCTCGGGAACCTGACCGGGCCGATCATCGGGGGCGCCGTGGCCGGGAGCTTCGGGCTCCGCTCGGTCTTCTTCCTCGCGACCGCGGTGCTGGCGGCGCTCCTCGTCTCGCTCTATCCGCGGATGGTAGAGCCCGAGCGCGCGGAGCCGGGGGGCTCCTCCGGCGCTCCGGAGGGGGATGCGCATGCCGAGGAGCCCGTCGGAGCCGGGGGTCTCAGTTGAGGCCGCTCGCCCTCGTCTGATAGCATCGACGATCCACAAGGGCCCGTCGCACTTCCATCGTCAGGAGGCACCGTGCATTTCCGGACTACGCTCGCGGGAAGCTACCCGAAGCTCCCGACCCATTCGGGAGACGTGAACCTCCGCGTTGTGCGGAACCGCCGCGACCAGGGAAAGGCGACCGACCAGGACGTCGCCGACGCGACGCGCGCCACGACGCGCCGCGTCCTCGAGCTCGAGGAGCGAGCCGGGGTCGACCTCCTGATGGACGGCTGCGCCGGATGGGACGACGCGCAGACCTACGTGGCAGCCGGACTCGAGGGGATGCGCATCGCGGGGCTGATCCGCTACCTCGACACGAACACCTACTACCGCCAGCCGGAAATTACGGCGCCCATCGCGTGGCGCCGGCCGATCACCGTCTCCGATTACAAGGCGGCGGTTTCGATGACCGGGAAGCCGGTGAAGGCCTTTCTGCCGGGGCCATGGTCGCTCTACCGATTCGCGAAGGACCTCTTCTATGACGACCCCGTCCGCGCCGGCGCGGCCATCGGGACGGCGCTAGGCCAGGAAGCGGCGGCGCTCGAGGAGGCCGGCGCGACCTGGATCCACTTCGAGGAGCCGTGGCTCGGCCGCGCGCGCGCCGAGGACGCCGCCGCGATCCGCGCGGCGCTCGGGCCCGCGCTCGAGGGACGGAAGGCGCGCACGGTGCTGCACGTCCCGTTCCGGGACCCGAACGCTGTCTTCGCGACGATCCGGGATCTTCCCTGGCACACGCTCGGCCTCGATCTCGTGGAAGGGCCCGCCGGCTGGGAGCTCCTTCCGATGATCCCCGAGGGGCGGGGCGTGGCGCTCGGGTTGATCGACGCGCGCAACACGCGGCTCGAGGAGAGCGAGGCGGTGGCGCGGCTCGCGATGCGGGCGGCCACGCTCCGCCCCGACCTCGACTACCAGCTCACCCCGACCGCGAGCCTCGAGTACCTGCCGGCCGACCGGGCCGAGACCAAGGTGGAGCGGCTCGTCGAAGCGGCGCGGCTCGCCGGAAAGGGGATGGCCTGATGCGCGGACTCTGGACCACCACGGTCGGAAGCTTCCCCAAGCCGCCGCACCTCGAGCGCGCGCGCCAGCAGCACGCGCGCGGCGAGCTCACCGCGGACCAGCTCTTCGCGATGGAGCGCGAGGAGACGGCGAAGGTGATCCGCCAGCAGGAGGCGGTCGGCCTCGACATCCTCGTCGACGGAGAGCTCTACCGCGGCGACATGACCACCTACTTCGCCGAGCGGATGCCCGGCTTCGCCGTCTCGAACCCGGTCCGCTCGTACGGGAACCGCTACTACCGGAAGCCGATCGCGGTCGGGCCGATCCGCCGCGATCACGAGCTGACCGTCTCCTGGTGGCGGTTCGCCCAGTCGCAGACGAAGAAGCCGGTGAAGGGGATGCTCACGGGCCCCTACACGATGATGGACTGGTCGTTCAACGAGCACTACCCGACGCGCGAGGCGATGGCGATGGACCTCGCCGCCGCCGTGAACGAGGAGGCGCTCGCGCTCCAGGAGGCCGGCGCGAAGTACATCCAGATCGACGAGCCGGCCGTCTCCGTGCGCCCCGAGGAGCTTTCGCTCGCCGTCAAGGCGCTCGGCCGCGCGGTGCAGGGGCTCACCGCGAAGACGATCACGCACATCTGCTATGGCGACTTCGACGTGATCTACCCGGCGCTGCTCGACCTCCCGGTCGACATGATCGACCTGGAGATGGCGAACAGCCGCTACGACCTGCTCGAGCGATTCCGCGCGCACCCCTTCACCAAGGAGATCGGCTACGGGGTGCTCGACGTGCACAGCCATCGGATCGAGTCGAAGGACGAGGTGAAGGAGGGGATCCGGCGCGGGCTCGAGGTGCTCCGCCCCGAGCAGATGTACGTCGATCCCGACTGCGGGCTGAAGACCCGCACTGTCGAGGAGGCATTCGCGAAGCTCCGCGTCCTGGTGGACGCCGTGCGCGAGGTGCGCGCCGAGCTGGGCATCAAGGCGGAGCAAGGCGTGACCGCGTGACCGACATGCGCTCGGCGGACCTCTCCGGGCTCCGCATCGACCGGGCCGCCCTTCCGCCGCCGAAGCGGAAGCGGACGGCCCTCGTCGTTTTCCTGGCCGTCCTCGCGTTCGCCGCCGTGGGGCTCGCCGCCCTCCGCGCGGTTGGGGAGCGCGCGGTGGAGGTCCGCGTGGCTCCCGCCGAGGCCGTCGGCGGCGCGCCCGGGGCGGCCGCCACGGAGGTGCTCACCGCGAACGGCTACGTCGTCGCGCGCCAACGCGCCTCCGTCTCGACCGAGGTGGCGGGACGGCTCCAGGCGCTCTACGTGGCGGAGGGGAGCCGCGTACGGCAGGGGCAGGTCCTCGGCGTGCTCCGGAACGACGAGCAGCGGGCGGCCGTCCAGAGCGCCCAGGCCGCGCTCGCCTCCGCGCGCGCCGACCGCGCCGAGGCCGAGGCGAGCGCGCACGAAGCGGAGGTCTCGCGCAAGCGGAGCGAGGCCCTGCTGCAGAAGAGCCTGGTGAGCCAGTCCGACTACGACGAGGCGGAGGCGCGCGCCAAGGTGGCCGCGGCGCGGGTGGAGAGCGCGGGCGCCGCCGTCGCGAACGCGCGCGCGCGCCTCGCGGCCGCCCAGGTCGAGCTCGCCCGCACGTTCATCCGCGCTCCCTTCTCGGGAGCGGTCCTGCGCAAGGAGGCCGAGGTGGGGGAGATCGTGAGCCCGATCCCCTCGAGCGGCGGGCTCACGCGCGGCGCCATCGTGACGATGGCCGACCTCTCGTCGCTCGAAGTCGACGTCGACGTGAACGAGGGATACGTGGCCCGCACGCACGAGGGGATGCGCGCCGAGATCACGCTCGACGCCTATCCCAGCGACCGCTATCCGGGGCGCGTGCGCCAGATCGTCCCGACCGCCGACCGGCAGAAGGCGACCGTGACCGTGAAGGTGGCGTTCGATTCCCTCGACGCGCGCGTGCTTCCCGAGATGGGGGCCAAGGTGACCTTCCTCGCCGACGAGTCGCCCGCGGGCGCCAAGGGGGTGCGGGTCGCCTCCGCGGCGGTCACCATTCCAAAGTCGGCGGTCGCGGAGCGCGAGGGGCGGGCCGTGGTCTTCGTCGCGGACAAGGGACGCGCGGCGCTCCGGAGCGTGGGGCCGCGTCCTTACGGCGACGACCGCGTCGTGGTCTCGGGCGGCCTGGCGCCGGGGGAGCTCGTGGTGGTCGATCCGCCGGGGGCGCTCGCCGACGGCGCGCGCATCAAGCCGAAGGAGGGCTCGGGCGGTGGAGATCCCAAGTGGGGGGACCGTGGCCGCTTCTGACGCCGCGCCCGACGGCGTCCTGATCCGGCTCCGGGGCGTGCACAAGCGCTACCGGCGCGAGCAGAACGTCCTCGACGTGCTCGCCGGGATCGACCTCGACGTGAAGGATGGGGAGTTCCTCGCCCTCATGGGGCCGAGCGGGTCGGGAAAGTCGACGCTCCTGAACCTGATCGGCGGGATCGACCGGCCGAGCGAGGGCGAGGTCTACGTCGCGGGCGCGTCGCTCCCTTCGCTCTCACCGGGAGCCCTCTCCGCCTGGCGCGCGCGGCACGTCGGATTCATCTTTCAGCTCTACAACCTGATTCCGGTCCTGAACGCGTGGCAGAACGTGGAGCTGCCGCTCCTGCTCACGCGTCTCTCCGGGAAGGAGCGGCGCGAGCGGGTCGCGCTCGCGCTCCGCCTCGTGGGGCTCGAGGACCGGGCGAAGCACTTCCCGCGGCAGCTCTCGGGAGGGGAGGAACAGCGCGTCGCGATCGCGCGGGCGATCGTCGCCGACCCCACGCTCCTCGTCGCCGACGAGCCGACGGGGGACCTCGACGCGCGGAACGCCGACGAGATCCTCACGCTCCTCCAGCGGCTGAACGAGGAGATGGGAAAGACGATCGTCATGGTGACGCACGACCCCCACGCCGCCTCGCGCGCGCACGTGACGCGGCATCTCGAGAAGGGCGTTCTCCAGGCGTGAGATTCCTCGGCTGGGTGCTCGCGCACCTCTGGCGTGCGAAGCGCCGCACGTTCCTCACGGTCTCGTCCGTGGCCCTGGCGCTCTTCCTCTTCTGCACGCTGCGCACGGTGATGACCTCCTTCGACGCCGCGCTCCGCGCTTCGAACGACGCGCGCCTCGTCGTGCGGCACGCCGCCTCGCTCGTCTTTCCGCTCCCGCTCGCCTACCGCGACCGCCTCGTGCAGGTCCCCGGGGTGGAGAACGTCGGGTTCGGCAACTGGTTCGGCGGCTTCTACCAGGATCCCAAGAACCAGTTTGCCCAGTTCGCGGTCGACGTCGACCACTTCTTCCAGATCTACCCCGAGGTGATCGTCCCGCCGGAGCAGCGGGAGGCGTTCCTGCACGAGCGGACCGCCTGCATCGCGGGCGCCGACATCGTGAAGAAGTTCGGGTGGAAGCTCGGGCAGACGATCCCGATCACCGGGACCATCTTCCCGGGCGAGTGGCGCTTCACGCTGCGCGGGATCTACGTCGGGAAGACCGAGGACATGGACCGGAACACGATCTTCTTCCACTGGGACTACCTGAACGAGTCGCTGCCCCAGGTGCGGCAGAACCAGGTCGGGATCTACTGGCTCCGGCTCCGCTTCGCGTCCGACGCGCCGGCCGTGAGCGAGCGCGTCGACGCGATGTTCGAGAACAGCCCCCAGCCGACCAAGACCGAGACCGAGAAGTCGTTCCAGGCGGGGTTCATCGCGATGATGGGGAACGTGGGGATGCTCCTCACGATCCTCGGCTCCGCGATCGTCTTCGCCATCGTGCTCGTCACCGTGAACACCATGCTGATGGCGGCGCGCGAGAGGACCACGGAGATCGCCGTCCTGAAGACGCTCGGCTTCTCGGACGGACTCATCCTGCGCCTCGTGGGAACCGAGGCGCTGCTCCTGTCGGTGGCGGGAGGCGTGATCGGGTGCGGCGCCGCGTTCCTCATCTTCCACCGGGTCGACTTCACGGCGGGCGGCTTCTTCCCGAACTTCCGCGTGCTTCCCGAAACGGTCGGCTGGGGAATGCTCCTCGCCGTGGGGATGGGGCTCCTGAGCGGGCTCGTCCCGGCCGTTCAGGCCGCGCGCCTCCAGATCGCGGGTGCGCTCCGGAAGGTGGCTTAGTGGCGCGGATCCCCTTCGTCTACAGCGTCCGGAACCTCGGCCAGCGTCGCGTGAGCACCGCGCTGACCGCGGTCGGCATCGCGCTCGTCGCCTGGGTCTTCATCTTCACTCTCGCGCTCGCCGGCGGCTTCCAGGCTGCCCTGCAGGCGACCGGCTCGCCCGAGAACGCGATCGTCGTGCGCTCCGGGTCGACGGCCGAGTTGACGAGCATCGTCACGCGCGAGTCGGCCGCGGCGATCGAGACCCAGCCCGAGGTGGCGCGCGCCGCGGACGGGCAGCCGCTCGCGACGTCGGAGCTCGTGGTGATCTGGAACCTCGCGCGCAAGTCGGGCACCACGACCAACGTCGTCGTGCGCGGGATCGGGCCCAAGTCGATGACGCTCCGGCCCGGCGTGCGGCTGGTCGCGGGGCGGATGTTCCGCACCGGCCTGGACGAGATCGTCGTGGGGAAGATGGTCGCCGAGCGGTTCCGGAACTGCTCGGTGGGGGACAAGCTCAAGCTCGCCGGGCGGGAATGGAGCGTGGTCGGCGTCTTCGATGCGGGCGGGACGACGTACGACTCCGAGATCTGGGGGGACGTGGAGCTCTTCATGCCGGTCTTCGACCGGCCCGTCTATCAGAGCGTGATCCTCCGGATCGACGACCCCTCGCACCTCGCGGCCCTGAAGAAACGGCTCGAGGCCGATCCCCGCATGAGCGTCACCGTGCACCGCGAGGACCAGTTCTACGCGGCCCAGTCGGGCACCCTCGCGCGCCTCCTCCGCGTCCTGGGGACGTTCGTCACGGTGATCATGGCCATGGGCGCGGTCTTCGGCGCGCTCAACACCATGTACGCCTCCGTCGGCGCGCGCACCAAGGAGATCGGCACGCTGCGCGCGATCGGATTCGGCCGCGGCGCCGTGCTCACGTCCGTCCTGATCGAGTCGACGCTCCTCGCGCTCCTGGGCGGCGTGATCGGATGCCTGTTCGCCCTGCCCGTCCGCGCCTTCACGACGAGCACGATGAGCTTCGCCACGTTCAGCGAGCTCGCCTTCCGGTTCGACGTGACGCCGTGGATGCTGCTCGCGGGACTCGCCTTCTCGGCGGCGATGGGCCTTCTGGGCGGGTTCTTCCCGGCGCGGAAGGCCTCGTCGATGGAAGTCGTGGAGGCGCTCCGGCAGGCGTAGCGGCGATTCAGCGGCCGGGTCAGGAGGCGTGCGCCGACCCGCCCACTTGTGCTAGCGTAGCCCTCCCATGAACACGCACACGACCATCCGCGTCGGCGTTCGCGGGAACCGCCTCGGCATGTCGATCGGGAAGCAGACCGCCGAGGAGCTGCGCCCGCATCTCGGCGGCGCCACCATCGAGTTCGTTCCGATCGCCGACCCCGGCCGCCGCAGCATGTCGCCCTGGCCCGGCGGCTCGCTCGAGCGCGCGCTCACGCAGGGGGACGTGGCGATGGTGATCCAGAACGCCAAGGACGCCTCGCCGTCGGTCACGGGGGTCACGCTCGCCGCGGTCACGTCGCGCTTCACGCCGTTCGACGTCCTCATCGCGCCGGAGGATGCGATCCTCGACGAGCTTCCCGAGGGGGCCGCGCTCTCCGCGCACACCGCGCTCCGCCGCGCCCAGCTCCTCAACTACCGGAACGACTTCCGCATCGTCGACTTTGCCGGGAGCCTGGAGGAGCGGATCCGGATGCTCGAGCACGGCGACGTCGACGGCCTCGTGGTCTCCGCGTCCGCGGTCGAGCACCTCGGGCTCCAGGACCGCGTCACCGAGATCTTCACCACCGCGGTGCTCATTCCCGCGCCGGGGCAGGGTTCGGCGGTGATCCAGGTCCGCACCAGCGAGAAGGAGCTGATCCGCGCGGCGAAGCACCTGAACGATCCCGACGCGCACGCCGAGTTCGAGACGGAGCGGGCGTTCCTGAAGGCTCTGGGGGCAGATTCGCGGGCGGCGGTGGGGGCGCTCGCGCAGAACGACGGCGCCTCGATCTGTCTCGAGGGCGTGGTCGCGGACCGGGACGGGCGGCGGCTCTTCAAGGACCAGGAGACGGGTGAGCCGGGCGAAGCGGCCGCGATCGGCGAGCGGCTCGCGAAGCGGCTCCTCGCCGAGGGCGGGCGGCACGCGCTCGCCACCGCCGAGACCGAGAACTAGCCATGCTCGACCCCAAGCGGATCCGGACCGACCGGGAGCGGGTCCTTGAAGCGATCCGGTTCAAGAAGGTGAAGGTCGATCTCGTCCGCTATCTCGACTGCGACGAGAAACGGCGCGAGCTCCTCGTGAAGGTGGAGTCGCTGAAGCACCGCCGGAACGAGGCCTCCGAGGCCATCGGGAAGAAGAAGCGGAGCGGCGAGGACGCCTCCACGGCGATCGCCGCCATGAAGGAAGTCGGCGACGAGATCAAGTCGCTCGACTCCCAGCTCGCCGACGTGGACGCCGAGCTCGATCAGCTCTCGCGCTGGATCCCGAACGTCCCGCACGCCTCGACCCCGCGCGGCGAGGCGGACGCCAACCAGGTCGTCCGCGCGTGGGGCGAGCCGAAGAAGCTCTCCTTCGAGCCGAAGCCGCACTGGGAGCTCGCGACCTCGCTCGGCCTCCTCGACTTCGACCGGGCGGGAAAGATCGCGGGCGGGGGATTCCTCCTCTTCACGGGGAAGGGAGCCCGGCTCGAGCGCGCGCTCATCAACTTCATGATGGACCTGCACGCGCGCGACCACGGCTACACCGAGGTCTGGCCGCCGCACCTCGTGCGCCCCGACTGCCTCTTCGCCACGGGGCAGCTCCCGAAGCTCGCCGAGGACATGTACCTCCTGCCCGACGACGACCTCTACCTGAACCCGACCGCCGAGGTCCCGATCACGAACATCTACCGCGAGGAGATCCTCGACGGCGCCATGCTCCCGATCCGGCACGTCGGCTACTGCGCGTCGTACCGGCGCGAAGCGGGCTCGTACGGGCGCGACACGCGCGGCATGGTCCGGGTCCACCAGTTCGACAAGGTCGAATTGGTGAAGATTGTGACTCCCGAGACGAGCTACGACGAGCACGAGTCCCTCCTCGCGGACGCCGAGGACGTGCTTCGGGCGCTCGGTCTCGCCTATCGCGTCGTCCTGCTCGCGGCCGGCGACCTCTCCTTCGCCGCGGCCAAGTGCTACGACCTCGAGACCTGGGCGCCCGGGGAAGGGCGCTGGCTCGAGGTCTCGTCGTGCAGCAACTTCGAAGAATTCCAGGCGCGGCGCGCCGGCATCCGCTTCCGCCACCCGGAGACCGGCAAGGCCGAGCTCGCCCATACGCTGAACGCCTCGGGGCTCGCCCTCCCGCGGACGTTCGCCACGATCCTCGAGACCTGCCAGACCGAGCGGGGGACGGTCGTTCTTCCCGAGCCGCTCGTCCCCTACATGGGCGGATTGCGCGAGCTGACTCCGGCCTGACCGGGTCGTAGATGGCGCGCGCGAGCGAAGCCCCGCGGTTCCGGCCGTCCTACAAGGTCTACCTCTTCCTAGCCATGGTCGTGCTGAGCATGGCGCTCGTGGCCCATTCCCACTACGTGATCCGGCGCCTGAACGAGCAGGCGCGGAGCCAGAGCACCGTGCTCGCCCGCTTCGTCGCGGTCTCGACGTTCGGGGCCGCCGAGGAGAAGACGCTGCGGCCGATCTTCCTCGAGGTGATCCGGAACATCAATTTTCCGATGATCCTCACCGACACCGACAGCCTGCCGCGCGCGTGGAAGGGGATCGGCATCCCGACCACGTCCGTACCGGACTCGGTGCTCGCCCGGGCCGACTCGACCGGCGTCGTGCCCCCGCTCCTGAAGCGGATCCAGGAGACGGCCGACCGGCTCGACCGGGTCAACAAGCCGATCGAGGTCGTGCGGCTCGGGCATCCGGGCATTCTCGGCTACGTCCACTACGGCGAGCCGCCGATCGCCGCCCAGCTCCGCTGGATTCCCTACTTCGAGTTCGGCGGCATCGTCCTCCTCCTGCTCTTCGGCTTCGCGGGCTACCGCGGCCTCATGACCGGCGAGCAGCGCTCGCTCTGGGCCGCGCTCGCCAAGGAGACCGCGCACCAGCTCGGGACGCCGCTCTCCTCGCTCATGGGATGGACCTCGGTGCTGCGCGAGGGGAACCGCGACGGGACGATCGACGCCGCGCGCATCGACGCGATCGCGGACGAGATGGACCGCGACCTCGACCGCCTCCACCGGATCGTGAACCGCTTCGCGCAGGTCGGCGCGACGCCGGTCCTGGTCGAGGGGGACCTGACGCGGACGGTGGCGGAGACGGTCGCCTACATCCGGAGCCGCCTGCCCACGCTGGGACGCGTGGTCTCGATCGAGGAGCGCTACGAGGCGATCCCGCCCGTCCGCTTCCACCGCGAGCTGATCGCGTGGGTGGTCGAGAATCTCCTCAAGAACGCGCTCGACGCCGCGGACAAGCCGGACGCCCGGATCGAGGTCTCGCTCTTCTGGCGCCGCGAGGACCACGTGGTCGAGCTGCGCGTGCGCGACAACGGGCGCGGCATGACCGCGGCGGACCGGCGGCGCGCGCTCACGCCGGGGTTCACGACGAAGCGGCGCGGCTGGGGACTGGGTCTCGCGCTTGCGAGGCGCGTCGTGCGCGAGTACCATCGAGGAAAGATCTCCATCGTGGAGAGCGCGCCCGGGCGCGGAACCACCGTCGCCGTGGCGCTTCCCGTCCCGCCCAAGCCCCATCACGCATGAGTCCAGCCGAGCGCAAGATCCTCTGGGCCGACGACGAGATCGAGCTCCTGAAGCCGCACATCCTCCTCCTCGAGGAGCGGGGCTATCGCGTCACCCCGGTGACGAACGGGACCGACGCGGTCGCCTGCGCGGCGCGCGAGCGCTTCGACGCCGTCCTGCTCGACGAGACGATGCCCGGGCTCGGCGGACTCGCCACGCTCGAGGCGATCAAGGAGCAGAACCCGGCGCTCCCGATCGTCCTCGTCACGAAGAACGAGGCCGAGACGCTGATGGACGAGGCGATCGGCCGGCGCATCGACGACTTCCTGCTGAAGCCGGTCCGCCCCGCGCAGATCTTCCTCGCGCTGAAGCGCCTCCTCGAGTCGGACCGGCTCCAGGAGAGCCGCCGCGCGCGCGACTACGTGGCCGAGCTGGCAAGGCTCCGGTCCGAGTCGGCGGGCGGTCTCGACTGGCGCGGCTGGGTCGACCTCTACGGCCGGAGCGCGCAGTGGGACGTGGAGCTCGACCAGGTGGACGACGCGGGGCTCAAGCAGGCGCAGGCCGACCAGCGCCGCGAGCTGAACGTGGAGTTCTCGCAGATGGTGGAGGCCACCTACGAATCGTGGGCGCGGGGAGACGGGGCGCCGCCGCTGTCCACCGACGTGATCACGCGGTGGGTCGCGCCGGCGATCCGGGAAGGGCGCCGGGTCACGCTGATCGTGATCGACTGCATGCGGCTCGACCAGTGGCTCACCGTCGACCCGCTCCTCCGTCCCTTCTTCGACATCGACCTGGAGCACCATGTCTCGATCCTGCCGACCGCGACGCCCTACTCGCGGAACGCGATCTTTTCCGGGCTCTTTCCCGAGGAGATCGGGCGGCAGCACCCCGAGTACTGGCAGGAGGGCCCCGGCGACGAGCGGAGCAAGAACCGCTACGAGCGCCAGCTCCTCGACCTGCAGCTCGCGCGGCTCGAGCTCGGCGCCAAGCCGGCCAAGTACCTCAAGGTCTACAACGCGGAGGAGGCGAACAACGTCCGCCGGAACATCGCCAGCCTGCGCGACACGCCGTTCGTGGCGATCGTCTTCAACTTCCTCGACATGCTCGCGCACGGCCGGTCGGAATCGGACCTCCTGAAGGAGCTCGCGCCCGACGAGTCGGCCTTCCGGTCGGTCATGCGCTCGTGGTTCCTCCACTCGGCCCTCTTCGAGGTGCTCAAGTGGCTCGCGAAGCAGGATGGGATCGTGATCGTCACCACCGACCACGGCGCCGTGCTGAGCCGGCGGTCGGCGCTCGTCTACGGGAACCGCGAGACCTCGACCAACCTCCGCTTCAAGTTCGGAAACAACCTCTCGTGCGAGGCGCGCCAGGCGATCCACGTGAAGGATCCGGCCCGGTTCCGGCTCCCCGTGGACGGGTCGCACAAGACGTACATCATCGCGAAGGAGGACTTCTACTTCGTCTATCCGACGCGATTCCACGAGTACGAGAACAAGTACCGGGGTTCCTTCCAGCATGGCGGCATCTCGCTCGAGGAGATGATCCTGCCGGTGGCCGTCCTGACACCGCGGGGCTGACCGGCGTGCCGGTCGAGATCCGCTCCCTGCTCCACACCGAGAACGAGACGCGCGCCTTCGGGCGCCACCTCGGGGCGCTGCTCCGGCGCGGCGACTGGATCGCCCTCACCGGAGCGCTCGGGGCGGGGAAGACGACGCTGGTCCAGGGAATCGTCGACGGCGTCCATCCGGGGATGCGCTCGCGGAGCCCCACGTACGTGATGGTGGAGGTCTACGGCGAGGGGCCGCGCATCGTCCACGCCGACCTCTACCGGATCGCGCGCGACGGGGACCTGGACACGCTCGCGCTCGCAGACCTCGCCGAGGGCGACGCGGTGGTCCTCGTCGAGTGGGCGGACCGGGCGCCGGGCGCTCTCCCCGAGGAGCGGCTCGACCTGGAGCTCCGCTACGTGCCGGAGGGGGGACGCGAGCTGCGCATCCGGCCGCGCGGCGACCGGTGGGACGAGGCCGCGCGCGAAGGGCTGCTCGACCGCGAGCGATGGAGCCATGCACTGTATCCTGGGAATTGACACCGCCGGGGCGCGCGGCTCGATCGCCCTCGTCGAGGAGGGGCGCGCGGTGGCCGAGGCTCCGCTGCCCGAGGGGGGGCATTCGAGCGGCCTCGCCGCGGCGATCGAGCGGATGCTCGCGGCACGCGGCTTGCGCGTGAAAGACCTCGCGGGGATCGCGGTCGCCGAGGGCCCCGGCTCGTTCACGGGACTCCGGATCGGGCTCGCGTGGGCCAAGGGCGCCGCGCTCGGCGGCGCGATCCCGCTCGCGCTGGTCTCCTCGCACGACGCGGCGGCGCACGCGCTGCGCGACCAGGCGCCGCGGTTTGCGACGGTGACGCAGGGAGAGCGCGGCCACGTGATGGCGGCGCTCTGGGCGGGTGGAGGGCACGCCCGGCTCCTCTGGGGGCCCGAGGTGCTTCCCGAGGACGAAGCGATGGAACGACTGCGCGCCGAGGCCGGCGCCGCGATCCCGGTCGCGGCCGCCTCCTTGGCCCTGGAGGAATGGGTGCAGGACTGGGGTGGAACGAACCTCGCGGCGCGGCCGCTCGCGCCCGCCGTGGCCGTGCTGGGCGCGCTCGCGCTCGCCGCCGG
>JBLMWD010000084.1:0-34434 GCA_050257045.1 Bacteroidota bacterium | reverse complement strand
GTCCTCCAGGCGATCGCGATCGTCGCCGCTCTGGCCGCGCTCGGCTCGTACTTCCTCCGCGGCGAATTGGCCCGCTCGGTCCTCCTCCTCTTCGCCGCCTTCGCGGCGATCGCGCTCTGCGGCGCGCGCTTCGCGGTGCGCTCCACGCTCCGCACGATGCGCCGCCAGGGGCTGAACCTCCGCCACGTGCTGATCGTGGGGACGGGACCGATGGCGGCGCACCTCGCGCGGAAGATGGCGGTGCACGCCGACTACGGCTTTCAGGTCCACGGATTTGTGAGCTCCGAGCCGCCCCCCGATGGGGGCGGCGAGGTGGCTGGATTGCCGATATTGGGCAGTGTCGAGGACCTTCCGGATCTCGTCGAGAAGACCGGCACGCAGCTGGTCTACCTCGCACTGTCGCGCTCGGAGCATGAAGCCGAGCTGCACGCGCTCGAGCGGCTGAGCGACTCCACCGCCGCCGTGCGGCTCGTCCCGGACCTCGCGCGCGCCTTCACGCTGAACGCGAGCGTCGAGGACTTCGACGGCACGCCGGTCGTGCTCGTCACGGAGAGTCCCGAGCAGGGGTGGAACAGCGTCTTGAAGCGGGCCTTCGATCTGCTGTTCGCGGGGGTCGGGCTGTTCCTCCTCGCGCCGCTCTTCGCGGCGCTCGCGATCTGGCTGAAGCTCGATTCGCCGGGTCCCATCTTCTTCGCGCAGGACCGCGTGGGGCTGAACGGCCGCCGGTTCCGGATGCTCAAGTTCCGGACGATGGTCCCCGAGGCGGAAGCGCGCGGCGCGCAGTGGACCCGCAAAGACGACCCGCGGCGCACGCGCGCGGGGGTCCTGCTCCGGAAGCTGTCGCTCGACGAGCTGCCGCAGCTCTGGAACGTCTTCGTCGGCGACATGAGCCTCGTCGGTCCGCGCCCCGAGCAGCCGCTCTTCGTCCACCAGTTCCGCGCTTCGGTGCCGCGCTACATGCTGCGCCACCACGTGAAGGCGGGGATCACCGGCTGGGCGCAGGTGAACGGGCTCCGCGGCGACACGCCGCTCGAGCGGCGGATCGAGTACGACCTCTACTACATCGAGCACTGGTCGATGGGATTCGACCTGAAGATCCTCGCGCTCACGGTGGCGCGCCTCTTCCGCGACCCGAGCGCCATTTGAACCGTCCGAGCCCCCTGAAGCTCCATGTCGGCTGCGGCACCGTCTATCTCGACGGCTACGTGAACCTGGACGTGCCGGTGCCGGGCTATTCGTTCCTCTCCTCCGAGCGCCCCGATCTCGCAGCGAAGAACCGCACCACCGTGGACCGCTACTACAAGGAGGAGGAGTCCCGAGCCTCGCTCGAGGCGCGCGCCGCGCAGCGCCCGGAGGAGCGGGAGCCGCAGTACTGCGTCGTGGACGCCTACGCGGCGATGGATGCGCTCCCCTACGAGCCCGGGAGCGTGGACGAGATCCGCTCCGTGCAGTGCCTCGAGCACCTCTCGATGCGCGAAGCCGAGCGGGTGCTCCGCTACTGGCACGGGCTGCTCCGGCCGGGCGGCGTCCTGCACGTGGACGTTCCCGACTTCGAGGAGACGGCGCGCCAGCTCCTCGCCCAGGCCGATGAGGCCTCCAAGGACTGGTACTACCGCCTCGTCTACGGGAGCCAGAAGAACGCGTACGCGTTCCACAAGAGCGGGTTCAGCCCGCCTCGGCTCGAGCGGCTCCTGCGCGAGGCGGGCTTTCGCGAGGTGCGGCACCTGCCGAACACGATCCACTTCTACCCGGTCGCGATCGCCGAGGCCGTGAAGTAGCGCGGGCGCGCTCCGCCGCCCCGACCGATGCGCATCCTCCTCGTCCTCGCGCGAAGCCCCAATCCCACGTTCGCCTCGAATCTCTGGATGACGAACCTCCACGATCCACTTGTCGCGATGGGGCACGACGTGGTCCATTGGGACGAGGGGACGCAGGCGCTCTTCGACCTTCCGCCCGACGCGGAGTCGACCCGGCCGGAGCGGGCGCGCTACACGGAGCGGTTCCTCGAGGCCGTCCGCGCTGCCCACCGCACGGCACCGCTCGATCTCGTCCTCACCTACGTCTCCGACAGCCACCTCGAGCCGTCCGCGATCGACCACGTGCGCGAGCGGATCGCCCCGATCGCGAACTTCTTCTGCAACAACATCCATCAGTTCCATCTCGTCCGGGCGAACGCGCGGCATTTCGACGTCTGCCTCGTGCCGGAGCAGGCGGCGCTCGCCGACTACGAGCGCGCCGGCGCGACTCCGCTCTTCTTTCCGATGGCGGCTAACCCGGACGTCTACAGGCCCCTCGACGTGCCGCGCCGCTACGAGGCGACGTTCGCCGGGCAGCGCTACGCCGATCGCGCCGGGAACCTGCTCGCGCTCCGGCAAGGGGGAGTGGACGCCCACGTGTTTGGACAGGGGTGGAGTCCCGACGGACCGCCGGCGGGGCAGGGGATGACGCCGGCGCCCCCGGAGCGGCCGCCGCTCGAGCGGGCGATCGAGCTGATGCGGGAGGGGCGAAATCCGCTCCGCGCGGCGAGGGATCGAGCCGAGTGGCGCCGGCTCGCGACGCGCCACGAAAGCGCGCTCCATCCTCCGGTCAGCGACGCGGAGTACGTCGCGCTTTTCAGCCAGAGCGCGATCAGTCTCGGCTTCCTCGTGCTCGGGGACACGCATCGCACGAAGCGCCCGCTCCGGCAGGTCCGGCTCCGGGAGTTCGAGGCGCCCATGGCGGGGGCGTTCTATCTCACCGAGTACCTCGACGAGATCGGTCTCCACTACGAGATCGGACGCGAGGTGGTCTGCTTCCGGTCGCGCGAGGAGCTGGTCGAGCGCTGCCGGTGGTATCTCCGCCACGACGAGGAGCGGCTCCAAATCGCGCGGGCGGGGCACGAGCGCGCCCGGCGCGACCACACCTGGACGCGCCGGTTCGAGGACCTCTTCGCGGAGCTGCGGCGGCGGAAGCTGATCCGCTGAGGATCGCTTCCCCGCGCGCCCCTCAGATCACCACGCGCACGAGCAGCCCGAGCGCCGCGTAGGCGAGGACCGTGATCCCGAGGCGGCGGGCGTCGAGACGGACGCCGGCTCGCGCCATCATCCACGTCCCCGCGACGAACGTGATCACGCCCGCGCCCGCGTAGGCGAGCGGCAGGGCGAGCGCTCCCGCGCCCCCGGCGACCAGCAGCGCGTACGCGGCGGCGAGGACGATGGGCTGCGTGATGCCGATGCGGAACCAGAGCCTGGTCCCGCCGAGCGGCAGCGAGCCGAGCGCCACGATCTGCAGGCAGACCCTCCCGAATTCCCCGAAGAGCGCGCAGGCCATCATCGGGCGCGCGGGATCGAAGCGGCTCGAGTAGAGGAGGTGGAGGAGCGGCGAGGCGACCACGATCGAGACCGCGAAGACGGCCGCCGCGAGCAGGACGAGCGGCGTCCAGTGCCGGCGGGTATAGGCCTGCACCCCCGGGGCTCCCTGCGCGGCGGCCACGCCGCTGATCTTCCCGAACGCGTAGGCCGCGAGATAGGCGTAGAAGAGGGCTCCGACCTGCTGGCTCAGCGCCACGGCGGCCTGGAGGAGTCCGTTCGCCTCGACTCCGTGCGCGCGCAGGAAGTGGGTCCGGAGCGCGAGGAAGACGCCCTGGTCCGCGAGCGGCAGGAGCAGCGCCGCGCCGGAGACCGAGAGGAGCGAGCGTGCTTCGACGCGGTCGAACCGCCCGCCCTCGGGCCGGGCGAGCGCGCCGGGGTAGCGCCGTGCATGCAGGGCGGCCGTCGCGAGGCACGCGGCGGGATACGCGAGCGCGATCGCGAGCGTGGCGCCGAGGAGGCCGAACCGGGGGACGAGGAGGAACGTGGCCGCCGCGGCCAGCGCGACGCCGCCGACCGCGAGCCCGTACGGGGCCCGCACGTCGGAGCGTCCCGCCGCGGCGCCCTGGATCACCTGGTAGAGCCCGATGCCCATCACCCCCAGCATCGAGACTCGAACGAGGTCGGCGTGCGCGGAGGTTCCGAGGAGGAGCGCCGAGAGGCGCGGCGCGAACGCCACGCCGAGGAGAGCGGCCGCGACCGCGGTCGGCGCGACGAGGGAGAGACCGGTCCAGACCGAGCGGCGGGCACCGTTGTCGTCCCCCGACCCGGCGCGGGCGCCGACCGCGCGCGAGACCGCGATCCCCACGCCCAGCCCCGCGAGGTTTCCGATCCAGGACTGGGCCGAGATCACCTGCGCGACGATGCCGATGCCCGCCGTGTCGAGGTGGAGCGCGACCCACTTGTTGCGCGCGGCTCCCGCGAGGGCCGTGATGAGCGTAGCGCCTGCGCCCGCGAGGAACCGCAGCAGGCGACCTCTCCAGATCCGAAGCGACGTGGGCGGCATGGCGGGCGAGTGTCGGGGAGCGCCCGGGGAGCGTCAAGGAGCCACCGTGCTACACTCCGGCCACCGATGTGCGGAATCGCGGGCGTCCTCGCCCTCACGGACCGGCCGCCGGATCGCTCGTGGGGGGACCTTCTCGTGCGTGTCCTCCGGCACCGCGGTCCGGACGGCGAGGGCATCTACGCCGATTCCCGGGCGGTGTTCGCGCACACGCGGCTCGCGATCATCGACGTGAGCGATGCCGGCCGGCAGCCGATGGAGTCGGCCGACGGCCGCCACCTCGTTCTCCTGAACGGCGAGATCTACAACCACGCGGCGCTCCGTCCCGCGCTCGAGCGGGAGGGCACCTGCTTCCGCTCCCGTTCCGACACCGAGGTGCTCCTAACGCTCCTCGCGCGCCGCGGCCCCGCCGCGCTGTCGTCGCTGCTCGGCATGTTCGCGTTCGCCTTCTACGATCGCGAACACGGCGATCTCCTGCTCGGCCGCGACCGGCTCGGAAAGCGGCCGCTCTTCTTCCTCCGGACGCGCGAGTGGTTCGCCTTCGCTTCGGAGGCCGCGGCGCTCCTGGCACTTCCGTTCGCGCGCGCGAGGCTCGACCCCGCCTCGGTGCGTTCCTATCTGCGCTATCTCTACGTGCCCGATCACCGATCGATGCTCGACGGCGTGGAGAAGCTCGCGCCGGGCTCGACGCTCGCCATTCGAGCCGGTTCGTCCGAGCCGCCGCGCCCGGTCCGCTACTGGTCTCCGCCGCCGCCCGATCCGGACGCGCGCGGCCAAGCCGACGAGGCGTTCCGGCGCGGCCTGGAGGAGGACCTCCTCGATTCGACGCGCCTCCGCACCGTGAGCGACGTCCCGATCGGAGTCTTCCTGAGCGGCGGGATCGACTCGAACACGGTGCTCGCGCTCCTCCACCGCGTCGGCCATCGCCCGATCCGGACCTTCACGGTCGGATTTCCGGGACTGTCCGACGAGCGGCCGCTCGCGCGGCTGGGCGCGGAGCGCTATTCGGACGACCACGTGGAGCTGTCGATCCCGGCCGACGTGACCGCCGAGGTGCCGGCGATCATCGCGCGCTTCGGGGAGCCGCTCGGCGACAGCGGCGTCGTCACCTCGTACCTGATCGCGCGCGAGGCGCGGCGCCACGTGAAAGTGATCCTGAACGGGGACGGGGGCGACGAGCTCTTCGGCGGCTACGCCCGCTATCCCTTCGCGGCGCGTCTCGACCGGCTCCGTCCGGTCCCGGGGGGCCTCGCCGCCGCACGTCTCTGGTACCGGGGCCGCGCGCAGTCCGGCTCGCTCTTTCCCGCTCTGGCCCGCGGAGACACGTCCGGCGCGGCGCGGATCCTCGGCTCCGTCCTGCCGACGCAACTCGAGGAGCGGCTCGTGCGCCCGGAGCTCCTCCATGCGGCACGCCCGCTCGCGGTGGAAGCGCCACGCGGCGACGCCGGGCTCGCGGGGGCGCTCTTCGCGTGGGACACCGGCGCCTATCTTCCCGGCGACCTCCTCTACAAGGCCGACGTCGCTCCAATGGCGCACGCTCTCGAGAACCGTTCGCCCTTCCTGGACCATCGCCTCTTCGAACGCCTCGCGGCGCTTCCGCCGAGACGCCGCGTCGATCCGTTCCGAACCAAGCCGATCCTGAGACGGCTCGCGCGTGACTGGATCCCGCGGCAGGTGCTCGAGGGGAGCAAGCGCGGATTCCAGCTTCCGGTCGAGTCGTGGCTGCGCGGGCCGCTTCGCCCCTGGCTGGACGGCCTCCTCCTCGACCCTCAGGCGACCGGTACGCTCTATCGCCCCGGCGCGCTCGGGAACGAGGTCGCCGCGTTCCACGAGGGGCGCTCCGACTCGCTCGCTCCCTATCGCCTCTGGAGCCTGGCCACGCTCGAGCTGTGGGCCCGCGCGCTCCATGTGGAGATCCCCGCGTGAGTCCGCCGCTCGTCAGCATCCTCCTCGCGAGCCAGGACGGCGCGCGGCACCTCGCCGAGGCGCTGGAGAGCGTCGCCGGTCAGACCTATCCCTCCATCGAGCTGGTGCTCGTGGACGACGGCTCGACCGACGCGACCGGGGCGATCCTCCGTGAATTCGCCCGCTCGCGCGCGAACGCGCGCGTTCTCACGAGCGGCGGGGAAGGGCTCGCGGCGGCGCTCGCTCTCGCGGCCCAGGCCGCGTCGGGCCCGCTCCTCGCGCGACACGACGATGACGATCGCTCCCGTCCCGACCGGATCGCGCGTCAGGTCGAGCACCTCCGCACGCATCCCGGGGACGGCGTCGTGGGCACGTCCGCCGTCTTGATCGACGACGCGGGCGCGGCGATCGGCCCCTATCCCGTTCCCACCGATCCCGGCGCGATCCGCCGCGCGCTCCGGCGGGGAACGCCGTTCGTGCACGGGTCGATCTTGATGCGGCGCGAGGTGTACGAGCGCGCGGGCGGATACCGCGCCGCCTTCCGCGCCTCGCAGGATTACGATCTCTGGCTTCGCCTCCCGCCCGAGGCGGGGCTCGCGAATCTCCCCGAGCGCCTCTACGAGTGGCGATTCCATCCGGGAGGGGTTTTCGCGCGCCGGCGGCCGGAGCAGATCTACTACGCGGCCGTGAGCCGCGCCTTCGCCGAGGAGCGCGCGGCCGCGGGTTCGGACTCGATCGCCCTGCTCGAGGGGAGCCGCGGAGACCGCGCCGCGTTCCTCGAGCGCTACCCGCGCGCGGACCGGCTCCGGACGCTCTGGGGGGAGCGGCTCGTGCGCGAAGGGCGCGTGGGAGAAGCGCGACGCATCCTCGCGCGCGCCTTCTCGAGTCCGCGCTCCTTCGCCCCCGCGCTGGGGTGGTGGGCGCTCAGCTGGCCGGTCGGGCTCCTCCCGCGCGCGCGTCGCCACGGCCGCGCTCCCGCGCGCGCGCGGGGGCAGGAGGGCGTCGGGACGTCGCCATGAAGATCCTCCTGGTCGCCCGCGTCGACCTCTCGCTTCCCGGCGGCGTCGAGACGCACGTGCACTCGCTCGCCGCGTCGCTCCGGGCCAAAGGAGACGACGTCACCGTCTGGGACCGCGCGGCGTGCGCGGCCGCGGAGCGCGAAGCCAATCCAGGTAGCCTCGACGCCTACGACATCGTCCACCACCACGCGGGACCGTGGCTGCGCGGGACCCCGGTGCCGCCCGGCTACGTCCGGACGTTCCATTTCTCGGTCGCCTCCAAGATGCGGACCTATCTGATGCGGCGAAGACTCCGGACCCTGGCCAATCCCGGGAACTGGGCGGCCCTCCGCGAAGAGCGCGGCGCGTTGCGCCGGCGAGGCTCGTTCATCGCGGTCTCGCCCGGACTGAAACGCGACCTCGTGCGGTTCCATCACGTCGATCCCGATCGGATGCACGTGATCTCCAACGGAGGCTGCTTCGACACGCCCCGCGAGGGGCGCGCCGCCTGGCGCGCGCGCCACGGACTGGACGAGGCGACGCCGGTCCTCCTCACCATCGGGCGCCGCGACTACGTGAAGGGCCTTGACCTGCTCGAGCGGGCCTGGCGCCGCCGGCCCGCCTCCCTCGCGAACGCCGTGTGGGTGGCGGTGGGCGCCTCCGACGGACCGCCGGTTCCCGGACGCGTCGGGACCGGATCCATTCCCCTGTCGGACGTGATCGAGTGGATCTACGCGGCCGATCTCGGCGCGTTTCCGTCGTACTACGAGGGCGGCGGCATCGCGCTCCTCGACATGCTCGCCGCGGGGCTCTACACCCTGACCCACGACGTCGGGATCGCGTCCGAGGTGGTTCGATCCGGCCGGAACGGGGAGATTCTCGACCCGCGCGCCGAGGCCTGGCGCGAGGCGCTGGCCCGGCTGCTGGTCCATCCGGCGCACCCCGGACGGCCGGGCCTCGGGCCCGAGTATCGATGGGATCGGGTCGCGGATCGGGTGACCATGGTCTACCGGGAGCGCTCGCCGTGAGTCGTGCTATTCTCACCCCATGCGCGTCCTTTTCCTCACGTCGCGCATGCCTCATTCGCCGGTAGGGGGCGACCGGTTCCGCGTCTATCACATGATGCGCGCGGCGGCGGACGCGGGGCATGCGGTCCATCTCCTTTCCTTCGACACGCAGCGCGGCGCGGAGACCGACTTAGCCCTCCTCGATTCGATCGTCCGGAGCGCCGAGACGGTTCCGCTTCCAAAGCCGCTCTCGTGGTTCCGCGCGATGAAGGCGCTCCCGGGCAAGGCGCCGCTCCAGGCGGCGTACTACCGGTCGACCCGCATGCACCGCCGCCTCGAGGCGACGCTCCGCCGCGTCCGCCCCCATGTCGTCGTGACGCACCTCTTCCGCATGGCTCCCTACGCGCTCCCGCACCTCGACCGCGGCCGCGCGCGCTGGGTGCTCGACCTGACCGACGTGATCTCGGCCGGCATCGAGCGCTCGATGCCGTACCGGCGCGGCGCCGACCGCTGGATCTACGGCATCGAGGGACCGCGCATCCGCGACTACGAGGCCGCGATCGCTCCGCGCTTCCACGAGTGCTGGGTGATCAGCCAGGCCGAGGCGCGGCATCTCGCCGCGATCGCGCCTTTGGCCCGGATCCGCGTGGTTCCGAACGGAATGGATCCCGAGCGCCTCCGCGTGCCCGTGCCGCGGGAGAAGGCGCGCCTCCTCTTCCTCGGCTTCCACGACGTCTTCCACAACCGTGACGCGGTCCGCTTCCTCGTCCACGAGGTCTTCCCCCGCGTCCGCGCGGGCGTGCCCGAAGCGACGCTCGCGATCGCGGGGAAGGGCTCGGAGGCGCTGCGCGGCTGGGCGGAGCGGGTCCCCGGCGTGCGCGTCCTGGGATTCGTGGACGACCCCGAGGTCGAGCTCGCCCGCTCCACGGTCTTCGTCGCGCCGCACCGCTTTGCGGCAGGCGTCCAGAACAAGGTGGTGCAGGCCCTCGCGAGCGGCACGCCCGTGGTGACCACGTCCGCGGTGCGCTCGGGCCTCGAGCCGGTGCCCGACGGCGTGCTCCGCGTGGCCGACGACGCGGACGCGCTCGCCGCGCACGTGATCGCGACCCTCGAGGACGCCGATTCGGCCGCCGCGCTCGGCGCGCTCGGCCGCGGCTGGGCCCGCGCGCGATTCACGTGGGACGCCTCGGTGCTCGCCCTCGAGACGGCGGGCGAGATCGACCTCGGCCGGCATAGCGGCGCGTCGGTCGTGGCCCTCCCTGTGTGACCGCTTCCGCGACGCCTCTCGCCGCACCGCTCGCGTTCGCCGTCGCCCTCGTCCTCACCCCTCTCGCCGCTCGCGTCGCCCGCGCCACCGGCTACCTCGACCATCCCGATCCACGCAAGCACCACCCGGAGCCGACGCCGCTCCTGGGCGGGGTCGCCGTGGCGGCTTCGGTCGGTGCGGGCATGTGGCTCACCCACGCGCTCGCGGGGGCGGAGGTGGAATGGCCGCGGGCCGGCGTCCTCTGCGGCGCCGCGCTCTCCCTCGTGCTCGGCCTCGTGGACGACCGGCGGCCGATGCGCGCGCTCGGGAAGCTCGTGGGACAGATCGCCGCCGCGCTCACGCTGATCCTCTGGGGCGCGCGGGGCGGAGGCTTCCTCGCCCAGCAGCCGCTGCTCGCCGCGCTCGCGCTCGTGGGGGTGGTGGCGCTCCTCAACGCGGTCAACTTCCTCGACGCCATGGACGGGATCGTGGCCGCCATCGTCCCGATCGCCGCGGCGGGATTCCTCGCCCTTTCGCTCCTCTTCGGGGCCGGCATGGACCGGGCGCTCGGATGGGGGCTCGTGGGCGCCTGCGCCGGATTCTTCGTCTACAACGCCCCGCCCGCGCGGATCTTCCTGGGGGACGCCGGGAGCCACCTCCTGGGATTCGCCCTGGCCGCGCTCTCCCTCCAGGCCCTCGACGAGTCCCTGACCGTTCCCCACGCGGCCGGGGTCCTCTGGATCCTCTCCTACCCGCTCTTCGACGTCCTCTTCGTGATCTGGGACCGGCTTGCCACGGGGCGTCCGATCACGGTAGGCAGTACCGACCACACCACCCACCGACTTGGTCGGATTTGTGGACGGTGGGGCACGGTAGGCTTGATTTCGGGGATTGTCGGAGCCACGGTGATCGTCGGAATCGCGGTCTGGAGCCTGAAAAGCGGTCCTCTGGCGATCGCCACAGTTTTAATTTTGGCGCTTGGATACGCCATTTTCGGGGCCTCACTGAGACGGAAGCGTCTCACCCCCCGGTTCGACACTTGACAATCTAGTTTTACAGCTGTATTGTACATCGTCGACCGGGACCTTCCGGCGCGCAGGGCGCGTCGGCACTGTGAGGCAAGGACGCGATGTCCCAACACACCGATCCCTTCCGCGAGAACGAGTCGGCCGCCTCTTCAAATCACCCCGAAACAGACCCCTTGGAGGCCTTGAGCCGGGGGCTGTCGCAGTGGGAGCGCGAGCTGCTGACCCAGCCGCGTTCTCCCGCCCGCCCGCGGGTCACCTCCGACCTCGACCGCCTGCAGCACCTGCTCCATGCGAGCCGCGCGGTCACGAGCACCCTCGATCTGAACGAGCTCCTCGTGCGCATCGTGGACGCCGTCGTGAGCGTCGCCGGCGCCGATCGCGGTTTCCTGATGCTCTGCCGCGAGGACGGGAAGCTTCACTTCGAGGTGGCGCGCAGCAAGGACGAGACCAGCGTTCCTTCCGACGATTTCCAGATCTCGTGGGGGATCGCCGAAGAGGCCGCGCACCGTCGCGAGACGGTCTGGGTCCCCGACGCGATGGGCTCCTCGCTCTTCCAGGACCGGAAGAGCGTGCGCGAGCTCTCGCTGCGTACGGTGGTCGCGCTCCCGATCGCGAACGCGGGGCGTGTCCTCGGCGTGCTCTACATCGACTCCCACTCGATCGCGCACGAGTTCACCCCCGAGGACATCACGCTCCTCGAGGGCTTCGCCGCGCTCGTCGCGGTCGCGCTCGAGAACGCGCGCCTCCACGAGGCGCTCAAGGATTCGAAGAGCCGCCTCGAGATCGAGAACCTGAATCTCCGCCGCGCCCTCAAGGAGGACGTCCGTTACGGCCTCCTCGTGGGGAAGAGCCCGCGCATGCAGCGCGTGGTCGACCTCATGGAGAAGGTGATCCCGACGCAGGTCTCCGTCCTCATCACGGGGGAGACCGGGACCGGGAAGGAGCTGATCGCGCGCGCGATCCATCTCCACGGGCCGCGCAAGGAGAAGAACTTCATCGCGGTGAACTGCGGCGCGCTCCCCGAGAACCTCCTCGAGAGCGAGCTGTTCGGCTACAAGAAGGGCGCCTTTACGGGCGCCAACGAGGACCGGGTCGGGCTCTTCGAAGCCGCCGACCAGGGGACGCTCTTCCTCGACGAGGTGGGAGAGATGCCCGCCGCGCTCCAGGTGAAGCTCCTCCGGGTTCTCCAGGATTCGCAGATCCGCCGCGTGGGCGACACGGTGAGCCGGCGCATCGACATCCGGCTCATCACGGCCACGAACCGCGACCTCCGCGCCGAGGTGGACAGCGGCCGCTTCCGCCAGGACCTCTTCTACCGCCTGAACGTGGTTCCGATCGAGTCCCCCCCGCTCCGCGAGCGCGGCGAGGACATCCTCCTCCTCGCGCAGCACTTCCTCGACCTCTTCGCGAAGCAGCAGGCGAAGGCGGTCCGCGGCCTCACCACGGAGGCGCGCGAGCTGCTCCTGCGCTATCCGTGGCAGGGGAACGTCCGTGAGCTGGAGAACGCGATGGCGCGCGCGGTGGCGCTGGCCGACGACGGCGCGGCGCTCGAGCCGCCCCTCTTCGGGCTCGGGGCCACGGTCTCGCGGCGGTGGGACGGGCAGCACACGTTGCGCGAGACCCTCGACGCCGTGGAGGCGGAGACCATCCGCGAGGCGCTCCGGCAGTGTGAATCGAACGTGTCGCGCGCGGCGCGCGCCCTGGGCGTGAGCCGGCAGCACCTCCACAACCGGATGAACTTCCACGGGATCCGCCGCGCGCGGATCCTCAGCGAAACCAGCGAGCCCTAATCGTCCCTTGAATCCCGTTTCCGCGCGCGGGCCCGCGGTAGCGGCCGGGCCCGCGAGCGACCTCGTCGCCCGCCGTCTCGCGTCGCTCCGCGCCATCCTGATGCAGAGCGACGCCGCGCTCCGCGAGAAGCTCCCCGAGTACTTCCTCGTCTACTACAGGCACCTGAACATCCTCCGGAATCCCGCGCGCATCGAGCACCTCTTCCAGAAGGGGCGCGAGATGTACGACTACCTCGAGGCGGACGGGAAGGAGGTGCTCGACCTGGGCGCGGGGTTCGGGATCGAGGCGCTCCTCGTCGCGATCTTCGGGGCGCGCCGCGTGCTCGCGACCGAGATCGACCGCGACATGGTGGCGGTCGGGGCCTACCTCGCGCGGGCGGTCGACCCGCCGCTCGACACCGGGCACTTCGAGTCGCGCTACGGCGACGGGATCGGGATGGAGCTCCCGTCGGCCTCCTTCGACGGCGTGATGGCGAACTGCGTGATCTCGCACGTGCGCGATCTGGAGGGGTTCCTGCGCGAGGCGAACCGGCTGCTCCGCCCGGGCGGGATCTTCTTCCTGAGCGACGAGAACAATTCGCTCTACCTCCCGGCGAGGACGCGCCGGCGCAGGGGATGGCGCGACATGGAGCGCGAGCCGGACGGACCCTACTTCGTCGCCCGGCGCGCGCTGATCGGCGAGCACTTTCCGGCGCTCGCGCGGAACGAGCTCTTCGAGGCGACGCGCGCGACGCGCGGGCTCGTGGGATCCGACGTGATCGAGGGGACGCGCGAGCTGCTCGAGTCGGGCGCGGTCCGGCGCCGCGCCGAGTTCCCCTACCGAGACCCGCGCGACGGGCAGTATCCCGAGCGCGAGCTGAATCCCTTCTGGATGATGCGGAAGTTCGAGGAAGCGGGGCTTTTGCCCGAGCTCCTGCCCGCCTTCTTCTCGCGCGGCATCGAAGTCCACCCCCGCCAGTGGGTGAAGGACGTCCTCCGCTTCTTCTGCAGCCGCTGGCCGGTCCTCTCCGTGTACGTCTGGCCCATCATGCGTCTCCGAGGGCGAAAAGCCCGTTGACACCCCGCGCGGCGCGCCGATAGGCTGCGCCCGTGCGATGGGCCCTGCGCTTCTGCCTCCTGGCCGTCCTGAGCGCGAACGCCGCCGGCGCCGCACCCACCGGCGCGCCCCTCCCCGCACCCGCTGAATCCGCGAAAGCGGCCACGCCCGCTCCCGCGACTCCGTCTCCAGCCGCCCTTCCCGCGCCCACGAAGTTCGTCGCTCGCGACAATCCCGGCGACTCGGGCGGGGCGATCCTCCTCACGTGGACCGGTCCCGACTCGACCGGGCTGCCCGCCGGATCCGTTTTCGAGGTGAGCCGCGCCGAAGCGCCCGCGTTCGCGATGAAGCCGATCGCGGAAGTGCCGCCGGGGACCGGGCGCTACAAGGACTCGGGCGTCCAGGACAAGAAGGCGTATCGCTACGAGGTGCGCGTGAAGGCCGCCGCGGCGCTGGGTCCCGCCGTCGTGAGCGACCCGGTCTCCGCGCACGACAACTGGTTTCAGAAGGACCGGACCAACTCGCTGATCGCGACGATCCTGTTCCTGATCGCGGTGCTCGGGTCGATCCAGTGGGCGCACTCGGGCAAGAAGATCTTCATCCGGCGCATCGCGGGGCTGAACGCCGTCGACGAGGCGATCGGCCGCGCGACCGAGACGGGCCGGAAGGTCCTCTACGTCCCGGGCATCCAGAGCATGGACGACATCCAGACCGTCGCGTCGATGTCGATCCTCGGCTACATCGCGCGCGTCACGGCGCGCTACGGCACCGATCTCGACGTGGCGAACAAGGATCCGATCACGTTCGCCGCGGCGCGCGAGACGGTCCGCGGCGCCTATCTCGCCGAGGGACGCCCCGACCTCTACCGCGAGGAGATGGTGAACTACGTCACCTACGACCAGTTCGCCTTCACCGCCGCGGTATCGGCGCGCATGGTGCGCGAGCGGCCCGCGACGATCTTCCTCGTCGGCTACTTCTTCGCGGAGTCGCTGATCCTGGCCGAGACGGGGCAGTCGGTCGGCGCGATCCAGATCGCGGGGCAGGCCGATCCGACCCAGCTCCCGTTCTTCGTCGCGACCTGCGACTACACGCTGATCGGCGAGGAGCTCTACGCGGCGAGCGCCTACCTCTCCCGCGAGCCGATCCTCCTCGGCTCGATCCGCGGCCAGGACATCTTCAAGGCGCTCTGCATCCTGGTCGGGTTGACCGGCATCGTGCTCGCCACGTTCGGCAGCACGTGGATCGCGAAGATCCTCCAGACCACATGAGGGCTCCCGCGTGCAACTGAACCACGATTTCGGCCGCGTCGCCCTGGTCCTCTTCTTCTTCGCGCTTCCCATCGTCGGCATCGCGCTCGGTCTCCGGAGCCCCGGCATGCGGGCTCGGATCCCGCTCGTCGTCGCCTTCCTCGCAGGGGTGGTCCCGATCCTCTCGCTCTACATTCCGAAGAACTTCCTTTCCGGCCAGACCGGCATGAGCCCTCGCCTCGACCAGTGGCTCATCATCGTGGCCGGCTTCGCCCTCCTCCTCGGCGTCGTGAACGTGATCCAGAACAATACGCGGAAGATCAGGCGCCGCGAGGCCGGGTGGTTCTTCTCCGCGGTGCTCCTCATCGGCCTCTTCGTCACCGGAAGCTTCGGGATCTGGGGGGCGGTCTCGGGGAACGGCATCGGCTTCATGCCCGACGGCACGTCGACGCCGTTCAAATGGATGGAGGACCGTTTCTTCCAGCCGCTCCAGTCGACCATCTTCTCGCTGCTCGCCTTCTTCATGGCGAGCGCGGCGTTTCGCGCGTTCCGCGCGCGGAACACCGAGGCCACGATCCTCCTGATCGCGGCAGGGCTCGTGATGGCGGGGCGCGTTCCACTCCTCGAGTTCCTCGCGGTGCCCTTCCCGCCGCTCCAGCCCGCGGCCGCCGCGGCGAGCCAATTCCTGGGTAAAACGACCGAGTGGATCATGGACACGCCCAACGGCGCCGCGCAGTCGGGCATCATCATCGGGGCCGCGCTCGGCGCCTCGTCGATGGCGATCCGCGTGATCCTGGGAATCGAGCGCGGCTACCTCGGTCTTGGCGGAAGCGAGTCGTGATGGATCGTTTCTTCACGTTCCTCCTCAACCTCGATCGCCGGTGGATCTACCTCTTCGTGCTGGTGAGCCTCATCACGCCGATCGTCGTCCCGATCGGGCTCCCGGTCTCGACGACCGCCTCGACGCGGAAGGCGTTCGATTTCGTGGAGCGGCTGAAGCCGGGCGACGTGGTCTGGATCTCGTTCGACTACGGCCCCTCCTCGGCGCCCGAGAACGATCCCATGGCCGAGGCGTTCATGCGCCAGTGCCTCCTCAAGAAGGTGAAGGTCGTCGTCTGCGCGCTCTATCCCCTGGGCGGGCTCGGCCTCGCCAACAACGCCGTGGCGCGCGTCGTGGCGGAAGTGCCCGGCGTCACCTATGGCGTCGACTACATCAACCTCGGTTACAAGGACGGCGCCCAGGCGGTGATGCGGCGGCTCGGCGACAACATCGCCGAGGCGTTTCCGACCGACGTGAACGGGAAGCCGATCGGGCAGTTCCCGATCATGAAGGGGATGCGCGACATCCATCAGGCCTCGCTCGTCTTCACGGTTGCGACGGGCGTCATCGCGGAGTACTGGATCACGCTCGTCCACCAGCAGTTCGGCACTCCGGTGATCGTCGGCCCGACCGCGGTGAGCGCGCCCAAGTACTATGCCTACCTGAACGCGGGGCAGCTGGTCGGAATGTTGGGCGGCATGAAGGGGGCGGCCGAGTACGAGAAGCTCCTCCGCGAGAAATATCCGGAGCTCGAACGCTACTACCACGACACGAAGTACTTCACGGCCACGAAGGGGATGGACGGGCAGACGGTGCTCCACACCGTGATCCTCCTCTTCATCTTCCTCGGGAACGTGGCGTTCCTGCGCACGCGCGGGCGCCGGCGGGAGGTCGCATGAGGCGCGGCCGGATCGAGGAGCGGGCATGAGCGCGACCTTCCCCGGAATCGGAATCTGGATCTCGGCGCTCCTCACCCTGTTCGCGTTCTCGTTCCTCTACAAGGACAACCCCTTCTTCCGCTTCGCGGAAAGTCTCTTCGCCGGCGTGTCGCTCGGCTACTACATCGGGATCGTGCTGAACCAGACGCTCCTCCCCAACCTCTTCGAGCCGCTCCAGACCGACTTCGGGAACAACTGGGACCTGCTCGTGGCGGGAGGCATCGGGGTTCTGCTCTACGTGCGCTACGTGCCGCGGATCGCCTGGGTCTCGCGGTATGCGCTCGCGATCTATGTCGCCTACTACATCGGCGTCGAGTTCACGCGGCGTCTCCACGGCGAGGTGCTGCCGCAGCTCTCGCGCACGATCCTGCCACTCTGGCCCTGGAACCAGTCGACCACGCTCGTGTCGCTCGTCTTCGTGGTGGGGGTCTACAGCACGCTGGTCTACTTCTTCTTCTCGGCGGAGCAGAACGCGGTGACGCGGCGGATCGCGCGGTTGGGGATCTGGTTCCTGATGATCTCGTTCGGCGCGGCGTTCGGATTCACCGTGATGGGGCGCATCGCGCTGCTCCTCGGCCGCCTCAACTTCCTGATCCTGAACTGGCTCTACCCGGCCCTCGGGATCTGAGGGTCGTCCGGCCGCGGGGCCTCCTCGCCGTTCCGCGCCGCCTCCTCGCCGTTCCGCGCCGCATCGGGCGCACCGCGCGCGGCCCCTCCGTCCGTCGAGTCCTTGAAGCTCACCATCGGCACCGTCGTCCGGTTCCCGGCCGGGTAGTCGACCGTCACGATGTCGCGGAGGGCGGCGACGCGGTGCGTGAGGCCGGCGATCGTCTCGGTCGCCTGGCGGATCCGCTGCACCTTCTCGCGCGCCTCGGGCGGGATGCCCGGGTGGACGTAGAGGAGCTGGGCGTTCCCCTGAATCACCTGCAACGGGTTGTTGATCTCGTGGTTCAGCGCCACCGCCATCGCGGAGACGGCCTTCATCCGCTCGGCCTTGAGCCGCTCGTCCGACGCCTTGTGCAGCGCGATCGCGTTCCGGACCTTGATCGGGAGCTGAAAACGGATGTCCCACTCGGTGAGCGGCTTCATGAAGTAGTCGACCGCGCCCATGCTGAGGCTCCGCTCCACGTCGTCGGGCGCCGTGGAGGCGCTCGCCACGATGACGGGGATCTCGCGCCAGCGGGGCTCCTCGCGCACCGCGTGGAGCACGTCGAATCCGTTCGGGCTCGGCATCATGAGATCGAGCAGCACGAGGTCGATGGTCTCGGCGGCGAGGAATTCGAGCGCCTTGCCGCCGTCCTCGGCGTCGAGGAACTCGTAATCTCCCTTCCGGAGCACCATGCGGAGGAGCTTCCGGTTGTGCGGCTCGTCGTCAACGAGGAGGAGGCGGAAGGGCATGGTTCCTCTGCTGGATGAGGGTCTCGATGCGCGCGATCAGCTCGGCGGAATTGACGATCGGCTTGGAGACGTAGTCGTCGGCGCCCGACGCGCGGAGGAAGTCCTCGCGCGAGCCCTTCATGGCGTGCGCGGTGGCGAGGAGGATCGGGATCCGCCGCGCCTCCGGGTCGCGCTTCAGCCGGCGGGAGATCTCGAGCCCGTCGACGGGCTCGCCGCCGACGCGGCTGTTGGAGAGCGAGACGTCCATGATGATCGCGTCGACCCCGCCCGCCCGCGCCCGCTGGAAGACCGTCTCCGGGTCTTCGGTCACCTCGACCTCGTAGCCCGCCTTCCGCGTGAGGATGAGCTGGAAGATCTTGGCGTTCATGGGATCGTCTTCCACGACCAGGATGCGTCTCGCCACCGGCCCTCCCCAGATGCAGAGCCGCGGCACGCGGCTCCGGGTCTCCGTACATATCGGTACGACGGGGCTCGTTCCCGAGCGGGTTATCGAGCCGGCCACGGCCGGCTCGAGGATGAGACGCACCCGCCGGACGGCCCCCGTCTCGACCTGTGCGCTAGCGCCAGAAGCGACAAGGGATTATCATCATCCCCCGTGCCCGCTAAACGTTTCCCGGTCCTGATCGTGCTCGTGCTCGCCGCGCTCGCCGCGGGGTGCTCCGAGCGCGCCGCCCGCATCACCGGGAACGAGCGCCTGATTCGCGGCGTCGCCGGGCTCGGCACCACCTTCACCTCCGACACGCTGGTCACGCAGGACACGTACGTGACGCCCGCGACCACGCAGATCAAGGGAGCCACGCTCCTCGTCGGGAACCAGTCCGTGCCGAATCAGGGCACCTTCCAGGCGCGCTCGCTCTTCCGCCCGGTCACCTGGACGCTGCCCACCGACACGCTCGCGATCGTCGACAGCATCCGGTTCCGGGTCGAATACGACACCCTGGTGAACGAGAACCTGCCTCCGGGCGGGACCTTCTACCAGCTCTACCAGGCGGCCGCGCCGTGGGACACGACGAACGTCCAGTGGCCCGGTCCGCCGCTCGGCACCCAGCTCGGGCAGGGGCCGGACGCCATCGCACCGCTCACGATCGACCTCGGCGCGTCGGCCATCGGCACCGTGCGCGCCTGGTCGCGCGACTCCACGTTCGCAGGGTTCGTCCTGACCCTCGACGCCGGGACCGGCATCCGCGGCTTCCGGGCGGGGACCGGCCGGCTGGAGATCGTGACGCACGTGGCCGCCTCTCCGGGCACGTTCACCACCACGACTACGCGGCTCGCCACCGATCTCACGATCCACTCGCCGGCGTCGCCGGCGTCGGGGACCGAGACCGAGCTCCTGCTCGGGGGCCTCTTCCAGTCGGAGGCGCTCCTCCAGGCCCCGGTCGCGGCGCCCCCGCCCGGATTCTCGATCGACGCGGCCACGTTCATCGCCCACATCACGTCGCCGGCCTTCCCCACGGACGAGCTCGTCCAGATCCAGGCCTTCCAGGTAGGGAATCCCTGGCCCGAGGGAGGGGCGTCGGTCGACATCACGCTCGGGCTCGCCACGACGGCGCTCGCGACCATCAACAACTACCGCGTGCGGGCGACGGGGGATTCGATCGTGGTGCCGGTGCCGATCTCGGTCGCGCGCCAGTGGGCCCAGGACTCCACGTCCAACCACGGCATCCTGATCCGGATCACGAACAGCTTCGACCATCCCGAGATCCGCCTCGCCTCGCGCGAATCGGCGACTCCGCCGACGCTGCGCGTGAGCACGACCACGCCGCCGCCGGGGCGATTCGCCAGGACCTTTCCGAGATGAGCCGGACCGTCCGCGCCGCGTTCTCGCTCTGGCTCGCCGCGCTCTCGCTCTGGCTCGGAGCGTTCGCCCCGGCCGCCGCGCGCGCCGAATCGGCGCTCTCGGCGGGCGGCCTCGGCGAGCCTTCGCTCGAGGAACCGGCGCGCCTCCGCGCCTTGGGCGGCGCGGGCGCGGCCGAGCATGGCGGGCGCGCCTTCTCGCTCGTCAACCCGGCGTCGGTCGCCGAGTTGGAGCATCTGGTCCTCGAAGGGACGATCATGCCGTCGCTGCGGAGCGTGAGCTCGCGCGACTTCGGGAGCGAGACGGCGCACGAGACGTCGTTCCCCTCGATGCGCGCCCTGGTCCGGCTGCCCGCCCGGATCGTCGTGGGCGCCGCCTACATCGTCGGAACGAACGGACGGTTCGGGATCACGCGGCAGGAGACCTCGGGCACGCCCTCCACGCTCACGATCGACGGCACCGGCGGGATCGACCTCGTCCGCATGACCCTCGCGCGGCGCGTGAGCCCGGACGTGAACGTCGGGATCGACTACGAGGTGATCATCGGGAGTTTCCGCGAGGACTGGGTGCGGGACTTCGCCGACACCGCGCTCGTGACGACCCGAGACACCCTCGAGACCACCTGGGACCGGCAGGGGCGCTGGCGCTTCGGCGCGCAGGCGCACCACGGCGGCTGGGGCATCGGCGGGGTCTACGAGCTGTCGCGCCGCCTGCCGCTCGAGACGACCCAGCGCACGGCCGGGACGCTGGTGCGCGACACCGGACGATCGCTCACCATCCCGAACGGATTCGCGGTCGGCGCGATGGCCCCCGTGACCGACCGGCTGCGCGCGGTCGCGCAGTACCGGCGCGCGAACTGGAGCCGCGCGTCGCTGCCGAGCGATCTCGTCGATTTCCGCGCGGAGCAGCGGTGGAGCCTCGGCTTCGAGCTCCTCCCCTCGCCCGAGGCGAACGGGTTCTGGAGCCGGCTCCCCATCCGGGTGGGCGGAACGGTGCTCCAGTGGCCCGACCTCCTCGCCCCCGCGGGCGCGCTCGACATCTCGGGCGGGAGCGTCGGCGTGAAGGAGTGGTCGGTCGCGATCGGTACGGGGATCCGCAGTCAGGACCGCGGCGGGGCGATCGACGTGTCGCTGGAGGCGGGTTCCCGCGGGAACAAGGATCAGCTCGGGCTGACCGAGCGCTTCATCCGACTCGCGTTCAGCCTACAGGTCAGCGACGAGACCTGGAAGTGACCGCGCCGCGCGGGCCGTTGCGCCCCGCGCGCGGCGGACCGGCGCCGGCTGGCCGCAGCGGTCGCATCGCGCGAGGAGCCTCGCGCGCTCTCCATAGTCGAGCACCGTCGTGACGAAGGCCGCCGTGGCGCCGAGCGAGGGGCAGGTGCCTTCTCCGGGCGCGGCCCCTGGCAGGAGCCGCTCCGGCAGGAGCCCCGACCCCTCGGCGCGCGCCGCCGTCCAGAGGAGGAGAATTCGCGCCGCCTCGAGATCCTGCGCATGGCGTGCCGCGCGGATCGTGTGCTGCGCGAGCCAGAGCGTGGGCTTAAGCGACGCGCGGCCGCCGCTTCCTTCCCGCTCCGTCCCTGCGTCGCCCGCGTCGGCCTCGTGACGCGCGAGCCCGCCCAGCCCCGGGATCCAGAGCCCCGCGCGCACGGCCGCGGCCGTCGCCTTGACGCGCGGATCCTCGGGTTCGAGGTCGTCGAAGAGGCCGAGCCAGAGGAGCGAAGCGTCGAGAGTGGGATCGAGCCTCCGCTCGCCCTCCTCCATCGAGAGCGCGCGGAGGAAGCGCCCGCGCTCTGGATCGTAGAAGGTGCGCACCACGGCGCGGCCGATGGTGTCGGACGCGGCGAGCCACGACCGGGCGCGCGCGGTCTCCCCGAAGAGCGCGGCCATGCGCGACGCCGCCTTGAGACCGCCCCGTACCGCGGCGGCGACCGAGGCGTGCGCCCCCCAACGCTCGTCCCAGAGGTCGGGACCGACCGGAAGGCCGAGGGAGGGATCGGCCGCCGCGGCGAGCCGCTCGGCGGTCGGGGCGATCGCGTCCTGGTAGATCGGCGCCATGAGCTCGACGTCGCGCTCCCGCTCCAGGTGTCGCGCCGCGGCCCAGACATGGACCGCGAGCCCGTCCATCGCGCGGAGCGCGTGCTCCGGCGCGGGCGCGGGCGCGCCGTCCGCGTCGAGAATCGCGGTGAGCTCACCCGCCTCGCGCGCGGCGCGGGCGGTGAATTCGAAGTAGCGGCGCGCGGCGGAGCCGTACCCGGCGCGCCCGAGCGCGTCGGCCGCGAGGGCCGCCTCGCGGAGCGCGCACCAGCGCCCCTCGGGGCCTCCCTCGGCCGCGGGCGCCTCGAGGGTGGAGAGGATCGCGCCCGAGGGCGCCTGGAGCAGGCGGAGGGTGAGGAGCCCCTGGGCGTAGAGCGCGAGCACCTCCTCGGGCAGGTCTCCCTCGTCGCGCGAGCCGGCGCTCGCCCAGAGAGACCAGTAGCCGCGGGTGCGGCCGAGGAGCCCGGGGATCCCGACGCGCCGGATCTCGGCGTCGAGGCGGCGCGCGTCCGGGACCGATCCGGCCGCGGCGAGCCACGTGGTCACCATGGCCGACCCCGAGGGAGCGAGCGGGATCGGGATCCCGAGGAGGAAGCCCGAGGCGCCGCGCTCGCCCGCGATCGTCACCTGCGGCACGCCGATGCCGTCGGGGCCGATCGCGTTCACGCTGAGGGCGCGCCGCCCGCCGTGATGGACCACGCCGCCCGTCGCGGCGTCGCGCGACGTGACCGCACCGGGGAATCCGGTCCGGAAGTCGTAGTGGAAGACGAGGCGGAGGTCGTGGCGCCCGCCGAGCCGGTTCCGCACCTCGACGCGGCGCGCGAGGATCGGAAGGCGCGCGTCGGCGAAGGTCTCGATCCAGATCTCGAAGGGGAGGTCGCGGCCGCGCAGGGAGAGGTCGGCGATCGGGGCCGACTCGCTCCGCGCCACGGTCGCGTCGAACGCGTCCTCGAGCCAGTGGAACGCGCCGTCGGCATGGAGCCCGATGCGCGCGGGGCGCGCGAGCGCCTGGTGCTCGGGGGCGAGATGCGGGATGTAGATCTCCTGGAGCGAGCCGTACCGATCGCCCGCCGCGAGGACCGTCCCGTTGCCTGCCACGAATGCGCGCGCCACACGATCCTCCCCGAATCCCGCTCCGCCGCCCTGGATGCCGAGCTCGGCACACTCGCACACCCCGCTTCTCCTTCTAACAGACGATACGAAGGACGGTCAACATGGACCGGGGCGCGATGAACGCATTCCTCGCGACGCTCCCCGCGGCGGCGCGCGACGCGCTGCTCGCGCTCCATCTGATCGCGTGGGCCCTCCTCGCTGTCTACGGAATTCACCGGCTCTACCTGCTCCGGCTCTTCCGCCGCTGCGGTGCGAAGCCGCGGCGGCCCGTGCCTCCGGCGGTGTGGCCGCGGGTCACGATCCAGCTCCCGGTCTACAACGAGCGCTACGTGGCCGAGCGGCTCCTCGACGCGGCCGCGGCCATGGACTACCCCGCGGATTGTCTCGAGATCCAGGTGCTCGACGACTCCGACGACGCGACGAGCGCGCTCGTCGCGTCCCGGGTCGAGACGCTGCGCGCGCGCGGGCTCGACGTCGCGCACCTCCGGCGGGCGGCGCGGGACGGGTTCAAGGCGGGCGCGCTCCAGAACGGGCTCCTCCAGGCGAAGGGGGACCTGCTCGCCATCTTCGACGCCGATTTCGTCCCGCCGCCCTCCTTCCTGCGCGACCTCGTGCCGTACCTCGGCGAGCCGGACGTCGGCATGGTCCAGGCCCGATGGCGGCACCTGAACCAGGACTACTCGGTGCTGGCGCAGGCGCAGGCGATCTCGCTCGACGGGCACTTCGTGATCGAACACGCGGCGCGCATGGGCGGCGGGCGCTTCTTCAACTTCAACGGGACGGCGGGAATCCTGCGCCGGGAGTGCATTCTCGACGCGGGCGGCTGGCAGTGGGACACGCTCACCGAGGACCTCGACCTCTCCTATCGCGCCCAGCTCCGTGGCTGGCGCTTCGTCTTCGCCTCCGACGTCGGCTGCCCGGCCGAGCTGCCGGTCGAGATGAACGCGTTCAAAGCGCAGCAATACCGATGGGTGCGGGGTTCGATCCAGGTCGCGCGGAAGCTGCTCCCGTCCCTCTGGCGGGCGTCCCTGCCGCTCCCGGTCAAGCTCGAGGCGACGTTCCACCTCACCGTGAACGTCGCCTACGTGCTGCTCCTCGTCGTGTCGGTGATCGCCTACCCGGTCGTGATCGCGCGATTCGAGGCGCGGAGTCTCTTCTTCACCGTCCTGGACACGGCCCTCTTCCTCACCGCCTCCATTCCCGCGCTCGTCTACTTCGCGGCGGCGCAGCGGGCGACGAGCCGCGACTGGCGCCGCCAGCTCCGTTTCGTCCCGTTCGTCCTCTCGCTCGGCCTGGGCCTCGCGGTCAACAACACGCGCGCCGTGCTGGCCGGGCTCTCGGGGGCTTCCGCGTCGGCCGACTTCCAGCGCACGCCGAAGTTCCGGATCGAGCGGCGCGGCGATCGCTGGCGCGACAAGCGCTACCGCCCGCGGGTTTCGGCCTGGGCGGCCGCGGAGATCGTCCTCGGCCTCTACTTCGCGTGGGCCATGATCTCCCTCGCGCGGGCCCGCCTCTTCGCTCCCCTTCCGTTCCTCGGTCTGTATCTCATCGGATTTCTCTACGTCGGGCTCCTCTCCGTCGCCCACGGCGCCCGCCGCGCCTGAAGCGCGCGCGCGGCCGCGGTAACGGTCCAGACGAGCGTGAGGGTGCCGTACTCCGTCCACAGGATCCACGCCGGCACGTTCCAGGCGCCCGTCGCGCGATAGACCGGGAGCGGCAGGTACGTGAGGGCGACCGTGCCCGAGAGGAGGAGGAGCCCCGCGTCGGGATGGAGCGGGAGGAGCGCGACCACCGGAACCAGGTACCACGGATAGACCGTCGGGGAGAGAAGGAGGAAGGCGGTCCAGGTCGCGAGCATGGCGCCGCTCAGCGTGCGGGCGCGCCAGGCGATCGCGAGCGTGGCGATGGCGAAGGCGCCGGCGAGGAGAAGGCGCGGCGCGTCCCCCGAGCGGAAGATGGGGCGGAGCAGGGCGTAGGCCGGACCGTTGAATTCCCAGTTCCGGGCGTAGATCCGGAGCCCTTCCCAGAGCATCGGGCCGGCGCCCCGGAAGGGGAGGTAGAGGGCCACGCAGAGGAGGATCATGGCGGCCGCGGCGACCCAGGCGCGGCGCCGGAGAAGGGCGGGGATGAAGGCCGCGGGCACGAGCTTCACGAGCGCGGATGCGCCGAGGGCGAGTCCCCCGCGGACACGGCGGAGGGTCGCTTCGCGACCTTCGCCGCTGCTCTCGAGCAGGGCGAGGGCCGGCAGGAGGAAGGCGGCGGCGGCCAGGTCGACGTGCCCCGACCCATAGCATTCGACCACGGCCAGCGGATTCCAGTAGTAGAGTAGAAGGCGCTCCGGAGGGAGCCGGCGTCGCCGGAGCAGCGCGATCAACCCCGCGACGAGCAGGGCCTCGAGCGCGAAGAGGACGCCCTTCCAGGCGAGCGGCGTTCCTCCGAGGAGCCACCCGGCCGCGAAGAGCCATTGCGCGACCGGCGGATAGATCGTCGGCACGCCGGTGTGGCTCAGCTTCGCGTAGAGCGCGTCGTGCAAGGACGCGAGCGCGGGATCGGAAGGCGCTCGCGTGAACGGGTTCCAGCCTTCCGCGACGAGCCGCCCGTCCCAGAGGTACCGGTAGACGTCGTCGGAGAGGGCGGGCGCCGTGGGGATGAGCAGCATCCGCGGCACGAGCCCGATCACGAGGACCGCCGCGATCGCGCGCGCCGCCCGCGGACGGGTCCAGGCATCGGCGATCCCACCGCGCGCTCCGCCGCCGCGAGCGAGGACGTAGCCCGCGGCCGCGAGATAGAACAGGTGCGCGGCGCCCCATAGCCAGGCGGGAAGGGGTGCGTGGTTCACGAAGTGCGGAGGGTCCGCTCCATCGGATGAGTGCGCGGCGCAAGGAAACGAGCGCGGAACCGGCGGCCGCCGTGGAGTCTAGGAAGCCCGGCGCCGGCGGTCAACGCGAGCCGGCCGAGCTGGCCTCGTCCGATCCCGGCACCCGCGGGCTCTGGGAAGCGGAGGTCGAGGAGCCGCGAGGCCGGGGCTTCACCCAGAACATGATCGGCCGGAGCCCGAGGATGCAGCGCATCTTCCGGCTCATCGCCAAGGTCGCCCCCACCGAGAGCACCGTCCTGATCACCGGCGAGAGCGGCACCGGGAAGGAGATGGTCGCGACCGCGATCCACCTCCAGAGCCGCCGCGCGCACCGCCCGTTCGTGACCGTGAACGCCGCGGCCGTCCCCGAATCGCTCTTCGAGAGCGAGCTCTTCGGGCACGTGCGCGGGTCCTTCACCGGGGCCATCGCCGACCGGCCGGGGCTCCTCCGCCAGGCGGACGGCGGGACGCTCTTCCTCGACGAGGTCGCCGAGATGCCGCTCGCGGTGCAGGCCAAGCTCCTCCGGGCGCTCCAGAGCGGGGAGGTCCGACCCGTGGGCGGCGCCGACGCCACGCACGTCGATGTGCGCGTCATCGCCGCCACGAACCGCGACGTCCGCCGGGCGCTCGCCGAAGGGCGCCTGCGCGAAGACCTCTACTACCGGCTCAGCGTCTTCACGATCGAGATGCCCGCGCTGCGCGAGCGGCGCGAGGACATCCCGCTCCTCGCCACGTTCTTCCGGCAGCGCTACGCGCGGCGCCTGGGCAAGCGCGTCGACCGCTTCACCGACCGGGCGCAGTACTTCCTCATGCACTACGACTATCCGGGAAACGTCCGCGAGCTGGAGAACGCGATCGAGCGCGCGGTCACGCTCGCCGACCACGGCGAGATCACGCACCTGGACCTTCCGCCGTCGTTCCGCGAAGCGCCCGTCCGGCTCCTCCGGGAAGGGGACGCCTTTCCGTATCGCGCGGAGATGTCCCTCTCGGAGCTCGAGGCGGAGCACATCCGGCGGGTGCTCGTCCATTTCGCCGGGAACACGACGAAGGCGGCCCGCTCACTCGGAATCTCCCGCTCGACCCTCTGGCGCAAGATGAAGCAGTACCGCGTCTGATGTCCTATTTTGAAACCAAACTAGTACTATAATGGAACAATGGGTTTTGGATCGACGGTCAGCAAAGATCCCGCAAGTATCAATCTCACAGTGATCTAGACGTTGCTGGGGTATTTGGCACAGCGGCTGCTGTTCCTCCTCGTCGAGTGTGAGCCGCGCCATCCGCGCGGCAGATCTCGAAGTGAAGAATCCAAACGAAGGAGGAGAAGGAACCATGGCCATCACTCGCTGGAATAATCCCGTTCGCGACGAGATGACCCGCTTCATGGACGAGTTCCTTGGCCGCGGGTTCGGATCGGAAGGCCCGACCGTGTGGCAGCCCCGCGTCGACATCGAGGAGACGGACGACCACTACCTGGTGCGCGCCGAGCTCCCGGGGATGAAGCTGGAGGACATCAAGATCACCGTCGAGGATAATCAGCTCACGATCCGCGGCGAGAAGCGGCGGGAGGAAGAGAAGAAGGGAACGACCTATCACCGGGTGGAGCGCGTCTACGGCACGTTCGAGCGCTCGTTCACGCTGGGCCACCTGGTCAACAGCGACCGGATCCAGGCGTTCTACCGCGACGGCGTGCTCCAGGTGAGCATTCCCAAGGCCGAGCAGGCCAAGGCGCGGGAGATTCCGATCCAGATCGAGAAGTAATCCGAGACGAAGAGACGTATCCGCGGACGGGGCCCGGCGCGACCGGGCCCGTCCGCATATCGGCGTAGACCCACGCGGCCTACACTGGAGGGATCATGGGAAAAATCATAGGAATCGACCTCGGCACGACGAATTCGTGTGTCGCCGTCATGGAAGGCGGCGAGCCGGTCGTCATTCCGAACGCCGAGGGAGCCCGGACGACTCCCTCGGTCGTGGCCGTCACCAAGACGGGAGAGCGGCTGGTCGGCCAGGTCGCCAAACGGCAGGCCGTCACGAACCCGAAGAACACCGTCTATTCGATCAAGCGCTTCATGGGACGCAAGTACTCCGAGGTGATGGAGGAGATCAAGAACGTCCCCTACGAGGTGAAGGAAGGACCCGGCGGCCAGGTGCAGATCGCCTTGGGCGACAAGACGTACACGCCGCCCGAGATCTCCGCGATGATCCTCCAGAAGATGAAGCAGACGGCGGAGGACTACCTGGGCGAGAAGGTGACCGAAGCGGTCATCACGGTGCCCGCGTACTTCAACGACGCGCAGCGCCAGGCCACCAAGGACGCGGGGCGGATCGCGGGGCTCGACGTGAAGCGCATCATCAACGAGCCGACCGCGGCCGCGCTCGCCTACGGCCTCGACAAGAAGAAGGACGAGAAGATCGCCGTCTACGACCTGGGCGGCGGCACGTTCGACATTTCCATCCTCGAGCTGGGCGAGGGCGTCTTCGAGGTCAAGTCGACCAACGGCGACACGCACCTGGGCGGCGACGATTTCGACAAGCGCGTGATCGACTGGCTCGCGCAGGAGTTCCAGAAGTCGGAGGGGATCGATCTCCGGAAGGACCCGATGGCGCTCCAGCGGCTCAAGGAAGCCGCGGAGAAGGCGAAGATCGAGCTCTCCACGGTCATGCAGACCGACGTGAACCTGCCCTTCATCACGGCCGACGCGAACGGTCCCAAGCATCTGAACGTGACGCTCACGCGGGCGAAGTACGAGCAGCTCGTCGACGACCTGATCCAGCGGACGCAGCCGCCCGTGAAGCAGGCGCTCGCCGACGCGGGCTACAGCCCCCAGCAGGTCGACGAGGTGATCCTGGTCGGCGGCGCCACGCGCACCCCGAAGGTCCAGGAGCTCGTGCAGAAGTACTTCGGCAAGGAGCCGCACAAGGGCGTGAACCCCGACGAGGTCGTCGCGATCGGCGCGGCCATCCAGGGGGGCGTGCTCGCGGGCGACGTGAAGGACGTGCTCCTGCTCGACGTGACCCCGCTCTCGCTGGGCATCGAGACCCTGGGCGGCGTCATGACCAAGTTGATCGAGCGGAACACCACGATCCCGACCAAGAAGGCCGAGATCTTCTCGACCGCGGCCGACAGCCAGACGACCGTCGAGATCCACGTGCTCCAGGGCGAGCGCGACATGGCGGTCGACAACAAGACGATCGGGCGCTTCCAGCTCACCGGCATCCCGCCGGCCCCGCGCGGCATCCCGCAGATCGAGGTGACGTTCGACATCGACGCGAACGGCATCCTGCACGTGACGGCGCGCGACAAGGCGACCGGCAAGGAGCAGAAGATCCGGATCGAGGCGGGCGGCGGCCTGACCGAGCAGGAGATCAAGAAGATGGTGACCGACGCCGAGTCGCACGCGGCGGAGGACAAGGAGAAGCGCGAGCAGATCGAGGTGAAGAACCGCGGCGACATGCTCGCGTACGAGACCGAGAAGAATCTGAAGGAGCTGTCGGAGAAGATGGACGGCGCGGATCGCGCGAAGGTGGAGAACGCGCTCGCCGATCTGAAGCGGGCGCTCGAGGGCGGCCGCACCGAGGAGATCAAGACCGCCACGGACGCCATGAACCGCACCTGGGGCGAGGTCTCGCAGCGGATGTACGCGAGCACCGGCCAGCCGGGCGGTCCGCAGGAACCACCGGGCGGGGAGCAGGGACCCGTGGGCGGGGAGCCGCAGCAGGGCGGCGCGCCGCCGCACGGCGGGAAGAAGGAGGGCGGCGACGGAGCCGTCGACGCCGACTTCGAGGTCGTCAAGTAACGGCCCGGATACGGGTCGTCATCTAAGAACCCACGAACGTCCGGCCCCGGAAGAACCCGGGGCCGGGTCGTTTTCTCAGATAGAGCCCCGCCGCCCGAGGGCGGGCGGCGAAGCTGGAGGAGATCGCCATGTCACGACCCCATCTCGTCGTCGTACTCGCCCTGACGGCCCTTCTCGGAGCCTCGACCCTCCCTTCCACCGCCGCGGCCAAGGAACGGATCTCCATGCGGCAGGCACGCCGGGCGGCCCTCGCCCAGGTCCCGGGCGGGACCGTTCGGTCGGGTGAGCTCGAGCGCGAGGACGGACGGCTCATCTACTCGTTCGACATCCACGCTCCCGGCCATTCGGGCATCCAGGAAGTGCACGTGGACGCCTACCGCGGAAACGTCCTCTCGGTGAGGCACGAGAGCGCCGTGAAGGAGCGGACGGAGCGGATTGGAGAAGGCGCAAAGCGCGCAGGAGAGGGCGTGAAGCGCGCGGTGCACTGAGAACCGCGCGCGCCCGATCGAGCGCGCGCGAAGAAAGGAGGCGACATGCAGCCGAACCCCTCACGGGCCACGTTCGCGGCCGGCTGCTTCTGGGGCGTGGAGTCGACGTTCCGCGCGGTGCCGGGCGTGGTCGACGTGGCCGTCGGCTACACGGGCGGCCGCACGGAACACCCGAGCTACGAGCAGGTCTGCACCGGGCGCACGGGACACGCCGAGGCCGTGGACGTGACGTACGACCCGTCCCGCGTCACGTACGAGGACCTTCTCGCCGTCTTCTTCGAAAACCACGATCCGACGACGCCGAACCGCCAGGGTCCGGACGTGGGCGAGCAGTACCGGTCGGCGATCTTCGTCCACTCGCCGGAGCAGGAGACCGCCGCGCGGGACCGGATCGCAACGCTCACGGCGGAGAAGCGCTTCCGGCGTCCGATCGTCACCGAGATCGCCCCGGCGGGCCCCTTCTGGCGCGGCGAGGAGTACCACCAGCGCTACTTCGAGAAGCGCGGCATCGCACCGACCTGCCACCTGCCGGCCCCGCGGCGCTGACCGCGGGGCCGCGCGGGTCCCTCCGTAACCCTCCGCGACCCCGCGGAATCCGCTAAGCATCTCCGTTGCCCTGCCGATAACTCTTCCGTCAACGGACGCAAGCCTCAACCGCGACCGGACGGGGGACCACAACTCCTTGAATCTGAACGTCGCCGTCATCATGCCGCCGGGTGCTGAGCGGGAGTCGCTGCGCGCGCACCTGGAGCGGCGCCATGCCACCGTGATCCTCGCGGACAGCGTCGACGCGTTCCTGTCGATGCGCTCCGAGGAGCTGTGCGCGCTCGGCGTGCTCGACTTCGGCTCGCGCGACCGTGCGCCCGAGGATCGCGGCTATCCGGTCGACCGCAGGGACGCCGTCCGCCGGCTGAAGGAGCTCTGGCCGCGCATGCAGCTCGCGCTCTGGCTCGACCGCGAGGACGCGGCCGACGCGGCCGAGATGAACGCGAACGGCATCCGGAACATCTTCCTGAAGCCGATCCGGAACGAGGCGCTCGATCCGCTCCTCCAGGCCGCGGCGAAGAGCGCGTCGCAGCAGGCGCGCGAGCAGCGCGAGACGGCGCGCGTGGAGCAGGAGTTCCGGTTCGACCGCATCCTCGGCGAGAGCCCGGCCATCCGCCGCGCCGTCGAGCTCGCGCAGAGCGTCTCCCTGAGCAGCGCCACGTCGGTCCTGATCCTCGGCGAGAGCGGCGTCGGCAAGGAGCTCTTCGCACGGGCGATCCACGGCGAGAGCCCGCGGGCGCACGGTCCCTTCATGGAGATCAACTGCGCCGCGATCCCGCGCGAGCTCCTCGAGTCGGAGCTCTTCGGACACGAGAAGGGCGCGTTCACCGACGCCACCCAGCAGCGGATCGGGCTCTTCGAGGCGGCCGAGCACGGCTCGGTCTTCCTCGACGAGGTCGGCGAGCTGCCGCTCACCCTGCAGGCCAAGCTCCTCAAGTTCCTCGATCAGAAGATCGTGCGCCGGGTGGGCGGGACGCGGGACATCCCGGTCGATGTCCGCATCCTCGCCGCGACGAACCGCTCGCTCGCGGACGAGGTGCGCGCGGGGCGCTTCCGCGAGGATCTCTACTACCGTCTGAACGTGGTGCCGATCGACGTGCCGCCGCTCCGCGAGCGGAACGGCGACATCCTCCTCCTCGCGCGCCTCTTCACCGAGCGCGTCTCGCGCAAGCTCGGGCGGCAGGTCATGCTCGGCGCCGACGCCGAGCGCGCGCTCCTGCACTACCCCTGGCCCGGGAACGTGCGCGAGCTGTCGAACGTGGTCGAGCGCGCCGTCCTCCTCGGCCGCTCCGAGGAGATCGGCGCCGCCGAGTTGGCACTCCCCGAGCTCGAGCCGCGCTCGCTCGGCGAGGGACTCGGGTCGCTCGGCATCCGGATCCCGGCCGAGGGGCTGTCGCTCCTCGCGCTCGAGAAGGCCGCCATCGAGGGGGCGCTCGAGAAGAGCAGCGGCAACGTGGTCGAGGCGGCGCGGCTGCTGCACATCGGCCGCGGAAGCCTCCGATGCAAAATGCGGCGCCACGGGCTCGGACGCTCCCAGGGGGACAAGTCCGAGGTCCGCGTCGGCCAGCTCGCCTGAGAGGCCCCCGGCCGCCTCGTTCCACCCACGTGCCCGCGCCCCGGAACCCCTCCCCTTTACCCCCCGTCTAAGTCGCTGCGGGCGTGGGTCTCGGACCGCGCGCCTTGACACCCGTGCCGCTTCCTCCGTAGCCTCGTTCCAGGTTTCTCGGAACCTGTTGTCATGTACTCGCATCCATGACTGAGGAGTAAGTGGCCACGACAGCGACAGACGATGAACTCGTCCGCAGGGCGCAGCAGGACGACGAGCGCGCATTCGGTGAGCTCGTCACGCGGTACGAGTCGAAGGTCTACAGCCTGGCGATGAAGATGCTGCGGAATCCCGAAGACGCGGAGGACGTCCTTCAGGACACGTTCCTCCGGGCCTATCGCGGCATCAAATCGTTCAAGGGCAACTCGACCTTCTCCACGTGGGTCTACCGGATCACGGCGAATTCGGCCTTGATGCGGCTCCGGAAGAAGCAGCTCCCGCAGGTCTCGATCGAGGACTCGGACGAGCGGGAAGCGCCGATATCCATCGCCGACTGGGCGCCCGGTCCCGTCGAGCAGCTGTTGAACCAGGAAATGCAGAGGGTCATGGACGAGGCGATCGAAGCGCTCCCCCCCGAGTTCCGGCAGGTCTTCATCCTCAGAGACGTGGAGGAGCTGTCGAATGCCGATGTGGCGGAGATCCTCGATCTGTCGGTGGCTGCGGTGAAATCCCGGCTCCATCGCGCGCGCCTCAAGGTTCGCAACCGTCTCGCGCAGTACTTCAGCGAGACCAAAGCGCAGAGGGCCAAGGCATCATGATGACGTGTCGCGAGGTTCTGGATTCGCTCTCCTCCTACATCGACGAAGAAATGAAGAAAGAGGTCGCGGATGAGATGCACAAGCACATCCGCGTCTGCAGCGACTGCAGGGCCCAGTTCGACAGCATCTCGATGACCATCAGGCTCTACCGCCACGAGGAGCGCCCCGAGGTCCCGACCGAGTGCCACGACCGCCTGGTCAAGGTGCTCGAGCTCGAGCGGCTGAAGCCCAAGTCCGTTTCCGACGAGACCTGACGGGCCCGCCGACGGGCCGATGCGTTCCGGCGCCCCGCGTCGAATCCATCTCTATCGGCCCCAGAACCAGCTCGGCGATCTCCTCCTCAACGTCCCCGCGATCCGCGCCGTCCGCGACCGCTATCCCGATGCGCGCCTGACCCTGGTGGTCGGCCCACAGAACGCCCCCGCCGTGCTGGGGCAGCCGTGGGCCGACGAGATCCGCGTGCTCCCCTCGCGCGGGACCTGGGGCGCCGTGCGCGCGGCGCTGCGGCTCGAGCCGATCCCGGATCTCTCGATCTATTTCACGACGGTTTCGTATTCCGTCAGCGGCGCGCTCCTCGCGGCGCGCGCGGCGGCGCGCGAGCGGATCGGCTTCGACCCCGCCCACTACGGCCGGCGCGACTGGGCGGCGTTGACCCGCGCCGTCCCGTACCCGTCCGGCGCCGTCCATCAGACGGAGGTCTCGCTTGCGCTCGCGCGCGCGGCCGGCGCTGCGGAGGCACCGCCCCCGCCGCACTACATCCCCGACGTAGGCCTTCTCTCGCGCGCCCCCGGCGACGTGGCGTATCTTCACCCCGGCGCGGGAAAGCTCCACAATCGCTGGCCGGTGGAACGATTCGCCGAGGTGGCGGCGGCCCTGATCGGGCGCGGGCTCGACGTCCAGGCCCTCGAGGGGCCGCAGGACATGGGCACGGTCGCGGCGCTTTCCGCGCGGCTCGGTCGGACGGTCCCCGCCGTGCGCGGGGAATCGATCCCGAAGCTGGCGGCGCGCTTCCGGCGCGCCGCCCTCTACGTCGGCAATGACACCGGTCCGCTCCATCTCGCGGGCGCGGTCGGGTGCCCCACGGTCGGCATCTACGGCTGGACCGATCCGGAGGAATGGAGGCCGGTCGGATGCCGCGTCCGCGCCGTGCGGGCGGCGGACGCGAAGCTCGAGTCGGTTCCAGTGGAGGACGTGGTGCGCGCGGCGTTCGCGATGCTGGAGGGGCGTTGAGGGGTCGCCACGGACTGATACTGGCGATGATCGCGGCGATCGCCGCCGCTATCGGGGCCGAGGCATTCCCTGCGCGGGCTGAGAACGCAAGGGTCCCCGCGCTTCGCGCGGCGCCCCTTGGTTCCGGGGCGATCTCGGACCGCGAGGCGCATCGCGACACCACCGGCCTCGCCCACGCGCTCCGGAACGGCACGGTCGTAATCCGCGCCCAGGCCGCGCGCGCGCTCGGCCGCATCCAGAACCGCGGCTCGGTTCCCGCGCTCACCGCGGCGCTCCAGGACCGCGCGGCCGCCGTGCGCCACGAGGCTGCCTTCGCGCTGGCCCTGGTCGGCGATTCGACGGCCGCCCCGGCGATCGCCGCGCGCCTCCCTGGCGAGCCCGACCCCACCGTCCGCGCCACCCTGGTCACCGCGCTCGGCTACATCGGCGCGCGCCGCCAGGCGCC
>JBLMWD010000083.1:0-64960 GCA_050257045.1 Bacteroidota bacterium | reverse complement strand
AACACGGGGGCGCTCTACGTCTTCAACGCCGACGGGTCCAATTTCCTGGGCGGCGGCACCACGCCGGTCCCCTTCGCCACGACCACGTCGGGTGTCGTCACCAGCCCCTGCGTGGGCGACGTGGACGGCGTCCCCGGGAACGAGATCGTCTTCTCGACGGCGAACGGGACCCTCTACGCGTTCCACGCGAACGGCACCGAGGTCGTGGATGGCGATTCGAACCCGCTCACGAACGGCGTGGTGCTCGCGGGCGCCGCCCTTGGCGTGCGCGCGCAGCCGGTCCTCGCCGACCTCGACGGCTCGGGAGGCGAGGAGATCATCATCGGATCGCCGGCGAACTCCTCCGGCTTCTCGATCCTCCACGTGATCCGCATCGCGAATGGGACGGTCGAGGACCACACGATGCTCGTGGGCGGCGACTCCCAGTCGCCCGCGGTCGTCCTCACGGTCCAGAGCGCCGTGGCGGGACAGAAGGCCGCCATCGTGCCGGTCCGTCGCGCGCCGGGCGATTTCCCCCTGCCGGGGCTCTACATCGTGACCTGGGAGCTGCTGACCGATCCGCAGGTCGTCCTCGACGACCTGGAGGGCTTCGGCAACTTCGTCGTCGCGCAGGGCCAGTTCTCGTCCCCGGTCGCGGCCGACCTGGACGGCGACGGCTACCGCGAGGTCGTCGCGGCCGACGATCAGGGGAAGTTCCACGCGTTCCATCTGGAGATCCGGGACCACATCCCGGGCGACTACCCCGTCTCGTACCTGGCCACCTCCGAGCCGGCCGGGTGGCCCGCGCCTTTCCCCGACGCGACGCGCGGGCGGACCGGAGAGATCTCGGTCGCCGATCTCGAACGGGACGGGCACCCGGAGGTCTTCCAGACCGGGCAGGACTCGCGGGTCGTGGCGCTCTACTGGTCGGGCGCGCCACGGAAGGGATATCCCGTACGCGCCGGCACGCCGCTCGCGCCTGCCGATTCGGCGGGCACGTGGGCTCCGCTCATCGCCGACGTGGACGGCGACGGCGTCCGCGACGTGATCCCGATCCTCCCGGACGGGCGCCGCCCGGCCTACCGAGGCGACGGCACCCCCATTCCCGACTTCAACGAGCTCGGGAGCACCGGGGTGAGCGCGCCGCCGATCCTGGCCGACCTCGACGGCGACGGGTTCGCGGAATGGATCGAGACATTCGACGCGGGATCCCAGGTGCAGGTGAGCGTGAAGGCGCCGGCCCTTCCCGTCGCGGCGGGGTCGGTGGCCTGGGGACAGTACCGGCTGAGCCCGACCCGGAACGCGGTCGTCGCCCCCGACACCGCGGGGGCCGTGACCGGGACCCAGAACCTCTCCTCCGTGTTCGTCTATCCGAACCCCTCCCACGACGGGACCAGCCGGGTCCATTACCGGCTGCAGAGCACGGCCACGTCGGTCTCGATCCGGATCTTCGACACCGCGGGGAGCCTCGTCGCGGACCTGCCGGTCGGCGCCGCGGACCTCCTCGGGTCGTCCGAGCATTCCGTGCCGTGGAACCAAGATTCGATCGCGAGCGGCGTCTACGTCTGCCGCGTCGAGGTACAATCAGGCGGACGGACCGAGGTGAAATTCACGAACCTCGCCATCGTCCGTTGAGCCGCCTCCTGGAGAACCGCATGCGCCCCATTGCCGCCCGCTGTGCCACCGTCGCCTCCTGGCTGTTGCTCGTCCTCGCACCCTCGACCGTCCGGGCTGCCGCCGGCGAGACCGGCTTCGCCTCGCTCAAGCTCGGCGTCGGCGCGCGCGCGATGGGGATGGGGAGCGCGTACGTGGCGCTCGCCGACGATCCCACCGCGACCTACTGGAACCCGGCCGGCCTCGCGCAGGTGCGCGGGACCGAGCTCACGGCGATGCACAACGAATGGATCCAGGACTTCCGGCAGGAATACGCCGCCGTCGGCGCCCCGATCGGGAGCGGTACCCTGGGCTTCGCCTTCTCGGGCTTCTACACCTCCCAGCTCGAGGGGCGGGACGAGGTCGGGAACTTCACGCGGAACTTCGGCTTCAACGACGTCACCATGACGGCCGCGTACGGACGCCCGCTCGCAAACGGTCTCGACGGCGGGATCGCGGTCCGCTACCTCCGCGAGATGATCGATCAGACCGACGCCTCGACGGTCGCCGCCGACGTCGGCGCCCGCTACCGCCTCGGCGCGTCGGGCCTCTCGCTCGGCGCCGCGGCGCAGAACATCGGCGGAAAGCCGAAGTTCGTCTCCGAGTCCTTCGATCTCCCGCTCACGCTGCGCGTCGGGGCGGCGCTCACGCGCCCGATCGGCTCGATCCATTCCGTCGGCACCCTGACCACCGAGCTCCGGAAGGCGCGCGACGAGAACGCCCGGTTCCACGTCGGCGGCGAGCTCCTCTACAAGGAACACCTCGCGCTCCGCGCGGGCGCGAAGTTCGGGTACGACGCCGAGGACGTCTCGTTCGGCATCGGGATCCCCTGGAACAAGATCCGGTTCGACTACGCGCTCGTACCCATGTCCCAGGATCTCGGCACGGCGCACTTCTTCTCGCTGACAGCTAAACTCTGACCTGGCGCCGATGGCGCCAGGTCAGAGGAGGCGCCTGGTTACCGAAACTCGAACATCGAGAACGCTCCGCCCTCGAGCTTCACCACGCTCCGCTTCTCGATCCAGTCCCCGAGGACGAGAAAGTCCCGACCCTCGCGGCGCTGGTGGATCGGGCGGTGGAAGTGCGCGAGGAGGACGGCGTCGTAGCCCTCCTGAAAGCGGGGCTCGGCGAGGAGGGCGCGCAGGTCGTCCTCGGTTCGCTTCGGACGGGGGGCGTGGTGGCGGCTCGTGTGCGACGTGGCGCTCGCAATCGGGATCCCGACGTCGGGGTGGATCCAGCGGAAGAGGAACCGCGCGACCGGATTCCGGAGCACCTGCTTCAGGGCCTTGTATCCTTGGTCGCCCGGCCCCAAGCCGTCGCCGTGGGCGATGAAGATCCGGCGGCCCTGGAGCCTCAGATCCATCGGCTGGTCGGTAAAGGCCACGCCGATTTCGCGGCGGAGATAATCGCCGATCCAGAAATCGTGATTTCCGCCGAGATAGGTAACGTGGAGTCCGGAGCGGGCGAGCGCGCCCAGGCGCGCGAGCACCGCGACGAATCGTTTCGGGATGGCATGCCGGTATTCGAACCAGAAGTCGAAGAGGTCACCGACCACGTAAAGCGCGGCCCGCTCGTCGAGGATGCGGTCGAAAAAGGCGAGCAGGTCCCTCTCGCGATCGCGGTTGGATTCGGGGGAGCCCTGACCCAGGTGGGCGTCGGCTACGAAATAGGCGCAACCGGGCTCGGGCATCGCGCGTCAGTATAAGCAAGATCCATGGCGGACTGCCGCCGCGTTCCACCATCAGGGTTAGCTCGCGGGAACTGCACCGGTTAGCACGGGTACTACCGGCTTGACGGGGCCGCTCGTGGTCCCGACGCTCCAACACCCAAAGGTACTGCAAGAAGGAGGGTTATGACGCCGCAGGCGGGTTTCTGGGACCGGCTGCAGGATGAGGTGCGCACAGGGTACGAACGCACCCGCCGGACGACCCGGCGGACGGTGCGGATCGGCGTCCTGCGTGTCGACCTGCTGTCGTTGCGGCGCGACCGAACGCGCGCGCTGGCCCAGCTCGGCGAGCGCGCCTTCTTCCTGTGGAACGCGGGGTCGCTCGCGGCTCTCGAAGGGGACGAGGAGGCGCTTCGCCTCCGGTCCCTGGTCGACGGCATCGAGCGATGCATCGCCGATAAGGAAGCGGAGCTCCAAACATTGAGGAAGGAAGCGGAGGAATCCGAGGCATCGCGCCCCGGCGAGACCGCTTCCAGCCGCTCGGAGACGGGGGAGGCCCCGGAGTCTTCCGATGCGGAGCGTTCAACCGGCAACGCGCAGTCCGGCGGCCCGCGGCCGCCCCGGATGGAGGGAACGAATGGAATCTCGTGAAACGGTCCGCGCCGCGAAAGTGCTTCTCGTCGCGGGCGGGCTCCTGCTCATCGGCATCGTCGTTGGCTTCATTCTCGCGGGCGGGTCCAACTCCTCCCCGGTGCTCCATGCGAACGAGAGAGTCGCCGCCGCCTCGGGGCTCGAGAGCCCCTTCACCTCCATCGCGGAGCGGACGCTGCCGGCCGTGGTGAGCATCGAAACGAAGCGGAACGTGACCGGATCGGACGGCCCCTACTCTCAGTTCGAGGGCCCCTACGGAGATTTCTTCCGGCGACTCTTCCCGGAGAACCCTCAGACGCCGAACAACCAGCAGCAGCCGCAGCGGCACAACATCCGGATCCCGAGCAGCGGCTCCGGGTTCATCATCGACCGCTCGGGCTACATCCTCACGAACAACCACGTGGTGCGTGACGCGGCCGAGATCACGGTCACGCTGAACGACCACCGCAAGTTCAAGGCGAACGTCGTCGGGACCGACCCGGGCACCGACGTCGCGGTCATCAAGATCAATGACGGGAACGATCTCCCGGTGGTGCCGCTGGGCGATTCGGACGAGATCCGGATCGGCGACTGGGCCATCGCGATCGGAAACGCGCTGGGCGAGCTGGACGGCACGCTCACGGTGGGCGTCATCAGCGCGAAGGGGCGCACGAACCTCGAGATCCAGGGCGGCGCTCCGAGCTACCAGAACTTCATCCAGACCGACGCCTCGATCAACTTCGGCAACAGCGGCGGCCCGCTGCTGAACATCCGGGGCGAGGCGATCGGGATCAATACGGCGGTGAATCCCTCCGGGGAGGGGATCGGCTTCGCCATCCCGATGAACATCGCCCGGAGCATCTCGAAGCAGCTGATCGCGACCGGCAAGGTCACCCGCGGCTACCTCGGGATCCTGCCGCAGGAGCTCACGCCCGAGCTGGCCGAGAACTGGGGCCTCCACGGCAACCACGGCGTCCTCGTGGGCGGCGTGAGCAACAACACGCCGGCCTCCTCGGCGGGCTTCCAGGTGAAGGACGTGATCACCACCTTCGACGGCAAGCCGGTCGACGACGTGCAGAAGTTCCGGCTCCTCGTGGCCGAGACGCCGGTCAACAAGCGGGTCAGCGTGCGCGTGCTCCGGAACGGACATCCGCGCGACCTCGCCGTGACGCTCGCGGAGCGGCCGCCCGAGGACCAGATCGCCAAGGCGAGCACCACGCCGCCCTCCTCCTCGGACTGGCTCGGCATCCAGGTGTCGGCGCTCGGGAGCGACGAAGTGGGCGAGTTCAACCTGCGCGAGAAGACGGGCGTCGTGATCACCGACGTGACCGAGGGGAGCGGCGCCGATGACGCCGGGCTCCGTCCGGGCGACGTCATCAAAGAAGTGAACGACACGCCGGTTAAGGATATGGTGGAATACACCCACGCAGTCGAAGCCGCGCGGCACAAGAATGCGGCGAAGCCAGTTGTCTTCCTCATCAAGCGAGGCGATGCGACCCAATTCGTGGCGGTCGAGCCGTCCCAAGATTAACGGCGGAACGCCGCCGTTGCGCGAGCATCCCGCGAGGCCCGTTCCGCGATCCCCACGGGGAACGCGGGCGGGCCTCGCCCTATTCCTGGCGCTCGCACTCCTCTGCCTGATCCCGGCTCTCGCGAAGGCCAAGGACGCGCCGGCGACGCCGGCGCCCGAGGCGCCGAAGCCGGGTGCGGCCAAGTCCGCGCCCTCGAGCGCTCGCGGGGCCGCCGCGGCCACGCCCCAACTGGTCCGTCTCCGCTTCTGGACCGCACCCGAGCACACGCGCCTCGTCTTCGACCTGAGCGGCGCCGCTCCGCCGACCACCCGTTTCCGCATGACCGACTCGACCACCTTCGAGGTCTTCCTGCCGCGCGTTACGAAGTCGCCGGCCGTCACGACCGAGTTCGTCGGGGACAGCCTCGTCGCCGACATCTTCCCGGAGTCCACGGACTCGGGAACCTCGGTCCGGATCCATCTGAAGCGCAAGGTCACGCCGCTCGGATTCGTGCTCGCGGCCGCGGACGGCGTTCCCGACCGCGTCGTGGTCGACGTGCCGATGCCCGCCAACCCGGCCGCCGAGCAGGCGATCCAGCAGAAGGTCACCGAGATGAAGAGCTCGAAGAGCTTCATCGTCGCGATCGACGCCGGGCACGGCGGAGAGGACACGGGCGCGATCGGCTACCGGCACCTCCAGGAGGCCGACATCACGCTCGCGGTCGCGCGAAAGCTGAAGAACCAGCTCGACATGATCCCCGGCGTGAGCGCGGTGCTCACCCGGACCGGGGACTACTTCATCCCCCTCCGGAAGCGGATCGACATCGCGCGGAAGTACCAGGCGGATCTCTTCATCAGCATCCACTGCAACGCCAGCCGCAACCACGAGGCGACCGGCACGGAGATCTACTTCCTCTCGCTGAACGGAGCCACCGACGAGGCCTCGCGCACGCTGGCCGAGAAGGAGAACGCGGCCGACCTCGTGGGCGGCGTGCCGCCCGAGACCGGCGACGACCTCGTTTCGATCCTTTTCGACCTGAAGCAGAACGACACCGTGCGCCGGTCGAGCGAGCTCGCGGAGATCCTGATCGACGCCGTGAGCGCCGACTCCCGACTGAGCACCCGCGGCGTGAAGCAGGCGGGGTTCGTCGTCCTGAAGGCGCCCGAGATCCCGTCGGTCCTCGTGGAAACGGCGTTCATCACGAATGCGCGCGAGGCGGTGATCCTCAAAGACCCGCAGTTCCAGACCAAGTTCGCCGAGCACCTCGCCGCCGGAATCCAGAGCTACAAGGCGATGCGGGACCGCATCGGCGGTGGCGCCGCGGCGCCGGCCGGCAGCTCGAATTAGGCTGGACACGTCGTCCCGACGCCGGTGTAGTCTTGATGCCGGACTGGTATCACCCTCGACCCAAGGAGACACTCCCATGAATCGCATCTTCAGGATTGCTGCACCCTTCGCGGCGGCGGCCCTGCTTGCGGCCGGGTCCGCGTTTGCGGGCGGCGCCGCGTGCTCGGGCGATCACGCCAAGTCCGCCTCCACAGGCCACCACTGCGACGGTGCGGGCGCCTCGAGCGCGTCCGCCGGCCATAGCTGCAAGGGCAAGGACGCGGGCGCTTCGAGCGCATCCGCCATGTCGTGTCCGACGGTCAAGGCAAACCAGGCGGTCTACTCCTTTGCCGTTCCCGGCGCCTTCTGCGATCACTGCGCTTCCTCGATCCAGACCGCGCTGATGGCGCAGAAGGGCGTCTCGTGCGCCCACGTGGATCTCGAGAGCCACACCGCCTACATCATCGCCGACAAGAACGTCGACAAGAAGGCGATCACCAAGACGATCCAGACGGCGGGATTCAAGAACTCCTTCAAGGCCCAGGGCCCCAAGGTCCAGGCCGAGTTCGCGAAGGTCATGACGTCCTCCATGAAGGAAGGCGCCTCGGGCTGCCCCTACATGGAATCGAAGGAAAGCAAGGCGAAGGACAAGATCTGAACCGCTTCGGCGGCCGTTTCCTCCTGCTGTTCGCGTGCGGGGCGTGCCTCTCGTGGGGCGCGCCCCGCCTCGCTTTCGCCTCGGCGGAGTCGCCGATCGACTGGGAGGGGCACCTCGACGTCGTCGAGGTGAGCCGGACCGACCAGATCAACTCGAACTTCTTCAGCTTCGGCGAGAATCCGTTCCACGCGGTCCGCCTCCGGCTCCTCGCCGACGGCAAGATCCACGAGCACGTGACCGCGTTTGCCGAGCTCCTCTCCGACGATGGCCACGCGCCGCGCCTCTACGGCGGGTTCGTGCGCCTCTCCGATCCCAAGGGGCGCGACGTCCACCTCGAGATCGGGAAGATCCCGATGCACGTGGGGGCCTTCCCGAACCGCTCCGACGCTTCGCGCAACAACCTGATCGGCTCGCCGCTCGTCTACCAGTACCACGTGGACGTGCGCGACGATCAGGTGCCGGTCCGCCCCGAGGACATCGTCGCGAACCAGGCGCGCGGCTACTTCACCGACTACGCGGCCGGCGCCCTGACCGGGGTCGGCTATCCCGGCACGGGCCAGGCGCTCTCCGTCCTCTACGAGAACTGCTGGGACGTCGGCGCGGTCGTGGTGGGTACCGCGGCTCCGTTCGAGTTCGCCTTCGGGGCGACGAACGGCACGGTCGGCTCGATGGTGAGCACCGACGACAACGACGGCAAGCAGGTGCTCGGCCGGATCGGGATCTCGCCCGCGCCCTGGGTGCGCGCGGGGGTCTCCGGGGCGCGCGGCCCCTATTTGAACCGCATCCTCGAGGACGAGCTCCCCCCGGGCCGGAAGGCGGACGACTACAACCAGGTCTTTGCCGGCGGCGATCTCGAGCTCTCCTACGACCGCGCCATCGTCTACGGCGAGTACGTCTGGAATCGATACGAGCAGCCGTTCGTCGGCAATCTCGACCTGCGCGGCTGGTACACCGAGGGGAAGATCACGGTGCTCCCGGGGTGGTACGTCGCGGGACGCTACAGCCGGATCCTCTTCGACGATCTGCGCCTCTCGAGCGGGGGCCTCGCCGCGTGGGACGCGCCGCTCTGGCGGCGCGAGATCGGCGTCGGATTCAAGCCCTCGAAGATGCTCCTCGCCAAGCTGGTCCACCAGGAGACCCACACCGAGACCGCGCCGCGCCGCGTCGAATCCTTCATGGCGGCGCAGCTCGCGGTCGTCTTCTAAAACCAACCCCGGAGGCCCGCGATGCGTTTTCTCGGAAGGTACGCGGAGACCCTGTACGCCCTCATGCGTATCGTGGTCGGATTCCTCTATCTCTGCCACGGCGGCCAGAAGCTCTTCGGTTGGTTCGGTGCCGAGCGGGCCGCGGGGGGGCTCATGACGACCGCGGGCGTGATCGAGTTCGGCGGCGGGCTTCTCATCCTGCTCGGCCTCTGCACCCCCATCGTCGCCTTCATCACGAGCGGCGAGATGGCGGCCGCCTATTTCATGGTCCACGCCCCGCACTCGTTCTTCCCCATCGTGAACCACGGCGAGCTTCCCGTGCTCTACTGCTTCGTGTTCCTCTACATCGCCGCGCACGGCTCGGGAATCCTGAGCCTCGACAGCCTGATCTGGAGGTCGCCGGCCGCCCGGCGGGCTACGTAAACCCCCGCGGCCGAGCCGGGCGGACCGCGAGAAACAACTTTCCGCGACCCCCGCGCGGCGTACACTCGCTGCAGGGGCCTCTTCGCGAGAGCCCCGGTTCGAAAGGAATTCCGGCCTCTCCACGGGGGGGCCGGCTCATGGTTCGATTTCGAAGAGCGCCGAGGGCGCCATGATCACGCCGGATGCACCACGCCCGGGGGCCGATCCCCCGCGCGTCCCACAGGGGTCCCACCGCGGTCCGCGGACGGCCGAGCGCGCTGCCTTGGCGCCGGACCCGGACCCGCACGCGTCCGAGCGCCTCGGCGACGAGGTCTTCCGCCGCATCGTCGAGGGCGCGCGGGACTACGCCATCTTCCTCCTGAGCCCCGAGGGGTACATCCGGACCTGGAATCTCGGCGCCGAGAGGATCAAGGGCTACGCCCCCCGGGACATCATCGGGAAGCACTTCTCCACCTTCTACACGCAGGAAGCGGTGGACCGCGGCTGGCCGCAGCGCGAGCTCGAGATCGCAGCCGCCGAGGGACGCTTCGAGGACGAAGGGTGGCGGATCCGCAAGGACGGCTCCCGCTTCTGGGCCAACGTCGTCATCACCGCCATCCGCGACGAGAACGGGATCCTCCAGGGATTCTCCAAGATCACGCGTGACCTGAGCGAGCGGCGCCGCCATGAGGAGTCGCTGCGGGAGAGCGAGGAGCGCTTCCGACTCCTGGTCGAGGGGGTTTCCGATTACGCCATCATCTTCCTCGACCCGGGCGGCCACGTGAGCAGCTGGAACGTCGGCGCGCGCCGCATCCTGGGCTTCGGCGCGGACGAGATCATCGGGCGCCACTTCTCCACCTTCTATCCATCCGAGGCGATCGCCGAGGGGCGGCCCCAAACCCTCCTCGAAGTGGCCCGCACGGAGGGCCGCGCCGAGGACAACGGTTGGCGCGTCCGGCGCGACGGGACCCACTTCTGGGCAAACGACGTGATCGCCGTTCTCTTCGACCGGGAGGAGCGCCTCCGCGGCTTCGCCATGGTCCTGCAGGACATGACCCAGCGCCGGCGCATCGAGGTCCTCGAGGAGACCGCCCAGCGGGTGAACGAGTTCCTCGCGATGCTCGCCCACGAGCTGCGCAATCCGCTCGCCCCGATCCGGAACGCCGTCGGCCTCCTGCGCGCGAAGAGGATCGACGACCCGACCATCCAGTGGTCGCGCGACGTGATCGAGCGCCAGACGGCGCACCTCTCGCGGCTCGTCGACGACCTCCTCGACGTGAGCCGCATCACGAGCGGGCGCCTGACGCTCCAGCGCGAGCGGCTCGACATGGCCGTCGTCTTCGACCGCGCGGTGGAGGCGAGCCGCCCGCTCATCGAGGCGCGCCGCCAGGCGCTCGAGGTCCGGCTGCCCGAGAATCCGCTCTGGGTCGAGGGCGACCTGATCCGCCTCGCGCAGATCGTCCTGAACCTCCTCAACAACGCCGCCAAGTACAGCCCCGAAGGGGGCCGCATCTGGCTGAGCGCGGATCAGGAGGGGAGCCGCGTCGTCGTGCGGGTCCGCGACTCGGGCGTGGGGATCACCCCCGAGCTGAAGACCAAGATCTTCGACCTCTTCACGCAGGGGAGCCGCACGCTCGACCGCTCCGAGGGAGGGCTCGGGATCGGCCTCACGCTCGTCGAGCGCCTCGTCGGCCTGCACGGAGGGAGCGTGGAGGTGGAGAGCGGCGGGGCCAACCAGGGGAGCGAGTTCATCGTGAGCCTCCCGGCGAGCCAGCCGCCCGCCGAGCGGCGCGCCCAGGCCGGCGGCGCTCTCCCCGAGGGGCGAAGCGGGCGCCGGCGCGTCCTCGTCGTCGACGACAACCGGGACGCGACCGAGACGATGTCGATGCTCCTCGGCGTCTGGGGACACGACACGCGCAGCGCGAACGACGGCCCTCAGGCGCTCGGCATCGCCGCCGAGTTCCAGCCCGAGGTGGTCCTTCTCGACATCGGCCTTCCCGGCATGGACGGATACGAGGTGGCCCGCCGCCTGCACGAGCTGCCCGGGCTCCGGAACACGGTACTGATCGCGATGACCGGCTACGGCCAGGAGGAGGATCGGCTGCGGTCGCGGTCGGCGGGGTTCGCGCGGCATCTGGTGAAGCCGGCGGATCCGGCGACGTTGCGGAAGATGCTGGAGACATTACCGTCGTAGAGGTGCAGAGATCACCGTCGTAGAGGCGCAGAGATCATGCGCTCCGCAGCGGAATCAGCCCACGAGCCTCTTCGCCAACGCCCTCCGCGTCGCCGGCATGTTGTCGAACGAGGCGAGGAGCGTCCGCACCTCCGGCCAGTCGTCGGCGACGTGCGGATTCAGCGACGCCACGGTGACCGTCTCGGGGAATCGCCGGAGCCAGGCGCGCGCCGTGGCTTCCTGCTCGGATGAGACCGACGCGCGCGCGGCGACGGTCATGAGCGCGCTCCCCTCGATTCGGCGGGGCCAGGTCTCGAGGTTGACGCCGTGCTCGCGGGCGGTGGCGCCGTGGGCGCGGAGGAGATCGGCGATCCCGGCGCGGGACTCGGGGCGGTTCACCTCGAGCACCTCGATGGGCGATCGGAGCGGGACGCCGCCGGCGCCCTGGCGGAGCACGCGGATGGCTCCCTCGGCGATCCGCTCCAGCTCGGCGCCCGGGATCAGGTCGCGCGCCTCGCGCTCCAGCGAGAGCGAGAAGTCGGGCGGACGCGCGGCCCTTCCCGCCCGAAGCGCGCGGATGCGTCCGACCGAAGCGGCCACGCGCTCCGGCGTGAGCCGTCCCGAATCGACCGCCTCGCGCAGCGCGGCGAGGGTCTCCCCGGGGCCTGGCTCGAGCTTCGAGTAGAGGAGCAGGTCCACCCCCGCCTCGACCGCCCGGACCGCCACCTCGCCGTGCGAGCCGAGCGTGGTCGCGCCGGCCATCTCGAGCGCGTCGGTCACGACCACGCCGCCGAAGCGGAGCTTCTCGCGCAACAACCCCGTCACCACGGCCGGCGAGAGCGTGGCGGTGCGCCGGGGATCGGCGTCGAGCGCGGGAACGAGGACATGCGCGGTCATGATCATCGGCACGCCCGCCTGGATCGCTCCCTCGAAGGGGCGCAGCTCGCGCAGCGAGAGCTGCTCGATCGTGAGATCGAGCCGGGGGAGCGCTACGTGCGAGTCGAGCGACGTGTCGCCGTGGCCGGGGAAGTGCTTCGCCGCGGGGATCACGCCGGCCGACATCATTCCCTCGATCGCCGCGCGGCCGCAGGCGGTCACCTGCGAGGGCGCGGTCCCGAACGAGCGGATGCCGATGACCGGGTTCTTCGCGTTGGAGTGGATGTCGACGCACGGAGCAAAGTCGAGGTTCACGCCGAGCGCGAGCAGCCGGCGCGCGGTGCGCGCGGCGAGGTCCTTCACGAGCGGCGGCCCTCCGGACGAGGCCACCGCGCGCGCGGAGGGCGGCACCTCCCAGAAGCCGGAGAGCTGGCTCACCATCCCCCCTTCCTCGTCGGCCGCGACGAGGGCGGGGAGGGCCGCGCTTCCAACGATCGCGTGCACCGCGCGCGTGTAGCGCGCCGCGCGCCCCGCGTCGGCGAAGTTGCTCGCGAAGAAGAGCACCCCCGAGGGGGCGATCTGTCGCAGGCGCTCCTCCACCTCGGGCGTCATCTCCGTGCCGGGAACGCCGACGATCATGAGCTCGCCGAGACAGCGGACCGCCTCTTCGGGGGTGACGCGCCCTGCGCCCGTGGGTTCGATCATCGGACGGCGGCCTCCTCGAGGAGCTTCCGGTAACGCTGATAGACCGTCCTCGGAACGGTGCCGGCCTCGAGGCCGGCCAGCACCGTGCAGCCCGGCTCGGCCCGATGGGTGCAGGGGCGGAAGCGGCATGGGGCGGCGTGTGCGATCTCCTGGAAGACTCCGGCCACCTCCTCCGCGGTCGTGGGCCCGAGGACCACGCTCCGCACGCCGGGAGTGTCGATCAGGGTGCCGCCATGGGGAAGGGGGTAGAGGTGCGAGCCCGAGGTGGTGTGGCGCCCCTTGCGCGTCCGTCCGCTCAGCTCCCCCGTCGCGGCGTCTGAGCCCGGAACGAGATGCCGGAGGAGCGACGATTTGCCCACGCCCGAGTGCCCGACGAGGACCGTGGCTCTCCCGGTGAGCCGCGCCCGGAGCGGGTCCATGCCGGCGCCGGTCCTCGCGCTCACGATCACCGTCTCGAGCGGGATGTTCGCCTCCTCGATCAGGCGGCGCGCCTGCTCGGGCGTGCCGAGGTCGGCCTTGTTGAGGCAGAGGACCGGCTCCATGCCGCCCCGCAGCGCGAGGAGCGTCCAGCGGTCGACGAGGCCGGGACGGAAGGGAGGGTCGTCGAGGGAGGAGACGATCATCGTCTGCTCGGCGTTGGCGGCGATGACCTGCGTGAGATCGCGGCCGCGGGCGCCGGTCGCGGCGCGCTCGAGGCGCGTGCGGCGCGGAGCCACGGCGACGATCTGCGGCGGAGAGCCCTCCTCCAGGGTGACTTCGTCCCCCACGGCGAGCAGGTTCGAGCGCGTGCGGTCGCCGTCGATCTTGAGCCGGCTCGCGAGAGTCCCCTCGCGGGTCGACTCGCCGTCCCAGATGAGCGCCGTGCGTCCGAGAACCTGAAGGACCGTCGCGCGGGCGGTGTGTGGCGTGGTCGGTACGATGCGCGGGAGCATAGCCGCGGCGCCCCGGGAGCGGCAAGCGCCGCGGTTGTCAACGGCATCGCCTCCCGCTAGACTGTCGCCCGATGACCGACACATCCCGCACCATCGTCTGCCCTCGCTGCGGCGAGCGGCTGCCGGAGGGGTACACGCGCTGCGACGCATGCGGCGCCTACATCGCTCCCGGCGCCGCGCCTGCTTCCGCCTCCGCCGGCCCTCCCGCGAAGAAGCGTGAAGCCGCGGGGCCGCGCCGCGCGCCCGCGCGCGCCGGCATGTCCCCGTGGATCTTCCTCGCGGTGGGCCTCGCGGTCGGCTTCGCCGGCGGGTACGCCCTCCGGGCTGGGGTCTCGCCGCACGCGGAGGGCGGTGGCGGCGATGCGGCCGCGGGGGACGCCAGCGCGGGCGGCGGGATGGGAGGGGGCGCCATGGGCGGCGCGCCGGCGGCCGGCGGGCAGATGCCCCCCGAGATCATCGCGCAGCTCGCGAAGTACCGCTCCGCGCTCGCCATGGACCCGAACGACGTCCAGGCGAACATCGGGATGGGGAATCTCGAGTTCGACTCGAGCCACTTCGACAACGCGATCCAGTACTACACGAAGGCGCTCGACAAGCAGCCCGACAACCCCGACGTCCGCGTCGACCGCGCCATCGCCTACCACAGCACGGGGCAGGACCCGAAGGCGAAGGAAGAGATCCTGAAGGTCACGAAGGATCATCCGGAGCACGTGAACGCCTGGCTCAACCTGGGCGTCGTGTGCGCGGGAATGGGGGACAAGGCGACCGCGATCAAGGCCTGGGAGCAGTATCTGAAGCTCGAGCCGAGCGGTCAGCACTCGGATGCGATCCGCCAGGAGCTGGACCAGCTGAAGAAGAGCTCCTGAGCGTCTCCCGCTCCACGACCTCACAATCGCAATGACTCGATCAGCGCCCGGAGCGCCGGACACGAATCCGCGTCGGTCGCGGCCCGCGTGAGATCTCCCGGCTCGTCGAGGTCGTACCACGTGGGCGCCTCCGCCAGGCTCCATCCCGCCGCCGCCGCGCGCCGCCGGGTCTCCGCCGCCACGTCCGGCGTGCTCCAGGGGATCCCTTCGAAGATCGCCCCCCGCCCCGGGCGGATCCCGATCAGCCAGTAGCCGCCGTCTCGCGCGGGGCCGAGCACCGCGTCCGCGTCGTCGAGGAGCTCCAGCGCGCCCGCGATCCAGGCCGGCGACGCGGTCGGGCTGTCCGAGCCGATCACCACGGCGCGCACAGCGCCGGCGGCGTGCATCGCGCGGAACGCGCGGTCGAGGCGCGCGCCGAGGTCTCCGGGTCCCTGCGCCGCGATCGCGACTCCGTGATCGGCGGCGAGCGCCGAGAGCCACGGCGCGGGCTCGCCGTCGAGGAAGAGGGTCCACGCGGCCCGTACCGCTGAGGGAAAGCGGCGGAGCGTCTCCTCGAGCGAGACGCGCGCGACCTCCGCCGCTTCCGCGGGCGTGAGGGGCGGGATGAGGCGGGTCTTCACTCGGCCGGCGATCGGGACCTTCGCGAAAATTCCCACTGCGTCGGGGCCCGCGTCGCGCAGTTCGTTCTCGACGACACCGGCCGCGCTTCGCGCGCCGATTCGCTTCGCGCCCCGCGGCGGCGAAAGGCGCGGGAACGGGCCGCCGGTCCGCCTCAGGTGGAAGAGGATCTGCTGGAGATAGCCGCGCCCCGGCCCGAGGCGCAGGGCCCAGGCGTCCAGCTCGCGGTCGTTCGCGCGCTTCCGGCCCGCGAGCTCGAGCGTGGCGCGGCGGATCCAGCGGTCGACCGGGTAGGCGTCGAGTCGGTCGAGGCCGAAGAGGAGCACGCAGTCGGCGATCTTCGCGCCGACGCCCGGAAATTCTCGAAGTCGCGCGCGCGCCTCCTCGATGGGTCCTTCCCGCAGGGCGTCCCACGCGAGGGGCTTCGCATCCAGGCGGCGCGCGGTCTCGAGCAGGTAGGGGGCGCGGAAGCCGAGCCCGGCCGCGCGAAGGTCCGACTCGCGCGCGCGCGCGATCGCAGCCGGCGCGGGGAACGTCCGCCGCTCGCTCCCCTCGATCCGTTCGCCGAGCGCCCCGGCGAGACCCTCGACGCAGGTCGTGATCTTCGGGATGTTCGCGGCGGCGGAGCAGATGAAGGAGGCGAGCGTCTCCCACGGCTCCTGCCGGAGGAGCCGGAGACCCAGGAGCGGCTCGAACCCCGGGAGGTTACGGAGCTCGCCGGCCCCCTCCAGGTGGACGAGGGGATCCTCTTCGAGGCGAAGATAGCGGCTCCAGGCAGCCCGGCCCGGATCCTCCCCCACGACGTCGATCCGGAGCGGCGACGGCCCGCGCTCCCGCAGGCGCGCTTCGGCGCGGCCGACGACGCCGCTCCAGACGCCCGCCTCGGCCCGCCAGCGAAACGCCTGGCCGCAACCGAACGTGAGCGCGAGATCGAGGGGACCGCGGACGGGAAGGAGATGCCGCACGCCATAGAGCGTGGCGTGGCCCCGAACGAGCGTCAAGGCCGTGGTTTCCGTTGACCCTCCGCGAAGGCGCGTGGGAGACTCGCCATGATGCCCTCCCGCCGCATTCTCGCCGCCCCGATCGTCGCGTGCGCGCTCCTCCTCGCCGCCACGGCCGCCGAGGTCCCGGCGCAGTCGGCGACCGGCAGCGCCTCGGTGCGCCTCGTCCGCCTCCTCGACGAGATCCCCGACTCGCTCCCGCCGCGCATGGGGAAGATCCACGACATCCGGCTCCGGCTCGAGCCCGGGAACGTCCTCCTCGTGAAGCACCGGGGCGACTTCATCGCGCTCCTGCCGATCGAGCGGCACGAGGGAAATCCCGACTCGCTCCTGTACTTCTACTATCGCGAAGGGGCGCCCTTTCTCTGGTTCTTCGCCGGCGCGCGCGACAAGTTCGTCCGGACCGTGCCGGACGCCGGCGAGATCCGCTTCGACGACGCGCGGCTCCTCTGGAGCGACGGACCCCAGCTCGGATGGATCTACTTTCCCGACGTGGCCGGGAACGAGGGACTTCGGTTCTCGGTCGTGAGCGGGAAGAGCGTCGACCAGGTCGATCCGCGCGACACGAAGTACTGGGTGGAGCTGGGGACGCCCGGAACCTCGGGCTTCTAGCAGCCGATGGCGCGAATCCGGGAGATCCTCTTCGGGAATCTCGGCCTCAAGCTCGCCTCCCTGGTTCTCGCCCTCCTCCTCTACGCGCACGTCGTGACCGAGCAGCCGCGCGAGTCGGTGGTCCAGATCCCGGTCACGCTCACCGGGCTCCCCGACTCGCTCGCCGTGAGCGGGCACCCGCCCGAGCGGGTCGGCGTGAAGGTGCGCGGGAAGTGGAAGGACTTGATCCGGCTCGGGCTCACGAGCCCTTATCTGCCGATCGACCTCGGGCATGCCGCGCCGGGAGCGTTCCGGACCACGATCGCCACCGACGACATCTCGGGGAAGGCGCTCCCGCCCGAGCTCTCGAAGCTGGTGGCCGTGACGGAGGTGCTCGAGCCGCGCACGGTCGACCTCGTGGTCGAGCCGAAGCGGGAGAAGCGGGTCCGGGTGGCTCCGCGGCTGAACGGCTCGCCCGCCGCGGGGTACACCCTGGACGGGCCGGCCGCCGCCGACCCGGAGTCGGTCCAGGTGCGCGGGCCGCGCTCCGTCGTGGCCCCGCTCGACTCGGTGGCCACGCTTCCGGTTGACATCACGGGAGAACGCGAGAAAATCCAGCGCCAGGTGGAAATCGATACTGGCCCGCTGCGGCTCTCGGTCGAGCCGCGCCGCTGCCTCGTCACCGTTCGATTCGCGCGCGCCGGCTCGGATGGGACGACGCCGGATACCCCGGCCGGGCGTTGAGCCGGCCGCCGGCGAGCACGAGGCACCCGCACGAACACCAAGGAGACCGCATCACGATGAAGCGAACCACCGATCCCAACGCGCCCGCCGTTCCGACCCTCGAGAGCGGAGCGCAGGGGGGATACCCCGAGGTCGACCGGCGCGCCCCGCTCGCGGGCCTCTCGCTCGTTCCCACGAAGGTCTTCTTCACGAAGGGCGTGGGGAGCCACCGCGACGAGCTCCGGTCGTTCGAGCTGGCGCTCAAGGACGCCGGCATCGAGAAGCTGAACCTCGTCCACGTGTCGAGCATCTACCCGCCGAACTGCAAGATCATCCCGAAGGACGAGGGGATCAAGCTGATCGCGCCGGGGAGCATCGCCTTCTGCGTCATGGCGCGCATCGCCTCGAACGAGATGCGCCGCCTCATCGCCGCGTCGATCGGCTGCGCGCTCCCGGCGGACAAGAACCGCTACGGCTACCTGAGCGAGCACCACGCCTACGGCCAGACCGACGAGGTGGCCGGCGACTTCGCCGAGGACATGGCGGCCTCGATGCTCGCCTCGACGCTCGGAGTGGAGTTCGACGAGAACGCCAACTGGGACGAGAAGGAGCAGGTCTTCAAGATCTCGGGCGAAATCGTCCGCACGTTCAACGTGACCCAGTCGGCGGTGATCTCGGCGAAGGGGTACACCACGGTTCTCGCCTCGGCGGTCCTCGTCTTCTAGGGCGTCCGCCGTCCGGCACTCCATCGGAGGCACATCCATGCGTTTCCCGTTCCGCACGTCCCCGCCGCGCGTCGCCGTCGCGTTCGCGCTGCTGCTCATTCCGGCGCTCGGCTGCACCAAGAGCGAGCACTCGGGCGCGACCGTGACCAGCGATTCGACCGCGCCCCCTTCGGCGAAGGAGGCACCCGTGGCCGCCCCCAGTGGCACCGTCCCGGCGCACATCACCGTCCAGCACATCCTGATCGGCTTCCAGGGATCGGTCCCGGGGAAGAACATCACGCGGAGCAAGGACGAGGCGAAGACGCTCGCCTACCAGCTCCTGGAGCGCGCGAAGAAGGGCGAGGACTTCGACACGCTCGTCCGGCAGTACACGGACGACGCCCCTCCGGGGATCTACAAGCTCGCGGGGAGCGGCGTGACGCCGGTACCGGGCGAGTACCCGCGCGACCAGATGGTCCCGGCGTTCGGGAACGTCGGATTCAAGCTGCAGGTCGGGGAGATCGGGATCGCCGACTACAGCGCGACCGAGAGCCCCTACGGCTATCACGTCATCAAGCGGCTGGAGTAACCCCCAGGGCCTCCCGGACCAGCGGAGCGATGTCCATCAGGCTCCGCGGCTCCGGGAGGCCGTTCCAATTCCCCCACGCGGCAAAGAAGGCCGGATTCGTCGTGTGCGTCTTCACGCGCACGTCCTCGAGATTGCCGTGATCGCTCGCGACGAGAACGAGCAGCTTGCCCAGGTCGGCCTCCGTGAGCACCGTCTCGAGCGCGGCGCTCAGATCGGAGAGGCAGCGCTCCGCCCCTTCGCGGTCGCGCGCGTGCGCGGCCCGGTCGGTCTCGAAGTATTCGAAGAGGGAGAAGTCGGCGCGCATCGCCTCGCGCGCGAGGATCGCGCCCGCCTCCTCGGGCGGGCGATGGGGTAGGTCGAAACCGTACTCGCGCATCCGCCAGTGCGTGAGGTCGTGCACCACCGCGCGCCCCTCGACGAGATCCTCCCAGGTCCGAAGGGGCGCCTCGGCCGCGAGCGTCGCGAGCGTCGTCGCCGACAGGCGCCGGAGCGGCGGATCGGTTTGAAAGAATCGGGGGCCGAAGGCATTTAGAAACGTCGGCCGGAGCCCCGCCTCCGCGATCCCACGCAGGAGCGACCGCTCCGACAGGATGCGCCGCAGCGTGGGGCCGGGAAGCCCCGAGGCGTGGTGGCCGAGCGCCGCGGGCGCGTTCACTCCGGTGAGGATCGTGGTCTGGCCCGTCGCGCTCTGTGGGAGGCCGGGAACGCCGAGGGTGGCGTCGATTCCGTGTGCGACCGCGGGGCTTCCTTGTCGAAGCGATACGGGCGAGGAGCCGCGCGTCAGGCGCAGCACCGGGTGATCATCGGAAGCGAGCGGGTTCACCTCGGGGTCGGCTTCGCCGACCCCGATTCCGTCAATGAAGAAGAGCAGGACGCGCCGCCGGTTCGCCGTCATCTCGGGGGGAAAAACGAAACGGGAGCCGGGGGAGCAGCGCACGGTCGGTGCTGGGCCGGGGACGCGGATTCGATGACCGGCGCTGCCTGGCTCCCGAATTCGTTACGGGCTTTGGAGATAGGCAACACGCGTGCCATCGGAGCGCCGTCGTAGAGGCGATAAGTCCCCCGCAAGCCTATGAACAACAATTGCTTGCCTTGATGCAGGATGCACGGTCTCGAGGGTGTCCTGCCAACGCCCCCGAACCGCGCCCCCTGCACGAAACGGCATTGCAGTACTGCTCGAAGCACGGAACTTCCAGCGGGAAAAAGCCTTGACACGTTTTCGCCTCGGTCTATAGTCCGCAATCGCGCTCCGGTCTGCACGTTATGTCCGTAATTGGCCCGGGCTTAGGGAGGGGCTGATGACCAAAGCCGATATCGTGGACGAGATCTCCGAACGCACCGGACTCACGAAGAAGGACGTCGCCGACACGGTCGACGAATTCCTCGAGGCCGTCTCCCGCGCGCTCGCATCCGGCAAGCACATCGAGATTCGCGGGTTCGGAACGTTCAAGGTCAAGGATCGGAAGTCGCGCCTGGCGCGGAATCCGCGCACGGGAGAGTCGGTCCCCGTGCCGCCGCGGCGCGTTCCCGTGTTCAAGGTCTCGAAGGAGCTGAAGGACATCGTCGCCCAGATCTAGAGCCGCGCCCGGCCGGTGGCCGGGCGTGAACAGGAAACGAAAGACGGGACGCGTCCGATCGCCGCGTCCCGTCTCGTTTTGTGGGGCGCTTCGCGCCCCGGATCTAGCGCCGTCGATCGCGCAGGATGAGGAGCCGGAGGAGCTGCAGCACCGCCGCGGACGCGGCTGCGACGTACGTGAGGGCGGCCGCGTTCAGCACCTTCTTCGCGCCGTCCTGCTCCGCGGGGGAGACGAGGCCCAGCTGGTTCAGCTGGACCAGGGCCCTCCGGCTCGCGTCGAACTCCACCGGAAGCGTGACCACCTGGAAGACCACCGCGAACGAGAAGAGCAGGATGCCGACGTCCAGCAGGCTCACGCCCGCGATGTGGAAGCCGGGGGCGAAGAGGAGCCCCGCGATGATGAAGATCCAGGAGAGGCTCGTCCCGATGTTCGCGAGCGGGAAGATCGCGGTCCGGAATCGTAGCGGCACATACCCTTGGGCGTGCTGGATCGCGTGCCCCACTTCGTGCGCCGAGACGGCGAGGGCCGAGACCGAGGGCTCCCCGTAGTTCTGCGGCGAGAGCCGGACCTTCTTGCTCAGGGGATCGTAGTGGTCCGAGAGAAAACCTTGTCCCTCCTCGACCTCGACGTCGTCGATCCCGTTCTGGCGCAGGATCAACTGGGCGATCTCCCGGCCGGTCCTGCCGCTGGCCGAAGCGATCTCGCTGAATTTCGCGTACGTCGACTGGACCTTCCACTGGGCGTAGAAGGCCAGGATCATCGCCGGGATCAGCAACACCATGGTCGGATCCCAGAACGGGAAGAACATCGATTTCCTCCTCGGAACGTGTTGGTTGGGCGCGAGGTGCCTATCACCTATACTGTGGCTTCCGGCTAAGGTTTCGCACTCTGTGCATTGAGACTATCAGCCGGCCCGCCGCGATTCAACCGAACGAGGCCCATCGCGCAATGACTTACGTCGATCTGCGGAGCGACACGGTCACCCGTCCGACCGCCGCCATGCGGCGCGCCATGGCCGAGGCCGAGGTGGGGGACGACGTCTTCTTCGACGACCCGACCGTCCGCCGGCTGGAAGAGGAAACCGCCGCCCTCCTCGGCAAGGAAGCCGCCCTTTTCGTCCCGACCGGCTGCATGGGGAACGAGGTCGCCGTCGCGACCGCAAGCCGCCGCGGGGACGCGATCCTGCTCCACCGCGACAGCCACCTCGTCTACCACGAGGGCCGGGCCATCACGGAGCTGCTGGGGCGGACGTTCCGGTTCGTCGGCGGCGACCGCGGGCAGATGAGCGCCGCCGACGTGGCCCATCCGCCGGAGGGTGCCGAGCCAATCGGGCTCGTGTCGGTGGAACAGACGAACAACTGGAATTCGGGTGTGATCTGGCCCCTCGCGCGGCTCCAGGCAGTACGGGACGCCGCGCGGGCCAAACGGCTCTCGATCCACATGGACGGCGCTCGGATCTGGAACGCCTCCGCGGCGACCGGGATCGACCCCGCGGAGTACGCCGCCTGCGCCGATTCGGTGATGGCCTGCTTCTCGAAGGGGCTCGGCGCCCCCATGGGATCGGCTGTCGCGGGGAGCGCCGCGCAGATCCGCGAGGCGCGGGAGATGCGCGCGACCATGGGCGGCGGGATGCGCCAGGTCGGGATCGTCGCGGCCGGCGCGCTGCATGCGCTTCGGCACCATCGCGCACGTCTCCCGGAGGACCACGCCCGCGCACGCCGCCTGGCCGAGGGGATGGCCGAGATCCCGGGCTTCCGCCTGAACCCCGCGCGGGTCGAGACCAACATCGTGATCGCCGAGCTCGAGGACGGCGTTGCGCGGCTGCCGCGCTTCATGGAGCGGCTCGAGGCGGAAGGGGTGCTCGTGATCGAGTTCGGCGGACCGGGCTGCTTCCGGGCCACCACGCACATGGACGTGGACGATGCCGCGATCGATCGCGCGATCGCGGGGATGCGCGCGGCCGCGGGGGCGGTGCTCGCGCGGTGACGAGCCGCGGCGCCGAGCCCGCACCGGGCACGCTCTATCTCGTCGGCACGCCCATCGGAAACGTCGAGGATCTCTCCCCCCGCGCGCGGCGCCTCCTCGAGTCGGTCGACCTGATCGCCGCCGAGGACACGCGCCACACCAAGGGGCTCCTCGACCGCTTCGGCCTCCGCCGGCCGATGGTCTCCTATCATGACCACAACAAGGACGAACGCACCCCCGAGCTGATCGGCCGCCTGCGCGAGGGGGCTTCGGTGGCGGTGGTCTCGGACGCGGGCTCGCCCGGGATCAGCGATCCCGCCTTCACGCTCGTGCGCGCGGCCGCGGCCGAAGGCCTCGACGTGGTGCCGGTGCCCGGGCCTTCGAGCGCGATCTGCGCCCTCGAGGTCTCGGGTCTCCCGACCGACCGCTTCGCGTTCGAGGGCTTCCTGCCGCGGAAGGCGGGGAAGCGCCGGGCGCGGATCGAGGAGTTGCGCCGCGACCCGCGGACCCTCATTTTCTTCGAGTCGCCGCACCGCCTGCGCGTCGCCCTCGCGGACCTGGCGGAGGCGTGGGGCGACCGTCCGGCGTCGATCTCGCGCGAGCTCACGAAGAAGTTCGAGGAGACGCGGCGCGGCACCCTGCGCGAGCTGCTCGCGTGGGTCGCGTCGTCGCCGCCGCGCGGCGAGTTCGTGCTCATTGTCGGAGGCGCCCCGCGCGAAGCGCGGGACGACGACGAGGCGGAAGCGCCCGACGACCGGAACGAGGCGGACGCGGACGGGGACGAGGAGGGATCAGCCTGACCATGAACGAGAGCTGGAAGACCCGGAGTCGCTCCTGGTTCCAACCCATCGCCCGCTGGCTCGCCGACCGGGGCGTCACCCCCGACGCGATCAGCGCGGCGGGCGTCTTCCTCTCCCTCGTCGCGGCGCTGCTCCTCGCGCGCGGTGCCTTCCTCGGTGCGGCGCTCATCCTCGCGCTGACCGGCCTCTGCGACATTCTCGACGGGGACGTGGCCCGCCTGCGCGGCATGACGACGCGCTTCGGGGCCTTCCTCGACTCCACGCTCGACCGCGTCGGCGAGGGGGCTCTCTTCTGCGGGCTCGCGACCTACTACTTCACGCGCGCCGACTCCGGCGAGGTCCTCCGGATCGGCGACCCGGACGGCCAGAGCCTCGCGATCCTCGCGCTCGCGACCCTCGTCCTGTCGCTCCTCGTCTCCTACACGCGCGCCCGCGCCGAGGGGCTCGGGCTCGAGTGCAAGGTCGGCATCATGGAGCGCCCCGAACGCCTCCTCATGCTGATGGCCGGCGCGCTGTTAGGCCGCAATTACATGCCCGGCGTGCTCGGGATCCTCTTCCTTTTGACCCTCGTCACGGTCCTCCAGCGCGTGTATCATGTGCGCCGATTGACGCGGCCTGAACCTGCGCCGCGCCCCCAACCGATCGAACCGGAATCCGACCCGGCTCCCCGTTCGGGTTCCTGATCCCGATCACCGGAGGCAGATCAAACATGGGCAAGATTCGCGTCGGCATCATCGGCGTGGGCAACTGCGCCTCGTCGCTCGTGCAGGGCGTGCACTACTACCGGAACGCCAAGGACAACGACTTCGTTCCGGGGCTCATGCACGTGAACCTCGGCGGCTACCACATCCGCGACATCGAGTTCAGCGCCGCCATCGACATCGACAAGAACAAGGTCGGCCGCGACCTCTCCGAGGCGATCTACACCTGGCCGAACAACACCTACAAGTTCTGCGACGTGCCGCGGAGCGGCGTCCCCGTGGCGCGCGGCATGACCCACGACGGGCTCGGCCTCTATCTCTCGAAGATCATCCAGAAGGCGCCGGGCTCCACGGCCGACATCGTGCGCCTCCTTCGCGAGACGAAGACCGACGTCGTCGTGAACTACCTCCCCGTCGGGAGCGAGGAAGCGACCAAGTGGTACGTGGAGCAGGTCCTCGAGGCCGGCTGCGCGTTCGTGAACTGCATCCCCGTCTTCATCGCGCGCGAGAAGTACTGGCAGCGGCGTTTCGAGCAGAAGAAGCTCCCCGTGATCGGCGACGACATCAAGTCGCAGGTCGGCGCGACGATCGTCCACCGCGTCCTCACGCGCCTCTTCCGCGACCGCGGCGTGCGCCTCGAGCGGACGAGCCAGCTCAACGTGGGCGGGAACACCGACTTCCTGAACATGCTCGAGCGCTCGCGGCTCGAGTCGAAGAAGATCTCCAAGACCAACGCCGTCGCCTCGATGCTCGACTACGACATGGGCGCGAAGAACATCCACATCGGGCCGAGCGACTACGTCGAATGGCTCGACGACCGGAAGTGGGCCTACATCCGGCTCGAAGGCCGGACGTTCGGCGACGTTCCCTTGAACGTCGAGATGAAGCTCGAGGTCTGGGACTCGCCCAACTCGGCCGGCGTCGTGATCGACGCGGTGCGCTGCGCCAAGCTCGCCCTCGACAACGGCCTCTCCGGCGCGATGATCGAGCCGAGCGCCTACTTCAAGAAGTCGCCCCCGATCCAGTTCCCAGACGACCAGGCGCGCCAGATGGTCGAGGACTACATCGTGAAGTACGGCCACAAGCAGGCGAAGCCCAAGCGCGAGGAAGCGCCGAAGCGGGTGCGCTCCCCGCGCGGGAAGCTGAAGCGCGCGGCGCGCCGGAGCGTCTGAGCGCCGACGGCTCCACGTAAGAGCGCCGGCCGATGAGGGGACTCCTCCTCACGCTGGAGGGGATCGAGGGCTCGGGGAAGTCGACCCAGGCCGCGGCCCTCGCGAAAGACCTCGAATCGGCCGGCGTTCCCGTCCTCCTCACCCGGGAACCCGGCGGGGTGCCGGTGGCCGAGGCGCTTCGAGGCATCGTCCTGAGCCCCGAATCGGGGTCTATTCAACCGCTTACCGAAGTGCTACTCTTTATTGGTGCCCGTGCGGAGCACGTGGCCCAGAAAATCCGGCCGGCGCTGGAAGCCGGCCAAGTTGTTATATGTGATCGTTTTACTGACGCAACCCTGGCGTACCAGGGAGGGGGGCGCTCCGTCCCCGACGATCTGATCCGGCGGCTGAACGCCCTCGCCACGGGCGGGATCACCCCGGACCGGACGTATCTCCTCGACGTGGAGGTGTCGCTCGGCACCGACCGGACCCAGAGGCGGAGCGGAGCGGGTGGCAAGGACCGCATCGAGCGCTCGGACTCGGAGTTCTTCGAAGCGGTGCGTCGGCGGTATCTGGAGTTGGCAGCGGAGGAGACGGAGCGTTTCCTTCGTCTGCGGGGTAATGAGTCTGTAGCCGACGTGGCGCGTCTAATTCGAGAGGACGCGTGGCACCTGATCCGCAGCCGGGGCATCCCGCTTCGCGGGGTCCCAAACCCGAGGAACCCGAAATGAATCGCAGGCAGATCTTCGCGGTCGTTGTCATCGTCACGGCGCTCATTGCGGGCACCTGGGCGGTCGGACGGGTCCAGGAGACGACCGACAACACCTATTCCAACATCGAGCGGTTCATCCAGGTCCTCACCAAGGTGCGGGACCACTACGTGGAGCCGGTCAGCAGCGACAAGCTGATGGACGCGGCCATCCGCGGGATGCTCCGCACGCTCGACCCCTATTCCCAGTACCTGGACAAAGACGAGGCCCAGCGTCTCGAGACCACGACCCACGGCGCCTTCGGCGGCATCGGGATCTCGATCGGGATCCGCGACGGCTGGGTGACCGTGATCGCGCCCATCGAAGGGACCCCGGCCTGGCGCGCGGGGATCCAGGGGGGCGACCGGATCATCAAGATCGACGGCACCTCCACCGAGGGCCTCTCGCTCGACGACGCGATGAAGAAGATGCGCGGCGAGAAGGGGTCATCCGTGGTCCTCACGATGTACCGCGAGGGGCGTGACAAGCCGATCGACTTCACGATCGTCCGCGACATCATCGAGATCAAGAGCGTCCCGTACGCCGGGATCCTCTCGAACGGCGTCGGCTACATCCGGCTCTCCCAGTTCTCGGAGCGGAGCCGCGAGGAGATCGACGCGGCGCTCGCCAAGGTCGAGAAGCAAAATCCCAAGGGCATGATCCTCGACCTGCGCTACAACCCGGGCGGCCTCCTCTCCCAGGCGGTGGAAGTCTCGGAGGAATTCGCGCCGCGCGGGAAGAAGATCGTCTACACGCGGGGGCGCGATCCCTCGCAGAACAAGGACTTCTACTCCTCGTCCGACCAGCCGCACACGAAGTACCCGCTGGTGGTGCTCGTGAACCAGTACACGGCCAGCGCCTCCGAGATCGTCTCGGGTGCGGTGCAGGACCTCGACCTCGGCCTCGTGGCCGGGCAGAGCACGTTCGGCAAGGGGCTCGTGCAGACGGTGATCCCGCTCACGCGCAGCATCAAGGGCCCGAAGCTCAAGCTGACGACGGCGAAGTACTACACGCCGAGCGGCCGCTGCATCCAGAAGGACGAGCAGCTCAAGGACGGTGCCCTAGCCTCAGCCGACGACGACGAGGACAGCGACACGCCGGCGCTCCCCGACTCGATGAAGGCGAAGAAGCCCAAGCCCGAGTACCACACCGAGATGGGTCGCACCGTCTTCGGCGGCGGCGGGATCACGCCCGACGTCGAGTTGGACGAGGTGAAGTATCCGCGGCTGATCGAGGACCTCGAGTCGAAGCAGCTCTTCTTCAAGTACGCGGTCCACTACGCGGCGAAGCATCAGCAGCCGCCGGCCCGTTACGCGATCACGCCGGCGATGCGCGAGGACTTCCTCGGCCTGATGAAGACCGAGAAGTTCGACTACGATCCCGACTCGCTCCAGGCGGCCCAGCGCTTCGTCGACACCGGCCTGCGCCGGGAGCTCGCGCGGCGGTACGCCGGCGACGAAGAGGCCTACAAGGTGGCGATCGAGGACGACGATCAGGTCCGCTCGGCCGCCGCGCTCTTCGAGAAGGCGCCGACGCTGCCGAAGCTGCTTGCGCTCGCGAGCGAGATCCACAAGGCGCGGGCCAAGACGCCGGCGGCGGTGGAGCCGCACCCCGTCCGCTAGACGGGATGCAGGCCGGCCCGATCCGAATCGAAGGCAACGTTCTCCTCTCGCCGCTCTGCGGCGTGACCGACTCGCCGTTCCGGAGCCTCGCCAAGAGGCACGGAGCGGCGATGGTCTTTTGCGAGATGACGTCGTCCGACGGCCTCGTCCGCGACAATCCGAAGACGTTCGAGCTCCTGGAATACAAGGCCGAGGAGCGCCCGATCGGGGCCCAGCTCTGCGGCGCTGACCCGGCGGTCATGGCCGACGCGGCCCGGATCTGCCAGAGCCTCGGCTTCGACGTGATCGACCTGAACTACGGCTGCCCCGTGCGGAAGGTGATCGCCCGCGAGGCGGGCGCCGCCATGCTCACGGACCTGGATCGGCTGGAGCGCGTCACCTCCGCCGTGGTGAACGCGGTGAAGGTCCCCGTCACGGCCAAGATCCGGATGGGCTGGGACCAGAAGTCGACGAACGCTCCCGACGTGGCCCGCGTGCTGGAGGGATCCGGGGTTCGCTGGATCACCGTGCACGCCCGCTCGCGCTCGGAGAAGTTCACGGGGCGTGCTCACTGGGAGGTGATCCGCGAGGTGAAGGAGGCGACCTCCCTGCCCGTGATCGGAAACGGGGACGTGAAGACCCCCGAGGACGCGGTCCGCATGGTCGAGGAGACCGGCTGCGACGCGGTGATGGTGGGACGCGGGGCTTTCGGCAACCCGTGGCTCTTCGGGCGCGCGCAGCGCGCGCTGCAGGGCGCCGAGCCCGGGCCCGAGCCGGATCCGCGCGAGAGGATCGAGACCGCGATCGCCCACCTCCACGCCGTCGCGGCGAAGAAGGGGGACTACGCGGCGACCCTCATGCGCAAGCACGTCGCCTGGTACGTGCGCGGTCTCTACGACAATTCGACCTTGTGCCGCGAGGCGAACCACGCCGCCACCGCGGCCGAGACGGAGGCGCTCCTCCGGGCGTATCTGGAGAAGCTCGAGGCGCGCGCCGCAGTCGGCCCCGACGGTGAGGAAGACGGCCTCGCCTGCCATGGATCCGTCGCGGCTACGTAGTCTTCTCTCGCGGGTGCGCCGGGGCGTGCTCACGCCGCGCGCCGCCTTCGACGCGATCGTCGCACTCCCCTTCGAGAGCACCCCCTCGGCCACGGTCGACCACCACCGCGGCATCCGCCAGCATCTTCCCGAGGTGATCTTCGCCCAGGGGAAGACGGTTGCCCAATGCGTCGAGATCGCGCGGACGATCACGGCGAAGAGCGGACGCTGTATGGCGACGCGCGTCAACGCGGAGCAGGCGAAGGCCCTCATCGGCGCCTTCGGTGAAGGCGCCGAGTGGAACCAGCTGGCGCGAACCGTCGTGGTTCGGCGCGGGGCCGGTAGGCCGCGCGCGGGATCGCGCGCGGCAGGTGCAAGAGGTTCGCAGACTCCATCCGGCGCGTTCGTCCTCGTCGTGAGCGCCGGCACCTCCGACCTGCCCGTTGCCGAGGAGGCCGCGATCACGCTGGAGTTCATGGGCGTTCCCGTGAGGCGCGTCTACGACGCCGGCGTCGCGGGAATTCATCGGGTTCTCGCCCACCTCGACGCGCTCCGCTCCGCGTCGGCCGTCGTCGTGGTGGCCGGGATGGAAGGGGCGCTTGCGAGCGTGGTCGGCGGCCTGACGCCCCGGCCGGTGGTCGCGGTCCCCACGAGCGTCGGGTACGGCGCTTCCTTCGGCGGCCTCGCCGCGCTCCTCGCCATGCTCAACTCCTGCGCCGCGGGGGTCACGGTCGTGAACATCGACAACGGATTCGGCGCGGGCTACGCGGCCGGCGTGATCGCGAGCCAGTCGCGGGCCGCGCGGGGCGCGGGCGCGGGCCGGGTGCGCGCTAAGGCAGCCCGCAAGGCGCCGCTCTTGGCGCGCGCCGGCGGCTCGAGCCCCCGCAAGGGCGCGCGGAAGAAGCCGGCCAGGAGGAAGCGTTGAAGATCGTCTACTTCGATCTCGTCGGCGGCGCCTCGGGCGACATGATCCTCGGGTCGCTCGTCGCGGTCGGCGCGCCCCTCGAGGAGATCGAGCGCCGGCTTCGCGCGCTCCCGCTCGAGGGCTTCTCCCTCGCGCGGGGAAGCGCGATGCGGCACGGCTTCGAGGCGTTCCAGCTCCAAGTCGAGGCGCGCGAGACGAAGACGCACCGCCACTTCACCGAGATCCGCCGCCTCCTCTCCGACGCAAAACTCCCCGAGCGGGTCTACCGCCGCGCGCTCGGCGCGTTCGAGCGGCTGGGGAAAGCCGAGGCCGAGGCACACCAGATCCCGCTCGAGAAGGTCCACTTCCACGAGGTCGGCGCCATCGACGCCATCGTCGACGTGGTCGGGACCGCCTGGGCCCTCGAGCTCCTCGATGTGGACCGATGTCACGCCTCCGTCGTGCCGCAGGGGCGCGGCCTCGTGCGCGCGGCCCACGGCACCCTGCCCGTCCCCGCGCCCGCCACGCTCCGGCTCCTCGAGGGGGTTCCCGTGCGCATGCTGGAGATTGAAGGGGAGCTCACGACGCCGACCGGCGCGGCGCTCGTCACGTCGCTCTGCGACACGATCGGCGAGCCGGTCGGCATGCGCCTTTTGAAAACCGGGGTCGCGACCGGCACACGCGATGTCGCGGAACGGCCGAATGTCGTGCGCGCGCTGCTCGGCGAACCGCTCGACGCCGTGGGCGCCGGCTCGGTGGACGCGATCGAGGCGACGATCGACGACATGAACCCGCAGCTCTACGGGCACCTGACCGAGGCTCTTTTCGAATCGGGCGCGCTCGAGGTCTATCTCACGCCGGTCCAGATGAAGAAGGGGCGCCCCGGCGTCCTCGTCACGGCGCTCTGCGATCCCCGGCGCACGTCGCAGGTCGCCGAGCGGCTCTTCGGCGAGTCGACGACGCTCGGCCTGCGCGTGCGCCGCGAGGGCCGGATGGAGCTCCGCCGATCGATCACGGAAGTCGTCACGCCGATCGGGACCGTGCGCGTGAAGACCGCGGTGCTTCCCAACGGAGTCGAGCGGCGCGTTCCCGAATACGACGACCTCCGGCGCCTCGCACGGGAAAGCGGGAAGCCGCTCGTCGAGGTCATGGAAACCGTGCGCGCGTTCCTCGCGGAGGGCGCCGGCGCGGAAACATGAACCGGGCCCTGACGCCCGGATCCCGGTGGCTCCAACCCCCGGGGCGTCGGCCATGATCCGTCTCGAAGGCGCGTCCTACGCGATTCGCGATGCATCGGGCACCCAGCGGACGCTCCTCCATCCCACCGACCTCACCCTCGAGCCCGGCGAGCGGCGGCTCGTCCTCGGCGCGAACGGCTCCGGCAAGACCACGCTCCTCCGGCTCATGGCGGGGCTCACCGCGCCGACGTCGGGGCGCGTGATCGTCGCGGGCCAGCCCGTCGCGGGCGACGGCGACGCCGCGGGATCCTCCACGAGCGGATCGCTCTGGCCGCACGTCGCCGTCCTCTTCGAGGAGCCCGATCCCCAATTTCTCGCCGACACCGTGGAAGCCGAGGTCGCCTTCGGGCTGGAATCGCTCGCGCTCCCGCCGGCGGAGACCCGCGCGCGCGTCGCCGCGGCCCTGGAGGAACACGGGATCGCCGCGCTCGCCGCGCGCGATCCGCGCACCCTGAGCGCGGGGGAGAAGACCCGCACGCTCCTCGCCGCCGTGCTCGCCGCCCGGCCATCGGCGCTCCTTCTGGATCAATGCCTCGCCCATCTCGATCCCGCGTCGCGCCGGGCGGAAGAAGAGCGGATCGCGGCCACGGCCCGCGCGGACGGCCTCGGCGTCCTCCGCGCGAGCCAGGACCTCGATCCGCCGATGCGCGGCGAGCGGGTCGACCTGCTCGAGGCGGGCCGGCTCCGTGCGCTCGCCTCGCTCTCGCCCACCGCCGTGTCGGCGGCCCGATCGGCGCCGCTTCCGCTCGCGCTCCGTGCCTCGGCGGCGCTCGCGGCGGAAGGGCGATGGAGCGGCGCGCTCACGGCCACGCTCGAGGAGTTCCTCGATGCCCTCGATCGGGATCAGGCTCGCGAGAGCGGGCGCGCATCCCACGGGCCGGGGCATGCGCCGGATGCCGTGGCTCGGCGGGGAGCTCCTCTGCTGACTCTCGCGCGAGCCTCCTGGGCCCCGTCGCGTCGCTCGGCTCCGGTCATCGAGGATGCCTCGCTCGACGTTCTCCCCGGCGAGATCGTGGCGCTCGTCGGCGCGAGCGGCTCCGGCAAGACCACGCTCCTCCATCTGGCCGCGGGGCTGCGCGAGCCCACGACGGGATCGGTCGAGCGCGCGATCCCGGCGGTGAAGCGTGTGCCGCCCGTGATGCTCGCGCTCGAGTACCCCGAGCGGCAGCTCTTCGCGCGCAGCGTGGCCGAGGATGCGGCCGCGGCGCTCTGGATCGAGGGGGTGCCCGCCGAGGAGCGCGCGCGCCGGGCGGAGCGCGCGCTGCGCGAGGTCGACCTCGATCCCGAACGCTTTGCCGAGCGCGCCCCGGGCACGCTGAGCGAAGGGGAGAAGCGGCGGGCCGCGCTCGCCGCGTTCGTGATCGAGCCGCCGCTCGTGCTCCTCTGGGATGAGCCGACCGCGGGGCTCGATCCGGAGGGCCGCCGCGCGCTCCGCGCCGCGCTCGCGCGGCTCCGGGAGCGGGGACGGGCGATTCTCTTCGCGAGCCACGACCTCGACTTCGTGAGCGGCGTCGCCGACCGGGTGATCGTGCTGGGGCGCGAAGCGGGCGGCCCGGGGCGCGTCCTGGGCGGCGGGTCTCCCGCCTCGCTCTGGGACGACCGGGCGCTGCTCGAGCGGGCGAAGCTCCCCGCGCCGGAGTTCCACACGCTCCACCGCGCACTGCGCGATCGCGGCGCCATCCCTCCGGTGCCCGTGCGCGACGCCGACTCGCTCCTGGCCGCGCTCGCGCGCGCGACGGCGCCGCTCTCGGGTTAAGTGCGATTCGCCCCGCGAGTCAGAGTACATATCCCACGTGCCGTGCGGTCGTGGCACATGCGCTGGCGCATGTTCACAAGTGTTGCCGCGCCCTTGACGTCTCCAGTCGGCCGGTCTAAGAAAGAGACATACGACGTTCCATGTTTGCCGCGCCGGCCCGCGGGGGTGGGTCCGTTCGCGGCGAGGCTGACCCCGGAGGTACCATGAAACGCCTCGCGATCCCGGCCCTCCTGGCCGCGCTCCTGCTCACCGCGTGCGCCCACATCGACTACGTCGGCCGGAGCTATCCGCCGACCAACCACGTCGACCTCTTCTTCGACGAGAGCGAGGTGCGGGCGCAGTATGACGTCATGGGGCAGCTGATCGCCCGGGCGAACGATCTCGTGAGCGCGGAGAAGCTCCAGGCGAAGATCATGAAGAAGGCGGAGGAGAAGGGAGCCGACGCGGTCGTGATCACGGGGATGGAGCGCTACAAGACCGGCGAGAGCACGACCTACAACGAGTCGACGAAGGAGCGGCGGCGCCGGACGGAGACCTCCGGCTCGAGCACGACGACCGAGACGAACGAGAAGCAGATCCGGGCGACGTTCCTCAAGTATCGGGACCGTGATCGGGATCGGGACCGCGATCGCGATTCGGATCGCGACCGCGATTCCAATCAGGACCGCGACCGCGACTCGGGCGGGAACCGCTAGCGATCAACTTGCCCCGGGGCAAGTGATTATGTCAACTTCAACTCGTTCCAGAACGAGTTGGCGGGTTTCCTTTGGGGGCCCGGGGTTGACAGCTTCGAGATCGGCCGGCTGCGCCGGCCTCCTAGTCCCGCTTCGCTTCGATCAGCTTCCAGACGATCTTCCCGCCGGGCTGCACGTCGTAGCTGAGGAGCGCGTGCACGAGGATGTGCCCGTCGTCGCCCGGCGCATAGACGTAGTGTCCGGGCAGGAGCACGATCCCCTCCCGGTCGTAGAAGCCCATCTTCCCGCCGAGCACCCCCGGCACCGGGATCAACGACCCGTGCGCGCCCAGGTCCGACCGGAGCTGATTCACGGGATCGGTGAGCCCCGCGCGCTTCAGCGTGGCGATCTCATCATCGGAGAGGAACACCCCCTGGCCCCGCGGCGCCGATTTCGCCAGGAGCTCCCGCGCGTGTGACTCGGCCTCTCGCGCCTGGACGAGCTCCTTCCGCGCCTTCTGCTCGTTCTGCTCCGCGCGATGCCACATGTAGAGAACCCCGATCAGAAGGACGAATACCAGCAGCGCGATCCGGCGGACCGTGCCCAACTAATCCTTCCAGCGCGCGATCAGGACCGAGTCCAACTAATCCTTCCAGCGCGCGATGAAGATGTTGGTCTCATGGGAGGCGGGGTCGGCGCGGTTCGAGGCCCAGACGAGGAACTGGCCGTCGGGGCTGAACATGGGGAAGCCGTCGAATCCGGGCGCGAAGGTCACCTGCTCGGCCTTGCCGCCGCGGCTGTCGAGGAGCCAGAGGTCGAACTCGCGCGGTCCGGCCGCGCCGGCATTCGAGGCGTAGATGATCCGCTTCCCGTCGGGGTAGAAGGTCGGGCAGAAGTTGGCGGCGCCGTTGTGCGTGAGGCGCCGCTCGCCCGTCCCGTCGGCGCGCATGACGTAGATCTCGAGGCTGTCGGGCCGGATCAGCCCCTTCTTCAAGAGCTTCTTGTAGTCCTCGAGCGCCGGGCCCTGGGGGCGGCTCGCGCGGAAGACGATCTGCGAGCAGTCGGGGCTGTAGAAGGCGCCTCCATCGTACCCCGGCGTCGACGTGAGCCGCTTCACCTGGCCGGCCTCGTCCATCGAGTACAGGTCGAGATCTCCGTCTCGCGTCGACGTGAAGACGAACTTCCCGCCGCGGCCGCACCACGTCGCCTCCGCGTCGTAGCCGGGCGAGTTCGTGAGGTTCTTCGCGTTCGACCCGTCCGGGTTCGCCTCCCAGATGTCGTAAGTGTCGTAGATCGGCCAGACGTACCCCTGGGAGTAGTCGGGCGTCGGCGGGCACGAATCCGAGCCGCCCTGCGTCGAGGAGTAGACGATGCGGTCGGCCTCGGGGTAGTCGTAGTAGCCGCAGGTCGTGCGCCCCTTCCCGCTCGAGACCCGCTTCATCTCGCCGGTCGAGAGGTCGAGGACGTACTCCTGGTCGCACTTCGCGCCGCGCGGCGAGGACTGCATGATGAGCTTCTTCCCGTCGGGGCTGAAGTAGGCCTCGGCGTTCTCGCCGCCGAACGTGAGCTGCCGGATGTCGCTCAGGTGACGCTCGCCGGGCGCGGGCGGACCGTATGGCTTGCCCGCCTTGATCACGAAGTCGGCTCCGGGCCGGTTGAGATAGAACGAGTCGACCGCGGCGGCGCCGATGTCGGCACCGGCCGGGCCCGATGGGCCCGCCGCGAGACCCTGGTGCGGATTCCCGGGCATGGGCGGCGCGGCCTGAGGCATCCCAGGCGCGGCGGCTTCCGCCGTTGCCGACGCGACCTGCGGTCCGGGCGCTCCCGAGCTGTCCGAGGGCGCGCCGCTCGCGTGCACGGCGTGCTCCGCGCCGATCTTCGGCGCTTCCGCCTTCGCCACCGCGGGTCCCGCCTGGCCCATCCGCGCCCGGTCGCCGAGCGTGGCGCGGAACGTGAGCGTGTCGCCGCCGCGCACCACCGAGACCTCCACCGTCTGGCCGGGCTTGTGGTCCTGGAGCGCGTACGTCATGTCGTAGAGGTTCTCGATCCGCGTCCCCGCGAGCGAGACGACGAGGTCGCCTCCCTTGATCCCCGCGATCGCGGCCGGGCCGCCCGCGCGCACGTCCGCGAGGAGCACGCCGCCGTTCGCGCTCTCCATTGCCTTGAAGTCGGGGACCGTTCCCAGGTACGAGCCGTAGCCGCGGCTGTCGCCGGTCATGGTCGGCGCCGCGTTCGACCGCGCGTACGTGAGGCGCCGGTCGCGCGTGGAGGCCTCTTCGGCGAGCACCTGCGTGAAGCGCGCGACGATGCCGCCCCCCTCGGCGTTGATCGTCGCGGGCTTGTCGTCGGGCGTGTGGTACTGCTCGTGCGTTCCCGTGAAGAGGTGGATGACGGGGATTCCCTTCGCGTAGAACGAGGTCTGGTCGGAGGGACCGTAGCCGTCGCCGCGCGCGGCCACGTCGAGCTTCGTGTCGACGGCCGCGGCCTTGAGGAGCGGCGCCCACTCGGGCGCCGATTCGAGCCCCAGCGCGATGAGGGTGTTCCCGCGCAGGCGGCCGACCATGTCGAGGTTGATCATCGCCGCCACCTTGTCGATCGGGATCGGCGGATGGTCGACGAGCCAGGCGGAGCCGGCGAGCCCCACTTCTTCGCCCGAGAAGAGGCAGATGAGCACGCCACGGTGGTCGCGCTTGTAGGCGAGGTCCTTCCGGAGTCCGTCGGCCGCGATGAGGACGCCGGCGTCGCCCGAGGCGTTGTCGTCCGCGCCGTTATGGATCGCGTGGTCGTTCGGACGCATCGAGTTCTCGCCGCCCCAGCCGAGGTGGTCGTAGTGCGCGCCGATCACCACCCACTCGTCCTTCAGTCTTCCGCGTCCCGGGATGATGCCGGCCATGTTGTCGGAGTCGACGTACTTGTCCTCGACCGCGATCCGGCCGTTCACGATGACCTGTGCAATCTCCTTCGACCGCGGCACCAGGTCACGGTCGGTGTCGTGCTGGAACTGGAGGAGATCGATGCCGGCCTTCGAGAGCCAGCGCTGCGCCGCGCTCAGCCGGAGCTGCGCGACCGGAATCCCGGCGGGGCTCTCCGGGCCGTCGTTGTGGAGCGCGGGAATCTTGTTGTTCCCCTCGTCCTGGAGCGGACCGGTGACGAAGAGGACCGCCTTCGCGCCGCGTTCGCGCGCCTGGAGCACCTTGTACCGGAGCGCCGACCAGCGGCTCGGGCGCTTGCCGTCGAAGGGAGAGGCGTCGTCCTTCTCCTGCGGCTCGTAGCGGAGCATGAGGGCGACCTTCCCCTTGAGATCGATCCCCTCGTATTCCTGGTAGCCGATCGAGGGCGCGTCGATGCCGTAGCCGACGAAGACGAGCTCGCCCGAGAAGTCGCCGCTCGAGGAGAAGCCGAGCGGCGTCCAGTCGGTCGAGTCGAGCCCGTCGATCCGGTTCCCCGGCTTCAGCGTGACGCCGATCTTGATCGGGAAGCGCTGGTGGTAGGAGCCATGGAAGGCGGGCTCGAGCTTCTCCGCGCGCATGCGCCGCTCGATCCAGTCGGCGGCTTTCTTGATCCCCGGGGTGGTGATCCCGCGCCCTTCCATCGAGTCGGCGGCGAGCGAGTAGACGATGTCGTGGAACGCTTGCGTGCGTGCCGGATCAGGATGGGGAAGGGTGTCGGCCTTCGCCGAGGCCGCCGCCGCCGGCCGGTCCGCATGGGCTGGGCGCGCGAGGAGCGCGGCGCACGTGAAGAGGGCGCACGAAAGCACGGCGCCCACGCCGATGGCGCGATGAAGAGCCCGCGACGTCCATGACCGGGAGATCACGTTCCGATCCTAGCACTCCCGCATCCGCGGTGCCCTCGACATCTCGCACCCTTTCGGCGCAGACTCTTGGGTGCGCGGCCGGCAACGGCCCGGTACCAAAGTCGCATGGCGCGACTTCCCTCACTCATGAAAGGCTCGAACCCATGACGAACGATTCGCGCGCCCGCCTCCGGGCAGGCCTGGGCGCGGCCGCCGCATTGGCGATCGCGTTTCTCCTCGTGCTCCATCCCGTTCCGCGCGCCGGAGCCGCGCCGGCCGAAAAGGCCGCGCCCGCCGCGGGAAAGCCGGCTCCGGCGGCCTCCGCCAAGGACACGACGCCGACCGAGAAGGATCTCCTCCAGCCCCTGGACGTGGCGAAGATGCTCGATCTGCCGGACGCGAAGCGGCCGGCGCTCGTGCACGTCGGGTTCAAGGTTCTCTACGACGCGGGGCACATCGCGGGGTCGACGTACGCGGGGCCCTGCTCGACGCCGCGGGGACGCGCCGCGCTGACGAAGCTCCTGAAGACGATGCCCAAGGACCGCGACATCGTGCTCTACTGCGGCTGCTGCCCGTGGGACCACTGCCCGAACGTGAACCCCGCCTTCCGCGTCGCGCGCTCGCTCGGCTACAAGAACGCGAAGATCATGTTCGTGAGCAACGACATGGAGCACGACTGGGTGAACAAGGGACTGCCCGCGCTGGTGCAGTAGTCACCGCCGAGGGGCTGTCCTGGTCAGGCGATCAGGTGACGTCCGGCGGTCGCTTGCGGAAGACGCTCGAACCGAGCGCCGTCAGCGAGAGTCAGTGTCCGAGCGCGGCTGCCGCCGTCATGGCCGAACCGACCGTGACCATGGTCACGGCTGCAAAGGCGTCGCGCCGGATGAAGAACGCTCCGATCACGAAGACGGCGCCCATCGCCATTCGCTGGTAGCGCTCCGTGTTGCCGATGCTGCACGAGGGTGCCATGGCACCACCTCCAGGGTTGAAGCCGACCGGGCGGGCTCAACGCCCGTCCGCTGCCGCTCGCGCGCCGCGCGAGCGGTGAATCCACCAGAGTCCGAATCGCCGGGTGAGGAAGACCAGGAGGGCGCAGGCGATGAGTCCCGCCGGCACCATCCACCACCCCAGCACTTCACGCGCGCCCGGCGGGCCCGGGCCGTCCACCATGAGACGGGGTAGCCACCAGTCCGGGCGGACCCAGAGCCCGACGTCTCGAGGCGAGACGATCTTCTCGATCCCCGCGGCCCCCAGAACGATCGCCCACGCGTAGCCGAACATGGCCAGCGCGAGCGCCATCCATCCCGAGACGCTGCGGCCCCGGAGCAGGAGCATCCCGTAAAGGATGACGATGGGCGAGCGGCTGCATTCCATGCGGGCCGCGACCCGCTCGCCCCGATACTGGCGCGCCAGCTCGTCCGGATCCCCGAGCGAGCGAAGCGCGGGTTCGGGGTCGCCTCCCGGCCCCGACCGCTCCGTGATGTGAGCGCGGAGCTCGCGGAGGATCTCCTGGACCTCGGCCTCGGGCATCCCCCGAAGGCTCTTGCGAACGGCCGCGAGATAGCGCTCGACGGCGGGGTCGGAGGGATGCTCTTCGCGGGTCATCGGCCCTCCTTCGTGAGCGGTTCGAGCAGCTCGCCGAGGCTCGAGGCGAAACGGGACCAGAGGCGCGCCATCCGCGCGGCCTGACGTCGCCCCGCGGCGGTCAGCCGGTAGTACTTGCGGGGATGGCCTGCCTCGGCCTCCACCCACTCCGACTCGAGCAGCCCCTCGGACTTGAGCCGCGCGAGCAGGGGATAGATCGTCCCCTCGGAAAGGACCAGCTCGGAATCGCGCTCCAGCCGTCGCAGGATCTCGAGGCCGTAGTGCCGGCCCTCCCAGAGGGTCCCGAAGATCGCGAGCTCCAGGCATCCCTTCCGAAGCTGGACTTCCCACTTGTCCATCGGATCCGGCGGATCGGGCTTCGCCTTGGGTGTCATGTGTGATACTATGTAGTACAAGGTATCGTGTCGTCAAGAGTATCTCGCGCACCGGATCGGAGCGAAGCCATGGACCTGAGACGCGTCTCGCTTGGAGCGACGGCCGTACTGACGGCCGCCGTCGTCACACTTCTCTTCCGGAGAACCCTGTTCGCGCAGGGCTCCTTGTGGATCACGTTCCAGGCGCTGGCGGGGGCGCTCATGCTCTGGGCGCGCCTCACGTTCGGTAGGAGGAGCTTCCACGCGGGCGCCGACCCGACCGAAGGCGGACTCGTGACCACGGGCCCCTATCGGCTCGTGCGCCACCCGATCTATGCGGCCATTCTCCTCTTCGTCTGGGCCGGAGTCGCCTCTCGCGGGACGACGGTCTCCCTGCTGCTCACGATCGTCGCGACCGCCGCCCTGGTGGTCCGCATGCTCGCCGAGGAGCGCCTGGTCGCCGTGCTCTATCCCGAATACGGCGAGCACGCGCGCCGGACCAAGCGGCTCATACCCTTCCTGCTCTGAGCGGCTCCCCCGTGGGGCGCCCTTGCCCCGACTGGCTCCCCCGTGGGGCGCTCTTGCCCCGCCCGGCCCCCGTTTGGTACACTGGCCGTCGGCGCCGGCACCACGCGGCGTCCGAGACCCTTGAATCTAGTCCGAGAGACTGGAAAGGGACCGAGCCGAACACAGGCCGCCGCACCCCTTTCCGGTCCGGAAGAGGGGTTTTTTCATGCCCCGCGAACTCCCTGGAGGCGACGTGGCGGAGCAGGTCCGCGAGAAGACCGAGCTGATCGACGGCGAGGGCTTGCGCCGGGCCATCACCCGCATCGCCCACGAGATCATCGAGCGGAACGGCGGCGCCGGCAGCATCGTGCTGGTCGGCATCCGCCGCCGCGGCTTTCCGATCGCGAAGCGGATCGCGGCCAAGATCCACGAGCTGGAAGGCCTCGACGTGCCGGTCGGCGCCCTCGACATCACCCTCTACCGCGACGACCTCCAGATGATCGCGCACCAGCCGGTCGTGAGCGGCACCGAGATCCCCTTCGACATCGACGACAAGGTCGTGGTCCTGGTGGACGACGTGCTCTATACCGGCCGCACGGTGCGGGCCGCGCTCGACGAGCTGATCGACTTCGGCCGCCCGCGCGCGATCCAGCTCGCGATCATCGTCGACCGCGGCCACCGCGAGATCCCGATCCGCGCCGACTTCGTCGGGAAGAACGTCCCGACCTCGAAGCGCGAGGTGATCATGGTCTCGGTCGCGGAGGTCGACGGGCACGACGGCGTCTCGCTCGGGGAGGTGCTCACGTGATCGGGCAGCGGAAGGACCTCCTCGGGCTCGAGGACCTCTCGGCGCAGGAGATCACCTCCATCCTCGACACCGCGACGGCGTTCAAGGAGGTGCTCGCGCGGCCGATCCCGAAGGTCCCCTCGCTCCGCGGCCTCACCGCGGCGAACCTCTTCTACGAGCCGAGCACGCGCACGCGCCTCTCCTTCGAGCTGGCCGAGAAGCGGCTCTCCGCCGACACCGTGAACTTCCAGACCTCGGGATCGAGTGTCTCGAAGGGGGAGACGCTCAAGGACACGGCCCGGAACATCGAGGCGATGGGAATCCACCTCGTCGTGATCCGCCACCAGTCCTCGGGGGCGCCGCACTATCTCGCGCGGAACCTCGACGCCTCCATCATCAACGCGGGCGACGGCACGCACGAGCACCCGACGCAGGGGCTCCTCGACCTCTACACGATGCGCGAGAAGAAGGGGCGGATCGACGGGCTCAAGGTCGCGATCATCGGCGACATCATGCACAGCCGCGTGGCGCGCTCGAACATCTGGGGGCTCACGAAGCTGGGCGCCTCGGTCACGATCGCGGGCCCCTCGACGATGATGCCGGCCGAGGTGGAGCGCTTCGGCGTCACGGTCGCCTCGCGCGTGGAGGAGGCGATCGAGGGGGCCGACGTGGTGAACATCCTCCGCATCCAGCTCGAGCGCCAGCGCGCCGGCCTCTACCCCTCGCTCCGCGAGTACGCGCGCGTCTACGGCGTGACGAAGGAGCGCCTCGCGGGCGCGCGCCCCGACGCGATCGTGATGCATCCGGGGCCGATGAACCGCGGAGTCGAGATCGCGCAGGACGTGGCCGACGGCGTGAACTCCGTGATCCTGGAGCAGGTGACGAACGGCGTCGCCGTCCGGATGGCGGTGCTCTACCTCCTCGCGCGCCCCGAAGAGGAGCCCGGCGGCTCGCCCGTGCCGCTCGGCGCGGCGCATCCGGCCGCGGAGGCGGCCAAGCGATGAGCCGGCCGATCTGCTTGAAGGGCGGCCGCGTCCTCGACCCCTCGCGCGGCGTCGACGTCGAGGCCGACCTCTGGCTCGACCAGGGGCGGATCTCGGGGCTGGGCGAGGACGCCCCCGCGGCGCTCCGCTCCCACCCCGACGCCGAGGTGATCGACGTCTCGGGCGCGGTGGTCTGCCCGGGGCTCGTCGACATCCACGTCCACCTGCGCGAGCCGGGGCAGGAGGAGAAGGAGACGGTGGAGAGCGGGACGCGCGCCGCGGCGCGCGGCGGGTTCACCACGGTCGCCTGCATGCCGAACACGGTCCCGCCGCTCGACGAGCGGGCGCGGATCGAGTTCGTGATCCGGCGCGCGCGCGAATCGGGGCACGCCCGCGTCCTTCCGATCGCGGCGGTGACGCGCGGGCAGATGGGGGAGGAGCTGACGGAGATCGAGGACCTGATCGAGGCCGGCGCCGTCGCCTTCTCCGATGACGGAAAGCCGGTCCACAACGCCGAGATCATGCGCCGCGCGCTCGAGCTCACGCGCCCGCTCGGCGTGCCCGTGATCCAGCACGCCGAGGACCCCGCCTTGAAGGGCTCGGGCGTGGTCCACGAGGGGTGGACCGCCACCCGGGTCGGACTGAAGGGGATTCCCGACGCGGCCGAGTCGGTGATGGTCGCCCGGGACGCCCTCCTCGCCGAGCTCACGGGCGGGCGCGTCCACGTGGCGCACGTGAGCGCCGCGCGGTCGGTCGACATCATCCGGAAGGCCAAGGCCCGCGGGATCGCCATGACCGCCGAAGTCACGCCGCACCACCTGATCCTCACCGACGAGGCCGTCTCCACCTACGACACCAACACCAAGATGAACCCACCGCTCCGCACCTCGCGCGACCGCGAAGCCCTGATCGAGGGGGTCGTGGACGGGACGATCGACTGCCTGGCCACCGACCACGCGCCGCACACCGACATCGACAAGGACGTCGACTTCGACTCGGCCCCCTTCGGGATCCTGGGACTCGAGACGGCCCTGGGGCTCTATCTCAAGGCCCTGGTCGAGCCGGGGCACCTGACCCTGCCGGAGCTCCTCCTCCGGATGACCCGGAAGCCGCTGGAAGTCCTTGGCCGGCGCGGGGGAACGCTGGAACCCGGAGAACCGGCGGACGTTACGGTGTTCGACCCGATGGGACGGTGGACGGTTCGGGCCTACGAATCGGCCTCCCGATCCCGCAACACCCCCTTCGACGGTTGGGAGCTGCCCGGGCGCGTCCTGGTCACCATTCTGGACGGGCAGGTCACCTACCGCGAGCCCGCAGCCCTGTCGAGCGGCCGATAGCCCGTCGGCCCCGCGCGTGGTAGCATCCATCGCTCATGCCGATTTCGCGACCGGGGACGTGTCGTCTCCGAATCCTCGTGCCTCTCGTGCTCCTCGTGTTCGCCGGATGCGCTTACTACAACACGTTTTACCTGGCCCGGCGCTACTACAAGGAAGCCCAGAAGGAACAGGAACGGAGCGTCTCCGAAGGCGTGGCGGCGGCGGCGTCCTCGAAGTACGACCAGGTGATCCGGCAGTGCAACAAGATCCTGACCGACTACCCCAAGAGCAAGTGGGTGGACGACGCCACCTACATGCTCGGGGCGTCGCTGTATGGCAAGGGGGATTACGCGGGGGCCATCCGGCGTCTCGATGAGTTCGAGACCAAGTTCCCGAAGAGCCCGTTCGTTCCCGACGCAAAGCTGGTGAAGGCGCTCTCCCATTACCAGCGCAAGGACTACGACGAGGCGGACTCGATCTTCATCGCCCTCGACAAGGCCTATCCGAAGATGGAGCGCCGCTGGGAGCTCTACTTCTACGCGGGGGAGAGCCGGGTCTCACAGAGGGATTACACGGGAGCCCTGGGGTGGTACCGTCGCGCGGTTCAGGCGGCCGGGCAACGGAGGCAACGCGCCGACGCGCTGCGGCGGACGGGCGACGCGCTCTTCGACTCGGACCGGAAGGACAGCGCGGAGGTCGTCTACGCGCAGACGCTGAAGGAGGAGGAGCGGCCGAAGCAGCGCCTCGACGTGATCCTTCGCCGGGGGCAGGCGCTCCGGGATCTCAAGAAGTACGACGAAGCGCTCGCGTTCCTGTCCGAGTGGCGCTCGGCCGCGATCACGGAGAATCGCGAGGGCGAGCTCATGCTGCGCGTCTACGAGCTGGACGCCCTGCTCGGCAGGACGAACGACGCGATGAAGGGATACAAGGATCTGGTGGACCGCTTCGGGGGGACGAACGTGGGCTGGGAGTCGCAGTTCCAGATCGGGTATCTCTACGAGAGCGCGCTCAACGATCTCGAGGCCGCCGGACGCGAGTACGACAAGCTCCGCCAGACGGCGGGGACGACGAACACGTTCGGCCAGCAGGCGACGCGGCGCGGCCAGAGCCTCACCACGCTGAAGAAATACCGCGAGCAGCTCGCGGCCGACACGACCGGCGCGCGCGCCCGCACCGCGTTCCAGCTCGCCGAGGTCTACTACTTCGAGCTGGGGAAGACCGACTCGGCGCTCACGCAGTACTCCACGGTCGAAGCCCTCTACCCGAAGAGCGCCTACGCCCCGAAATCGGCGTACGCGCGCCTCTGGATCTCCGCCTACGACAAGCAGGACACGATGCGCGCGCTCGCGCTCACCGATTCCATCGCGACCCGCTACCGCGGGACCCGCTACGCCGAGTCGGCCCTCTACTTCTGGAAGCAGTGGAGCGGGCGCACCGACGAGCGGACCGCGCTCTTCGACTCGCTCCTCGCGCACCCCGACACGTCCGCGGCGGGGCAGTACGTGGAGGACAAGGAGGCGGCACCGGCCCCCAGCGCGGTCGTCGCCCCGACCGGCGCCGCGCCTGACAGCGGTTATCAGGTCCCGCCGGAGGTGATGAGGCAGCTCGAGGCGCAGGCCGCCGCCGCGCAGAAGGCGCGCGAGGAGGCGAAGAAGAAGAGGCTCGGCGCGGGCGCGAAGCCCGCAGGGCCGGGCGGAGCCACGAGCCCCACGACCGGAGGAACCGCCGCGCCCGCCGATTCGACGCGCTCGGCGCTTCCTCCCGCTTCGACCCCGACGGCGCCGCCCGACACCTCGCGCGCCGCGCCGGCCGACACGACCCGGAAGGCCACGCCGCCCGACACGACCGGCTCCGGGTCGAAGCAATGAAGCTCGTCGACTGCAAGGTGATCGAGAACCGGGAGATCTCCCCGGGCAACTTCCTCCTCACGCTCACCGTGCCGCGCGCCTTTCCCGCGCCGCACCCCGGACAGTTCGTGCACCTGCGCATCTCCGACGAAGGGGACCCGCTCCTGCGCCGGCCGTACAGCCTCGAGGGGTTCGTGAGCAAGGGGCGCGTCCGCGCCGTGCGGATCTACTACTCGGTGGTCGGGCGCGGCTCGCGCATCCTCTCCCTCCAGCCGAAGGGGCACGTGCTCGACCTGATCGGGCCGCTCGGCGTCGGCTTTGCGCCGCGGGCGCGCCGCACGCCGATCCTCGTCGCCGGAGGACGCGGCGTGGCGCCGCTCCTCTTCCTGAGCCGCGTGCTCAAGGAGAAGAAGCGTCCCTACGTCTTCCTCTTCGGCGCCCGCTCGCGCAAGGAGCTCTACGGCGTGCGCGAGGTGCGGGGCGGACGGCTCCATCTCGCCACCGACGACGGCTCCGTCGGCTTCCACGGGAGCGTCTTCGAGCTCCTGAGGCGGGAGTGGAAGGAGGCTGCGCACACGCCCCTCTCGGCCGAGATCTTCACCTGCGGCCCGCACGCGCTCCTCCACGAGGTGGCGGAGTTCGCCCGCGCCGAGGGGATCCGGTGCGAGGCCTCGCTCGAAGGGCCGATGGCGTGCGGCGTCGGCGCCTGCCGCGGCTGCCCGGTCCCGCTCCGCGACGGCGTCGACGTCCACGGCAACGGCAACGGGTCGGCCCCGGGCGTACGTTATCCCGCGATGTGCACCGAGGGGCCCGTCATGGATGCCTCCATCGTCGACTGGGAGCGGCTTCCGTGACGCGTCCTTCGGTCGGGGTGCGGATCGGGTCGCTCGCGCTCCGGAACCCCATCCTCGTCGCCTCGGGGATCATCGGCTACGGCGCGGAGTACGAAGCGCTCGTCGACCTCGGCGCGATCGGCGGCATCGTCACGAAGACCGTGACGCGCCATCCGCGTGCCGGAAACCCGCCGCCGCGCGTGGTCGAGGTGCCGTCGGGGATGCTCAACTCGATCGGGATCGAGAACCCCGGCCTCGAGGGTTTCCTCGAGCAGAAGGTCCCCATCCTCCGCCGACTCCCCTGCGCCGTGGTCGTCTCGGTCGAGGGGGAGGACACGCGCGAGTTCTGCGAGCTGGTCGAGGGTGTGAGCGGGAGCGGCGTCGCGCAGGCGATCGAGGTAAACATCTCCTGCCCCAACGTGGGGCCGCACGGCATGAAGTACTCCACCGACGCGGGCCTCGCGCGCGAGGTGATGACCGCGATCCGGCCGCTCACGCGCCTCCCCCTGATCGCGAAGCTCACGCCCAACGTGACCCGCATCGGCGAAATCGCCGAGGCCTGCGCCGACTGCGGCGCCGACGCCGTCTCGCTCGTGAACACGTTCGTCGGGATGGCGGTCGATTCCCGCACGCACCGACCCATCCTCGGAACGATCCTGGGCGGGCTCTCCGGCCCCGCGATCAAGCCCCTCGCTCTCGCGAAGACGTGGGAGGTCGTACAGGCCGTGGACATTCCCGTGATCGGGATGGGCGGGATCGCGAAGGCGGCCGACGCCCTCGAGTTCCTCCTCACGGGCGCGACCGCGGTGCAGGTCGGGACGGCCCTCTTCGCCAATCCCCGGCTGCCCGAGGAGTGCGTGGACGGGATCGAGCAGCACCTGAAGCGGATGGGTGCGCCGTCGATCGACGCGCTCATCGGCGCGCTGCAGGTCCCCGAGGGACGCGGGACGATCCGCGCCGGGCGCACCGCGCGCAGCCACGCCACCCAGGCCAGCCCGGCCGCCAAGATCGGAGGCGCATGACGCAGGCCACGGAGTCGGCGGTGCACTTGAAAGAACGGCTGATCGTCGCGCTCGACCGCCCGGACCTCACGACGGCGCTCGAGCAGGTCGATCGCATCGGAGACGCGGCGCTCTGGTACAAGGTCGGGCTGCAGCTATTCGTCGCCGCGGGACGCGGCGCGGTGATCGAGCTGGCGGAGCGCGGGAAGAAGGTCTTCCTCGACCTGAAGCTCCACGACATCCCGGCCACCGTCGAGCGCGCGATCCGCGCCCTGGAGGGGCTCCCGGTGTCGCTCCTCACCGTGCATGCGAGCGGCGGGCAAGAGATGCTCCGCGCCTCCGCGGAGGCGGCGCGCTACCTGGCCGGCCACCCGCGCGTGCTCGGCGTCACCATGCTCACGAGCCTCGACGGGAGCGAGATCCCGCCCCTCTTCAACCCGAGGACCGAGGTCGAGGAGAAGGTGCTCGCGCTGGCCGCGCTCTGCGCCGAAGCCGGGGTGGACGGCGTGGTCGCCTCGCCGCGGGAGATCCAGCCCCTCCGGCTCGAGCGCCCGCATCCCTTCCTCATCGTGACGCCCGGGATCCGCGGTCCGAACGATCCCGCGCACGACCAGAAGCGCACGCTCTCGCTCACCGAAGCCTTCGCGCGCGGCGCCGATTACGTCGTCGTGGGTCGCCCCATTCTCGAATCCGCCGATCCGCGCGGGACCCTCGCGGCCTACGAAGCCGCCCTGGCCGCCGCCTTCCACAAGGAGAGGACCGACGCATGAAAGTGCTGATCACGGGGATCACCGGTTTCGCCGGAAGCCACCTCGCCGACTACATCCTCTCCCGGGGAGACGCCGAGGTGACCGGGATCCTCCGCTGGCGCAGCCGCACCGAGAACATCGAGCAGTTCCGCGACCAGGTGCGGTTCGTCGAGTGCGACCTCCGGGACGCGTCCTCGGTGCGCGACGTGCTGGACGCGACCCGTCCCGACTGGATCTTCCACCTCGCGGCACAGAGCTTCGTCCCGACCTCGTGGACCGCGCCGACCGAGTCGCTGGTCACGAACATCGTCGGGCAGCTCAACATCTTCGAGGCGGTGAAGAAGCTGAAGCTGCACCCGCGGATCCAGCTCGCCTGCTCGAGCGAGGAGTACGGGCTCGTGCACGAGGACGAGCTGCCGATCCGCGAGACCAACCCGCTCCGCCCGCTCTCGCCGTACGCGGTGAGCAAGGTGGGGCAGGACATGCTCGGCTACCAGTACTGGATGAGCTTCCACATCCCGGTCATCCGGACGCGCGGCTTCAATCACGAGGGCCCGCGCCGCGGCCCGGTCTTCGTCTGCTCCGATTTCGCGAAGCAGATCGCCGACATCGAGAAGGGGCGGCGGAAGCCGGTCGTGCGCGTCGGAAATCTGGACGCCCGGCGCGACTTCACCGACGTGCGGGACGTGGTGCGCGCCTACTGGCTCGCGCTCGAGAAGGGGGACCCCGGCGAGGTCTACAACATCTGCTCGGGGCGGGCCTGGACCATCCGCGAGATGCTCGACATGCTCCTCGGCATGACGAAGGAGTCGATCCGGGTGGAGCCGGACGAGACGCGCATGCGTCCCTCCGACGTGCCGGTGCTCCTCGGCGACGCGAGCAAGTTCCGGAATCGGACGGGGTGGCAGCCGACGATTCCGTTCGAGCAGACGATGCGCGACCTGCTCGAATACTGGAGAAAACACTAGACCGTTGCGCACGTTCGTCACCGGGGTCGCCGGCTTCGTGGGGCGGCACCTCATGCGGGCGCTCACCGTGGAGGGGCCGGCCGACGTGCACGGCGCGGACCATCTCGCGCCGAACGCGATCCCGGAGCCGGAGGAGCTCCAGGCTTCCCTGCGCTCCTATCGCTGGCTCGACGTCGCCGACGGCGACGCGGTCCGGGGCGCGATCCGCGACCTGAAGCCCGACCAGATCATCCACCTCGCGGCGCAGGCCTCCGGCGCCGTCTCGCTCGAGCGTCCCGCGGAGACCTACCGGGTGAACGCGATCGGCGCGCTGAATCTCCTCGAGGCCGTCCGCACCGAGGCGCCCGAGGCCACGGTGCTCCTCGTCGGGTCGGCCGACATCTACGGCTCGGGCGCGCCGGGGACGAAGCTCGACGAGGCGGCCCCGCTCGCCCCGCGGAATCCCTACGCGCTGAGCAAGGCCGCGCAGGACATGCTTGGCGAGCTCTACGCTGCGTCGTACGGGTTGCGCGTCGTGCGGACGCGCACCTTCTCGCACACCGGGCCAGGCCAGAGTCCCCGCTTCGCGGTTGCTGGATTCGCCTGGCAGCTCGCGCGCGTGCTCGAGGGGGACGGCCCCGCCGAGGTGCGCGCGGGCAACCTGGACGTCGTGCGCGAGTACGGCGACGCGCGCGACGTGGTGCGCGCCTATCAGGCGCTCCTCGAGAGCGGCGAGCCGGGGCAGGCCTACAACGTCTGCACCGGCCACGGATATCGCCTCGGCGACCTCCTCGACCGCCTCATCCAGGTCTCGGGAGTGCGCGCCGCGGTGGTGCAGGACCCCGCGCGGATGCGGACGCGCGACGCGGATCACCTGGTCGGTGATCCCGAGAAGCTGATCCGGCGCACCGGCTGGGCGCCGGCCATTCCCATCGAACGGACGCTCCTCGACCTCTACCGCGACGCGCGCGAGCGCGTCCGGCACGAAGCGGGGCGCTGACAAAGGAGGAGCAGGTGAGGATCGTCGTGGTCGGCTCCGGATACGTGGGGCTGGTGAGCGCAGCGGGATTCGCGGACTTCGGCAACGAGGTGCTCTGCGTCGACGTGGACGAGCGGAAGATCGACGTCCTCTCACGGGGCGAGGTTCCCTTCTACGAGCCCGGGCTCAAGGACCTGGTGGCGCGGAACGTGCGCGAGCGGCGGCTGCGCTTCAGCACGTCCCTCACGGAGGCGGTCGCGTGGGGGGACGTGATCTTCCTCTGCGTCGGGACTCCTCCGCGTCCGGACGGGAGCGCGGACCTGAGCCAGGTGTTCTCGGCGGCGAAGACCGTCGCCAAGTCGATGACGGGCTATCGGCTCGTGGTGCAGAAGAGCACCGTTCCGGTCGGCACCGCGGACAAGCTCCGCGCCTGGATCAAGAAGCACGCGCGGCGCGGCGCCAAGTTCGACGTCGCGTCGAACCCCGAGTTCCTCCGGGAAGGATCCGCGGTCGAGAACTTCCTCCGCCCCGACCGGATCGTGATCGGCGCCGACACGCCCAAGGCAGCCGAGATCCTGCGCGAGATCCACTCCCCCCTCTTCCTGATCGAGACCCCGACCGTGGTGGTGAGCGTGCGGGCCGCGGAGCTGATCAAGTACGCGTCGAACGCCTTCCTCGCGACCAAGATCTCGTTCATCAACGAGGTCGCGAACCTGTGCGACGCCGTCGGCGCGGACGTGCACGACGTGGCCCGCGGGATGGGTCTCGACCGGCGAATCGGCTCGAAGTTCCTCCACCCGGGGCCGGGGTACGGGGGCTCCTGCTTCCCCAAGGACACGCACGCCATGCGCGACTTCTCCCGGCGCGCCGGAGTGCGACTCCGCGTGGTCGAGGCGGCGATCGACGCCAACGACGCCCAGATCCAGGTCGCGATCCGCAAGGTGCTCGCGGCGCTTTCCGGCCGCGGCCAGCACACGGCCGCCGTGCTGGGTCTCTCCTACAAGCCGGACACGGACGACCTGAGGGCGGCGCCGTCGCTCGAGGTGATCCGGGCGCTGATGCGCCGCGGCGTCAAGGTGCGCGCGTTCGACCCGGCCGTGCGCGCCGACGCGAAGGACCTCCCGAAAGGGATGCACTTCGCCCAGAACGCCTATGACGCCGTGAAGGGGGCCGACGTGATGGTGCTGGTCACGGAGTGGAACGAGTTCCGCCGGCTCGACCTCAAGCGCGTGAAGCGCGGCATGCGGAAGAAGGCGATCGTCGACCTTCGGAACGTCTACGAGCGCGCGGCCGTCGAGCGGCTGGGGTTCTCCTACACCGCGGTGGGGAGGCCGGCATGAAGCTGATCGAGGGGGTCCACGTGAAGCCGCTCAAGGTCGTCGCCGACGAGCGCGGCTATCTCATGGAGATGATGCGGAACGACGATCCCTTCTTCCAGCGCTTCGGCCAGACCTACGTCTCGGTGGCCTACCCGGGCGTGGTGAAGGGGTGGCACTACCACAAGATCCAGACCGACCACTTCGTGATCGTGAAGGGGATGATGAAGGTCGTGCTCTACGACGACCGCGAGGGCTCGCCGACGCGCGGCGTCGTGAACGAGTTCTTCATGGGCGAGAAGAATCCCATCCTGATCACGATTCCTCCCGGCGTGTGGCACGGGATGAAGGGGATCGGGACGGAGCCCGCGATGCTCGTGAACACCCCGACCGAGCCGTACAAGTACGACCAGCCCGACGAATACCGGGCCGATCCGCACAAGAACGACATCCCCTACGACTGGTCGCGCAAAGATGGCTGAACGGACGGGTGACCCGACCGGCTTGCCGGGAGGAGGCGAAGTGGTCCGTGGCTAAAGCTCCCGAGCTCGCGCGAGCGCACTTCCTCGTCACCGGCGGCGCCGGCTTCATCGGCTCGAATTTCGTCCATCATCTCCGCGGGCGGTTTCCAGCCGCGCGGATTACTGTCCTCGACAAGCTCACCTACGCCGGCAACAAGGCGAACCTCGGCGATGTCATGAAGGCATCCGGTTTCCACTTCATCCAGGGCGACATCTGCGACCCCGCCGTCGTGGCCGGCGCCATGGAAGGGGCCGACATCGTCGTGAACTTCGCGGCCGAGACGCACGTCGACCGCTCGATCGAGGACGCCTCGCACTTCGTCCTCACCGACACCTACGGTGTCTACGTGCTGTTGGAGGAGGCGCGGAAACGCGGCGTGCGCCGGTTCATCCAGATCTCCACCGACGAGGTCTACGGCGAGATCCTGAGCGGCGTCGCCACGGAGGAGTCGCCGCTCCTCGCCCGGAATCCGTACGCCGCGTCCAAGATCGGCGGCGACCGGCTCGCCTATGCCTACGCCGTCACGCACGGCGTCCCCGCGATCGTCACGCGCTGCAGCAACAACTACGGGCCGTATCAGTACCCCGAGAAGCTGATCCCGCTCTTCGTGACGAACGCCCTCGAGGACAAGCCGCTCCCGGTCTACGGCAGCGGGAGGAACACGCGCGACTGGATCCACGTGGAAGACCACTGCCGCGCCCTCGTCGCGATTCTCGAGAGCGACGACGTCGAGGGGGAGACCTTCAATGTCGCGGGAGGGAACGAGCGCTCCGTCCTCGAGATCGCCGCGCTGCTGCTCGAGCGGCTCAAGAAGCCGGCGAGCCTCCTCCAGCACGTGACCGACCGTCCCGCGCACGACCGGCGATACGCCATCGACGCCTCGCGGCTCCGGGCGAAGACCGGATTCCAGCCGGAAGTCGATTTCGCCCGCGGGATCGAGGCGACGATCGACTGGTACGTGGCGAACCGCCCGTGGTGGGAAGCGATCCGCTCGGGCGCGTTCCGGCAGTACTACGAACGGACCTACGGGTCCCGCTAGCCCCCGGGACGAAGGGAGCCGTGCGCCGGCTCGTCCGCTCCACCGCGATCCTCGGACTCGGCTCCGTCGCGACCGTCGTCGCGGCGATCGTGCGCGCGAAGATCCTCGCCGCGCGGCTCGGCCCCGAGGGGACCGGCGTCCTCGCCCAGCTCGCCTCCCTGACCGCCGTCCTCGTTCCCCTCGCCACCGTCGGCGTGGGGAACGGCCTCGTCGCGATGATCGCCGAGGCGCGCGCGGCAAACGACTTCGCGCGCGTGCGCGCGCTCACGCGCCTGGGGCACCGCGTCGCCTGGGGCGTGGGCGGAGCGCTTGCCGTCGCGGCCGCGATCGCCTCGCCGTGGCTCGCCGGCGGCATCTACCGCGACACGGGGTTCACGTGGGCGATCCTCCTCGGCGCCGCCTCCGTGCCGCTCTCCGCCGTCGCCTCGGTGAACGTCTCGATGCTCCAGGGGCACCAGGCCGTGCGCGCCATGGCCGGGCTCAACGTGACGGTCGCGCTGGGGCAGATTGCCACCATCGTGCCGCTCGCCTTCTTCTGGGGCGTCCCGGGGGCGGTGGCGCAGCTCGTCGTGATCACGGCGATCTGGGCGTGGTGGAGCGGGCGGCTCCTCGGGAGGCACACGCCGCGCGCGCGGGTGGCCGGCCCGGGGGAGGGCGCGGCGGGTCCGGGACGGGCGCTCCTTCGTCCCCTCTTCCGCTACGGCGTCTCCTCGCTCCTCGTCGGGCTCTCCTCGACGCTCACGCTCCTCATCCTCCGGAGCATGCTCGTCGACAAGCTCGGCCTCGAGAAGAACGGCATCTACCAGGTCTGCGTCGGCGTCTCGGGGATGCTCATGCCGACGATCCTGAACGCGATCACAGCGAACCTCTGGCCCGAGATCGCGGCGCTCAAGAGCGACGCCGAGGCGCCGCCCGTGATGCGGAGCGGCGTGCGGCTCGCGTTCCTGCTCGTGACCGGCTTCTGCGCCGCAATCCTCGTCGGCGCGCCGATCTGGGTGCCGCTCTTCTACAGCGGACGATTCCTTCCCGCGCTGGATCTCCTCCCGATCCAGTTCCTTGGCGACTACTTCCGCGCCGCGGCCTGGATGTTCGGGATCTGGCTCGTGCCGCGGAACCGCCTTCGCCCGTGGGTCCTCTTCGACGTGATCTACGGCGTCACGCTCCTCGTCTCGTTCGTGATCCTGGTGCCGCGCGTGGGGCTCCGGAGCGTGGTGATCGGCTACGTCCTCGCCCACACGACGCACGCCTGCCTGCACTACTACCTGGCGCGCCGAGTGATCGGGTTCAAGCTGGGTCCCGACAATCGGAGGCTGCTGATCGCCTCCCTGGCGCTGCTCCTAGGCCTGATCGCCTGGACGCCCAAGAACCTGCCGGGGGTCGCGTTGGGGGGCGTGGCCCTCCTCCTCTGGGCGGTCATCGTGGTGCGGCGGCGGGAATGGGAGGCGGTCCTCGACGTGGCGCGGCGGCGGCTCGCCGTGGCATCATCATCGGATTGACCCCCATGCGGAAAATCCCTTTCTCCACCCCTTTCGTTCCGGTCGCCGTCGTGCTCGCGGCGGCCGTGGCGCTTCTCGCCGTTCGGAGCCCGGCGGCCCAAGCGGCGGAGCCGCCTGACGCAGCCCTCCGAACGCCGCTTCCGGCCGCTCAGCCCGCAGCCCCGGCTCCCTTGGAGGCGCAGCCCCCCATCGCGGGGCGGGTCGATCCCGCCACCTATCACGTCGGCCCCGGTGACGAGTTCGCCCTCCGCTACTCGGATCTCCTCGAGCCCCGGATCGTGCGCGTCGGACCCTCGGGCGACCTGATCCTCCCCGACGTCGGGTCGATCCAGGTCGCGGGGCTCACGCTCGCCGATCTCGAGGCTCGCGTGCGCGACCGGATGCGCCCCTACGTGCGCGGGAGGGGATTCGCTTTCTCCCTCTACCGGCCGCGTCGGTTCCGGCTCTACGTGACGGGCGAGGTGGAGCACCCCGGCGCCGTCACGCTCCAGGCGCCGGTGCGCGCGTCGGAGGCGATCGAGGCGGCGGGCGGAATCGCGGGCGACGGAGCCCGCCGCGGGATCCAGGTGCGCCGCGGGTCCGAGATCGTGCCGGTCGACCTCGTCCTCGCCGCGCGCGGCGGCGAGCTTTCGGCCGATCCGCTCGTCTTCGAGAGCGATGTCCTGTACGTGCCGCCTGCGGGGCGGCACGTGGACGTGTGGGGGGCGGTGATCCATCCGGGCCGCTACGACTTCGTCCCCGGCGACCGACTCAGCGCCCTCCTGACCCTCGCGGGCGGGCCGCTGCCGGAGGCGGCGCTCGGAGAAGCCACACTCGAGCGCTTCGACGCCGACGGCCGTCCCGAGCGCTCCTCGGCGTCTCTCGACGCCGCCCTCGCGTCGACCGGCGGCGCCTCCGATCTCCCGCTTCGCGAAGGGGACCGTCTCTACGTCCCCTCCCGATCGCGCTGGATGACCGGCGACGTCGTGGTCGTGATGGGCGAGGTGGCGCGCCCGGGCCCGTATCCGATCACCGCCGGCGCCGACCGCCTCCGCGCGATCCTCGCCGAGGCAGGCGGGTTCACGCCCGAGGCCGACAGCGCGGCGACCCGGATCGAACGCCCCCCGGCAGCGCCGACCGACACGGCGTTCCAGTCGCTCGCCGCGCGCAATCCCGACTTCCTCACGCCCGCGGAGAAGGACTACGTCGTCGCGACCGCCCGCGAGCGGCGCGCGGTTTCCGCCAACGTGGGAGCGTGGCTCACGCGCGGCGATCCGCGCGGCGACGTCGCGCTCCACGACGGCGACCGGATCGTCGTGCCGCGGCGCGTGGCGCTCGTCTCCGTGCAGGGAGAAGTGCGCGCTCCGGGCTACGTGCCGTACGTCGCGGGACGCGAAGCCGACGACTACGTGCGGGACGCGGGGGGCTTCACGTCGCGAGCGCGGAAGGGGAACATCCGCGTGACGCGGGTCGGGGGCGGGCAGGTGAGCGTCCCCGAGGCGGGCGCGCTCCGTCCCGGCGACGCGATCTGGGTTCCGACCAAACCGGAGCGGAGCACGTGGGCGAGCGTCCGCGACGTCCTGACCACGGCCGCGCAGGTGGCGACGATCTACCTGGTGGTGCGCACCGCGACCAAGTGAGCGCGCGCCCGCGCACGGCCGCGCCATAGCGCGACGAGCAGCACCGGCGGCACCGCGAGGGCCGCCGGCAGCTTCCGTGGATCCCACCGCCATTTTCCCCAGATGAGGAGCAGCAGTAAGAGCGCGACGCCGAGGAGCGGGACCGCCAACCCGGTCTCCCCGAGCACGGCCGCCACCGCCGCGGCCGCCCCCGCGACGATCACGCCGAGGCAGGCGCGCACGAAGGGACGCCGCAGCCGGAGCGGTCCCCATCGGACCACTTCGATCTCGTCGTGGAATCGCTCGGGGTGGCGGGCCATGAGGAGCGGATCCATCTCGTAGCGGCGCGCCCAACGGATCGGGTCGAGCCACCCGGCGTGCTCGCGCGGGTGGACCACGCCGACTTCCGGATCATGACGGACGCGGGCGCCGACCGCGGCCAGGGTGAAGCCGAGGTCCGAGTCCTCGCGGAAGTAGACCCCGCTCCGGGGGTCGAAGAACTCCTCCGCGTATCCTCCCACCCGCTCGAAGAGAGCGCGGCGAATGAAGAGATTGGTCGGGAGCCAGGTCGGGCCGGCTCCCCGCCGGCGCACGGGGGAACCGCCGGGGAGGCGGGTCGAGCCCTCGAGCACGTCGAAGGCTTCTTCCGAGTCGATCCGCCTTGCCGCCGCCGCGAGCCAGTCCGGGTCGGGAACGCAGTCGTCCTCGGTGAACGCGAGCCACTCGCCTCGCGCTTCACGTGCCGCGGCGTTGCGCGCAGCGCCGGGGCCGCGCCGCGGCTGGACCATCACGAAGCGGGCGCCCAGGCGATCCATGCGCTCGCACAGCGCGGCCGGCGGCGAAAGGCCGTCGAAGGCGACGATGATCTCGTACTCAGCGCGGGGAAGGGTTTGGCGGGCGAGCGCGTCGAGGAGGCTGTCCAGCCGCGAGGCGTCGCCCCGGGTCGGGACGGCGATGCTGAAGCGCGGAAGCAGCCGGCTCAGGACGGAGCGGCGGCCGGACGCACCGGATCGCGCCGCTTCGCGCGGTACCACGCCACCGTGCGGGAGAGCCCCGTCTCGAGCGGGGTCTCCGCGCGCCAGCCGAGGAGGCGCTCGGCGCGCGAGGTGTCGAGGCAGCGGCGGGGCTGGCCGTCCGGCTGGGTGGGATCGAACCGGAACCGCCCTCGGAATCCGGCCGCGGCCGCGATCCGCCCGGCCAGCTCCCGGATCGAGATTTCCGCGCCCGCGCCGAGGTTCACCGGCTCGCCCCCTTCGAGCCGCTCCAGGGCGGCCGTGATTCCGCGCGCGGCGTCCTCGACGTAGAGGAACTCGCGCGTGGCATTACCCGTTCCCCAGATCTCGATCTCCGGCCGCCCCTCGTCGGCCGCCTCGACGCACTTCCGGATCAACGCGGGGATCACGTGCGAGATCTCCGGGTCGAAGTGGTCGCCGGGTCCGTAGAGATTCACCACGAGCACGTTCACGCCGTCGAAGCCGAACTCCGCCCGGTAGGCCTGCGACTGCACGAGCAGCATCTTCTTCGCGAGTCCGTACGGGGCGTTGGTCTCTTCCGGGTAGCCGTCCCACAATTCCTCCTCGCGGAACGGGACCGGCGTGAACTTGGGATACGAGCAGATCGTCCCGACCGAGAGGAAACGACGGACGCCGGCCCTGCGGGCCCGTTCCATCAGGAGCGTCCCCATCATGAGGTTCCGGTAGAAGTACGTTCCCGGGTAGCGGCGGTTCGCGCCGATCCCGCCCACGACCGCGGCCAGGTGGACGATCGCGTCCGGCGCGTGCTCGGCGAGCATCCGCTCGACCTCGTCTTCGCGCGTGAGGTCGAAGTCGGCGGATCCGAGCCCCTGGACGTTCTCGTAGCCGCGATCGCGCAGGGCTCTGAGGAGATGGGATCCGAGGAATCCGGTCCCTCCGGTGACCACGATGCGGTCGGCGGTGCTCACGCGGAGCGGCGTTGGAGTCGGCGTCATGGGAGGAACGCCAGTGTCCCGCGCTCGGGAGCGCGAGTCAAGCGCCGCCCCTTGACCGTCGCCGGAGCATGCGCCACGATGGCCGCTCATGCCCGGCTCCGCCTCCCTCGCCGTGGACCGCCCCGATCGGCGCAACCTCCTGGACCGCGCGGCGGGGCTCTCCTTCCTGCTTCTTGCGGCCGCGCTCCCGTGGTCGATCGCGCCCATCTCGATCGCGCTCGTGCTCTGCGCCGCGCTGACGCTGGTCCGCTGGTGGGCTCCGGGCGGAATCCGCTGGGAGCGCACGCCGATCGATCTCCCGCTCCTCGGCTGGCTCGCCGCGCTCGCGGTCGCTTCCGCCTTCTCGCTCGATCCTTCCGAGAGCTTCCCGAGGGTCGCGAAGGGCATCGTCTTCGCCGCCGTCGCGCTCGGGGCCTATCACGCCCGCGATCCGAGGGAGGCGAAGCGGGTGCTGCTCGTGCTCCTCGTCTCCGCGGCGGCGGCCACGGTCTACGCGCTCGTGCGGTTCGAGCGCGAGGGGGGCGCCTTTCCGGTGCGGGTGCGAGGGCTCGTGGGGCACCCGGTGACGTACGGGGGGCAGGTTACGCTGCTCGCCGCGATCGGGATGGCGCTCGTCGCCTACGGGCCCTCGCGCGTGTGGCGCCTCGGCGCCGGCGCCTTCCTCGCGCTCCTCGCCCCGGCCATGATCGGCTCCGCCACGCGCAGCGCCTGGATCGCGACCCTCGTCGCCGCCTGCGTGATCCTCGCCCGCACGCGGGCGCGTCTCCTGCCGCTGATCGCGGTCGTGGCCGCGGCGGCGATCGCTCTCGCTCCGGCCCATCTGCGCGAGCGCGCGCTCAGCTCCTTCGATACGAAGAGCATCTGGAACCGGGAGCGGATCTACATGTGGGAGGCGGGCGCGCGCATCTTCCGCGACCATCCGGTCACCGGCGTCGGCCTGCAAGATCTGAGCGGGATCTACCGGCGCTACCGCTCGCCCCTCGCGGCGGAAGAGCACGGCCACCTCCACAACATCGTCGTCCAGGTGGCGGCCAGCATGGGCGTGGTCGGGCTCGCCGCGCTGGCGTGGCTCCTCGCGGGATTCGCGCGAACGGCCGGGCACCGGTGGCGGGCGCCGCTTCCGCGAAGCTCGCTCGCCTCCGCCCTCCGCCTCGCCGCGGTCGCCGCCCTCGTCGCCATCCTCGTCGCGGGCCTCTTCGAATGGAATCTCGGGGACGAGGAGATCGCGGTGTTCCTCTGCGTGGTCGTCGGCATGGGATACGCGGCGAGCCGGTGGGAACCGCCCGTGGAAACGGCCGCGTGAAGGTCGGCGCGGCGGCGCGCTGGGCCGCGCTCGTCGCGGTCCTCCTCGCGGTGGCGCTGATCCGTTTCGATCTGCGCGATCCCGGTCCGATCCGGAGGCTCACCGCCGGAGCGACGGCGACCCGGTACGGGCTCCCGCTCGACGTCGCCGGCTACGTCCGGCTGACTGCCTACTTCCGCGGCGAAGTGCCGTCCGACAGCCTGATCCCGCCCTTTTGCTACCGCCCACTCGTTCCCCTCGCGGCGTCGGTCCTTCCGTGGAGCCCGCTCACCTCGATCGACCTGATCGATCTCGCATGCCTCGTGCTCACGCTGGTGGCGCTCGACCGCCTCCTGCGCCACGCCGGCTACGAAACGCTCGGACGGACGACCGGCTGCCTGCTCTTCGCGGTCTCGTTTCCGACCTTCTACTACGGCGCGATCGGGTTCCTCGACCCGGTCGTCGTGCTCACGCTGGCGGGGATGGCGCTCGCCGCGCTCCGCGGGCGCCGGATCGCGTTCGCGGCCTGGCTCGTGATCGGCGTCCTGGCCAAGGAGACGGACGCGATCATGGCGGCTCTGCCCGGCCTCTGGGCCTGGTCGCGCGGGGAGCCGCTTCGCTCCGCGGTCCGCGTCACGGCGCCGTTCGCCCTCCTCGCGGTCGCGATCGCCGTCGCGCTCCGGACGGCGCTTCCGTTTCCGGAACAGGGCTGGCTCTGGGTGCCGCACGCGCGGGTCCTGCTCGAAAACCTCGCGCGCCCTCGGGCCGTGCTCAGCCTCCTCCTCACGCTCGGACTCCCCGCGCTTCTCGCGGCCGCCGCGCTCGCGACCGGACGCGCGGCGCGCGCGCTGGGAGGACCGGCGCTCCGCTTCTTTCTCGCGGGCGCCGCGCTGGTCTCCCTTCTCTACGCCGTCTCGCTCTTCGCCGCGTGGGCCGACGGCCGCGTGATCTGGGGCGCCCACCCGTTCCTGATCCCGATCGCGGTCGCGCTCGTCGATCCGTCGGGGGCCGCTCGGCCCGCCGGTCGCACGCCGTCCCGAGCGGCCGCCTGATGGCCCGCTCCACGGCGCTCGTGCTCACGACGCGCCTCCCCTGGCCGCTCGACGACGGCGGCCGGGTCGTTCTCTGGCAGAGCGTGGTCTCCACCGCGCGGGCACATCAAGTGACCCTCGTCTCGTTCGTGCCGCCCGGGACCGGGGACGATCCGATCCCCGACGCGATCCGCTCCGCCTGCGCGCGCGTGGTTCGCGTCGCGCACCGGCCGCCGCCCATCTGGCGGGCCGCCTGGCGCGGTGTGGCGGGGCGCTGGCCGTACACGCTCGCGCGCTACCAGGATCCGGAGTTCGCGAAGGCGGTGGCCGCCGCGGTCGAGCACGACCGGCCGGAGTTCGCGCTCGTGAACCACCTCCATCTCGCCCCCTATCACGAGGCGCTCGGGGGTGTGCCGATGATCCTTCGCGAACAGAACCTGGAGCATCGGTGGATGGGGCGGCTGGCGGGCTCTTTCGGTCCCACCCCGGCCGGCCTGTATGCCGGCTACCAGGCCGGAAGGCTCCGGGAAGCGGAGCGCGAGCTGTGCGAGCGCGCGGCACTCGTGCTCGCCATCCAGGAGGGAGAGACCGCCGCCCTTCGCGCGCTCGCCCCGCGCGCGCGCGTGGAGACGCTGCCGATCGGGATCGACCTGTCGCGCTTCCTCGAGCCGAGCCCGGCGAAGGGTCCCGTCGTGCTCCTTCCGGGCTCCTTCTCCTGGCGGCCCAACGTCGAGGGGGCGATCCGGTTCCTCGAGGCGGGATGGCCGCGGGTCCGCGCCGCCGAGCCGCGCGCCCGCCTCCGGCTCGCGGGGAAGAAGCCGCCCCGTCCGCTCGTGAGCGCCGCGGCCCGCGCCGGAGCCGAAGTGGCGGCCGACGTCCCCTCGATGGAGGAGGAGTTCTCGCGCGCCACCGTCGTGGTCGTGCCGCTCTGGGTGGGCGCGGGGGCACGGGTCAAGATCGTGGAGGCGATGGCCGCGCGCGTGCCCGTGGTCGCCACCCCGGAGGCCGCCGAGGGGCTCGACCTCGAGCCCGAGCTCCACTACCGGCCGGCCGCGGACGCGGTCGGGCTCGGGAATGCCGTGGCCGCGCTGCTTCGGGATCCGGCCGAGCGCGAGCGGCTCGCCGCGCAAGGCCGCCTCCTCGCGGAGAGCCGCTGGTCGCTCGAGCGCGTCGCCGAGCGCCAGGAGGAGCTGATCCGGAAGGCCCTGGGACGTGTTCCGCCCCCGCCCGAAGGGCCCGCGCCGGCTCCCGACGCCTGAATCGGACGGTGGTGCCCTCGGGGGTCCGAGGGTAGACTCGATGCCACCCATGACCCGCGAACCGACCCTCTCCGACTACCTCGCCGGCGCGCGGCCGTACCGGCGCCGCGTGGCCATCGCCGTCGCGATCGGGACCGTCCTCGCCGCCGTGGTCGCCTTCGTCTGGCCCCCCACGTACCGGGCGGAGACGGTGCTCCTCCCTCCCTCCGAGGAGGACACCGGCTTTAGCGTCTCGGCCGTGATTCGGGGGCTGAACGTCCCGGGCATCCGGATGCCGACCCGGACGGGTCCCGAAGACGTGACCATGGCGATCCTCCAGAGCCGAACCATCGCCGCGACCCTGGTACAGCGCTTCGATCTCATGCGGGTCTACGGCGTGCAGCGGAAGGACCCGGCCATCCGCATCCTGCAGCAGCGCTCCTCGTTCAAGCTGGGAGAGAGCGGCACCGTGGTAGTCCGCGTGGAGGATCGCGATCCGCGCCGCGCGGCCGACCTGGCGAACGCCTACGCCGAGGAGCTGGACCGGTTCAATCGCGAGATCCGCATGACCAAGGGGCGGCAGATGCGCCTCTTCGTCGAGAAGCGCCTCCAGGAGACGCGCCTCGCGATGGCCACCGCGGAGGACGCGCTCCGCCGCTACAGCGAGCTGCACCACACCGTGGCGCTCTCGTCCGACCAGATGTCCTCCGTGGAGAGCGGAGCGAGCCTCTTCGCGGGCCAGGCGAACCTCGAGGTCCAGCTCGGCCTCGCGCGCCAGTCCGCTTCGGAGAGCAGCGTCGAGGTCCGCCGGCTGCGCCAGCAGCTCGCCGAGGTGAACCGCCTGATCTCCCAGCTTCCCGACCTCGGGCTCGAGCAGGCGCGCCTCGTGCGCGACGTGAAGATCCAGGAGCAGGTCTTCGCGCTTCTCTCCTCGCAGTACGAGGAGGCCCGCATCAACGAGGCCCGCGACCTCGCCACGGTCGAGGTGCTCGACCGCGCCGATCCGCCGGACCGGAGGGTCTGGCCGCGGAGGGGGCTGCTCATCGTGGTCGGGTTCCTCGTCTCGGCGTTCGCGGCCGCGGCATGGGTCGCGTGGCGCCTGCGACGCACTGGCGTGGAGTCCGCGCCCGATCGGGCCCTTCAGCTCCTGAGCTGATCCGCCGGGCGCGCTTCGGACAGGGGAAGCCCGCGCAACACCCAGCGGATCGCGGCGCGGAATCGCGCCTGATGTCTCCTCCGCGCGGGCGCCGGATCGCGCCCGGAGAGCCGGAGACCCAGGGATACGGCCTCGCTCCATCCCAGGCGCGCGAGGACGGAAAGGGTCGTGAGCGCGCGTGCTGCCACGGCCGCCGCGCGGCCGCGATGCTTCTCCACGAAGCGGATCCTCGACCGGAGATTTTCGACGAACATCTCGCCCGCGATCGGATCGCTGCTCGCTCCGCCCACGTGCGTCACGGCCGGCCCCGGGAGGAAGACGACGCTCCAACCGGCATCGCGCATGCGGCGGCACCAATCCATCTCCTCGCCGTACATGAAGAACGCCGGGTCGAAGCCGCCGATCGAGCGCACGGCCTCGCCGCGCGCGACCAGGAACGTGCCCTGGATCCAGTCGACGCGGGCGCGCCGGTCGTGCCCGAACCACGGCATGTGGAGCGACGTGAGCGGCCGTAGCCCGGGAAGCGCGCGATGAATCCCCAGCGTCTCTCCGAGGAGATTGGTGAGGCCGAGGAAGGCGTGGCAGGAGGGCTCGAGCCCGCCGTCGGGACGGACGAGCCGGGTGCCCACCAGCGCGGCCGCCGGATCCTCCTCGAGATACGCCACGCACGTCGCCAGGGCGTCGGGAGGGAGCACCGCGTCCGGATTCACCAGCGCGTAGAAGGGCGCGCGCTCCCGCTCCAGCACCTGGTTGTTGGCGCGCGCGAAGCCGACGTTCACGTCGTTGACGACCAGCCGGACTCCGGGAAACCCGCGGCGCACGAGGTCGGCGCTTCCGTCCGAGGAGGCGTTGTCGACCACGTGGATCTTCGGGTCGACGCCGCGCTGCGCTTCGAGGGACCGGAGACAGGCGGGGAGATCGCGCGCGGAGTTGTAGCTCACGACGATCGCGACGACGGCCGCCGGGGAACGCGGAGGCTCGGCGGTGGGGAAGCTCATCAGAGCGTAGGGTATCATAGGCCTCTCCCATGACGGCCCCGTCCCGAATCGAGCTACGGTCGCGTTCCCGAGCTGCCGGCCCATGCCGCCGATGAGATCCTCGGGCATGACCCTGCCGCGCGCCTCAGCCGGCGGCCGGATCCCTCTCGCCGCGATCGCACTCGCCGGGCCGGCGCTCCTTCTCGTCGGGCTCGCCACGGGGGCCTGGTGGCTCCTGCTCGCGCTCGCGGCGGGCGTTGGGCTCGCGGCGCTCACGGCCTCCAACGTCCGACTCGCCTTCGTCGTTGGCGTCCTCCTCTGCACGTTCGTCGACTACACGACCGGGATGCTCACGATCGAGATGACGATCGTCGTCGCCTGGTTCCTATGGACCTTCCTGCTCCTCTACTGGCGCAGCGCCTGGAAGGGGTGGGTCCGTCCGCCGGCGGAGCTTCTCCCGCCCCTCATTGTCTGGTCCCTCGCCTGCTTCATGGGAGTCGTCCTCGGATTTGCCCGGGGCAACAATCTCCACAGCCTCGGCATCGAGCTCGAGGGCGCGCTCTGGCCCTTCCTCGCGCTCGCGATGATCCAGGTCTTCCGGCGCGAGCACGCCGCCTACGCGCTGGCCGGCCTCTTCGTCATCGGTCTGCTCCACACGGGCTTCGGCCTCACGATGCTCCGAATCACCGAGCATCGCCTGGGCGGGATCTACTTCACGACCGTGACCGGATTCGCAGCCGTCCTCCTTTGGACGGTCGCGCTCCTCACGCCCCATCGTCGCGTCCGGCGCCTCTGCCTCGTCGCGATGGTGCCGATGCTGATCCACCTCCTCTTCTCGTTCACGCGCGGCTACTGGCTGGGCGCCCTCGCGGGGCTCGCCACGACCACGATCCTCGCCTGGCGCAGCCTGGGGCGCTTCGGAGCATCGCTCCGGGACCGATTGCGGCTCCTCGTTCCGATCGCCTGGATCGCCGCCGCCACCGTGGCGCTCGCGATCGTCTATTTCGGGAGCGGCCGCATTCTCGATGCCATCGGCGGCCGGTTCGGCTCCTCGTTCTCGACCCAGGTGAGCGGGGAGACGATGTCCAACGCGATCCGGCTCGTCGAATACGACAGCGCGATCGCCGCGGCCGTGAAGTCGCCGGTCGTCGGCAACGGGTTCGGATACCACATCGTGGTCCGGGACCCGGTGCTCGGGACCATCAGCGATCACTGGTTCGTGCACGACTACTACCTGCTCCTCTGGCTCAAGCTCGGCGTCGTCGGTCTCGCGGCGTTTGGCTATCTGATCTGGAGGCAGGTCCGCGCCGCGAAGCGCGTCGCGGACCGCGATGCCTCCTGGATAGCCCGCGTCACCGCGATCGGCGCGATCGCGGTGACGGTGCAGATCCTCGCCATCCTGATCACGAACTATTCCCTCGCGGATGTGACGACCGCGTCCGTGTTCGCGTACGTCTGGGGTTTCTTCTGGGCCGTGCGGGCGGATCAGACAGGGGAAGGAGGCAGCCACGCACCCGTTGGTTCGTGAATCCAGGAGAGCGATCAAGACCATCCTCCATCCGGCGATCGCTCCCGCCGCGATCCGCGCGTTCCAGGCCCGCACCCGAGCCTGCCGGGATCGGGAGCAGGTTCTGGATCTGGCCTATACGTTCGACTACGCGAGGATCCGGATCGAGCCGATGCAGGTGCGTTCCGAGATCGCCTCGTTCCTCGAGCGGATCGCGGCCCGGCAGCCACGGGTCGTTCTCGAGATCGGCACCGCGAACGGCGGGAACCTCTTTCTTCTCGCGAGCGTCGCGGCCGCGGACGCCCTCGTCCTCAGCATCGATCTTCCCCGGGGACGGTTCGGCGGCGGCTACCCGGGCTGGAAGCGCGCCCTCTACCGGGCCTTCGGCCGTGCGGAGCAGGAGATCGCCCTCGTGCGGGGGGACTCCCACGACCCGGAGACGGCCGCGCGCATCGCCGCGCTCCTCGGCGGCCGGTCCGTCGATCTCCTCTTCATCGACGGCGACCACGCCTACGAAGGGGTGAGCCGGGACTACGAGATGTACGCCCCTCTCGTCGGGCCGGGAGGGATCGTCGCCTTCCACGACATCGTGCCCGGTCCGGAAGAGGCCGTCGGCGGCGTGCCGCGATTCTGGCGCGAGTTGAAGCGCTCCCAGACGGCGGTCGAAATCGTGGCGGATTGGAGCCAAGGCGGTTACGGGATCGGGTACGTGGAGCGCTCCGCGTGATTGCTCCCCTCACGGGGCGGAATTATGATGCACCGACCCCATGAGCCTCCGGAGCGACTGAAGCCATGCTTTCGAAACACCGCCAGCTCCTCGTCACGGCCGTCTTCGTCCTCGACGGGGCCCTCATCTTCACGTCCTGGATGGCGGCGTATTGGACCCGCTTCCACGTTCTGCCCCTTGCGGCCCCGCTCGGAATCCCGTCGATACGGACCTACCTCTGGATGGGCGCCGTGCTCACGCCGGTCTCGCTCCTCGTCCTGCGCAGCTTCCGTCTCTACCGCTCCGCGCGCACGGCGCGCCTCTCGCAGGAGCTGATCGCGGTCCTCCAGGCGATCGCGATCGTCGCCGCTCTGGCCGCGCTCGGCTCGTACTTCCTCCGCGGCGAATTGGCCCGCTCGGTCCTCCTCCTCTTCGCCGCCTTCGCGGCGATCGCGCTCTGCG
>JBLMWD010000082.1:0-3935 GCA_050257045.1 Bacteroidota bacterium | reverse complement strand
ACCGCAGTGGCGGCCGTGGCCGCGGCGCCTGGGCCGCCGGCCGCGACCACGAGGAGGGCCGCAGCCAGGAGCCCGGGCATGAAATAACGCGGCGCCCAGGGTCTCGACCGAGGGCGCCGCGCGCTCATAGGCTCTAGGATCCGGAGTGGGCGGTTACTTGGCCTCGGCCTCGGCGGCGCCGCCGCGTTTGAAGCCTTCCGGAATCTTGTGGGCGATCTTCTCGCTGTATTCCTTGAAGTCGAAGGACTTGAAGGTCGGGCTCTTGTCGTTGTGGCACTTCTTGCATCCGTCCTCGGTCGGCATGATGAGGCCGTAGTCCTCGGCCTTCAGCGACTTGTCGCGGATGCCGGCCATGGTCTTCATCTTGATGTAGTCGCCGCCCGCTCCATGGCACGACTCGCACTGCACGCCGTCGGTCGCGACGAACGCCGCGCCGAACTGGTCGGCCGCCTCGCCGTAGCCGGTCTGGTGGCAGGAGAGGCACTGCGCGTCCTTCTGCGGATCGGCGATTCCCTTCGCCTTGGCGATCTCCTTCGCCTTGTCGCCGGCCAGGGTCTCGAAGGCCTTCGCGTGCTTCGATTCCGACCACTTCGTGAACTGCGCCCCGCCCTTCTCGGAGTTGTGGCACATCTTGCACTTCTTGTCGCCCACGTACTGATGCTTGGCAGGAGCAGGAGCGGCAGCGGCGGCGGTGGTCTCCTCCGCGCTCGCGATTCCCCAGAAGCCAAGTGCCAGCACGCCGGCGCACATCGCCCCCGCGAGCGTCGAACCGAGTCGTTTCATCGCAACCCTCCCTGTGGGAAACCACCACGTCTGCTGACCACCCCAATCATCGTCGTGCGGCGCGGGGCAGTCTACGCGCTCGGGGGCGCACTTTGAGTGGTACCTAGGTATCAGTTCCGGCGCTTCCGCGCCGCCTGAAATCGAGGGGGTCGGGTCCGGCGCTCAGCGCCGCTTGGAGTCGAGGGGCTGGAGAACGAGGGGGTTGCGCGCCACATAGAGGCCCACCTGGAGGCGGTCTTGGAGACCGAGCTTCTCGAGGATCCGGCCGACGTGCTTCTTTACGGTCGGCGCGCTGATGTTGAGGATAGAGCCGATTTCCTTGTTGGAGCGGCCGGCGGCGATCAGCTCGGCCACCTCCAACTCGCGTCCCGAGAGGGGCGCGGGGGCGTTGCTCGAGCCGTTCGTGCCGGCGAGGGCGTGGCGCATGATGGCGGTCGCGGTCCCCGCCTCGTACCAGGCGTTCCCCGAGGCGACCGTGCGCACGGCGCGGAAGAGCTCATCGGGCGAGGCGCTCCGGCGGATGGTCCCGGTCGCCCCCTCGGCCACCGCGAGCTGGAGGCAATCGGTCCCCTGCGTGCAGGTGACCGGGAGCTGCGCGGTGTCGGTGCGGCGCGACCCCGGCGGGTTCAGGACGAGGCAGTGCCCCTCGGCGCGTTCGGCGATGGCGAGCACCGGCGTTTCGGGCGAGACCGCGTGGACCGAAGCGATCGGAGTCCGGCCCTCGTTGGCGGCGAGCCGCATGGCGAGGATCAGCACCGAGGGATGCAACTCGCGGCACATCGCTCCTGCCTCGCGCACCGATGTCGCTTCGCCCACGATCTCGAAATCGGGCTGCGAGCGGAGAATGGAGACCATTCCCGCGCGGTCCATCGGATAATCGTCGGCGATCACGATGCGCACGCGGCGCATCGATTGAGCCTTGCGGGCCGGTACGGATATCCGGCGCTTGGCTTTGGGCTTAGGCGCGGATTTGCGTTGGGTTCGTTTGGCGACTGCCATTACGTCATATGGTATACGAGGGTAGTACTTGGCGCAACCGCTGTCTGGCCGCGGAGGGCAGTCTCGAGTGAAGTCTCTCGTCGGGAATCTGAGAAGAACGCTCGCCCGGTTCCAGGAACACGATGGCGCGCGCATCGCGGCGTCGCTCGCGTTCTACGTGGTCTTCTCCGCGTTCCCATCGGTAGCCCTTTTGATTCTGAGCGTCGGATGGACGATTCACGACCCTCGCGATCAGGCGCATCTCCTCGGGCACATGCTCGAGCTCCTCCCCGTCGGCTCACCACAGAACCGCGTATTCCTACTGAACTCGGTCGACTCGATCCGGAAGGCGAGCAAGGGAATCTCGGTGCTGGGCCTCGTGGGCCTCACCTGGTCGGCCCTCGGCATGTTCAGCGCGGCGCGCTGGGGGCTCAACCGGGCCTGGGACGTGCGGAGCCGCCGCAGCTTCATCCGGATGCGCGCGCGCGACTTCGTCGCGGGCATCGGGATCTGGGGACTCCTCCTCGTTTCCGCGGCGAGCACCGCAGGCCTTCACGTCCTCCTCGGGGAGGTGGATCTCCCGGCGCACGGATTCCCCGACTTGCCCGGCTTGATCTGGGGAGGCATCCAGTGGTTGATGCCAGCCATCCTCAGCTTTGCCGCATTCCTCTTCCTCTACTGGTACGTTCCGAACGTGCCCCACCGGATGCGCGACGTCCTCCCGGCCGCCGTCGTCGCGACGATCCTGTTCGAGATCTCGAAGTACGTCTTCGGGCTCTACGTGGCGATCGTCGGAAGCGGGTCGTCGATCTTCGGCGCCCTCGGCGGCATTCTCGGCTTCATGCTCTGGATCTACGTCTGCTGCGCAATCCTCCTCCTCGGCGCCGAGTTCGCGAGCGTCTACCGGCATCGCCGGCTGGGCGGGGACGTGACGCGGTCGGGAGCGGCGGCGTGAGGAGAATCGTTCTTGCGGTCCTCGCCGCCCTCGTCATCGCGGCGGTCGGCTACGTCCTCTACGTCGCGGCCGCGTGGATCGGCTTTGGCCACGCGAAGCGCGTCGCGCCGCCCGAGGCCGCGGTCGTCTCGCTGGACCGCTTCCTCCCAAGCTACGACGTGACCGAGCGGCACGAAACGCGCGTGCGCGCGCCCGCGCCGGTTACGTACGCGGCCGCGCGTGACCTCGATCTCCAGCAATCGCCGCTCGTGCGCGCCATCTTCAAAGGACGGGAGCTGATCCTGGGGAGCCACGGGAAGGAGCTCGCGCGGCGCTCGTTCCTCTCACAGGTGCAGGGGATGGGATGGGGCCTCCTCGCCGAGGTGCCCGGCCGCGCGCTCGTCTTCGGCGCGGTGACGCGCCCGTGGGAGGCGAACGTGAAGTTCCATCCGCTCCCGCCCGCGCGCTTCGCGGCCTTCCAGGAGCCGGGATGGGCCAAGATCGTCTGGACCCTCGAGGTCGACCCCGCCGGCCCGGACGCCTCGGTCTTCCGCACGCAGACCCGCGTCGCCACCACCGACCCGGTCGCGCGGAAGCGGTTTCGCCAGTACTGGGCGACGCTCTCGCCGGGGATCCTCCTGATCCGCCATCAGGCGCTCGGGCTCGTGAAGAGCGACGCGGAGCGGCGGGCCCGCGCGGGATCGCGCGTGCTATGATCTCTTCGGCGCGAGGCATGGTGCCCGCGCCGTGACGACCCGCCGGGAGCCCATCGGCCCCGGCGCGAGGAGGAACAACCTATGTGCCGTTCCGCCGCTGACGCGGCGCGCGCCCACTGCGGTCCCCGCTGGGGCGCGAGCCAGCCGTTCACCGAGTTCTCCCACCACCACTTCCCCGGCTTCGCGCACGGCCCCGGTCTCGGCGTCCGCCGTCCCCTGCGGTTCCTCGCGTGGAAGCTCCAGCTCGACGAGGCGCAGATGAAGCAGGTCGCCGCGATCCTCGATCAGCTGAAGATCGAGCGGGCGCAGGCCGAGGTCGACGATCGGCGCGCCGTGAGCCTCCTGGCCGAAGCGGCCGAGGGCGAGACGTTCGATCGCGCCAAGGCCGACGAAGCCGCCGCGCTCCGCACGAAGAGCGCGGACCAGGTGCAGCGCAAGGTCGTGGAGTCGGTGGAGCGCCTGCACGCGCTGTTGAGCCCCGAGCAGCGGGGCCGGCTCGCGTATCTGCTCCGGACCGGGACGCT
>JBLMWD010000081.1:0-26529 GCA_050257045.1 Bacteroidota bacterium | reverse complement strand
CTCATGCTCCACACCGGGAACAAGCCGATCGCCTCGCGCGCCGGGCTCCTCACCACCGCCGCCTGCGGCCCGCGCGGCGAGCCCGCTTACGCGCTCGAGGGTTCCGTCTTCATCGCGGGCGCGGCGGTGCAGTGGCTCCGGGACTCGCTCGGCGTGATCGGATCCGCGTCCGAGGTCGAAGCGCTCGCGCGCTCCGTCCCCGATTCGGGGGGAACCGTGCTCGTCCCCGCGTTCGTCGGCCTCGGCGCGCCCTGGTGGCGTCCCGAAGCGCGCGGACTCTGGTGCGGCCTTACACGCGGGACGACGCGCGCCCACCTCGCCCGCGCCGCGCTCGAGTCGATCGCGTTCCAGACGCGAGACGTGGTCGTCGCCATGGAGCGCGATTCGCGGACGCGCATCCGCGGCCTCCGCGTGGATGGCGGCGCCGCAGCGAACGATCTCCTCATGCAGACGCAGGCCGACCTGCTCGGCGTCCCGATCACACGCCCGGCGATGCTCGAGTCGACCGCGCTCGGCGCGGCGATCCTTGCGGGAATCGGCGCCGGGATCTGGAGGGAGCGGGGCGACGTCCCGGTCCCGCGCCGAGGCGAGCGCGTCTTCCGGCCCGCGATCCGGCAGCGCGAGCGGAACGAGCGGCTACGAGCCTGGAATGACGCGGTGACGATGCTCTTGCGTGGAATCGCCGCGCGAGACAACATTCGCTGGCGAATGTACCGGGAATAAACCGCCGGCCAGCAGGAGCGCGGCCGTGCAGAATCGCGCGGCCGTCAGCGCGCGGTCGCGGCAGGCATTACCCCGTCGAGCCATCCCATCACGTCCCGCATCACCTCCACTCGCTCCAGCTCGTTCAGCACCTCGTGCAGGAGCCCGGGATAGAGCCGGCACGTGACGCGGCCTTCGGGCGCGCGCGCCGCCCAGCGCTGCGCGCCGACCACGCTCGAGATGGGATCGGCGCCGCCGTGGATGATGAGCGTATCGACGGGGAGCTCGGGGGCGCGGCGCACCAGCTCCGCGCGCATGCGCTGGAACTCGAAGAACAGGCGCGCGCTGATTCGGTAGTGGACGAGCGGGTCGAGGGAGTGGGCGCGAACGATCTCGGCGTCGCGCGAGAGCATCGAGGGGAGGATCGTGTTCCCCTGCGAGAAGCGAGGCCAGAGACGCGCGGCGAGCTGCGCCGCCTTCACCTTGATCATGGAGGGGCGCAGCACCACCTCGAAGGGTGCCCCGCAGAGGACCAGCGCGCGCACGTCGCCCGGATGTCCGAGCGCCCAGTCGAGCGCCACGAACGCGCCCATGCTCTGGCCGAGGATCGCGCGCGCCTCGGAGCCGGGGAGCGAACGGGACCGTTCCATCCACGCTTCAACCGCGGCGCGGTAGTCGTCCCAGTGCTGGACGTGCCCGCGCGGGCCGGTCGACTTGCCGTGGCCCGGAAGATCGAGCGCTTCCACCGCGAACCCGCAGCGCGCGAGCTCCTCGGCCACGTGCGTGTAGCGCGCCGCGTGGTCGCCCAGCCCGTGGATGATCCCGATCCGCCCGCGAGGCCGCGCCACCTCCCACGCGAGGCCGCGCAGGCGGGCGTGCTCGTCGCCGAGAAAGTACTCGGCGGCTTCAGGTGCGCTCAGGGGCGCGGGTTCGGGGCTTGGGGGATGTGCCCGCATCGGCCCCGATCATAAACGAAACCGCGTCGGTTACGGCGCATCCAAAACCGCATGGCACAGCGTGAGCCGAGCGAAGAGCCCTACGGAGTCGATCATGAGCCGGAGTACGAGGCGCGGCCCCACCCTGCGCCGCTCGATGCCTATTCCCGGGCCGTGATCCACGCCGCCTCCGTCGTCGCCCCCTCCGTCGTGGCGATCGAAGTGCGGCAACCCGACCCGCCCGAAGCCTTGGCGCGCGGTCGCCGCCCCGTGCCGCGGGGCGGATCGGGCTCCGGCTTCGTCTTCACCCCCGACGGATTCATCCTGACGAACAGCCACGTCGTCCACGGGGCCGAGAAGATCCAGGTCCATCTCCCGGACGGCGGTCGGCACGAGGCGCAGCTCATCGGCGACGACCCCGATACCGACCTCGCGGTGATCCGGATCCATGCCCCGAATCTCGTCCCTGCGAGGCTCGGCGACTCGCAGGCGCTCCTCGTGGGACAGCTCGTGATCGCGGTTGGGAACCCATTCGGATTCCAGACCACGGTCACGGCGGGTGTGGTGAGCGCGCTCGGCCGCTCGCTCCGCTCCGGATCCGGGCGCCTCATCGACAACGTGATCCAGACCGACGCGGCGCTGAATCCGGGGAACTCGGGCGGGCCGCTCGTCACCTCGCAGGGCGAGGTCGTGGGGGTGAACTCGGCCGTGATCCTTCCCGCGCAGGGGATCTGTTTCGCGATCGCGATCAACACCGCGAAGCGGGTCGCGAGCCAGCTCATCCGGCACGGGAAGGTGCGGCGGAGCGTCATCGGCATCGCGGGTCAGAGCGTCCCCCTGCCGCGCCGCGTGACGCGTCACTACCGTCTCCCCGCCGAGAGCGGCGTCCTGATCCAGGGGGTCCAGCCGGGCGGTCCCGCCGAGCGGGCGGGTGCGCGTGAGGGGGACGTGATCCTGGGATTCGGAGAGGAGTCGATCACCAGCGTGGACGACCTCCAAGCCCTGCTCACCGACCAGACTGCCGGGGTTCCCCGGGATCTCTCGGTGCTTCGCGGGGTCGAGCTGCACCATCTGGAGATTATTCCCGCGGAGGCGTAGAATCCTCCGTTCTTGGTTCCCGGCGACCCGGCGTCGGGCTTCTTCGGGTGGGGGATTCATTGGACAACGGATCGGCAGCTGCGTCCGAGGCCTCGCCTCGGCCGCGCCGGCGCACGGACGCCGGCGCATGCGTTTGCGCCGCCTCGGCGGCCTTGGCTCTGTTCATCACCTCGATCCCGGCCGTTCCCTCGGTCCGGGCCCAGACCGCTTCCACCGGCCGCGCGGTTCCGACCCGCGTCGAACCGGTGGGGCTCGCGGCCAATCCCGACAGCGCGCTCGCCCGCGCCCTCGCCGATATCCAGGGGACGCCCCTCTCGTTGGACGACGCCGTGGCGGCCGCGGCCAAGGGCTCGACCGACGCGCAGATCGCGGCGGCGCAGCTCAAGGCGGCACGCGGCGTGGCGCGCCGGGAGCGCGGCGCGTTCGATCCCGAGCTCTTCGCGAACGTGAACCACGTCGACCAGGACAACCCGTCCAGCTCGTTTCTCGTGGGGACCAAGTTCACGCAGACGGCCGGGAGCGGGGGAGCGCGGATCACGCTGCCGCTCGGAACTCAGCTCTCGGCTTCCCTCGATGCCTCGAAGACCGAGGACAACGGGGGGTTCACGTTTCTCCGTCCCCAGTACGACGCTGCGGGGAGGGTCAGCCTGCGCCAGCCCCTTCTGAAGGGCTTCGGCCCGGGGACCACGAGCGAGCGGAGCGCGACCTCGCGCGAGCTCGAGGCGGCGCAGGCGCGCTACGACGACGCGATCGCCCTCGTGCACGCCGACGTGGAGCAGGACTACTGGCAGCTCTACGCGGCCGAGCGCGATTTGGCCGTGGCGCGGCTGATCCGCGACCAGGCGCGGGCGCTCCTGCAGCAGGCGCAGCTCCGGAACAGCGCGGGGCTCGTGGGCCCGGTTCAGGTCGCGACGGCCCAGGTCTTTCTGGCCGAACAGGAGCAATCGGTGCTCGATCGTGAGGAGGCGCTGGATCAGGCCTCGGACCAGCTCTCGACCCGGATCGGCGTCCGGCCCACGGAGGCGCCCCGGTTCCGTCCGACCGACGAGCCGCCGCGCGACTTCCCGGTCGAGCCCGAGGCCGACCTCGTCGATCGCGCGCTCCAGGTCAATCCGGAGATCAAGGCGCGAGAGCGCGACGTCGCGGCCGCGCGATCGCGGTACGCCGGCGCCAAGTGGAACGCCTGGCCGCAACTCGATGTGACCGGGACGCTCGGAGGAGTCGGGATCGGAGGGACGGCCGTCCCGGTCGACTTGTTCGGTACCACGTTCGTGTCGCCGGTGAGCGGAAACCTGGGCGACGCGATCAGCCAGGTGACGAAGCGCGACTTCCCGAACTGGACCGCGGGCGCGGTGCTCACGGTGCCGATCGGGCTCCGTGCGGGCTCGGGCGAGCGCGAGCGGCGCCAAGCCGAGGTGGAGCGCTCGCAGGCGTTCCTCGTCGCGGGGCAGCGCTCGATCGCGGACCAGGTGCGCGCGCAGCATCGCGAGCTCGTGAACGCCACGGCCCGGCTCGATGCCGCGCGGCGCGGCGTGTCCGCCTCGATCGAGCAGGTCCGGATCGGCGTGCTGGAGTACAACTACGGCCGGACGACGGCGTTCGAGCTCTCGCGCCTTTCGGCGGACCTCGCGGCCGCGCAGCAGCGCTATTCCCAGGCGCTCGTGCGGACCGCCCGGGCCGCGGCGCAGCTTCGTTATCTCACGTCCGGCGGCGCGCCGCCGCCGGCAGGGGGGGAAGGAACCCGATGACCGCTCGTTCCGCAACGGCTCTCCACCGCGCGCTCGCCGGCGCGGGCGCGCTCCTCGTCCTCGCGGCCGCCGGCTGCATGAAGGGGCCGCAGATGGGCGGCTTCAAGCCGCCTCCGATGCCGGTGGAGATCGCGCTGGTCTCGCAGGGGGCGGTGGCGGACCGCTTCGAGGCGGTCGGGTCGGTCGAGGCCGGAGAGGCGATTCAGGTCGTCTCGGAGATCGACGGTGTCGTGACGCGGCTCCCGTTCGTGGAGGGGCAGCCCGTCCGCGCCGGCGCGCTCCTCGTCCAGCTCGATGACGCGCAGCTCAAGGCGGAGCTCTCGCGCACCGAGGCCCTCCGCGACCAGGCGCAGGCTTCGTACGGTCGCGTGAAGGCGGTCGTCGGTCAGGGCGCGGGGGCGCCGCAGGACCTGGACGACGCGGCCGCGGCGCTCAAGGTGGCCGAAGCGAACCTCTCGCTCGCGAAGACGCGCCTCAAGAAGACGCGCATCACCGCTCCCTTCGCCGGCGTGGCCGGCTCGAAGCGGGTGAGCGCGGGCGCGTACCTGCGCGCCGGCACGCCGGTCACCGACCTCGCCTCGATCGGCACGATCAAGGTGAACTTCGCGGTTCCGGAGCGCTACCTCGGCCAGCTGCACCGGGGCGCCTCGGTGACGCTCACCGCGCCCGCGTTTCCGGGCTACGAGCAGGTGGGGGCGATCGACGTGATCGACCCGGTGCTCGATCCGCAGACCCGGAGCAGCCACGTGATCGCGCGCGTGCGGAACCCCGGCGGCCGCTTCCGCCCCGGCATGTCGGTCAACGTGGCCGCCGTGCTGAGCCAGCGGCCCGAGGCCGTCACGGTTCCCAACGAGGCGGTCTTCTCGGAGGGGGGCGAGAACTTCGTCTACGTCGTGAAGAAGGACAGCACCGTGACCAAGAGCTCGCTCCAGCTCGGGACCCGCCTCGCGGACGTGGTCGAGGTCGTGAAGGGCCTCGAGCCGGGCATGTTCGTCGTACGCGCGGGCCATCAGAAGCTCTTCGAGGGCGCGAAGGTGATCCCGATCCAGTCGGCGCCGGGCGCGGGCGGGGCTTCCCCGGGCGCTCCGGGGGCGCCGGGCGCGGGCGCGAATGGAGCCGGCGCCGGCGCGACGGGCGCGGGAGCGAAGCCGGCGAAGGCGGGTTCATCGGAGAAGAAGGGCACCTCATGAAGCTCAGCGAAGTCTCCATCCAGCGCCCCGTCCTCGCGACGGTGATGAGCCTCGCGATCATCCTCTTCGGGGTGATCTCGTTCTCGCGGCTGCCCGTGCGCGAGTATCCCGACGTCGACCCCCCCATCGTCTCGATCAGCACCTTCTACCGGGGCGCGAGTCCGAGCGTCGTCGAGACCGAGATCACCGACCCGCTGGAGGAGCAGCTCGCCACGCTCGAGGGGGTGAAGACCATCGAGTCGTCGAGCCGCGAGCAGGGCTCCTCGATCTCGGTGGAGTTCGAGCTCTCGCGGAACATCGAGGAGGCGGCCAACGACGTGCGCGACAAGGTCTCGCGCGTCCGCGGCTCGCTGCCGCGCGAAGCCGACGATCCGATCGTGACCAAGGTGGACGTGAACGCCCAGCCGATCGTCTGGATCGCGCTCTACAGCAAGCGCTACTCCAACCTCGAGCTCTCCGACGTCGCCGACCGGATCCTCAAGGAACGGCTCCAGCGCCTGCCGGGCGTGGGGAACATCTTCCTCGGCGGCGAGCGGCGCTACGCCATGCGGGTCTGGCTCGACCCGGCGCGCATGGCGGCGTTCGGGATCACCACCGCCGACGTGGAGAACGCGGTCCGGCGCGAGAACGCGGAGATTCCCGGGGGACGCGTCGAGGGGACGAAGCGGGAATTCGCCGTGCGCACCCAGGGGGATCTCTCGACCGCCGAGCAGTTCGGCTCGATCATCGTGAAGCAGGACGGCAACGAGACCGTGAAGCTCGACGACATCGCCGACGTGAAGGTCGGCGCCGAGGACGAGCGGACCGCGGTTCGCTGGAACGGCGAGCCGGCCGTCGGGCTCGGCGTCGTGAAGCAGTCCAAGGCGAGCACGATCGACGTGGCGAACGCCGTGACGGCCGCGATCCCGCAGCTCCGGACCTCAATCCCCGAGGGAATGCAGCTCGACATCGCGTACGACTCCTCCGAGTTCATCAAGGAGTCGATCCACGAGGTCTCGCAGACGATCTTCATCGCCATGATGCTCGTCGTGCTCGTGATCCTCGTCTTCCTGAAGACCGCGCGCGCGACCCTCATCCCGGCGGTCGCGATCCCGATCTCGATCGTCGGCACGTTCGCGGTCGCCTACGCGATGGGCTTCACGATCAACATCCTGACCCTGCTCGCGCTGGTGCTCGCCATCGGGCTTGTGGTCGACGACGCCATCGTCGTGCTCGAGAACGTCTACCGGCACATGGAGATGGGGAAGGGGCGCATGCGCGCCGCATTCGACGGCGCCAACGAGATCGGCTTCGCGGTGCTCGCGACCACCATCACGCTGGTCGCGGTCTTCGTCCCGGTCTCGTTCCTGACCGGCACCGTGGGACGGCTCTTCCGCGAGTTCGGCCTCTCGGTCGCGGTCGCGGTGCTCCTCTCGGGTTTCGTCGCCCTCACGCTCACGCCGATGCTCTGCTCGCGGATCCTCCGTCCGCTGCACGACAAGTCGCAGGGGAAGCTGGCCCTGGCGATCGACCGGGTCTTCGACCGGATGAACGCCCAGTTCGAGCGCTCGCTCCGCTGGTTCCTCGGTCACCGCGGTGTCGCCCTCGCCGCGGCCGGCGTCCTCGTGCTCGCCATTGGAAGTCTCTTGTTCCTGCTCCCGCGCGAGCTGATCCCCGTGGAGGACCGCGGCGTCGGGTTCGGCATCGTGATCGCGCCCGAGGGCTCGACGCTGGACTACACCGACGGCTACATGCGCCAGGTGGAGTCGATCCTCCTCCCGTTGCCGGAGCGGAAGGGCTTGTTCACCGCGACGGGGCTCGGCTTCGGCGGCCCGGGACAGGTGACGAACGGCTTCCTCTTCCTCGGGTTGAAGCCCCGGTCGGAGCGTCATAAGTCACAGCAGCAGCTCGTTCAGGAGCTGTTTCCTCGCCTGATTTCGATCCCCGGCGTGCTCGCCTTCGTCGTCAATCCGCCCAGCCTCGGCAACTTCTCGACGTCCCAGGTGGAGTACGTGCTCGAGGGGGAGGACTACGGCCAGCTCGCGCAGGGTGTCGGGGCGATGATGGGCGAGGCGTCGAAGCTCGGGTACCTGCTCAACCTCGACACCGACCTGCGCCTGAACAAGCCGCAGCTCGACGTCTCGATCGACCGCGACCGCGCCGCGCAGCTCGGCGTCTCGGTGACCGACATCGGGAGCGCGCTCGAGATGCTCCTCGGCGGCCGCACCGTGAGCGAGTTCAAGCGGGGCACGAAGCAGTACGACGTGATCGCGCAGGTGAGCCCGCACAACCGGGCCACCCCGGAGGTGATCGACGACATCTACGTGCGGGGGAGCGGCGGCGGGCTCGTGCAGCTCGCCAACGTCGTCACCACCAAGGAGTCCGTCGCTCCGAAGGAGCTGAACCACCACAACCGGATCCGGTCGGCCACGATCACCGCGAGTCTCCCGCCGGGGCTCCCGCTCGGGATGGCGCTCGACGCCCTCGACAAGATCGCCGCGGAGAAGCTCCCGCCCGGTATCAAGCACGAGCTGGCCGGGCAGTCGCTCGAGTTCCGCGAGTCGAGCACGAGCCTCTACTTCCTCTTCATTCTCGCGATCGTCTTCATCTACCTCGTGCTCGCGGCGCAGTTCGAGAGCTTCATCCATCCGCTCGTGATCCTGCTCGCGGTGCCGCTCGCCGTGGCGGGGGCGCTGATCTCGCTCTTCGTGTTCCGGCAGAGCCTGAACATCTTCTCCCAGATCGGGCTCATCATGCTGATCGGGCTCGTGACGAAGAACTCGATCCTGATCGTGGAGTACGCGAACCAGCTCCGCGCGCGGGGCCTCTCCGTCATGGACGGCGTGGCCGAGGCCGCGAAGATCCGACTGCGCCCGATCCTCATGACGTCGTTCGCGACCATCTTCGGCATCCTTCCGATCGCGATCGGGCTCGGCGCCGGAGGGGAGTCGCGCCGGCCGCTCGGGATCGCGGTCGTGGGCGGAATGATCTTCTCGACGTTCCTCACCCTCGTGCTCGTGCCGGTCGTCTACACCTACCTGGCGCGGTTCACGAAGATCGAGGTGCGCGGCGAGGGCGCCGCGGCGCAGCCGCAGAGGGCCGAGCCGCCGCGAACGGAAGAGCCCGCGATCCCCGCCGCGGCGGCGGCGAGTCGCACCCACCGATAATCGCGCCGCGCCTTTGGCGCGGCGCGCGATCACCAGCGCTCCGTGCCTTCTACGGGCGCACACCGATTTCCCGCTCCCACCCGCCACTTTCCGCCGCTCCGACGTCCCTTCCGGTGACGGGGCGCGCACCCGCCCGTACACCTGATCACGGCGTGCTGGCCCGCCAACACCGTTCTCCCCTCCTATCTCGAATGAATCTTCCTGCTTGAGCCTCGCCGGTCATGGCGGCACGGTTCGTGCCTCTATCTGCCAGTGATCCGAAGCACACAACCGAGAGTCCACCAACCAGGGAAGGATCATGCCCCGCCTGCTCGGACGCGTCCGTGCCGTGCCGTTCGTCACACTGCTCGCAGTGCTCGCCGCCCTCCCCCCCGCCATCGTTCACGCCCAGACCCTGACCACGGCCATCACGCTCCTCTGGACCGCGACCGGAGACAACGGCACCGTGGGTCAGGCGGCGAAGTACGATCTGCGGTACACGGCCAACCAGGTCGTCGGGACCGACACGCTCACGTGGTGGAACTCCTCGGCGGTCATCAACATGACCGCCTACGTTCCGTCCCCCGCGGGGCAGCGCGACTCGGCCGTGGTGGCGGGGCTCGTCGTCGGCAAGAAGTACTATGCGATCCTTCGTGTCGCGGATTCCGCGGGGAACTGGAGCGGGTTCTCGAACATCGCGCTCATCGATCTCACGAAGGGCCTGGCCGGCGTCGACAGTGAAGCGGACGCCGCGCCCCGGCTCGTGGTCGGCGCGCCCTATCCCTCGCCCACCTCGGGCCGCGCGCAGGTCGCGCTCAGGCTGGCCCGTTCCGGTCCCCTGATGGCGGACGTCTTCGACGCGCGCGGCCGTCTCGTCCGCAGGCTCCAGGAAGGGGTTCTGGAGGCCGGGGACCACGTGATCCGATGGGACGGCGACTCCGAGAGCGGCGCGCCGGCCGGCGCGGGCGTCTACTGGATCCGCGTCGCGGCCGCGGGCCTCCAGAAGAGCGTGAAGTTGATCGTCGTCCGCTAGCCGCGCACCGTCGCGCCGCGCCGTTCCCCCCCTCCGCCGCGGCGCCGCGTCACAACACCGCTTGCGATCCCACCCGCCTCAAAGGCATACTCGCTGGCCAAATCCGACCGTGTCCACTTCCAGGAGCGCGCATGGCGATCGCGATGGAACACCATTCCCACGACCCGGTCCCGAGCAAGTGGCCCATCATCACGGCCATCGGCGCGGGGCTCATTCCGATCGGCATCATCGCCTCCACGCGCGGCGTCAAGGCGGGGATCGGGATCCTGCTGCTCGGCCTCCTCGTCGTCATCCTGGGCGCGAGTCGCTGGTGGGCCGAGCTCCTGCGCGACTCGTTCATCGGGCGGGATCTCAAGGACGCGGATGCGCGGCTCAAGACCGCGATGTTCCTCTTCATCGCCTCCGAGGCCGCGATCTTCGCCGCCTTTTTTGCGGCCATCATCTACGCCCGCTACCACGCGAAGGTCTGGCCGCCGGCGGGCATGCCGCATTTCGGGATCCTGCTCCCCGCGGTGAACACCGCGATCCTCCTCTCCTCCTCGCTCACCTGTCACCTCGCGCACGTCGCCATGGAGCGGAAGAGCAAGGAGGGCGTCGTCTCCGCGCTCATGCTCACGATCTTCCTCGGCGCGATCTTCCTCTGCGGGCAGGCGTACGAGTACGGCGTCCTGAACGGCGAGGCGTTCACGATCAAGAGCGGGATCTTCGGCTCGACCTTCTTCATGCTGACCGGCTTTCACGGTCTCCACGTGCTCATGGGGATCGTCTTCCTGAACGTGGTCTACGGCGCGGTCATGCGGGGACGCGTGACGCACGACCAGCAGTTCCCGCTCCGCGCGGCCTCGTGGTACTGGCATTTCGTCGACGCGATCTGGGTATGCGTCTTCACCCTGGTCTACGTCCTGTGAGGCCGGACGCGAGGGTGATGTCGCGCCGCGGTCCGTGGCGCGCGGCGGCGCTCCTCGGCGTCGCCCTGGCCGCGGCGCTCGCCGTGGTCTCCTGCGAGTCGCTCGCCGGGTCGCAGGATCAGGGCGCCGCGCTGGCGAAGTACAAGACCCAGCTCGCCGATCTGAAGACCCGCATGGATACGGCGGCGCAGAGCTCCGATCTCCAGGGGGTGGCGAGCGCGATGAAGGAGATCGGCTCCTCGTTCGACGCCATCGAGGCGCGCGGATCGTCGATGAACCTGATGGACCACGAGTCGCTCAAGATCCAGCTCGCCACCGGGCGGAACACGATGACCGAGACCGATCGCTGGATCCAGGTGAACGACGCGGACGCGGTCCGGAACCAGGTGGCCCAGCTCGATCCGGTTCTCGGCGAGATCGACGCCCTCCTCGACCGCGCGGTCAAGTCCTCCGCTCCCGCACAATAGGCATTGCCGTGGCCGCCTCGCGTCTCGACCGCTGGATGCGCGAGGGAGAAGAAGCGCTCGACGCCGGTGAGTTCGAGCTCGCGCTCGAGCGGTTCGACGCGGTCCTCCACGAAGATCCCGAACACTGGGGCGCCGCCCTCGACCGCGCCGAGACCCTCCACCTGCTCTGGCGCACGCGCGAGGCGCTGAACGATGTCGTCGCGCTCCGCCCTGCGGAGGACGAGGAGGACGACCCCGACCGCGTCGATCTGGAGGCGCGCATCCGGGAAGCGATGGGCGACGCGCGCGGGGCCGACCGGCTCTTCTCCGAGGCGGCGGAGCTCGACCCCGGGCAGTTTCCCGAGCCCGCCCGGATGGGGGAGGAGGACTTCCGCTCGATCCTCGACGAGGTGCTCGCCACGCTTCCAGATCCGATCCGCGCTGTCGTGACGGAAGTCCCCGTCATCGTCGAGGCGAAGCCGAGCGCGGCCATGGCCGAGCAGGCGCCGCACATCACGCCGGAGATCCTGGGCCTCTTCGTCGGCACCCCGATCGGCGACAAGCTGCGCGGCCCCTCCGGCTACGGCGACGTGGTGCTCCTCTTCCAGCGCAATCTCGAGCGGGCCGGCACGACGCGCGAAGAGGTGGCGAAGGAGATCCGGATCACGCTCCTCCACGAGTACGGGCACTACCTCGGATTCGACGAGGATGGGCTCGACGACCTGGGGCTCGCGTGAGCGCCCGGCTCGCCGTGATCGGGGCGGGGCCGATCGGGCTCGAGGCCGCGCTCGCCGCGTCGGACGCGGGGTTCGACGTTCAGGTTTACGAGTCGGGGAGCGTCGGCGCGCAGCTCGCCCGGTTCGGCGATGTGCCTCTTTTCACTCCGTTCGGGATGAACTCGACGGAGGCGACACGCGAACGCCTCCGCCGCGCCGGCGTGTCCCTCCCGTCCGAGCAGGCGATTCTCGGCGCCCGCGCGTTCGTGCATGGCTACCTCGAGCCGATCGCCCGGCTGCCCGAGCTGCGCGGACGCGTGCGGGAACGGACGCGGGTCATCGGGATCGCGCGCGAGGGGCTCGTGAAGCCGGAGGCAATCGCCTCAGCCGGCGATCGCCGCCGAGCGGGGCGGCCGTTCGTGATCCGCTCCGAACATCCGGAAGGCACGTCGTTCGAGGCTGCGGACGTCGTCGTGGACGCAAGCGGCGTGGTCTCGCGTCCCCTCGCCACCGGTCCCGGGGGCCTCGCGGCTCGCGGAGAGTCGGGGCTCGGCGATCAGGTCGATCGACACCTCCTCCCGACAGAGGAGGAGGTCCGTGCCCGGTACGCCGGGCGCCGCGTGCTCCTCGTCGGAAGCGGACACTCGGCCGCCACCGCCCTCCTCGCCTTCGAGGCCCTCGCGCGCGGTCGTTCCCGGCCAGCCCGCGTCGTCTGGGTCCATCGCGATCGCGGCGAAGGCGGACCCTTCCCGGAGCTCGCCGAGGATCCGCTCCCGGCCCGCGCCGCGCTCGTCCAGGAGGCGAACCGTATCGCGGCCGATGGGTCGCCATGGCTGGAGCGGCGGCCCGAGGCGGCCGTGCTCGCCTACGAGCCGGGGCCGGCCTGGGGCCTGCGCGTGCGCCTCCGGTCGCGCGAGGGCCTCGTCGAGTCGGTCGGCGTGGACCGCGTCTACGCCTTGGTCGGATACCGGCCCGACACCGATCTGTTCCGCGAGCTCCAAGTGCATCTCTGCTACGCCTCGGAAGCGCCGATGGCGCTCGCGTCGGCGCTCCTCGCTTCGCGCATGGCCGACCCCACGCGGGCCGGCGACTGCCTTGCCCAGACCACCCACGGCGCGGAGACGCTCCGCACGACCGAGCCCGGCTTCTTCGTCCTCGGCGCGAAGTCGTACGGCCGGAATCCGGACTTCCTGATGCGCGTGGGGTACGAGCAGGCGAGGGAGCTCATGGGGCTTCTGGCAGCCGGGTTCTCAGTCCCCGTCGCCGCGGGGTAGAATAACCGGCGAACCGTCCTCCCGCCGGCCGCGCCTCCATCCCGGGGATCGGCCGCGCTCGAACACTGGAGCCGAGAGGAGCAGCGATGTCCCGAAACGGTAACAACGCCGGCGACGACTATCTGCAGATCCGGGCGATCGACCACGTGGAGTTCTGGGTCGGCAATGCCCGCCAAGCCTCGTATTTCTACACGAACGCGTTCGGCTTCACGACCACCGCCTACGCCGGCCTGGAGAGCGGGGTGCGCGACCGCGCTTCGTACGTGATGGAGCAGGGCAAGGTCCGTTTCGTCCTTACCGCCCCGCTCGGTCCCGACGGCGAGATGGCCGACCACGTCCACCGGCACGGCGACGGGGTCCGCGACATCGCCATGGAAGTGGCCGACGTCGACCGCGCCTACGAGGAGACCACGAAGCGCGGCGCCCGCGGCGTCCATCCGCCCACGACGATCTCGGACGAGAGCGGCTCGGTGCGGCGCGCCTCGATCGCCACGTACGGCGACACCATCCACAGCTTCATCGATCGTTCGAAGTACAAAGGGCCGTTCCTTCCCGGATACAGGGCGACTGGGAATCGCCCGGCCATGGGGCCGCTCCTCTACGTCGATCACATGGTGGGGAACGTGGCCCTCGGAGACATGAACCGCTTCGTCGCCTACTACCGCGACGTCATGGGCTTCTCGCAGTGGCAGCACTTCGACGACCAGGACATCTCCACCGAGTACTCGGCGCTCATGTCGAAGGTCATGGCGGGCGGCGGCGGCCGCGTGAAGTTTCCGATCAACGAGCCGGCGCAGGGGAAGCGCAAGTCGCAGATCGAGGAGTACCTCGACTACTACCGCGGCCCGGGCGTGCAGCACATCGCGCTCGCCACCGAGGACATCATCGCCACCGTCTCGCGCCTCCACGAGTCGGGGATCGCCTTCCTGAAGGCCCCGCGCTCCTACTACGACGCGCTTCCCGAGCGGGTCGGCTCCATCGACGAGAACCTGGACGCGCTCGCCGGCCTCGGGATTCTCGTGGACCGCGACGACGAGGGGTACCTCCTCCAGATCTTCTCGAAGCCGGTGCAGGACCGTCCGACCGTCTTCTACGAGGTGATCCAGCGGAAGGGGAGCCGCGGCTTCGGGAAGGGGAACTTCAAGGCCCTCTTCGAAGCGATCGAGCGCGAGCAGGCGCTCCGCGGGAATCTCTAGGGGCTCCGCTTCCCGCCCGATGCGGCTCGTCTCCTTCGCCAGCGCCGGCGCCTCGGGCCGGGCGCTCGGCGCCTGGGACGAGGACCGGATCGTGCATCTCGCGCACGCGGCCGCGATCCTCGAGGTCCCCGAGCCGGATCGCGCGCTCCTCGCCACGACGGAATCGCTGCTCGGCGACTGGGACCGCGGGCTCGCCGTCGCGCGCCAGGTCGTGGCGCGAGCCCGCGCGGTGGGCTCGGGTGGCCGCGCCGGACCGCTCCTCGCGGCCGTGCGCTTCGGCGCGGGCGACGTCTCGCTCCAGTCTCCGGTGGCGCATCCGCCCAGCCTCCGCGATTTCTACGCCTTCGAAACCCACGTTCGGAACGCGCGGGCGCGCCGCGGCCTCCAGGTCCCGCCCGAGTGGTACGAGGCGCCCGCGTTCTACTTCTCGAACCCCGGCGCGCTTCTCGGGGATGGAGCGCCGGTCGCTCGGCCGGCCGCGACGAAGGCGCTCGACTACGAGCTCGAGATCGCCTGCGTCATCGGGAAGCGCGCGCGCGACGTCGCCGCGGACGACTGGCGCTCGGTGGTGGCCGGGTTCACGGTCCTGAACGATTGGAGCGCCCGCGACGTGCAACGGAAGGAGATGGCGGTGGGGCTCGGGCCCGCGAAGGGGAAGGACTTCGCCACCTCCCTCGGACCCGCGCTGGTCACGCTCGACGAGCTCGAGGACCGCATGACTCCGGTCGAGGGCGCCGGGCATCGCCTCGACCTTGCGATGGAGGCGCGCGTGAACGGGAAGACGCTCTCCCGCGCGAACGCCAAGGACCTCCATTTCACGTTCGGCCAGATGATTGCGAGGGCCTCGGCGGACGTGTATCTTTTCCCGGGAGACGTGATCGGGTCGGGAACAGCCGGGAACGGCTGCCTGCTCGAGCTCGGCCCCGAAACGCACCCCTGGCTGGAAGCCGGCGACGAAGTGACCCTCGAGATCGAGAGACTCGGGACCCTCACCAACCGCGTCGCCTGATCGATTTCGAGAGGGAACCCTCATGCCGATGTATCACACGCTGGGTACGATTCCGCACAAGCGGCACACCCAGTTCCGGCGCCCCGACGGGAAGCTCTACACCGAGCAGCTCATGGGCTCGCGCGGCTTCTCCGGGCGCTCTTCGCTGATCTACCACCACAACATGCCGACGCAGGCAAAGGAGATCCGGAAGATCCAGGACTGCTCCGTCGCCTACGCCACGGAACAGGGGCTCCGGCACTACCACTTCAAGACGAAAGACCTGAACCGGAGCGGCGATCCCGTGACCGGCCGCGTCGTGCTCCTCCACAACCCCGACGTCTCGATGGCGATCACCGTTCCCGACCGTCCGATGGACTACTTCTATCGGAACGGCCAGGGGGACGACCTCTACTTCGTCCACGAGGGGACCGGCCGCATCCAGACGGTCTTCGGCGAGCTCCACTACGGGCCCGGCGACTACGTCGTGATCCCGCGCGGGACCACCTACAGGTTCGAGCCCGCGGGCGACCGGCAGCGGTATCTGGTGATCGAGTCGGCCTCCTCGATCGAGACGCCGCGGCGCTACCGCAACGAGTACGGCCAGCTCCTCGAGCACGCTCCGATGAGCGAGCGCGACATCCGGAGACCCGAGCGGCTCGAGACCTTCACCGACTCGGGGAAGTTCGAGGTGCGGATCAAGGCGCGGAACCAGATCACCGCCTACGAATTCCAGTTCCACCCCCTCGACGTGGTCGGATGGGACGGGTTCCTCTATCCCTACATCTTCAACATCGGCGACTTCGAGCCGATCACGGGACGGATCCACATGCCGCCCCCGACGCACCAGTGCTTCGAAGGGCGCAACTTCGTCGTCTGCTCGTTCGTCCCCCGGATGTACGACTACCACCCGCAGGCCGTGCCCGTGCCGTACAACCACTCGAACGTCGACTCCGACGAGGTGCTCTACTACGTGAACGGGAACTTCATGAGCCGGCGCGGCATCGAGATCGGCTCGTTCACGCTCCATCCTTCCGGGATCCCGCACGGGCCGCACCCGGGAGCCACGGAGGCTTCCCTCGGCGCCAAGGAGACGAACGAGCTCGCGGTGATGCTCGACACGTTCCATCCGCTGAACGTGACGACCGAGGCCGAGCCGTTCGACGACAAGGGCTATCCCTACTCGTGGCTCGAGCCCTCGGGCAAGTTCACGGGCGAGGGGGCGACCGGTTGAGTCCGCTTCGGGGGCTCGATCCGAAGGAGATCGCTCCCGGCGACGTCTATGCGCTCCTCACGGGCTGCGTGGTGCCGCGCCCGATCGCGTTCGTCTCGAGCCTGAGCGGGGACGGCATTCCGAACCTGGCGCCCTTCTCGTTCTTCAACGCCGGCGGCGGAAACCCCGCGTCCCTCGTCTTCTCGCCGGTCACGAGCGGCGGCATGCGTGACAAGGACACGCTCCACAACATCCGCGCGACGCGTGAATACGTGGTGCACATCGTGCCCTGGGGAGTGCGCGAGCGGATGAATCGGGCCTCGGCCGAGGTGCCGCCGGAGGTCGACGAGTTCGAGCTGGCCGGATTCACGAAGGTCGCGAGCAAGCTCGTGAAGCCGTGGCGTGCCGCGGAGTGTCCGATCGCGATGGAGTGCCGACTTTTCCAGATCGTGGAGCACGGGGCGGGCCCCTATCACGCGAATTACGTGATCGGGGAGGTCGTCTGGTTCCACGTCGACGAGTCGCTGTTGATCAAGGACCTCCGCGTCGATTCCGCCGCGATCGACGCCATCGCCCGCCTCGGCGGGCCCAACTACACCCGCGTGACGCGGGAGTCGGTGTTCGCGATGCCGCGACCCGCTGCGGCTGCGGGGCCGGCGTCGGCGCCCAAGGCGGAAGCATGAGCGTCAGGAGCCTTCCATCATGACCACCGTGACCGAAACCGATGCCGACCGCACCGCGGCCGACGTCGCATGGGACCTGGAGCCGCTCGTCCACGGGAGGGGCGAAGCGGGTGTCGACGCCCTGCTCGACGAGGCGGAGCGCCGCGCGAAGGCGCTCGGAGTGCACCGAGGGGGGGTTGCATCGCTCGAGCCGCCGGCCTTCGCCGCGCTCATGCGGGAGGTCGCCGCGATCTCCGACCTGCTCGGCCGCGTCTCGTATTACGCGAGCCTACGCTTCTCCGAGAATACCGAGGAACCCTCGCGCGGGGCGCTCCTCGCGCGCGTGGACGAGCGCGGCACCGCGATCGGGAACGAGCTGATCTTCCTGAAGCTCGAGTGGGCCGGGCTCGACGACGCGCGGGCGGCGGCGATCCTCGCCTCCGACGAGGTCGCCTTCTGCCGCCACTACCTGACGGTGGAGCGGCGGCATCGCATGCACCTCTTGAGCGAGCCCGAGGAGCGGATCGCGGCGGACAAGAACGTAACCGGCCGGAGCGCGTGGGGGCGGCTGTTCGAGGAGCTGACCTCCGCGATCACGGTGTCCCTCGACGGCGGCACGGTCGGGCTGGAGACGGCGCTCGCGCGCCTCCATTCGGCCGACCGCGACGTGCGGCGCACGGCCGCCGAGGCGACCACGGCCGCGCTCGTGCCGGGGCTCCGGACGCGCGCCTTCGTCCTGAATACGCTCCTCTCGGACAAGGCGATCGAGGACCGCCATCGCCGGTACGCGGGATGGCTCCAGAGCCGCAACATCGACAACGAAGCGAGCGACGAGTCGGTGGAGGCGCTGATCCACGCGGTCGTCGGGCGCTACGACATCCCGCGGCGCTGGTACGCGCTCAAGGCGAAGCTCCTCGGCATCGACCGGCTCGCCGACTACGACCGCTATGCCTCCGTGGCCGAGTCGGAGACGACGCACGGCTGGAGCGATTCGCGCGACCTGGTGCTGGAGGCGTACCGCTCCTTCTCGGAGCCGCTCGCCGCGGACGTGCGCCGCTTCTTCGATGGGCCGTGGATCGACGCGCCGCTCCGGCCGGGGAAGCAGACCGGTGCCTTCTGCTCCTACACGGTTCCCTCGGCGCACCCCTACGTGATGTTGAACTGGACCGGCCGCCGACGTGACGTGCTCACGCTGGCGCACGAGCTGGGGCACGGGGTGCACGCCTGGCTCGCTCGCGGGCAGGGGATCTTCCACCAGAGCACGCCGCTCACCATCGCGGAGACCGCGTCGGTGTTCGGGGAAACGCTCACGTTCGGGAAGCTCCTCGCCGGCGCGACCGATCCGAACGAGCGTCTGGCGCTCCTCGCCGAGAGCCTCGAGGGGATGATCGGGACCGTGTTCCGCCAGATCGCGATGAACCGATTCGAAGAGGCGGCGCACACGGAGCGACGCGGCCGGGGTGAGCTCTCCGTCGAGCGCTTCGGCGAGATCTGGGCCGAAACGCAGGGAACCATGCTCGGCGACGCGGTTCAGGTGACCGACGGGTACCGGTCGTGGTGGTCCTACATCCCCCACGTCTTCGAGCTGCCGGGGTACGTCTACGCCTATGCGTACGGACAGCTCTTCGCGCTCTCGGTCTATCACGAGTACGAGCGGCGCGGCCCTTCGTTCGCGCCGGCCTATCTCGAGATGCTCGCGCGCGGCGGCTCGACGGCTCCGGAGGAGCTCGGGCGCATCGTCGGGGTCGACCTCGCCGATCCGAAATTCTGGGAAGGAGGGCTCGCCCTCATCGACGACCGGCTCCGCGCGACCGAAGAGGCGGCCCGCGCGGCGGGGCGGCTTTCGTCCCGATAATGCCGCCGCTCCGCGCGCTCCGGGCCGCCGGAATCCTCCTCATGATCCTCGCCGTGGTGCGTGCCGCCGGAGGCGTGGCCCTCTTCGTGCACGGCCCCAAGCTCGCCGGCACCGACCGGATCACGATGGAGACGGCGCGGATCCTGGGCGGCGGGCTGGTCGCGGCGGCGCTGGTGGCGGCCATCGCGAGTCTCGGCTGCATGCGGCGACGCCGCTGGGCGTGGGTGCTCGGCTTCGCCGCGCTCGCTCTCTTCGTCCTCGACGGCGCCCTGAACGGCCTCCTGATCTACGGACGCCCCGGCGAAACCGGCACGATCGTGAACGTCCTCTGGTCGGGGCTGGTCCTGGGGTTCCTGATCCGGGGGCGTGGCGCGCTTCAGGAAGGGTCGCTGGTCGAGGGCTGAGCCACGCCCCGCCGCCTGCCCTGAGCTACGCCCCGGCGCCCGCCCCGAGCTTCGCCCGCACCCGATCCGCGAACCGCACCATCCGCGTCAGCCCCTCCCGCAGCTCCTCGTCCGACACGCAGAACGCGATGCGCACGCGATGGCTCGCCTTGGGATTGGTGGGGTAGGCCGGGGCGCCGCTCTCGTGCGGCACGGCGCGGGGGATCCCGTCGGGACCCACGTCGGGCTGGATCGCGAAGCCGACGCCCGGGGCGACCGCGACCCGCTCCTCGCGCAGGAGCGCCTGGGCGAACTCGTCCCCGGTCATTCCCGTCGAGGAGACGTCGGCCATGATGTAGAAGGCGCCCTCCGGCTCGTAGTCGGCGAGCCCTGCGGGTTTCAAGATCGCGACCGCCATGTCGCGCCGCCGGCGGTAGGTGTCGCGCATCGTCGCGACCCCCGTCCCCTCCGGATCGCGCGCCGCGGGGAGCGCGCCGACTTGGATCGGCATCGCCGCGCTCGCGACGAGCGGCTCCTGGCACTTCCGGAGGAGCGTCGCCGTGTAGAGCGTCGGGCAGATCACGTAGCCGAGGCGGAGCCCCGTCATCGCGTACGACTTCGAGAAGGTGAAGAGGGTGAAGACGCGGCGCTCCGACTCGGGAAGATCGCGCTCGAACGATGCCGTCGAGACGTGCGCTCCGCGGAAGACGAAGTCCTCGTACGCCTCGTCGCTCAGGATCCACAGGTCCCGCTCGCGCGCCATTTCCCAGAACGCGCGCAGCGTCGCCTCGGGGAAGACCGCGCCGGTCGGGTTGCTCGGGCTGTTGATCAGGATGGCCCGCGTGCGCGGGGTGATCCGCCGGCGCGCCTCCTCGAGGTCGGGCTGATAGCCCTTGCCGAGCGGATAGAAGACGGGCCGGCCGCCGAGGAGCAGCACCTCCTGGATGTAGTTCGGCCAGTAGATCTCGGGGAGGAGGATCTCCTCGCCCACGCCGAACATCGTCTCCATCACGGCGAAGAGCGCCTGCGTCGAGCCGGGCGTCACGATCACGTGCTCGGCCGTGGCCGCGAGGCCGTTCTTCCGGCGCGCCTTCTCGGCGAGCGCAACGCGCAGCTCGTGGACGCCCGCGGTCGGCGCGTAGTGGGTCTTCCCGCCGCGCAGCGCCGCGGCGGTGGCTTCGACCACGCTCTCCGGCGGCGCGAAATCGGGGTCGCCGACGTGCAGCCGAAAGACCGGGCCGCCGCCCGCGCGCTCCATCTCGTCGGCCAGGCGGAACATGGTCCGGATCGGGGAAAACGGAATCAAGCTGGTTCGCCGCGACGGCTGGGGCATGGCATCTCCTCGGTTGTCGGGACAGTTTCGCGCAGCATAGCATCTCCGGGAACCCGCTGTCCTTGCCGCGGGTACGCCTCCTTTGCTACGCTCGCGGACGAGAAACCCCACCGCAGAGCGCCGTACCGGATCGCTTCCAAGGAGGCCAGGGAATGCTCGGGTCGAAACAGGGATTCGCGGGTATCCTGCTGTCCACGCTGGTGTTCGCCGCCTCGGCTTCCGCCCAGGGGACCACCGCGCCCGCTCCGGCCGCGAAGCCTGCGAAGGCCGTGACGACCGCCGCCAAGCCCGCCACGCCGGCGAAGATGCCCTCCATCTCCGCGACCGTGAAGCCGGTGTCCGCGACGCCGGCGAAGGCTGATGCGGCAGGCGCCAAGGCGAAGGGGTCCGCTCCGATGAAGGCGGCCGCCACCGGCCCGCGCTCGATCGTCGGCGAAGTGATCGACCCGGCATGCTGGATCATCAACGGCGTGAGCGGGAAAGGACACGCCGAGTGCGCCGCTTCGTGCGCCAAGGCGGGGCAGACGCTCGCCATCCTCGAGAAGAAGACGAACAAGGTCTACATCCTCGCGGCGAGCAAGCCCGGCGAGGATCCGAACAAGGGCGTCGTGGATTTCGTCGGGCAGCCGGTCGTCGTGAAGGGGCGTGTCTTCGCGCGCGGCGGAGCGCTCGGAATCCAGGTGACCTCGATCGAAGCGTTCAACGCGAAGCTCGCGGCGGAAACGCCGTAGAAGAAACCCAGGGGCGCGGAAGGAGCCACATCGCATGATCCGTCGACACCATATCGTCTCCGTCCTCGCGGCCGCTGCGCTCGTCGCTGCGCTCGGCGCTTCCGCGCCCGCTCCTCCGTCGAAGTCCGCGCCGAAGGCCGGCTCGAAGCCGGCCGCTTCGAAGACCGTCGATCCGATGGCCGGCCACCATCACGACATGTCGGGTCCGAAGGAAGGCGACCAGGGGAAGTTCATGACCATCGTCGCCGAGGTCATGGACCCGGCCTGCTTCCTCGAGGCCGGGTCGAAGTCGATCGGTCCGGGGCACTTCCAGTGCGCCGTCGACTGCGTCCGCTCGGGCCAGACCCTGGCGCTCTACGACCGCACGGCCGACCGGATCTACTTCATCGCGGGCGAGCTGCCGGGCCAGAACCCGAACGATCCCGTGCGTGGATATATCCACCAGAAGGTGGACGTCTCGGGGAAGGTCTACCATCGGGCCGACGCCTGGGGGATCGTGATCACCAAGGTCGTGCCGCACGCCGGGTCCGCGGCGCCGGCTTCCGCTCCCGCGTCGGGTGGAGAGCACTAGAAGCGGAGGCGCGTGAACTCGCTCGTCCTGCCGCTTCTCGCGATCGTCCTCTTCGCGGCCGCCTACCGCTACTACGGCGCGTTCGTCGCCCAGAAGGTCGCGCGCGTCGATCCCTCGCGTCCCACGCCGGCGGTCACGATGGCCGACGGGCGCGATTACGTCCGGACCAACCGGTACGTCCTCTTCGGACACCACTTCGCTGCGATCGCCGCGTCGGGGCCGCTCATCGGGCCGGTGCTCGCGGCGCAGTTCGGCTACCTCCCGGGCGCACTCTGGATCCTGATCGGCGCGGCGCTCGGCGGCGCCGTGCACGACTTCATCATCCTCTTCGCGTCGGTGCGCCACCGCGCCGCCCCGCTCTCCGAGATGGCGCGCCGCGAGATCGGCCCCGTCGCGCACGGCGCCGCGACCGCGGCGATCCTCTTCATCGTCCTGCTCCTGCTCGCGGGACTCGGCATCGTGGTCGTGAACGCGCTCGCGCATTCCCCCTGGGGCACGTTCACGGTGGCGATGACGATCCCGGCCGCGCTCCTCTTCGGCCTCTACATGTACCGGATCCGCCCGGGGAAGGTCGTGGAGGGGAGCCTCATCGGGGTCGCGCTGATCCTCGCCGCCGTGTTCCTCGGGCCGTGGCTCGTCGCTTCGCCGTACGCGAAGTGGTTCACGCTCTCGCCGCGCGCGCTCGGGATCGCGCTCCCGGTCTACGGCTTCATCGCGGCCACGCTGCCGGTCTGGCTCCTGCTCTGCCCCCGCGACTACCTCTCCACCTACATGAAGATCGGGACGATCGCGCTCCTCGTGATCGGGGTCGCGATCGTGCACCCGAAGCTCCTGATGCCCGCGATCACGCCGTTCGTGAACGGGACCGGGCCGGTCCTTCCGGGGATGAAGGTCTTCCCATTCTGCTTCATCGTGATCGCCTGCGGCGCCATCAGCGGCTTCCACGCGCTGATCGGATCGGGCACCACGCCGCGCATGATTCCCGACGAAGGGAGCATCCGGTTCATCGGCTACGGCGCGATGCTCACGGAGGGCGTCGTCGCGATCATGGCCCTGGTCGCCGCGACGACCCTCGTCCCGAGCGACTACTTCCTGATCAACGGCGTGCCGAAGGCGGTGGCGGCGCTGGGCATCCACCCGGTGCAGCTCGGCGAGCTCACGCGCCTGGTGGGCGAGCAGACGCTCCAGGGGAGAACCGGCGGCGCGGTCTCGCTCGCGGTGGGGATGGCGAACATCCTGCGCCAGATCCCGGGGATGGGCCATCTGATGGCCTACTGGTACCACTTCGCGATCATGTTCGAGGCGGTCTTCATCCTGACCGCGCTCGACACCGGCACGCGCGTCGCGCGCTACCTCTTCCAGGACGTGCTCGGCCGCGTGTGGGCGCCGCTCGGCTCGACGCGGAACGTCGCCGCCGTCGCGGGCGTCGGCGCGCTCGTCTGCTTCGCCTGGGGGTTCCTCACCGTGACGGGGAGCATCGACACGATCTGGCCGCTCTTCGGCGTCTCGAACCAGCTCCTCGCGGTGATCGCGCTCGCGGTCGGGACGACGTTCCTGCTCCGCCAGCGCCCCGCGCCCTACGCGCTCGTCACGCTGGTGCCGCTCGCCTTCCTCACCGTGAGCACCATGACGGCGGGCGTGCTCAACACCTTCCGCTACCTCTCGCCCGCCTATGTCGCGGACAAGGGGCCGCTGGTGGCCTACCTCGACGGCATCCTGAGCATCGTGCTCCTCCTCCTGGTCGCGACGATGCTCCTCGACTCGGTGCGGCGGTGGGGGACGATCCTGGCGCTGAAGCGGGCCGGGCTCGCGGAGGTGCCGCTCGCGACGGAACCGGTCGTCGTGCCGGCGCCCGCGGTCACCGCACCCGAGCCGCTGCTCTAAACGATTCGGCCCGATCCGCTCGTCGCGGACCGGGCCGTCGGGGATCGCGTGTCGCGAGACGTCAGGGGATGGAGCTGTCCTTGAAGTTCGCGATCTGCACCGGAAGACTCGCGAGCGCCTGCACCTGATCGCCGTTGTTCCCGCCGTTGGTCAGCACGAATCCGTTGATCGTGATCCGCGCCGTGGTGGCGGTCGCCGTGCCGGCCGGCACTGCGGCCTTGGAGGCGAGGTTGTCCAGCGCGATCGAGCCATCGACTTGGCCGCCCGAGGGAACGCGCAGCGTGAGCCCGGCCGAGTAGGGCGGATAGATTCCGTTGTCGAACGTGACCGTGTAGCCGGTCACGACGATCGTGGAGAAGGGGCTGTCCGGCGCCAGCGGGGCGCCGCCATCGTTCTGGATGTTGCCGAGCGTGATCTTCGCTTCGTCGGCCACGACCGTCCCGGAGTCGGAGAGGAGGTCGCTGTAGAAGACGTTCCCGTCGTTCACGGAAACGACCGTGAGGATGGCGCGGCTGGACGTGCTGGTGCATCCTCCGAGCGCCACCAGCGCCGTCCCCACGAGCGCCGCGAGCGCGAGCAACCTGAGCGTCTTCATGTCGGTCTCCTTGGCCTTCGCGATCCCCATCGCGTATGAAGCGGGAAGGAAGAGATACGAAACCCCGAGGCCGGTAACGCAACGAACATGCCATGGCGCAGCGGCGCGCGGGGGCGGCGCAGCACGGCGCGTCGCAGCGTGTTGCGCGCGCGTGCCGAGGGAGGCTCGCGGGGAATGTGAAAACGGGCGCCGTGCAAAACGCACGGACGCCCGTCCGAGTGCAACGTGAAGGCGGGGGCTACTTCTTGTTCGCCATCGCCATGCTGGTCGCGCCGAGGTAGCGGCGGTTCACCTCGTCCCAGTTGATGTTCCGCATGAACGCCTCGACGTACGCCTTGCGGTCCGAGCCGTAGTCGATGAAGTAGGAGTGCTCGTACGTGTCGCAGTTCAGGACCGGCGTCGTCCCCCAGACGCCGCCCTGGTTCTGGGCGTCGCCGATGAAGTTGTGCAGCCGTCCGTCGGTCGGGTCATAGGCGAGCACCACCCAGCCGCGCGCGCACATCGCGGAGGCCTTGAAGTCCTCCTCCCACGCGGCGAACGTGCCGAAGTCCTCCTTGATCTTGTCGACGACTTCGCCCTTCGGCTGCCCGTCGCCGCCCATGATCGCGAAATAGATCTCGTGCAGGATCTGTCCGTTCGCGGCGAACGTCTCCTCCGCCTTGAGCCCGCGCATCTCGCTGTAGATCTGGTTCGCCTTGCTGCGGTCGACCTTCTGGAGCGACTCCTCGATCTCGTTCCGCTTGTTCACGTAGCCCGCGTACAGCTTGTCGTGGTGGATCTCCATCGTCTTCGAGCCGATTCCCTTGAGCGCATCGTTGGCATAGGGGAGCGGCCGAACGGGGTGTTTCGCCATGAGGGAGCTCCTTTCCTTGGATGACCGGGCGGCCCCGCGGGCCCGCCGGTATCTCCGGTTCTCGGGATGAGACGGTATTCTATCAGATGCTACGTGGCCGCTTCGGGTAGCCGCTTTCGGATCGATTCGACCTTGTAGCGCCGCGGCCCCTGCTCCAGGGCCAGCTCCACTTCCGCCCCGACCTCCTTGCCGAGGAGGTTCCTCGCGAGCGGCGCGCGATACGAGAGGACGCCCGGGGCGATCGCCCCGTCTCCCTCGCCCAGGATCCAGAAGGTGATCGGGGGCTCGCCGTTCCCCTCCGGGCGGAGCGTCGTCTCGGTTCCGACGCCGATGCGGGAGGTGTCGACGTCCAGGTTCTCGATGAGGCGCGCGCGCTGGATCATCCCCATCAACTCCTTGAGCCGGGCCGCCGCGTTCGCCTGGCGCTGCTTCGCCGCTTCGTACTCGGCGTTCTCGCGCAGGTCGCCGAGGGCGCGCGCCTTCTCGATCGCCGCGGGGATCGACGTCTTGAGGTCGCGCGCGACCTTGCCCATCTCCTCCTGCAGCCGGTCGTACGTGGTGCGCGTCATGAGCGTGAACTGCGTGTCGACGTCCTCGGTGCTCCGCCCTTCGAGGAGCACTTCCGCGCGTGCCCGGCGTCGACGCTCGTACTCGTCCCCGAGCCCGCCGAGGCCGATCTCCTGGAGGACTTCGATGATCGGCGTGAGGCGCCGCTCGCTCCCACCCCAGTGGAGCACGGTCCGTTCGAGCGCTTCGGCCGTCTCGGGCTCCGGCGGCCGCGCGCGGAAGCGCGCGTAGAGCGGGCCGCCTTCGGCGATGAGCGCGTAGATCCGCTCGGGGACGCCCTCGGCGAGGTCTCCCTCGAGCAGCCGCACCGAGGCGAGGAGGAGCGTGTCGGGAGCCGGCGCGCCCGCGTCGTCGGGGTGCGCGGCGAAGTGCTCGATCAGGCGCGCGGAGAGACCGGGGTGTTCGGCGACGCGCGCCATCCGCTGCTCGATGGCGCGCGCGTAGCGCTCGGCGCCGAGCAGCTCGCGCAGGCGCTCGCGCCCCTCCTCCCGAAGACGGGGAAGGCGGCTCTCGGCCGCGCGCC
>JBLMWD010000080.1:0-18213 GCA_050257045.1 Bacteroidota bacterium | reverse complement strand
GGGCGCTGTTCGGAAGGCTCGATCCGCCATCGTTGTTCGGACACGCACGGAACAACCGAGTCGCGGCCGTACCCTCCGTCGGCGTCGCCACTGTTCCCACCTGCGGCACGTAGAACGACTGGTTCGTGTCCGGAACACCCGCATAGGCAGCCGGGACGATCCATGCCAAAACTGCTGCGATCGCAGTGCCCAGCTTGGCCACTTTCAACATCTTTACACCTCCTAGGGTCTTACCGCTGCGTCTTACCAAACGGATGCAAAAAGGGAAGCCTGAGAACGAAGTGGTAAGGGTGTTACCGTGGCGGTCCGAAACACCTCCTTTCGGGCAATTCCGTTTTGCTTATTCAGAATAGGAGTAGTCGTTGAAAGGACTTATGCCCGAAGCGCTCCGTGGGCGTGGATGCTGGCCCTCAAGGTGCGCTCTGATTCACCCGAAGAGCTTACCAGCTTCTCGGAGCAAAGTCAAGGACTAGAACGCCTTCGGGAGGGCCTGGGGGACAGGAATGGTGGGCGAAACAGGGTTCGAACCTGTGACCCCTTGCGTGTAAGGCAAGTGCTCTACCAGCTGAGCTATTCGCCCTATTTGGCCAGTATACCCCACGGAATCAAAACGAGATAGCCGAGCAGGAGAAGGATCGGCGCGGCCGTGATCGAGCCGTGGGAGAGGAAGACGTATCCGGCGATGATCGTGAGGGCCCCTATCCCAAATAAAATGTAGTTCTTACGCGTGAATGGGAGATCCACGTCGGTGCGCTCCACGGGCTTCCGCCCCTCGACGCGCCGCGCCTTGCGCCTGGCCTCACCTGCGGTCGCCATCGCCCACCTCCCCGGCTTTCGCCGCTGAAATCACCGGAATCGGGTCCGCGCGGCGGTAACCGCGTGGATCAACCTCAACTCGCGAAAATCCATGGACTTGCAGGCCAAGTTCGAGTTTACGGAGCGCCTGCGCCGTATTCAACAGTGGGACCTCGAGCGGATCGACCTCGATCCGGGCCGTGTCTCCGACATGTCGAACTCGGAGGACCCGGACGCCGAAGACAGCCCGGATCCACTCCTCGGCCCCCTCGACCTGACGGAGTTTTTCGGCGGTCACCTCCGACCCGACCGGGATCCGCGACGCGAGACAGGCCGCCTGCGGCTTGTCCCAGACCCGAAGCCCTCGCTTGCGGGCGAGGAGCCGGACATCGAGCTTCGAGAGCCCCGCCTCGAGGAGCGGGGCCCGCACGCGGAAGGCCCGGGCCGCCTCCATCCCGGGCCGGACATCGCCCAGATCGTCCGTCACGGCGCCGTAGGCGAGCGAGGCGAAACCCTCCCGCTCCGCCATCGCCCCGAGCCGCTCGAACAGCTCGGCCTTGCAGTGGTAGCAGCGGTCCCCCTCGTTCGCGCGATAGAGCGGGCGGTCGAGCTCCCGCGTCTCGACGACCCGCACCGCGGCTCCCGCCTCGGCCGCCGTCCGGAGCGCAAGGTCGAGCTCCGAGGCTGGGAGCGAGGGGCTCCTCGCGATCACCCCCACGGCGTCCTCGCCCAGCGCGGCCCTCGCCTCGACCAGGAGCAGCGTCGAATCGACGCCCCCCGAGTAAGCGACGAGCGTCCGGCCCATCCCCGCGAAGAGGCCGGCCAGGGCGGCGCGCTTCACCTCGAGCGCGTCCCCCGGGCCGCGCGATCCGACATAGAGCCTCGCGGCCGCTCCGGCGCCGGGCGTCGCCCTCATCGATGGACCCGCCGGCGGGAGGCCGGGCGCATGCTCTCGCGTGTCCCCTCGCGGGACGTCTCGCGAGCCGCCGTGCTCTCCGCCGCGACCGTCTTCCCGGCGGGCGCCGGGGTCGCCCGGAGCGACGGAGGCGCCGGGCCGATCGGGCCGGCGCGCATCTGCGGCTGCTCCATGGGAAGCCCCTCGGGGACGAGGGTCGACTCACGGCGCGCCAGGGCGCGCACGTGGGCGATCGCCTTCAGATGGTCCTCCCAGCTGCGCGAGAAGATGTGCGTCCCGTCGCCGCGCGCCACGAAGTAGAGCTCGGTCGAGTCGGGGCTCGGGAAGAGCACCGCGTGCACCGCGGCGCGCCCCGGGCTGCAGATCGGCCCGGGCGGGAGGCCCCGGTTCCGGTAGGTGTTATAGGGGGATTTCACGTCCAGATCCCTGTAGAAGGTGCGCTGCTTCCAGAGGCCGAGAGCGTACAGGACGGTCGGATCGGACTGCAGCATCATTCCCTGGCGCAGCCGATTGTAGAAGACCGCGGCGATCCGCGGGCGCTCGGAGGGGACCTGCGCCTCGGCTTCCACGATGGAGGCGAGGGTCACGAGCTGGTGGAGGGAGAGCCCCTCCTTGGCCCCGGGGAGCGCCATCTCCTCGCCGAAAACCCGGAGCGCCCGCTCCACCATGACCCGGGCGCAGTCCTCGGGGGTGAGGAGCGGATAGAACGGGTAGGTGTCCGGATAGAGGTACCCCTCGAGCCGGCTCGATGAGACGCCGAGGGAATGGGCGAACGCCGAGTCCCCCACCAGCGCCATGAAGGCCATGGGATCGATCTTGGCCCGTTCGTAGAGGACCGCCGCGACCTGGTCCGCGCGGTATCCCTCGGGAATGGTGACCATGTCCTGCTTCGCCATCCCGTGGGCGAGCTGGCCGAGAATCCGGTAGATGCTCGAGCCGATCGGGATCGTGAAGCGGCCGGCCTTGAGCTCCCGGTCGTAGCCGAGGACCCGCGCCGCGAGCACGAAGAGCTTGGGGTTTCCGATGAGACCCTGGGCGTGGAGAATGGTCGCGATCTGCTCGATCTTCGCTCCCTTGGGGATGAGCACCTCGCGCGTCTCGTAGCGGCGCGTCACGCTCGAGGGGAAGAACAGGATCCCCGAGAGGACGAGGATGCCGACGATCCCGCCGAGGACGAGCGTGTGGCGGATCCGCTGCCGGCGCCTCACGGAGCACCCCGGGCCGTGCGTGAGGCGCGGCGCGGCGCCTCGTCGATCCATCGCTGCAGGATCACGGCCGCCGCCGCCGAGTGGAGGGCGTCCTTGGCGCCGTCCCGGGCCGCGCGGGAACGCCCGCCGCCTGGGGCCGCCGCACCCCCGGCGCCCGCGCCCTCCTCTGCCTCGCGGCTGCTCAGGCTCTCGTCGACGAGATGGACCGGGAGCCCGGTCGCGCGCCGGAGCGCCTGCGCGAACCGCCGCACGCGGCGGAGCTCGATCCGACCCTCCTCGCCCTCGAGCCCGAGCGGCGCCCCGACCACGATGACCCCCGCCTCGACCTCGCGGGCCGCCGCGGCCACGGCGCCGGGCGCCTCGGCGGCCGAGTCGACCGCGAGCGCGCGGAGCGGGCTCGCGAGGCGCGCCTCCTCGTCCGAGAGCGCGAGCCCGATCTTCCGGAGGCCGAAGTCCACGCCTAGGACCCGCACGCGAGCGCCTCGAGCGCCGCCGCGAACTCTTCGGGAACGGGGCGCGTGAGCTCCATCGGCCGGCGCGTGACGGGATGGCGGAACGCGAGGGTCTCCGCGTGGAGCGCCTGGTGGTCGAGCTCGGCGAGCGCGAGCGCCACGCGCGCGCGCCGCGCCGGCGAGAGGCGGAGGAGCGGCCCCCGGCGTCCGCCATAATCGGCGTCGCCGAAGACGGGAAGGCCGACATGCGCGAGATGCACGCGGATCTGGTGCGTGCGGCCGGTCTCGAGCGAGAGGAGGAGCTCCGCGAAATCGGGGAGGAGGCGCTCCACGCGGAAGCGCGTCGCCGCGAAGCGTCCGCCGCGGGTCACCACTGCGATCTTCTTCCGGTCGCTCCGGCTCCGCGCGAGCGGAGCCTCGATCCGTCCTTCGCGCGTCTTCGGGTGCCCCCAGACGATGGCGCGATAGATCCGCTTCACCTCGCGCGCCTCGATCTGACGGGCGAGATCGCGGTGCGCCTCCTCGGTGCGGGCGATGAGGAGGAGCCCCGAGGTCCCCTTGTCCAGGCGATGCACGATGCCGGGCCGCTCCGCGCCGTTCGCGGACGAAAGGCCGGAGAACCGGTGCAGGAGCGCGTGGACGAGGGTACCGGTGCGGTGCCCCACCGCAGGGTGGACGACCATTCCGGCCGGCTTGTACACGACCGCGACCGCGTCGTCCTCGTAGACCACCTCGATCGGGATCGGCTCGGCGGCGAGCGACGACGGCTCGCGCCGCGGGCGGGTCACGAGCACGCGGTCGCCGACCTTCATGCGGCGGCTCGCGCGGGCGGGCCCGTCGTTGACGCGAACGTGCCCTTCGTCGATCAGGTTCTTGACCGCGGAGCGGGAGAGAGTGCGCTCGACCTCGGCCAGGTAGCGGTCGAGCCGCTCACCCGCCCGGGACGCCGGCACGAGATGGGTCTTCGGGATGAGGGGCGGCGACGCGTCCGGACCGCGCGAGATTCCAGGCAAGCAGGAGCACTCCCAGGGTGACGGCGCTGTCCGCGACGTTGAAGACCGGCCAGCGGGTCGTTCCGACGCCCATGTCGATGAAGTCGACCACCCAACCGAGTCGGACGCGGTCGACCAGATTGCCGATCGCGCCCCCCAGGATACAACCCAGGAGCACGCGGTTCGTCACACTCCGATAGGTCTCGCGCAGGAAGAGGTAGAGCACCACTCCGATCGCGAGCACGGAGACCACGATGAACGGCAGGCGGCTGCCCGGGAAGAGGCCGAACGCCGCGCCCGTATTGTGCACCAAAGTGAGGCGGATGAAATCACCGAGAACGGAAACGGACTCCCCCGTCTCCAGGCGGGAGGCCGCCACCCGTTTGGTGGCCTGGTCCAATACGACCACGGCCGCCGCGCAGGCGAGGAAGAGCGAGGTGCGCCGCGTCATCCGCGGGCCGCGTTCGTCTCTTTCTCCTGCTTCTCCTGGCAGGCCACGCAGAGGCTCGCGTGGGGAATGGCGTCGAGGCGCGCCTTCGCGATCTCCTTGCCGCACGACTGGCAGATGCCGTACTCGTTGCGGTAGAGACGGCGGAGCGCCTGGTCCACGTTGTAGAGCAGCCGCCCCTCGGCCGAGGCGAACAGGAACGTCTTCTCGCGCTCCATCGCGTCGGTGCCCATGTCCGCCATGTGGAACGAGTACGCGGACAGGTCTCCCGCGGAGTCGCGCTGCGTCTGGTTGAGCGTCTTCTCGAGATAGCCGAGCTGGCCGAGGAGCTTCTTCCGCTCCTCGAGGAGCCGGTCCTCGAAATGCTTCAGATCTTTCTTGTTGAGCAACGTCAGCCTCCTTTGGATACCCGCTCGATGCCGACGCGGGCCTGCTCTCCGTCGAAGCTCCAGCTCTCGACCGCTTCCCCGCCCTTCGTTCCCGGCACGAGCTCCACGGCGAGGACTTCGTCCTTGAACGACTCCTCGTGCCGCTCGAACGCGCGTCGCAGACCGGGCGACAGCTCCCCGTAGAGGCGGATCCGGTCCGTCACGTCGAAATCGGCGCTCTTGCGGAGCGCCTGCACCCGGTGCGCCAGCTCCCGCACCAGGCCCTCGTCCCGGAGGGCGTCGTCGAGCGTGGTGTCGACGGCCACGGTGAGCATTCGATCGCTCTTAGCCGACCAGGGACTGATCGAGTGTTCCTCAACCAGGACATCATCCTTTGAGAGCTTGAACTGCCGACCGTCCGCCTCGAGTTCTACGCTCCACAGTTCGTCGAGCCCAAAGTAAGCCTCAGCAATCTCACGAGATGCGGATTGTATGGCGGCACTCAGTGATTTCATGGCCGGCCCGGCTTTCTTCCCCAGAACGGGGAAATTCGGCTTTGCCCTCCACTCAAGGAATTCATCAGGCCCAAAGGCCAGCCTGAATTCCTTCACGTTAAGCTCATCTTTGATGACTTCCGCGAGGGAAAGGAGCATCCGATTCACGCTTTCACCCCGAAACGGCGCGTGAACAGCGACTTCCTTGAGGGGCTGTCTGACCCGAATCGAGGCGGCACTCCTGGCCGCGCGTCCCAGTGTGACAATCGTCTGCGCGAGGGCCATTGCCTCACTTAGCTCCTCGTCCACCGCGGCGGTGTCCGCAACGGGGTAGTCGGTCCAGTGGACGCTCATCGGGGCCTCCGGGAACGCCGGGCGGACGATGTGCTGGTGCAGCTCCTCCGTGATGAAGGGAGCGTAGGGCGCGAGGAGCCGCGAGACCGTCTCGAGACAGGTGAAGAGCGTGTCGTAGGCGGCGCGCTTGTCGGCCGGATCGCCCGCCTTCCAGAACCGGCGCCGCGACCGGCGGACGTACCAGTTGGAGAGCTCCTCCACGACGAACTCCTGGATGGCGCGCGCGCCGCGGGTCAGCTCGTAGTCGTCGAGCGAGGCGCGGCAGGCGCGGATCAGCGAGTGGAGGCGCGAGCGGATCCAGCGGTCGAGGAGGCTCGGCCGCGAGGGCTCCTTCGCCGCCGGGTCGTAGCGGTCGATGTTCGCGTAGAGGACGAAGAACTGCGCCGTGTTGCGGAGCGTCCCGAGGAGCTTCTTCGCGATCTCGGTGACGCCGTCCACGTCGAAGCGGATCGGGGTCCACGGCGGGCTCGTCGCGATCAGGTAGACGCGGAGCGCGTCGGCGCCGCGCGTCTGGAGGAGCTGGTTCGGATCGACGGCGTTCCCGCGGGACTTGCTCATCTTCTTTCCGACCTTGTCGAGGATGAGCTCGTTCGGGAGCACGTTCCGGTACGGCGCCGTCTCCTTCACCATGACGCTGATGGCGAGCAGCGTGTAGAACCACCCGCGCGTCTGGTCCATCGCCTCGGCGATGAAGTCGGCCGGGAAGAATGCCTCGAACGCCTCGCGGTTCTCGAAGGGATAGTGCCACTGCGCAAACGGCATCGCCCCCGAGTCGAACCAGACGTCGATCACCTCGGTGACCCGGCGCATCGTGCCGCCGCATCCCGAGCAGGCGAACGTGACCCGGTCGACATGGGGACGATGGAGGTCGAGCGGCTCCTCGAGCCCCTTCCCCTGCCGGAGCTCGGCCACGCTCCCGACGCACCGGTCGGAGCCGCACCCCTCGCAGCGCCAGATCGGGAGCGGCGTACCCCAGTAGCGATTCCGCGAGAGCGCCCAGTCGACGTTGTTCTCGAGCCAGTTCCCGAACCGGTTCGCGCCGATCTCGGGCGGATGCCAGGCGACGGTGCGGTTCGCGGCCACGAGCTTCTCGCGGATGCGGGTGGTGGCGATGTACCAGGTCTTCCAGGCGTAGTAGAGGAGCGGCGAGTCGCAGCGCCAGCAGAAGGGATAGGCGTGCGTCGTCATCTCTTCGCGGTAGAGCTCGCCGTGCGCGGCGAGCCAGGCGCGGATCTCGGCCTCGGCGTCCTTCACGAAGCGTCCGGCCCACGGCGTCACCTCCGCCGTGAAGCGCCCCTGCGGGTCGACGGTGTGGCGCTGCGGCAGGTCGAGCCGGAGGCCGAGTTGGTAGTCGTCCTCGCCGTACATGACGGCTGTGTGCACGACGCCGGTGCCGTCCTCGGTCGTGACGAAGGGAGCTTCGACGACGTAGTAGGCGTCCTTCCCCGTGACCGCGGCCAGGTCGATGAAGTCGAAGAGAGGCCGGTAGCGCTTCCCCTTCAGCTCCCTCCCCTTCATCCGCCGCTCGATCGTGTAGGCCCCCTCGAGCTGCTCGAGCCTCGATTCGGCCAGGTAGTAGCGCTCGTCCCTTCCGTCCTTCGTCTGGCGCACGAGCACATAGTCGATGTCGGGGTTGACCGCGAGGGCGACATTGCCCGGGAGCGTCCAGGGCGTCGTCGTCCAGGCGAGGACGTAGGCGCCGGGCTCGTCCCGCAGCGCGAACTTCACCGTGACCGAGGGCTCGGTCACGTCGTTGAACCCCTGCGCGACCTCGTGGCTCGACAACGGCGTGCCGCAGCGCGGGCAGTAGGGGACGATCTTGTGCCCCTGGTAGAGGAGCCCCGCGTCCCAGATCTGCTGGAGCAGCCACCAGACCGACTCCATGTACTCGTTGTGGAACGTGACGTACGGGTGGTCCATGTCGAGCCAGTAGCCGATCCGCTCGGTGTTCCGGCGCCACTCCGCCTCGTAGCGGAGCACGCTCGCCCGGCAGCGCGCGTTGAACTCGGCGATCCCGAACTTCTCGATCTGGTCCTTCCCGCTGATGTGGAGCTCGCGCTCGACCTCGATCTCGACCGGCAGGCCGTGCGTGTCCCAGCCCCCCTTGCGCGGAACGTAGTGGCCCGTCATCGACTGGTAGCGGCAGACGATGTCCTTCAGCGTGCGCGAGATGACGTGGTGCACGCCGGGCGGGCCGTTCGCGGTGGGCGGGCCCTCGTAGAAGATGAACTTCGGGTCCTGGGCGCGGCGCCGGAGCCCCTCCTCGAACGCGTCGATCTCCCTCCAGAGCGCGAGGATCGCGAGCTCGGACTCGGAGGGATCGAGCTTGGTCGAGAGCGGCCGGAAGCGCTCGGCGGTCTCGGGCATCAGCGCTCCGCGGCGCGCGCCGGCGCGGGCATGCGCTCGAGCACGCGCGTGACGAGGCGCGTGAGGACCGGCTCGGCCTTCGCGGCGTGGGCGAGGATCTTCCCGATCTCGGCCGGCTCGAGCGCGTCGGGGAGACAGAGATCGGTCACGACCGCGAAGGCGAGGACGCGCATGCCGCCGTGCACCGCCGCGATGGTCTCGGGGACGAGCGACATGCTCACGAGATCGGCGCCGGCCCAGCGGAGGAAGCGGTACTCGGCACGGGTCTCGAGATTCGGGCCTGCGACGCCGACGAGAACTCCCTCGCGGAGCGCGATCCCCTCGGCCAGGGCCGTCTCCTTCGCCAGGGCGAGGAGCGAGCGGTCGTAGGGCTCGGACATGTCCGGGAATCGCGGTCCGAGCTCGTCGTGGTTCGGCCCGATGAGCGGGTTGTCGCCCATCAGGTTGATGTGGTCGACGATGGCCACGATGTCGGCCGGCTGGTAGAGCGGGTTCATTCCGCCCGCGGCGTTGGTCGCGATCAGGGTGTGGGCGCCGAGGGCGCGCGCCACGCGGACCGGGAAGGCGACCTGCGCCATGCCGTAGCCTTCGTAGTAGTGGACGCGCCCGTTGAGGACGGCCGTCGGCTTCCCGCCCAGCATCCCGAGGACGAGATCCCCCGCGTGACTCTCGACCGAGGTCGTGGGGAAACCGGGGATCTCCTCGTAGGGGATCACGTCGGCGTCGCGCATCGCCTCGGCAAAGCGGCCGAGGCCGCTCCCGAGGATGATCGCCGCCTCGGGGCGCACCTTCGTGCGCGAGGCGATGAAGGCCCGCGCCGCTTCGATCCGGCGCGGCAGGTCGTCCGTCGAAACGGACGGGTGGTTCACGACTCCGCTTCCAGCCTGCGCCATAGTTCCGCCTCCTCCACGCCGTCGATCTCGATCCACTTCTTCCGCGAAGCGGGGCCGCCCGCGATCCGGATCGCCGATCGCGGAAGGTCGAGCCGCTCGCGCAGGAGGTCGAGCACGGCCCGGTTCGCGCGCCCATCCTCGGGCGGCGCCGTCACGCGGATCCGCACCGTTCCCTCGGCGCGCGAGGCGCGGATCTCGTTCACGCGGCTCTTGGGCTGCACGGTGACGGGGATCCGCACGCCGCTACGCCCGCGCTCCCCGCGATCCGAAGATCGCGGATCCGATCCGGACCACGGTCGCGCCTTCTTCGATGGCCACCTCGAAGTCGTCCGTCATCCCCATCGACAAGCCCGCACCCGCGGGCAGCAGCCCGCGGGTGATCATGCCGTCGCGAAGGGCGCGGAGGGCGCGGAACGAGGCCCGCGCTCCCGCTTCGCCCCCTTCGAGCGGGCCGATGGTCATGAGCCCCGCCCGGCGGAGCGCGGCGATCCCGGCGACCCGCTCGACAAGGGCGAGCGCCTCGCCGGGAGCGACGCCGGTCTTGCCCGGATCGCCCGAGGTGTTCACCTCGACCCAGGCGTCGAGGACGCGTCCCGCGTCCGCGGCGCGCCGGCCGACCTCGTCGGCGAGGCGATCCGAGTCGATCGAATGGATCTCGTCGAACAGGAGGACCGCCCGCTTCGCCTTGTTGGTCTGGAGGTGCCCGACCAGGTGCCACCGCGGGCCCGGGCCGACTTCCGCCATCTTCGGCTCGGCCTCCTGGACGCGGCTCTCGCCGAGCTCCTTGGCGCCGCGACTGAAGGCCTCCCGGACGCGCTCCGCGTCGATCCCCTTGGTGACGGCGAGGAGCCGCACCGACCCCGCGGGGCGGCCGGATCGCTCGAGGGCTCGCGCGATCCGCTCCAGCACCTCGCCGAGTCGGCTCGAAAGCGGATCGAGATCGCGCGTCTCAGTTCCCCCCGAAAACAGTAGCCGAGCAGTATAGGGGGGCCCGGCTCGGAGGGACAATGGAAAACCCGCCCCGGAGCGGCGTAACGAAGGGCTAGCGCCGCTCCTGGAAGATCGAGCTCGTGCGGAGGACCGACCCCGTGCAGCCGCGTTTACGGCACTGGATGCGGGACGGTAGCTCGGATGGGTCGGGCGCGGGTTCGCCCGAACGCGCGGCGTGGAGCTGCACCAGCGCCAGCACCTGCTGCGGGGTGTACATGTACCCGCACTGGCTGCAGCGGTACCAATACTCGTGTTCCATGGGCCCGCTCCTCCTCGTTGGGGAGACGATGGAGACGAACCCCGTGGGCGCCGAACGGCGTAGCTCGGGTGCGAAACCGGGCGCGGGGCGAACGCGCCGGCCACGGACGTCGTGGCGAGCGCCACCCTACACCGGGGAGCCCGAAAGCGACAGTGGATTTGCTAGGATGCCCGCGAGCCGGGCCCGGCCCGCCGGAGCGGGCGCGGACCGGACAGGGGAGGGGTCCCATGGGCAAGATGCTCCTGCACTTCGTGATCATCACGCTGGTGTTCCTGCTCCTCGCGAGCGTCGTGCCGGGCTTCTCGGTGAAGAGCTGGCAGGCCGCGGCCGTGGCGGCGCTCGTCTTCGGGCTGGTGAACGCGATCCTCGGCCCGATCCTCACGATCGTCTCGCTTCCGCTGATCATCCTCACGCTGGGGCTCTTCTGGTTCGTCATCAACGCGCTGCTCCTCATTCTGGTCGGGTTCATCGTGCCCGGTTTCGACTTCAACGGCATCGGACCCGCGCTCATCGTCTCGATCGTCCTCGCCGCGGTCAACATGGCCTGGAAGGCGGCGACGCGGGAACGCCGCTCCGACTGACCGCGCCGCGACGCGCGCGGCGCCCTCGGCCATGACCTCCGAACGGATCCCGGGCGACCTCGCGCCCAATCCCCTCGCCCGGCTCCTCGCCGAAAAGCGAGCCGTCGGCCGGGACGTGCTCGACCTCACCGGGACCAATCCCACCGACGCGGGGCTCGGCGCCCCCGACCCGGACGAGGTCCTCGCCGCGCTCGCCGACCGCCGCGCGCTCCGCTACGAGCCCGACCCGCGGGGCCTGCCGGTCGCGCGGGAGGCGGCGGCCGCCTACCTGGGCGGCCGCGCGGGTTTCGCGCTCTCCCCCGACCGGGTCTTCCTCACGGCGAGCACGAGCGAGGCGTACGCGCACCTCTTCCGGCTCCTCTGCGAGCCCGGCGACGAGGTGCTCGTCCCCCGCCCCTCGTATCCGCTGATCGAGCCGCTCGCGCGGGCCGAGGGCGCGCGCGTGCACGCCTACCGGTTGGCGTGGGACGGGGTCTGGCGCCTCGACCCCGATTCGCTCGAGGCGTCGCTCACGGACCGGACGCGCGCCGTGGTGCTGGTCGAGCCCAACAACCCGACCGGCTCCCGGCTCGCTCCCGAGGAGTTCGCGCTCGTCGAGTCGCTCGGTCACGAGCGGGGGATCGCGCTGATCGTGGACGAGGTCTTCGGCGATATCGTCTGGCCGCCGCGCGAGGGAACGCTCGCGAGCCGGCTCGGGGAGCGCGCCGTGCCGACGTTCGTGCTCGGCGGGATCTCCAAGCCGTGCGGACTGCCGCAGCTCAAGCTCGGGTGGATCGCGGCATCGGGTCCCGAAGCGCGCCTCGCGGAGATCCTTCCCGGCCTCGAGTGGATCCTCGACCTCTTCCTCTCGGTGGGAACGCCGGTGCAGTGGGCGCTGCCGCGTCTCCTTGCGCTGCGCCACGGCTATCAGGCCGCGCTCCGGGCGCGCCTTCGCGAGTCGCTCGCCGCGATCGAGGAGGCGGCCGAGGCGCATCCGGGGTCGCTCGTCCCCCAGGGCGGCGGCGCCGGGCTCTCCGCGGTGCTGCGCGTCCGCCACGAGCGGGGCGGCCCGCGTCCGGGGGAGGACCTCGCCGAGTGGGCGCTGCGCGAGCGCGACGTCCACGTGCACCCCGCCCACTTCTACGACCTCCCGCGCGACGATCTCGCGGTCGTGAGCCTCCTCGTCCCGGGCCCTAGGATGCGCGAGGCGCTCGAGCGTATCCTCGCTGAATGAAGCGGAACCTCGTCGCCCTCGTCGTCGTGGTCGCGGTCGGGATCGGCCTCGTCGATCCTTACGCCTGCGTCCAGTACTCCTCAGGCGGATCGCTGAAGCGCGCGGCGCCCGCACGCGAACGCGCGAGGGTGCTCGCCGCGGCCAGGCGCGCGCTCGCGCTCCTTCCCGCGCCTCGTGGCCACGTTCTGGACGCGTCCTCGATCACGAGCCAATCCGACGCCGAGGCGGCCTGGGAGGATGGACGGGGCGGCTGGAGGGCGCCCGTGGCCGCGCGGGCGGAGCGCCTCTACTACAAGGGAGAGACCCCCGAGGGCGACGAGGGGCCTCCTTCCTTCGAGCAGCGGGTCTTCGTGAATTCCGAGATCGCGCTGCCGACGGGTCTCGAGAGCGAAGGGGCGCCGCCTCGCGACTTCCCCATGCGCGGCGCCGCAGCGGTGCTCGTCACCACGGCCGGCGCGGAGGAGTCGGCGGAAGGGACGCCTTCGCCCGGCGGGCGCCTGGCACTGCCGCTCCCGCCCGGACGCGCCGCGACCGCGCCGGCGATCGTCCGGGTGCTCCTCGCCGATCCAGCGCTCGAGCGGGCGTTCCGCGAGGCGGGCGCCACCGGCCGGCTCACGCTTCCAACACGCCGGCCGCCGGCGCGCGCCGGGACCGTGGAGACGCTGGTCGTCGAGCTCTACGGCGGACGGCGCGACGTGGAGGCGATGGCGCGGCGGATTCCGGTCGCGGCCCTGCGCCGGCTCCTCGACCGCTAGCCCGCTCGGGGGAAAGCGCGCGTCACGGCCCGCGATCGACCGCGCGGCCTCCGGTTCTCCCTTCCCAACGGGTATACCAAAGTAGTAAAAAGGGCAGCGGGGGGCTCGCACCACCCTGCCCTGTTATGATCCCGACCCACTGATCGAAGGAGGTCTGTCCATGCGCGTCCGGGTACCGCACCTCGCGATCGGCATCCTGCTCCTCGCCGGCGTCGTCTCGCTCGGCGCCGAGCCGTCCCACCCCGCGACCACGATGAACTGGGCGATGAACGCCACGATCATCGAGGCGTGCTCCTGCCCGATGTTCTGCCAGTGCTACTTCAACTCGAAGCCGGCCGAGCACATGGCGATGAGCGGGGACAACCATGAGATGCAGCACTTCTGCAAGTTCAACAACGCGTTCCGCGTGAACAAGGGCACCTTCGGCGGGATCAAGCTCGACGGCGCGAAGTTCTGGGTGGCCGGCGACCTCGGCCCCGAGTTCAGCGGCGGCGAGATGGACTGGGCCGTCGTCACGTTCGATCCCTCCGTCACGCCGGAGCAGCGCGAGGGGATCAAGACCATCATGGGCCACGTCTACCCCGTGAAGTGGAAGTCGTTCACGGTGGCGGCCGACGCGCCGATGGAGTGGAACTACACGAAGGATCTCGCCACCGCGAAGCTCGACGGCGGCAAGGCCGCCGAGGTGACGCTGAAGCGCTTCCCGGGCAACAGCGAGCAGCCGGTGGTGATCAACAATCTCAAGTACTGGGGGACCAAGCGGAACAACGGCTTCGTCCTCATGCCGAACGAAGTCGAGGCCTACCGCCTCGGCGACAAGGCCTTCGAGTACAAGGGTACGAACGGCTTCATGATCACGTTCGACATCAACAACAAGGACGTGCTCGCCGCCGCGAACTGACCCTGCGCTCGCATCCGAAAGGCGGGCGTCCGTCCGGGCGCCCGCCTTCGTCTCGCCGCAACACAAAGGAGTCCGCCATGAACCTCGCTTACGTCCGCACCCTGTGGGAAGAGCTCCGCCTCGTGAACGGCATCACGCTCCGCGTGGTCGAGGCGCTCCCGGCCGACAAACTCGACGCACATCCCATCCCCAACATGCGCACCCCCAAGGAGCTGGTCACGCACATGGCCGAGACCATGCGCGGCGTCGCGACCGGCGCGATCCAGGGGAAGATCGCGAACTACGAGGAGCACGAGGCCGCGAAGGCCGCCGCGCTGCACACCCGTGACGAGCTGGTCGCTTCGCTGAAGGAGGCCTGGAACGAAGCCGACAAGGCGATCCGCTCGATGTCGGAGTCGCAGGCGACCGCCAACGTCGAGACGCCGTGGAACTTCAGCCCGCCGGGCTGGCTCTGCGTCCAGATCGTCTTCGACGAGCACCTGCACCACCGGGGTCAGCTCTACACGTACCTGCGCGCGCTCGGCGCAGAGCCGCCCTTCATGTGGGACTTCGAGCACAGCTCCCCGGAGCACCGTCCCAATCTCCAGCCGGCCTAGGAAGCACGCGGTTCCGTGGAGCCGCCGGTGACAGCGGGGAGGACCCGGATCGGGTCCTCCCCGTTCGTGTTCCTGTGGGCCGCGCAGTTTCTCTCGCAGTTCGGCGACTCCATCTTCCAGGTCGCCTTCATCTGGCTGGTCCTCGACCTCACGGGATCGAAGACGCTGACCGGCGCAGCGGCGGCGATGGCCTATCTTCCCTCGCTCCTCTTCGGGATCGCCGCGGGCTTCCTCATCGACCGGTGGAACCGCCGCCGCGTGATGGCGTGGGCCGACTTCGGGCGCGCCGCTCTGCTCGTGCTCGGGACGCTCCTTCTCTTCCAGGGCCGCCTGAACGCGGTGGGGCTCGCGCTCATCGCGTTCGGCATGGCGACCGGCTCGGTGCTCTTCAATCCGGCGCGCGACTCGCTCCTCCCGGAGCTCGTCGCGGCGCCGAGGCTTCCGCGCGCGAACGCGTGGGTCCAGCTCTCGCAGCAGGCCGCGTGGCTCGCCGGACCGCTCGCCGCGGGCGCCGTGATCGCGGCGTTGAGCGTGCGCGCCACGTTCCCCTTCTGCGCCGGGCTCTTCGCCTGCTCCTTCGCCTTCCTCATGCTCCTGCGCGGCTACGGGCGGGCGCACCGGGGCGAGGGACCGCTGCCCGGCCTCATGCGCGACTTCCTCGAGGGAATGCGCGCGATCCTTCGCGACCGGACGCTCGTGGTGCTCCTCCTCCTGACCGCGCTCGACAACCTCTTCATCATGGGTCCGGGGCTCATGACCGCGGTGCTCGTGCGGGACACGCTCCATCTCGACGCGAAGGCGTTCGCCGTCGCCGAGTCGGCCTACGGCGTGGGGATGATCCTGGGGAGCCTCCTCGTCGGGCGCGTGCTCGGCCCCGCGCGGCAGGGGTGGGTACTGCTGTGGGCGATCGCGCTCGACGGCTTCACGTACGTGCCCCTCTATTTCTGCCGGTCGTTCGCCTACCTCTACGTCGTGCTCCTCCTCCACTCGATCGTGATCCCCTTCATCACCGTGCCGCGCGCGGTCATCCTCCAGCGCATCGTTCCGCCGGCGAGGATGGGACGCGTCTTCTCGCTCCTGAACTTCACCGTCTTCGGGGTGACCGCCATCTCCGTCGCGATCGCGGGGATGCTGCTCGACCGGATCACGGCGCCGCAGATGTACGGGATCATCGGGATCTGCGGAGGGCTGACGGGGCTCCTGGGGATGCTCTCGGCGCGCCTGCGGCGTCTCTGACGCGCGGCGGGTCGGCTAGGCCCCGCGGCGGCGCACGGCTTCGTAGACCACGAATCCGGTCGCCGCGATCCCCACGCCTGCGGCGGACCGCCACCCTCCCGAGATCAGGTCGCTCGTGATCGTCGCGAGCACGACGAGGATGAAGAGGACCGGGGTGATCGGATAGAGCGGCGTACGGTAGCCGGCCGGGTCGGACGCCGTGGCGGCCGCGGCGCGCCGCCGGTGCACGAAGATCGCGGCGGTGACGAGCCCGTAGAAGAGCCACGACGTGGTCACGAACCACCCCGAGACGTCCTCGAACCCGTGCGCGCACCAGAGCCAGATTCCGGAGAGGACCGCCTGGAGCCAGAGGGCGAAATCGGGGGTCCCGCGCGGCGACACGTGCGCGGCGCGGCGCCAGAAGAGGCCGTCGGCCGCCATGGCCAGCGTGACCCGCGGACCGGTGAGGACCGACGCCGAGATGGTGCCGAAGGTGGAGACGGCGACGAGCACCGCGAGCGCGCGGCTCCCCGCTTCGCCGAGGACCCGGAACATCACCTCGCTCCCGACCGCCTGGTGCTCCTTCATCGCGACCTCCACCGGCGAGAGCAGATGGAAGTAGGCCAGGTTGGTCAGGACGTAGACCGCGATCACGATCACGGTGCCGAGCAGGATCGCGATCGGCATCGCGCGCCGCGGGTTCAGCACCTCGCCCGCGACATACGTGGAGTCGGTCCAGCCGTCGTAGGCGAAGAAGATCGGGATCATCGAGAGGGCGAGCGCGAGGAAGATCGGGTGCGGCAGGTGCGGCGCTTCGGGCGCGGTCCCCGCGGCCGCGGCGGCGGCGCGAAGCGACGTCTCGTGCGCGGCGAGCGCGTCAGGTCCGATCCGCGGCAGCAGGAACGCCGCCGCGCAGAGTCCGAGGATCCCGATGATCTTCGCTGTCGTGAGGAGCGTCTGCGTCCCCGCCCCCTGTTTCACGCCGAGCCAGTTGATGAGCGTGAGCACGAGGATCGCGGCGAGCCCCACCGGGAGCTGGGCGGAATCGGGCAGCCCGAGCACCTGGCAGAAATAGAGCGCGAAAACGGTCGTGATCGACGCGATCACGGTCGGCTTGATCACGGTGAGCGACGCCCAGCCGAAGACGAATCCGAGGCGGTCGCCGAACGACTCGCGGATGAAGACGTAGAGCCCGCCGGTGCGCGGGTGCGTCACCGCGAGCTCGGCGAGGACGAACGAGCCGCACATGGAGAGGAAGCCGCCGAGGATCCACGCGAAGAGCGTGACCGGGACCGAGTGGATCTCCTGGGCCACGGTGTGCGGCGAGCGAAAGATGCCGGAGCCGACGATGCTCCCGATCGTGACCGCGGTCGCCGCGTAGAGTCCGATCTGGCGGCGGAGGAGCGCGTCGGCGCCGCGGGCGCCGGGTGATGCGGCCTGGGCCTCCGGGATGGCGGGCATCCGAGCCCTTATACCATGCCCGCCCCCGACCGAAGGAATAGAATGGTCGGCCATGGAACGCGCGCGCATCGATCCCGGCGCCTCGATCGGAGCGGTGAAGCTCACCGTCTCCGATCTGGAGCGCGCGCTCGGGTTCTATCGCGATTCGCTCGGGCTGACGATGCGGGAGCGCCACGGCGGGGTCGCGCGGCTCTTCGCCGGTGACGCGGGACCGGATCTCCTCCACCTCGAGGAATCGCCTGGGGCGCGCCGCGCGCCCCGAACGACGGGGCTCTACCACCTCGCGGTGCTCCTTCCGAGCCGGCTCGACCTCGCGGTGGCGCTCGCGCGCCTCGCCGAGACCGGCGGGCGGCTTCGCGGCGCGTCCGACCATGGCGCCAGCGAGGCGATCTACCTCGAGGACCCGGACCGGAACGGGATCGAGATCTACCGGGACCGGCCTCGCGACGAGTGGCCGCGCGCGGCCGACGGCTCCTTCCTCCTCCCCACCGATCCGCTCGACCTGGAGGGTCTGCTCGGCGAGCTGCGGGGCCGGAGCGCCCCGGGACGAGCGGGCGACCCCGCGCCCGCGGGGACGCGGATCGGCCACGTCCACCTGCACGTCGCCGATCTGGACGACGCGCGGCGGTTCTACGTCGACACGCTCGGGTTCGACGAGATGGCGCGCTACGGAGATGAGGCGCTCTTCCTCTCAGCGGGCGGGTACCACCACCACGTCGGACTGAACGTCTGGGCGGGACGGGGCGCGCCGCCTCCGCCGGCGGGCTCCGCGGGCCTCCAATGGTTCTCGGTGGAGCACTCGAGCGACGCCGAGCGCGGAGCGACCCTCGCGCGCGTGCGCGACGCAGGGATCGCCGTCGAGCCGCTCGGGAGTGACGTCCTCCTGCGCGACCCGTCGAGGAACGGCGTGCGGCTCACCGTACGAGGGTGATCGCCGTCCCGGTCCGCTTCGTTC
>JBLMWD010000079.1:0-6193 GCA_050257045.1 Bacteroidota bacterium | reverse complement strand
GCATTCGCTGCAAACCAGCGCCACGTTCGAAACGTGGATGGGGCCTTCTTTTTCCAGAATCCCGCCGCGAATCTGCTTGCTGGGATTCGGCTTGGTATGCCGCTTGATCATGTTGACGTGCTCGACGAAGACCTGCTTCTTTTCCGGGATCACTTCCAGCACCCGTCCGGACTTTCCCTTGTCGCGGCCGGCAATCACCTGCACCTGGTCGTTCTTGCGAATCGGCAGCGCGCCCATCAGATCACCTCCGGCGCGAGCGAAACGATCTTCATGAACTCGCGCTCGCGGAGCTCGCGCGCCACGGGGCCGAAGATACGGGTCCCCTTGGGCTCCTTCTGGTCGTCGATCAGCACGGCCGCGTTCTGGTCGAAGCGGATGTAGGAGCCGTCCTTGCGCCGGACCTCCTTCCGCGTGCGGATCAGCACGGCCTTGTGCACGTCCCCCTTCTTCACGGCCGCGCCCGGGAGCGCGTCCTGGATCGACACGACGATCACGTCGCCGAGCATCCCGTAGCGCTTGCGGGTGCCGCCCAGGACCTTCACGACCCGCGCGACCCGCGCGCCCGAGTTGTCCGAGATGGCGATGATGCTTCGCGGCTGTACCATGGCTCCGGCTCCTCCCCGACCCTCAGCGCTCCACGCGCTGCACGAAATCGACGAGACGCCAGCGCTTGTCCTTGCTGAGCGGACGCGTTTCCATGAACCGGATCACGTCGCCGACCTTGCACTCGTTCTTCTCGTCGTGCACCTTGAACCGGCTGCGGCGCCGGACGTACTTTCCGTATTCCTCGTGCTTCACCAGGCGCTCGATGGCGACGACCACGGTCTTCTGCATCGCGTCGCTCACCACGCGGCCGGTCATGAACTTCCGCCGTCCCCGCTCGGTCGCTTCCGTCATCGCGCCCTCTTTTTCGCGGCCGAGGATTTGGCCTTGGCCTTGGTTGCCTTGCGCGCGGGCTTGGCTTTCGCTTTCGACTTCGCCGCACGCGCTTTCGTCGTCTTCGCGGTCTTCTTCTTCGCCTTCGCGGCTGGCTTCGAGGCGGGCTTCGCTGCCGGCGCCTCGCCCGGCGCCGCCACGGCGGCGCCCGCGGCGTGCCCGGCGAGCGGGCGCAGTCCGCTCCGGTGCTCGGCGAGCACGGTGTTCAGCCGCGCCACGTCGCGCTTCCGCTCGCGCAGGAGGAGCGGGTTCTGGAGCTGCCGCATCTGATTCCGGAACTTGAGGTGGAAGAGCTCCTCCTTCAGCTCGCGGATCTTCTGGAGGATCTCATCCTCCGTCATCTCCCGGATCTTCTCTGCGGTCATGTCGCGCATCTCAGCTCCCCGCGCCCGTCTGCCGCTCGACGAACTTCGTCTTCATCGGCAGCTTGCTCGCGCCCAGCTTCATCGCCTCGCGGGCGAGCCGCTCCTCGATGCCCTCGAGCTCGAAGAGCACGCGTCCCGGCTTCACCACGGCCACCCAGAACTCGGGCGAGCCCTTTCCTTTTCCCATTCGCGTCTCGGCCGGCTTCACCGTGACGGGCTTGTCCGGGAAGATCCGGATCCACATCTTCCCGCCGCGCTTGATGTAGCGCGTGATGGCGACGCGCGCCGCCTCGATCTGGCGGTTCGTGACCCACGCGGCCTCCATCGCCTGGAGACCGTACTCGCCGAACGCGACCGTGCCGCCGGTGTAGGCCTTCCCCTTGCGGCGGCCCCGCATCTGCTTCCGGTGTTTGACCCGCTTCGGTACGAGCATCGGCCGGCTCCGTTACGCGTTCCGGGCCGGAGGCTGCGAGCCGGCGGATTCCGCCGTCTCCTTCCGGTCCAGGATCTCGCCCTTGAAGATCCACACCTTGACGCCCACGGTGCCGTAGATGGTCCGCGCCGTGGAGCGCGCGAAATCGATGTCGGCGCGCAGCGTGTGGAGCGGCACCCGCCCGTCGCGGTAGCTCTCGGTGCGGGCCATTTCGGCCCCGCCGAGGCGGCCGGAGCAGACGATGCGCACGCCGCCCGCCCCCGCGCGCATGGTCGAGGCGATCGCCTTCTTCATGGCGCGCCGGAACGAGACGCGCTGCTCGAGCTGCCGGGCCACGTGCTCGCCCACCAGCGTCGCGTCCGTGTCGGGCTTCTTCACCTCGTCGATGTTCAGGAAGATCTCCTTCTTCGACGTGAGGTGCTGGAGCTCGTCGCGGAGCTGGTCCACCTGCTGCCCGCGGCGGCCGATCACGAGACCGGGACGCGCCGTCGAGATGTTGATCGTCACCTTGGAGGCGGTGCGCTGGATCTGGATGCGCGAGATGCCCGCCTGGGAGAGCCGCCGCTTGAGATACCGGCGGATCACGATGTCTTCCTTGAGCAGCGCGGGATAGTCCTTGCGCGCGAACCACCGCGAATCCCACGTGCGGATGATCCCGAGACGCATCCCGATCGGATTTGTTTTCTGACCCACGAGCTACGCCTCCTTCGACTTGGACTTGCCGGACGTACCGGTCGTCTTCTTCTTCGCGCCCGCCGCCGTGCGACCCTTCTTTGCCGGCGCCTTGAGACCCTCGGTCACGGTCTCCTTCGCGGCCACGGCCTCGCCGCGCGGAGCCTTCGAGGCGCGCGGACGGCGCGCCGGCGGCGCTTCCAGCGCTTCGCCTTCGACCACGATCAGGATGTGGCTCGTGCGCTTGAGAATGGGCGTCGCGCGCCCCTGCGCGCGCGGGAGGAACCGCTTCAGGGTCGGCCCCGCCTGCGCCACCGCCTCCTTCACGCGCATGTGCTCGATGTTGATCTTTCCTTCCATCGCCACGGCGTTCGCCACGGCCGACTTCATGACCTTGCCGATCACCTTGGCGACGTGCTTGGGCGTGAAGTCGAGGATCTCGGTCGCCTGATCCACGCGCTTCCCGCGGATCAGCTGCAGCACCTGGTCCGCCTTCCGCGGCGTCACCCGCACGTACTTCGCGATCGCTTTCGCCTGCATCTCCGCTCCCCCGCGCCTCGCGCTACTTCGCCGGCGGCGGCGTCGTGGCCGCCTTCTCGGCCGATCCGTGCCCGCGGAAGATCCGCGTCGCGGCGAACTCGCCCAGTTTGTGACCGACCATGTTCTCCGTGATGTACACGGGGATGAACTTGTTCCCGTTGTGGACCGCCAGCGTGTGGCCCACGAACTCCGGCGAGATCGTCGATCGGCGCGCCCACGTCTTCACGACGCGGCGCTCGTTCATCTTGTTCATCGCCTCGACCTTCTTCAGCAGCTTCGCGTCGACGAACGGACCCTTCTTGATCGAACGGCTCATGGATTCCTATCGCTCCTCTGCCCGGATCCTCAGCTCTTCGCCTTCCGCCGGCGCAGGATCAGGCGGTCGGAGAGCTTCGTCTTGCGCGTCTTCTTCCCCTTGGCGAGGAGGCCCCACGGCGAGCAGGGGTGCCGCCCGCCCGAGGACTTCCCTTCGCCGCCGCCCATCGGGTGGTCGACCGGGTTCATCGCCACGCCGCGGACGCTGGGGCGCCGCCCCATCCAGCGGGACTTGCCCGCCTTGCCGATCACGATGTTCTGATGGTCCTCGTTCCCGACCTGCCCGATCGTGCACCACGAGCGGAGCGGCACGCGCCGCATCTCGCCCGAGGGGAGCCGGAGCGCCGCGTAGTCGCCTTCCTTCGCCATGAGCTGGCAGAAGGTGCCCGCGCTGCGCGAGAGCTGCCCGCCCTTGCCGGGCACGAGCTCGACGTTGTAGACGAACGTGCCGAGCGGAACGAAGCCGAGCTCCATGGCGTTCCCGGGACGCGGCTCGGCGTCGTTGCCGGCGAGCACCGTGTCCCCGATCTTCAGGAGCTGCGGCGCCAGGATGTAGCGCTTCTCGCCGTCCGCGTAGTGGAGCAGCGCGATCCGCGCGCTCCGGTTCGGGTCGTACTCGATGTGCGCCACCTTGGCCGGCACGCCGCGCTTGTCGCGCTTGAAGTCGATCACCCGGTAGATCCGCTTGTGCCCGCCGCCGCGCAGCCAGGCCGACGTGTGGCCGGTGTTGGCCCGCCCGCCCTTCTTCGGGAGGTGCTGGGTCAGCGACTTCTCGGGGTTCTCCCGCGTGATCTCGTGGAACGAGGCGACGGTGCGGAAGCGCTGCGTCGGCGTGAGCGGTCGGAATTTACGGAGCGCCATGGGTTACACCTGCTCGAAGAGCTCGATCGTCTGCCCCTTCTGGAGCGTGACGACGGCCTTCTTCCAATCGGGTCGATGCCCCGTGTACCGGCCGAGCCGCTTCGGCTTGCCATGCACGCGGAGCGTACGGACCGTGGCCACCTTCACGTTGAAGATCGCCTCGATCGCCTGCTTCACCTGGATCTTGTTCGCGTCGCGCGCGACCTCGAAGAGGTACCCGTTGTGCCCCTCGCGGAGGCGGGTCCCCTTCTCGGTGACGAGGGCGCGGCGCACGATGCTGCGCGGCTCGCGGATCATCGGGACTCCTTCGCGCCGGAAGCGCCGGCGGTTTCTTCAGAGGCCGTGGAGAGGCGGTCGGAGAGGCTCTTCAGCCCCGCCTCGGTCAGGACCAGCGTCTCGCAGTTCATGAGCGAGTAGGGGTTGAGCGACGCGCTCTCCACGGTGTCCACCCGCGCGAGGTTCCGCGCGGACTTGAGCATCACCTCGCCGGTCTTGTCGGTCACCCAGAGCACCTTCTTCCCCGAGAGGCCGATCGACTTCAGATAGTCGGCGACCGGCTTCGTCTTGGGCTCGGAGAGCGCGGGCGGGGCCACCACCACGACGCCGCCTTCGCGCGCGCGCACGGTCAGGGCGCCGATCAGGGCGTTCCGCCGGGCCGTGCGGTTCATGCGGGCCGTGTAGGACCGCGGCTGCGGTCCGAACGCCACGCCGCCGCCGGGCCAGAGAGGCGACGTGTTCGAGCCCGAGCGGGCGCGCCCCGTCCCCTTCTGCTTCCACGGCTTCCGTCCGCCGCCGCTCACCGCGGAGCGGTTCTTGGCGGCCGCGTTCCCCTGCCGCTGGTTCTGGAGGTAGATCGTGACCGCCTCCCAGATCAGGTGCTCGTTCACTTCGCCGTCGAAGAGGGCGGCCGGGAGCTCGACCTGGTCCAGCTCCTTGCCGTCCGTTCCGAATCTGCGCGCGGTGGCCATGTCTATGCGTTCCCCTGGACGTCGGCTCCGCCGGCGCCGCGAATGAGGACCATGCCGTTCGGCGCGCCGGGCACCGAGCCCCGCACCCACAGGAGGTGCTGCTCGGCGTCGACGCCGATCACGTCGAGGTTCTTCACCGTGACGCGGGCGCCGCCCATGCGGCCCGGAAGGCGCTTCCCCTTGATGACGCGGCTCGGATAGGCGGATGCGCCGATCGAGCCGGGCTGCTTGTGCGTCGTGACGCCGTGCGTCTCGCGCCCCGCCGTGAAGTGGTGCCGCCGGACCACGCCCGCGAACCCGCGCCCCTTCGACATGCCGATCACGTCCACCTTGCTCCCCACGGGGAAGATGGAGACCGTGATCTGCTGCCCGGGCTGGTAGGCCGAGGCGTCGTCCACGCGCAGCTCGCGGATCGCGCGCGCGCTCGCAGCGCCGCCGTGCTTCTTCAGGTGGCCGCGCAGGGGGCGGCTCGTCCGCTTCTCGCGCCGGGCGCCGAAGCCGATCTGGATCGCCGCGTAGCCGTCCTTCTCGGGCGTCTTCACCTGGGCGACGGTGCACGGGCCGGCCGCGAGCAGCGTCACCGGCACGACGCGTCCCTGCTCGTCGTAGAGCTGCGTCATTCCCACTTTTCGCGCCAGCAATCCGATCATGTCAGCCTCAGATCTTGATCTCGATATCGACACCCGCGGGCAGGTCGAGCTTCTGGAGCGCGTCGACCGTCTGCGGCGTCGGCTTCATGATGTCGATGATCCGCTTGTGGACCCGGATCTCGAACTGCTCCCGGGACTTCTTGTCCACGTGCGGCGAGCGGAGCACGGTGTACACCGACCGCTGCGTCGGCAGCGGGATGGGACCGGCCGTGCGCGCCCCGGTCCGCTTGGCCGTGGCGACGATCTCCCCGGCCGATTTGTCGAGGATCGCGTGATCGTAGGAACGAAGACGGATCCGAATGCGTTGTCCCTGTGCGGTTCCGGCCATTCGTTACTCCGTGATCTCCGCGACGACGCCGGCGCCGACGGTGCGGCCCCCCTCGCGGATGGCGAACCGAAGCTCCTTCTCCATCGCGATCGGCGTGATCAGCTCCACCGCCATCTCCACGTTGT
>JBLMWD010000078.1:0-9484 GCA_050257045.1 Bacteroidota bacterium | reverse complement strand
CTGGCCCCGCTCGCGCCGGCGGCCGCGCCCGCACCCGATCCCGCACCCGCCGCCTACACGGCGGCTCCCGCCGACTCCTTCCCGCCGCTCCCATCCCGCTCCGAATCGGGCGCGGGCCCCGCCTTCGCGGTCGCGGCCTACGACTCGGCCTCGTCGACGTGGGGCATCGCCTGCGCCGCGGCCGAGATCGCCTGCGGCGCCCGTGACGGGAACGCCGTCGCGGGCGCGGGCGCCGTCGTCTCGCTCGGGACCGGGCCGGGGGCGCTCGGCGCCGCGCTCGCGGCGCTTCGGTCCGGCGCATCCCCCGACTCGGCGATCGCCCTCCTCGAAGCCGTCGATCCCGAGCCCGCGGCGCGCCAGACGATCGTCATCGGCCCGGGCGGAGCCGTCGCCGGACGATCGGGGAAACGGCTGCCCGGGGCCTCGGGGATCCTCCTGCGGCCTCGATTCGCCTGCGCAGGACACGGGCTCCGGAGCGAGGAGACCCTCCAGGCGATGGCGACGGCGTTTGCATCGCGCGCGGGAGAGCTCGGGGCGCGCCTCGTGGCGGCGCTCGAGGCCGGGGAGCGGGACTCGGGATATCCCTTCGCGGAGCGGAAGCGCGACGCCTCGGCCGCACTCCTCCTCGCCCGCGCCGCGCCGGAGGACGCGCGCGGCTCCGTTCCCGGACCGGGCTCGGACCGGCTCGCCGATCTCCGCGTCGACGCCGACGCCGATCCGGTCGGCGCTCTGGGGAAGCTCTACGCGCGGTTCGCGGAGACGTTCCTTCCCGCCGCGCATGCGCGCTACGGCGACGCGGCGCGACGGCGCGGCGACGACGCCATGGCCGCGCGCGAGTACGCGGCGGCCGAAGCCGGGTTCCGGGCCGCGGTCGGGCGCGGGCCCAAGGACGCGGACGCGCTGAACGAGCTGGCGTGGTTCCTCGCGACCCGCGGCGGCGCGCCCGATGAGGCGCTGCGGTTCGCCGAAGCCGCCGTCACGGCGCGGCCGGGCGACCCGAATCTCCTCGACACGCTGGCCGAGGCCGCGTATCGCGCGGGCAATCTCGAGCGCGCGGTCGATGCGGCGGAGCGGGCGGTGCGCCTCGCGCGGGGGAACGCGCGGTACGAGGAGCGGCTGCGGGCGTTCCGCGCCGCGAGAGCGGCGCTCGCCCCCTCTAGCCGGTGAACGACCCCGGCGCCGGCTGAGGCGTCCGGAGGAACCCCGCGAGCGCCCGCACGCCGATCGGCTCGGTGGCGTGAAACGGCTCGCCGTAGTCCACGCCGATCATCCCCCCGTAGTGCCGCGCCCGCGACTCCACGAAATCGAGGAATCCGTCCCGGTTGAGCGGCGTCGCCCGCGCTCCGGGGTCGCGGGCGACCTGGCTCCGGTGCGCGAGGATCGCCGCGCGCTTCGCCGGCCAGTGGGCCGTCACGTCGACCACGAACGACGGGGTGAAGCCGACGCGCGAGGCGAAGTGGTAGCGCGCGCGCGGGCGGAAGGGATCGGCGGCGACGCCGCATTCGAAGCGGCGGAGCCCGGCGAGATACGCGGCGCGGTCGATCAGCTCGGAGGCGGACACGTGGTCGGGATGGCGGTCGCGCGGGAAGTGGACCACCACCACGTCGGGACGGAGGATGCGGATCCACGCGGCGGCGCTCCGCACCTGCGCTTCGTCGTGCGCGTGGAGGCCGCCGTCGGGGAGCCCCGCGTTCCAACGCCCCGCCGCTCCGAGGAGACGCGCGGCCTCCCGCGCCTCGGCGGCGCGGATCTCGGGCGTTCCGTTGGTCGCGGCCTCGCCGCGCGTGAGGTCGAGGATGCCCGCGCGGAGCCCCTCGGCCGCGGCGGCCGCGAGCGTCCCGCCGCAGGAGATCTCCACGTCGTCGGGATGCGCGCCGATCGCGAGGAGGTCGAGCGGCGCCGGGAACGGATCGGGGAAGGGTGTCGCGGAAGCGGCGTCTTCGGCGGGCGCCACGTCGCTCAGGAGCGGTGGACCGCTTCGAACGGCTCGATGCTCACCGGTTGTCCGTCCGGCCGCGAGAAGCGGTGGCTCGTCCGGAGGACCCGCACCGTGCCGGTGGCCGCGCGCATCACCATCGAGTGCGTCTCGGCGCCGTTGCCGGTGAAGCGGACGCCGTCGAGCATGTCGCCGTCGGTCACGCCCGTCGTGGCGAAGATGATCGAGTCGCCGCGCGCGAGGTCGGTCTCCGTGTAGATCCGGTCGTGGTCCTCGATCCCCATCTTCCGCGCGCGCTCGCGCTCCTCGTCGCTCCGGAACTGGAGCCGGCCCTGCATCGCGCCGCCGAGACAGCGGAGCGCGGCCGCGGCGAGGACTCCTTCCGGCGCGCCGCCCGTCCCGAGCAGGACGTCGACGCCGGTCGACTCGACGGCCGTGGCCATCGCGGCCGAGACGTCGCCGTCCGGGATGAGGTGGATGCGCGCGCCGACCTTCCGGATGCGCTGGATCAGCTGCTCGTGCCGCGGGCGGTCGAGCACGACAACCGTGAGGTCCTCGAGCCCGTAGCCCTTCGCCGCCGCGATCGACTCGAGGTTCTCCTCGATCGAGCGCGAGAGGTCGATGGCGTTCGCCGCCTTGGCGCCGACCGCGATCTTCTCCATGTAGGTGTCGGGGGCGTGGAGGAAGTGCCCGCGCTGCGCGAGGGCGATCACCGCGAGCGCGTTGTCGCGCCCGTAGGCGACCGAGTTCGTGCACTCGAGCGGGTCGAGCGCGATGTCGACCTCGGGCCCGTAACCGGAGCCGACGCGCTCGCCGATGTAGAGCATCGGAGCCTCGTCGCGCTCGCCCTCGCCGATCACGACGGTGCCGCGGATGTCGACATAGTCGAAGGCGCGGCGCATCGCGGTGACCGCCGCGTCGTCGGCGCCGTGCGCGTCCCCGCGTCCCATGAAGCGCGCGCAGGCGAGCGCCGCTGCTTCGGTGACGCGGACCAGGTCGAGGCCGACGTGGCGATCCACGGGTCTACCGGGTCTCCGACCCCGTCAGGGCGGTGGCGTCGACCTCCTCCCAGTCGTTCTGGGGGTCGGACCAGCGGAAGAGACGGATCCGGCTGGTCGATTCGGTCTTGGAGTAGACGTACTCGACGTGGGTGCCGCCGCCGGCGCGGTTCGAGTAGTGCATCTTCTTGTCGACGACGAGAGGGCGGGTGACGCGGACGAGCTTCATGCGGCCCTGGGGGCTCGCCCAGGTGACCGACTCCTCGACGGCGTGCGTCTCCTCGTCTTCGGACTCGTCGAATTCGAGGTTTCCGAAGTGCTTGTCGAGGCGGCGGAGCACCTCTTCCCAGCGCTGGTCGTTCATGACGATCGGCCCTCGATTGACTTGCGGACTCAGCCGCCTATAGTACCACAGCCCATGCCACGTACCCAAGAGACGGCCCTCGCGTCGGGATTCGAGGGGCGGTCGGCCCTCGTGGTCGGCGGCTCGCGCGGCCTCGGTCGCGCCGTCGCGATCGCGCTCGCGCGCGAGGGATGCCGCGTGCTCGCGGTGGGGCGCGCCGAGGGGCCGCTTCGCGAGCTCCGCGCATCGGCCCGCCTGCGGAGCCTCCCGATCCGGACCGCGCGCGGGGACGTCTCGCGGGAGGCGACGGCGCGCCGTATCGTGCGCCTCGCGGGCGCCCTCGGCGGGCGCGGCGCGCGCTCCGCTCCGGAGATCCTCGTCCACGCGGCGGGGGACTACTGGGAAGGTCCGATCGAGGCGCTCACGCCCGATCGCTGGGAGGCGCTCGTCCGCTCGAACGTGACGAGCGCCGTGGCGCTCCTCCACGCGGCGCTCCCGGGCATGCGCCGGCGCCGGTATGGCCGCGTCCTCTTCTTCGGCGTCGCGGGCGGCGACGCGCCGCGCGCGGCGGGGCGCGCCCACGCCTACCGCGCCGCGAAGATCGCCCTCCTCACGCTCGCGCGGAGCGCGGCGCAGGAGGAGGCGGAGCACGGCATCACCGTGAACGTGATCCTCCCCGGCGTGATCCGCACCCCGGGAACGCCGGCTCGCTGGGCCGTCCAGGCCGCGGCGGCGCGCATCCCGGCCCGGCGCCTCGGCACTCCGGGCGAGGTGGCGCGCGCGGCGCTCTTCCTCCTCGCCGAGGAGTCGGGCTACATCACCGGCACGGCGCTTCACGTGTCGGGTGGATATCTCCTTTGAGCGCAGCGAGTTGATGGAACCGTCCCGTCGTGGTACAATCGTTGTGGCTCCATGTTCCCGTGCAGCGCTGCGCGCCCGCCCGAGGTAGCCTTTGTATCCTTCCACACCGAAGACGTGGGTCCTGAAGAGTCCCGCCGCACCCGAGCTGGCCGCGCGGCTCGCCGAGAGCCTCGGCGTGTCCGATACGTTCGCGCGCCTCCTCGCGAACCGCGGCTTCACGAGCGTCGAGCAGGTGCAGTCGTTCCTCGTGCCGTCGACCGACCGGCTGCTCGACGCGTTCACCATGCGCGACATGGATCGCGCGGTCGATCGCGTCCTCCAGGCGGTCGGCGCCCGCGAGTCGATCCTCGTGTACGGCGACTACGACGTGGACGGCATCACCGCCACGTCGCTCCTCACCGCGGCCCTCGCCGCGATGGGCGCCAAGGTCTCGTACTTCATCCCCGACCGGATCCGCGACGGCTACGGCTTCTCCGAGCGCGGCGTCGACGTCGCGCGCAAGCGCCGCATCCGGCTCGTGATCACCGCGGACTGCGGCATCACCGCGGTGAACGAGGTGCGCCTCGCGCGCGCGTCGGGAATCGACGTGATCGTGACCGACCATCACGAGCCGCTCGGCGAGGTGCCGGCGGCCTCCGCCGTCCTGAACCCGAAGCGGAAGGACTGTCCCTACGCCTTCAAGGAGCTCGCGGGCGTCGGGGTGGTGTTCAAGCTGGTGCAGGGGCTCGCGGCCCGCCGTCCGGACGTCCTCCCTCCCGACTTCGTCTTCCGGCACCTCGACCTCGTGGCGCTCGGAACGATCGCCGACGTGGTGCCGCTCGTGGGCGAGAACCGCGTCTTCGCGAAGATCGGCCTCGAGCGTCTCTGCCGCTCGGAGAAGCCGGGAATCGAGGCCCTGAAGGAGGTCGCCGGACTCCGCACGCGGCGCGTGGAGAGCGGGCACGTGGCCTACATCCTGGCGCCGCGCATCAACGCGGCGGGACGGCTGGGGAACGCCGAGAGCGGGGTGCGCCTCCTCCTCTCGACCGATCCGCGCGAGGCGGCGATCATCGCCGAGAGCCTCGAGGAGGACAACGCGAACCGGAAGAAGATCGACGAATCGACGCTGGAGGACGCGCTGGAGCAGCTGCGCGCCCAGGGGCCCGAGCTGCCCCCGGCGATCGTCCTCTGGTCCGACCGCTGGCACCCGGGCGTGCTCGGCATCGTCGCCTCGCGGCTCATCGAGCGCTTCCATCGGCCGACCATCCTCATCGCCTCCGACGGCGACGAGGGGAAGGGCTCGGGGCGGAGCATCCCCGGCTTCGACGTCTGCCAGGCGCTCCAGGAGTGCCGGGCGCACCTCATCGGATTCGGCGGCCACTCCTACGCCGCCGGGCTCACGATCCGCACCGAGGCGCTCGAGACCTTCCGCGAGCAGCTCTGCGGCGTGGTGAGCGCGCGTGTGACCCCCGACGACTTCGTCCCCAAGCTCTCCATCGACGGACCGATCGACCTCCAGAACCTCGACGAGCAACTGGTCGAGGCGCTCGACCGCCTCGCCCCCTTCGGCATCGGGAACGCCGAGCCGCTCTTCGTCGCCGACGACGTGAAGCTCTCGCTTCCGCCCGCCGTCGTGAGCCGCAACCACCTGAAGCTCACGATCCGCCAGAACGGCCGCGACCTCGACTGCATCGGCTTCGGCATGGGGCACATGGCCGGCGTCATCGCGCAGAACGGCGGGAGTCTCTCGGTGGCGTTCGTCCCCACGATCAACGTCTGGCAGAACCGCTCGCGCCTCCAGCTCAAGCTGCGCGACATCCAGGTCCGGTGACCATGGGCACGGCCCCCCCGGACGCCTTGGGGCCGCTCCTCGAGGCGCTCGACAAGACCGGAAAGCCCTTCCATCTCGAGAAGGTGCGCGAGGCGTACGAGTTCGCCGCGCGCGCCCACGCCAACCAGAAGCGCCGTTCCGGGGAGCCGTTCGTGACCCACTCGGTCGCGGTCGCCGCGATCCTGGTCGACCTCCTCGGCACCGGCCTCGACGACACGCTCCTCGAGGCGGCGCTGCTCCACGACGTCGTCGAGGACACCGAGTTCGACCTCCCGGCGATCGGCCGCGCCTTCGGTCCGGAGGTCGCGGCGCTGGTCGACGGCGTGACCAAGATCAGCGGCCTCCACTTCGACCGGCCCGAGATGGAGCAGGCCGAGAACTTCCGGAAGATGCTCCTCTCCATGGCGCGCGACCTGCGCGTGATCCTGATCAAGCTGGCCGACCGGCTGCACAACATGCGCACGCTGACCGCGCTCGACCAGGACCGCGCGCGCGCCATCGCGCGCGAGACGCGCGAGATCTACGCGCCGCTCGCGCACCGGCTCGGCATCGCGCGGATCAAGTGGGAGCTGGACGACCTCTGCCTGAAGACGCTCGACCCGGAGGCGTTCCAGGAGCTGCGCCAGAAGGTGGCGCTCAAGCGGGAGGAGCGCGAGCGGCAGATCCAGGAGGTGATGCGCCCCGTGAAGGAGCGCCTCGCCGCGCTCGGCATCCGGGCCGACGTGTTGGGCCGGCCGAAGCATCTCGAGTCGATCTACCGGAAGATGCGCGCGCAGGAGCGCGCCTTCGAGGAGATCTTCGATCTCCTCGGGATCCGCGTGATCACGCAGGACAAGGCCGAGTGCTACCGCGTCCTCGGCATCGTGCACGACCTCTACACGCCGGTGCACGAGCGCTTCAAGGACTACATCGCGACGCCCAAGAGCAATATGTACCAGTCCCTCCACACCACCGTCGTGGCGCCGGGCGGGCTCATGGTCGAGTTCCAGATCCGCACCGGGGAGATGCACCAGATCGCCGAGCTCGGCGTCGCCGCCCACTACCGCTACAAGGAGGGGGGCCGCCAGGACGTCGAGCTCGAGGAGAAGCTCGCGCCGCTCCTCCGGAACGTCGACTTCCAGACCGCGTCGGGGGATCCCGACGAGTTCATGGAGTACCTCAAGACGTCGCTCTACCAGGACGAGGTCTTCGTCTTCACCCCGCGCGGCGACCTGCGCCGGCTCCCGCGCGGCGCGACGCCGCTCGACTTCGCCTACCAGGTGCACACGCAGGTGGGGAACCGGTGCGTCGGGGCCAAGGTGAACGGGCGGATCGTGCCGCTCCGCACCGAGCTCCGGAGCGGCGACACCGTGCAGATCATCACCTCCCCCTCGGCGAAGCCGAACCGCGACTGGCTCCAGCTCGTGCGCACGCACGCCGCGCGCTCCAAGATTCGCCACTGGCTCAAGGTGGCCGAGCACTCCGACAGCGTGGCGCTCGGAAAAGAGATGCTCGAGCGCGAGCTCCGCCGGCGCCGCCTCGTGCCCCCGGCCGCGATTCCGCTCGAGGAGCTCGCGAAGACGTTCGGCCATCCCGACGTGAACGGGCTCTACGCCGCGCTCGGGCAGGGGAACCTCTCGGTGCAGCAGGCGATCGCGAAGTGGATCCCCGACGAGGGCGGGCCGGTGCAGAAGCTGAAGGAGGCCTCGCTCGAGACCTTCCGCGCGATCACCGGCCGGCCGTCGCAGGGGGTGCGCATCCAGGGCGTCGACAACCTGATGGTCACGTACGCGAAGTGCTGCCAGCCGGTGCCGGGGGACGCCGTGGTCGGGATCGTGACGCGCGGGCGCGGCGTGACGGTCCACCGCACCGACTGCCCGAACACGTTCGAGGATCGCGTGCCCGCGGAGCGCCGCCTCCTCGTCGACTGGAGCGCCAAGCCCGAGGACTCCTTCTCGGTGAAGCTCTCCATCTACGGCCACGACCGGAAGAGCCTCCTCGCCGACATCGCGAAGGCGATCTCCACCACGAACACGAACATCCGGACGGCGGGGATCAAGGCGAGCGACCGGAACGCCCGTGGCGCGTTCGTCGTGGAGGTGCGCGACCTCGCCCACCTGCGGGAGGTGATGCGCGCGATCGAGAACGTGGACGGCGTCGACGCGGTGGAGCGCGAGCAAGTCTTCGGCCGTCCTCGCCCCGGCGAGGCCGGCATGGCTTCGTGAGGGCGCTCCTCCAGCGGGTGAGCCGCGCCGCGGTCCGCGTCGGGGGGGAGGAGGTCGCTCGGATCGGGCCGGGTCTCCTCGTCCTCCTCGGCGTCGCCGCGGTGGATCCCGAAGGGACCGCCGAACGCCTCGCCGACCGCTGCGCCACGCTCCGCATCTTCGAGGACGAGGGGGGCCGCATGAACCGCTCGGTGATCGACGTGGCGGGCGAGGCGCTCGTCGTATCACAATTCACCCTGGTCGCGGACGTCTCGCGCGGCCGGCGTCCGGGGTTCGATCCCGCGGCACCCCCCGCGGCCGCCGAAGCGGCGTACGGCCGCTTCTGCGCGGCGCTCGAGGGGGCCGGGGTCCCCGTGCGGCGCGGCCGGTTCGGCGCCACGATGTCGGTCGATCTCGTGAACGAGGGACCCGCGACGTTCCTCCTCGAGATCCCATGAACCCGGGAGGCCTCCTGCGGGCATGCGCCCCAATCTCCTGAATCCGCTCGGTCCCAAGCTCCGGCTCGCGTCGCGCTCGCCGCGCCGGGCGGAGCTCCTCACGCTGGTCGGCGCCCACTTCGACGTCCTCCCGGTCGAGCTCGACGAGCAGGCGCTCGAGGGGGAGCGCCCCGACGCCCACGTGCTGCGCCTCTCGGAGGCGAAGGCGCGCGCGTCGCGCCGCGCGAGCGACGCCTTGCCGCGCCCCGCGGGAAGCGGCGGTTCGGGGTCGGAGGAGACGGTCTACGTCGGCGCCGACACGGTCGTCGTGATCGACCGCGTGATCCTGGGGAAGCCCGCCGACCGCGGGGACGCCGCGCGCATGCTCGGTCTCCTCTCGGGGCGCGTGCACGAGGTCTGGACCGGGCTCTTCGTCCTCGACCCGCGGGAGGAGCGCGGACTGGGCGAGGCGGTGCGGAGCATCGTGAAGTTCACGCGGATCGACCCGGCCGAGATCGGGCGCTACGTCGCTACCGGCGAGCCGCTCGACAAGGCGGGCGCCTACGCGGTGCAGGGGGGCGGCGCTCTCTTCGTGGAGGCGATCGAGGGCTCCTACTCCAACGTCGTCGGGCTGCCGCTGAGCCACCTGAAGCGCCTGCTCGGGCTCCTGCGCGAGGCTCCGGTGCGGGAGCCCTGAGCCGGGAGACCGGCGCGCGCCCCGGCATGGATCCGCTCCGCTTCGAGAACGGCGAGCTCCTCCTCCTCGATCAGACGCTCCTCCCCGAGCGCGAATCGTGGACCCCGATCGAGGGCGCCGACGCGATGGCCGCGGCGATCGGGCGGCTCGCGGTCCGCGGCGCGCCCGCGATCGGGATCGCGGCGGCGCTCGCCCTCGCCGTGGAGGCGCGGCGCGGAG
>JBLMWD010000077.1:0-12739 GCA_050257045.1 Bacteroidota bacterium | reverse complement strand
TCGGTATCGATCGTGCCGTCCGACCGGAAAGCCAGCCAGTCTCCGCCGTCGTCGACGACCCGCCCGTTCAATCGCGGTCCACGGATCGTGCCCCCGAGGAGGCGAGCCGCTCGGCCTGCTCGGCCGCGAAGAGGGCGTCCGTCACCTCGTTCAGATCCCCCTCCAGCACGTCGTTCAGCCGGTAGAGCGTGAGCCCGATCCGGTGGTCGGTGACGCGCCCCTGGGGGAAGTTGTACGTGCGGATCTTGGCGCTCCGGTCGCCCGAGGAGACCTGCGACTTTCGCGAGGCGGCGAGCTTCTTCTCCTGCTCCTGGATCTCCATGTCGAGGAGCCGCGCGCGGAGCACCTTGAGCGCCTTCGCCTTGTTCTTGAGCTGGGAGCGCTCGTCCTGGCACTGGACGACGATGCCGGTCGGGAGGTGGCGGATGCGCACCGCCGAGTCGGCGGTGTTCACGCTCTGGCCGCCGGGGCCGGAGCTGCGGAAGACATCGATCTGCAGATCCTGCGGCTTCAGCTCCACGTCCACCTCCTCCGCCTCCGGGAGAACCGCGACGGTGACGGCCGACGTGTGGATGCGGCCGCTCGCCTCGGTCTCGGGCACGCGCTGGACCCGATGGACCCCGCTCTCGTATTTGAAGCGACGGTAGACCCCTTCGCCCGCGATGAGAAGCGAGACTTCCTTGATGCCGCCGAAACCGCTCGCCGCGCTCGTATTCAGCACTTCCGTCTTCCAGCCGTGGCGCTCGGCGTACTTCATGTACATCCGGAGCACCTCCGCCGCGAAGAGCGCGGCCTCCTCGCCTCCCGTGCCGGCCCGGATCTCCACGATCACGTTCTTGTGGTCGAGGGGATCGGGCGGGAGGAGCAGCCGCGGCAGGTCGGCCTCGAGCCGCGTCCGCTCGCCGGTCAGCTCCTCGATCTCGGCCTTGGCGAGCACCGAGAGCTCGGGGTCGCGCGACGACTGGAGGAGTGCTACGTCCTCGTGGATCCGCTCGAGCACCTGGTCGTAGCGGCGCACCGCCACGATCAGCGGCTCGAGCGCGCTCCGCTCCTTGCTCACGCGCTTCAGCTCGGCCGGGTTCGAGTGCACGGCCGGATCCTCGAGGAGGCGGGTCAATTCGTCATAGCGGGCTTTCGCCTTCTCCAGCGCTTCACGCATGGGGCGGCCGCCCTACAGGACCGCGCGGAGCGCGGCGATCGCCACTTCGAGCATGTCGCGCGAGGGCTCGCGCGTGGTGAGGCGCTGCAGCTGGAGCCCCGGAGCGCTGATCCAGCGGACCCAGGGATTGCCCGGATGCGCCCCGGCGAAGCGGATGATCTCGAAGGAGATTCCCGCGATCACCGGGATCAGGGCGAACCGGAGGAGGCGGTCGCCGATCGAGACCGGCTTGCCGAGGAAGGCAAAGACCACGAACGAGACGAGGACGACGAGGAAGAGGAACGACGTCCCGCAGCGCGGATGGAAGCGGCTCTGGCGCGACGCGTTCTCCGGCGTGAGATCGAGCCCCGATTCGAGCGTGAAGATCGTTTTGTGCTCCGCGCCGTGGTACTGGAAGATCCGCTGCATCTCCCCCCAGAAGCCGATCCCCACGATGTAGCAGAGGAAGAAGATCAGCCGGATGAACCCGTCGATCAGGTTGTAGAGGAACGGGTCCTTCACGCCGGTGCGGTCGGTCAGGAAGAGCGGCAGCCAGAAGAAGACGCCGAACCCGATCGCGAACGAGACGAGCACCGTGAAGCCCATGCCGAGCCCGAGCGTGCCGTAGCGCCGTTTCGTCTCCGGGACGGGAGCCGGAGGAACGTCCCCCTCCGCGCCCGCGGCTTTCGGGAGCGCCGGCTCCTTCACCGCGGCCTCGGCCGAGAAGGCGAGCGCCTCGACGCCGATCCGGAGCGACTCGACGAGCACGACGGCGCCCCGGACCACGGGCCAGCTCAGCACGGGAATGCGGCGCGAGAGGGAGCGGTACTCGCGCGACTTCACCTCGACGGTGCCGTCCGGAAGGCGCACGGCGGTCGCGACCCGCTGGGGGGACCGCATCATGACGCCCTCGATGACGGCCTGACCGCCGATGGGCGAATAGCGATCGGGCATGGAAGCGGGGAGCTGGGCCGTGCTACTTCGTGGCCGGCGTCGACTCGGGCGCCGGTTCGGCCGCTTCGCTCTTGATCCCGTACTTCCTGCGGAAGCGCTCGATGCGGCCCGCCGTGTCGACGAGCTTCTGCTTGCCGGTGAAGAACGGGTGGCAGTTGCTGCAGATTTCCACGTGCACGACCTCTTTCACGGTCGCACGCGTCTCGATCACGTTGCCGCACACGCACACGATGCGCGTGTTGTAGTAGCCGGGATGAACGTTCTTCTTCATGGTCGCTGCTCCACTCCCCCCGCCGAGCGGGAATTACGTGTTCATCATTGCGAGGAATTTCTTGTTCGTCTTGGTCTGGCTCATCTTCCCGATCAGGAATTCCATCGCCTCCATCGGGTTCAGCTCGTTCAGGAACTTGCGCAGGATCCAGACCTTGTTCAGCTCCTCCTGCGTCATGAGCAGCTCTTCCTTCCGGGTGCCCGACCGGTTGATGTCGATGGCCGGGAAGACGCGCTTGTCCGCCAGCTTCCGGTCGAGGATCACCTCCATGTTCCCGGTGCCCTTGAACTCCTCGAAGATGACGTCGTCCATGCGGCTCCCCGTCTCGATCAGGGCCGTGGCCATGATCGTGAGGCTCCCGCCGTTCTCGATGTTGCGCGCCGCGCCGAAGAAGCGCTTGGGCTTCTGGAGCGCGTTCGCGTCGACGCCGCCCGAGAGGATCTTGCCCGAGTGCGGCACGACCGTGTTGTGGGCGCGCGCGAGACGCGTGATCGAGTCGAGGAGGATCACCACGTCGCGGTTGTGCTCCACGAGGCGCTTCGCCTTCTCGATGACCATGTCGGCCACCTGCACGTGCCGCTCGGCCGGCTCGTCGAACGTGGACGAGACGACCTCGCCCTTCACCGAGCGCTCCATGTCGGTGACTTCCTCGGGACGCTCGTCGATGAGGAGCACGATGAGCATCACCTCCGGATGGTTCTCCGTGATCGAGTTCGCGATCTTCTGGAGCAGGACCGTCTTTCCGGCGCGCGGCGGCGAGACGATGAGGCCGCGCTGCCCCTTACCGATCGGCGTCAGGAGATCCATGATCCGCGTCGACATGTCGTCCGCCTTCGCCTCGAGCCGGAGCTTCTCCTGAGGGTAGAGCGGCGTCAGGTTGTCGAAGAGGATCTTGTCCTTCGCGACCTCGGGCGGCTCGAAGTTGACGGCCTCGACGCGCAGGAGCGCGAAGTAGCGCTCGCCGTCCTTCGGCGGCCGGACCTGCCCCGAGACGGTGTCGCCCGTCCGGAGGTCGAATCGCTTGATCTGCGAGGGCGAGACGTAGATGTCGTCCGGGCCCGGCAGATAGTTGTAGTCGGGGGAGCGGAGGAATCCGTACCCCTCGGAGAGGATCTCCAGGACCCCCTCGGCGAAGATCAGGCCGTTCTTCTCGGTCTGGCCTTCGAGGATCTTGAAGATCAGCTCCTGCTTGCGTAATCCGCTGGTGCCCTGGATCCCGAGCGAGTGCGCGAGCTCCATGAGCTCGGCGATCGTCCGGCCTTTGAGCTGGAGGATGTCGAGGCCCTTGGGGGACGCCGGGGCCGGGGTGGCCGTTCCGGTCGTCGCGGTGGGCGGGGCTTCGGTCTGCTGTTCCATTTGGGCGCGAGGCTCCTCAGTCGTTGTTTCGGTGGCGGGCGGCTCTACGCCGCGGCGCCGTACGGTGGATGATGAAGTTGGGCGGGACATGGCGTTTGGTGGCCGGATGGCAGGCCTCAACAAGGGCCCTCGAACATGGACTGTGATGTCACGAAGGGTTCGATGGATTCCAGTGTGGCTCGGCGCGGGATCGAATCGCGATCCGGTTTCGGGGGGGACGGGCGAAGGGCTTCGGCGCGCTCCCGTCCCGGTTGCACCCGGGTTGGTTCTACGGCCGGGTACTCTACCGAACCGGCCGTGCCGCTGTCAACCCCCTATCGGTGCGCGCCCCGCGCACGGGGGTCGGATCGATCGTTCAGGGTCTGGAAGGCGGGAACGTCGCCTGGGAAAGCACCTGTCCATCCATGAAGGTGATCACCTTTCCCTTGCTCCAGTAGAACCAGCTCTCGAGCGCCTTGTCGCCGTCGTGGAAGGTCCGGACTTCCTCGGGATACCCGCCCTCGGTCGTCTTGGTCTTCGTGAGCTGCTGCTTGGCGCCAAGACGGTTAACGGCAGAATCGACCCAGACCTTGAGCTCTCCGCCGGTGCGCGGCTTGCCTTCGCTAAGCGCCTTGTAGATCGAGTATTCCGCGACCGACTCGTTCTGCTTGTTGAGCTTGTTGTAGGAGAAGAAGAGGAACTGGTGGACGGTCGCGTCCTTGGGATCGAGAGACTCCGCCTGCTTCAGATCCGTGATCGCGCCGTTGAAGTCGTTGCCCTGGAACTTGGTCTGGCCGGCGAGGGAGAGGAGATCCTTGCTCTTCGGGAACTCGGCGACGCCCGCGTCGAGGGTCTTCGCGGCCTCGGTGTAGTTCTGGCGGTTGGCCTGGATCACGCCCACGTTGTAATAGGCGTTCTCCCGAATCGACGCGTTCGCCGAATCCTTCGGCGCTTCCCGGAGCAGCTCATTGTACGAGACGATCACGCTGTCGAACGCTGCCGGCCGCTTCGGGTCCTTCTCGTCCATCGAGTTCGCGATGTTGTAGTAGGCGGTGGCGATCTGGGACGTGTAGAGCAGCTTGCTCCCCGGATCGAGGTCTTTGGCCGTGCGGTAGGCGACGATGGCCTCCGCGTACTTCTGTGCCTTGAAGAGACGGTTCGGCTTCGCGACGACAGCCGCGCGCAGGTTGCGCGCGAGCTTCTCGTCGTTCGGCGCGTATTTGAGCCCCTCCTGCGCCGCCGCCATGGCGTCGTCCGTGTGCCCCATCAGGTCATAGAGGTACGAGAGGTTGCGATAGGCATCGGTGAGCGTGGGATCGATGAGCGTCGCCTGCTTGAAGTAGGAGGCCGCCTCCTCGACGCGCGAGCTGCCCTGGTAGCGTTCGTAGACCGTCGTGTCGAGGATCGCCACCTCCGGAGCGGGCGGAGGCTCGAAGAGCCGCTTCGCCCCTTCCTGCTCCTCGGCCACCTCGACCGAACCCAAGGCGGACATGGCCTTCACGCCCTTGTTGTAGAGGTCCGACACGTAGGCGCGCTGATTGTTCTTCAGGTCGTCGAGCTTCTTGTCCTTCTTGTCCGTGGCGAGCTTGATCCCGAACTCGAAGGCGGCGCCGGCCGACGCGTACTGGTTGAGCTGGTACCGCGCGGTGGCGAGGAGGAGATAGACGTTGAGGTTCTGCGGCTCCTGCTTGCGGGCGCACTCGAGCTGCGCGGCGGCCTTGTCCCAGACCTTCTGCTGGATGTAGACCTTTCCGCTCGTGAAGCAGATCCCTGCGAAGGATGGGACCGCGGTGAGAACCAGGCAGAGGGAAACCAGGGCGGCGAGCGCGCGCGAGCCGATACGAACCATCGAAGTCCTCCAGTGAAGATGATTTGCCCGGGTCAGGCGGGATCCACCGGGTCGAATCCTATGTTGGTAATACCCGGAGTGGGCGCGACCCGTTCCGGCGGTATCTCGATTGAAGCATAGCCGGACGGGCTGTCAAGCTGATCCGCAGCCGGTGCGAAGCACCGGCAAGGAAATGAGGCGCATGTACTTAGCCGCATTCTGAGGCCTCAGAGCAGCTGGTGGGGATCGACGTCCACGGCAAGTCGAACTCCCGGAAGCTTGAGCGCCCGGATCCTCGGCAGTGCCGTGTCCAGGACGTTCCGAAGCACGGTCCGGGATCGGGCCCGCACCAGGACGTGCCAGCGCTCGCGGCCGAGCAGGCGCGCGAGCGGCTTGGGGGCGGGTCCGAGGACATCGATCCCGCGGTCGGCTCCCGCTCGCGCGGCGTTCTCGAAGATCTCCTTAACCGCCAGCCCCGCCTTCGTGACGCGCGACTCCCCCTTCCCTGAGATCTCGATTTCGACGAGATGGCCGAACGGCGGATACCAGAGCTCGCGCCTTTCGCGGGCTTCGCCCGCGAAGAAGCTGGCAAAGTCCTGTTTCGACGCGGCGCGGAGCGCCACGTGTTCGGGATCGAACGACTGCATGATGACCTCTCCCGGCGTATCTCCGCGCCCCGCGCGTCCCGCGACCTGCGTGAGGAGCTGGAACGTCCGCTCCGCGGCGCGGAAGTCGGGGAGGTAGAGCTGGAGGTCGGCCACGATCACGCCCACGAGGGTGACGCCGGGAAAATCGAAGCCCTTCGCCACCATCTGCGTCCCGAGAAGGAAGTCGATCTCGCGCGCGCGGAACGAGCGGAGGATCGCCGCCGCCGAGCCGCGGCGCCGCACCGCGTCGAGGTCGAGGCGCGCGATACGCGCCTGCGGAAAGAGGCGCGCCACCTCGCGCTCGATCTTCTGGATGCCGACGCCGCCGAACCAGAGGTCCTCGGCGCCGCATTCGGGGCAGGAGGTCGCGAGCTTGCGCGAGGCGTTGCAGTAGTGGCAGCGGAGCGAGGACTCCTCGGCATGGACCGTGAGCGGCACGTCGCAGGAGGCGCAGCGCGCGACCGCGCCGCAGCCGCGGCACTGGAGATAGGTCGAGTGGCCGCGACGGTTCAAGAAGAGGATCCCCTGCTCCTTCCGCTCCAGCGTGCGCGCCATCGCCTCGAGGAGCGGCGGCGTGAGGTGCTTCGAGGGAGACCCTTCGGCGGTGCGCGCGCGGCGCCGGAGATCCGCCAGCCGGACGCGCGCGAGCGGCCTGCCGTCCACCCGGCGCGGGAGCGTGAGGAGCGCGCAGTCGCCCCGCTCGGCGCGGGCGTAGCTCTCCAGGCTCGGCGTCGCCGAGGCGAGCACGGCCGTGATCCCGAGGCGCTGCGCCCGGACGAGGGCCGTGTCGCGCGCCTGGTAGCGCGGCGCCTCGTCCTGCTTGTAGGCGCCGTCCTGCTCCTCATCCACGACGATGAGCCGGAGCGAGGGGAGCGGGAGGAAGATGGCCGAGCGGGTCCCGACCACGACGTCGAGCGCCCCCGCGGCGGCGCTCCGCCAGACATCGACCCGCTCGCGCGGGCGGAGGTCGCTGTGATAGAGCGCCACGCGCGAGACGCCCGCGCGGCGGAACGCGTCGGCGGCCTGCGGCGCCAGGGCGATCTCGGGGACGAGGACGAGCGCCTTCCCGCCCGCGCGGATCGCGGCGAGCGCGGCGTGGAGATAAACCGCGGTCTTCCCGCTTCCCGTCACGCCATAGAGGAGAAAGGCCCGGAAGCCGCCGGAATCGATCGATCCCTCGAGCGCCTCGAGCGCCGCGGCCTGATCGGCGTTCAACGCCTCGCGCGCGGGGGGCGGCGCGCCCGGCCCGTGATCCTCGATACCCGTCTCCGCGCGCGGCGCACGGCGGCGGAGCGCGGCGAGCGCCGGCACGGCCGCCGCGAGGGTCTCGCCGAATCCCGCGGCGTAGTAGTCGGCCACCCAGCGGCAGAGCGCGACCACCTCCGGCGTGATCGTCAGGCGCGGCTCGGGGATCCCCGCGATCGGACGCACCGCCACGCCGCGCGGCGCCTCGTGCGCCTCCTCGAGGACGGTGCCCCAGAGTCGCCGCCGGCCGAGCGGAACCAGCACGCGCAGCCCCGGCTCCGGCGGCTCTCCGTCGGGAAGGGCGTAGACGTAGGTGTCGTTCCGGGGAATGGGGACGGCGACCCGCACGAGACGCATCGCGGGTGCAGGATACCACCCGCCCGCGCGGCGGGCGTTACGCGCTGGAGGCGGGGCGCTCCGAGATGGCCTGCCCGAGGAGCTGGTTGATGCGCTCCACCAGCTTCCGCGGGCTGAACGGCTTCGTGATGTAGTCGTCGGCGCCGACGTCGAAGCCCATCTTCTGGTCGACGTTCCGGCCCTTCGCGGAGAGGAGGATCACGGGAACGGTGCGGGTGGCCGGATTCGATTTCACCGCGCGGCAGACTTCGTAGCCGTCGAGCTTCGGCATCATGATGTCGAGCACGATCAGGTCGGGCTTTTCGGAAGCGACGCGCTCCAGCGCCTGCTCCCCATCGAGCGCGGTCACGACTTCGTAGCCCTCCATCCCGAGACTGAAATCCAGGATGTGGACGATGTAGATCTCGTCGTCGACCACCAGGATCTTGCCCTTCGACATCCGACTCACCTCCCTCCAGAACCGTTTACTACGACACTATCGGCGGCTCACGCTGCTTCTGGAGCCTGAATCGCCTTCGTATCTTCCTGCGCCCGCACCGTTTGGACGAACGCTTCGACGACCTTGGGGTCGAACTGCGTCCCCGCGCAGCGCCGGATCTCGGCGATCGCCTCCTCGTGCGTCATCGCCTGGCGGTAGGGGCGGCCCAGGGTCATCGATTCGTAGGCGTCGAGGACCGCGATGATGCGGGCGCCGAGCGGGATCTGCTCTCCCTTGAGCCCGCGCGGGTAGCCGCGTCCGTCCAGCCGCTCGTGGTGCGCCATGATCAGCTCGGCCGCGCACGTCTCGAATTCGATCGGCTGCACGATCTCCACGGTGCGCGCGGGATGCCGCTCCACCTGCGCCCACGTGTCCGGATCGAGCTGCCCCGGCTCGTGCAGCACCGGCGCCTGGATCTGTCCCATGCCGATGTCGTGGATGCTCGCCACATAGGCGAGGACGCGGAGGTCGTCCTCGGAGAGGCCGAGGCGCCGGCCGATGGCCGCGGCCCGCGTCGCCATCGAACCGGCCGTCAGCTTGAGCCGCGCCCGCCGCGCGTTGTCGATGATTGCCGCAAGGGCGCGCGCCGCCTCCTCCGCCCGGTCCGAGGTCTCGTCCACCGCCTCGGCGTGCTCCCAGGCGCGCGCCGCGCGCTCCGCAAGGGAGGTGAGGAGGGCCTGGTCGTCCTCCGTGAACGGCGTGCACGAGATCTTGTTGTTGATGTTGATGACGCCGACCACGCGCCCGTCCGCCTTCACGGGGACCGAAAGGAGCGATTTGGTCTCGTACTGGTGCCCGTTCTGGCGCGAGAAGCGCGGGTCCTCCTCCACGTCGGTCACGAGGAGCGGCGTGCCGTGCTTGGCGACCCAGCCGGCGATCGAGTCCCCCATCTTGAGCCGCGTCCCCGCGACCACCTCCTCGCGGAGGCCGCGGGCGGCCTTGATGTAGAGCTCGTCCCGTTCCTCGTCGACCAGCATGAGCGAGGCGATCCGGGCATGCATGACCTCGGCGATCATCTCCACGGTGAGGCGCGTGAGGTGGTCCGATGTGGAGCGCCCCGAATCCCAGGCGGCGTGCGTGATCACCGAGGCGTCCCCGGGTGTCGCGGGGACGGTCATCGTGAACCGCGAGCCCTTCCCCGGCTCGCTCTCGACGTGGATCTCGCCGCCGTGCCACTCGACGATGCTCCGCGCGATCGATAGCCCGAGCCCGACGCCGGGGTGCTCGCGCGAGAGCGAGCCGTCGATCTGGTAGAACTTGTCGAAGATCTTCTCGAGCTCCTCGCGCGGGATCCCGATGCCGGTGTCCTCCACCAGGACGCGCGCCGTGCGCCCCTCGCCGATGACGTGGATCCGCACGTGGCCGTCGCGCTCGGTGAACTTGACCGCGTTCTGCCCGAGGTTCAGGAGCGCGCGACGGAGCAGGCCGCGATCCGCCTCCACGACGACTTCGCGCGACGGCGATTCGACGTCGATCTCGATCCCCTTCTCCCGCGCCATGTCGTGGAGCACGCCCGCGGCCTCCTCGGCCACCTCCACGAGATTGAACGGCTCGCGGTGCATGCGGAAGCGGCCCGACTCGAGCTGCGTGAGCTCGAGGATCGAGTCGATGAGCCGCTGGAGCTTCAGGCTCTGCTCGTCGATCACGCCGAGGAACTCCCGCTGCATGCCGACGTTCGGCGTGCCCACGTTTTCGAGGAGCGCCTCGACGTAGGAGCGGATGTGGGTGAGCGGCGTGCGGAGCTCGTGGCTCACGATCGAGATGAACGAGCCCTTGAGGTCGTTCAGCCCCTCCGCCCGCTCGGTCGCCTCCTCGAGCTGGCGCATGCTCTCGTTCAGGCGTTCGTACAGCTCCGAATTCTGGAGGGCGACCACCGCGTGGGTGGCGAGGATCTCCAGCGTCTCGACGATCTCGCGCGAGGGCCGGCGGCGGTCGACGGGATCGTCCACCGAGAGGTATCCGATCACGGTCCCGTCCTTGGTCCGGAGCGGGACGAAGAGGACGTCCTCGGCGTTCCACTCGCCCGCCTTGCGCTCTCCGAGGTCGGGCGTGATCCCGCCGTCGTCTTTCCCGACCCAGAAGCGCGCCTCGTGTCCGATGAAGTAGGAGCGGCTGATCCGGAACTTATCCTGTAACCACCCCTCGAACTCGAGCCGGGGCACGGGACGCTGCTCGAGCTTCGCGACCGCGTCGCGGTCGAGCCCCGCGAAGGCGCGCGCCTCGAAGCAGTCGCCGCGAACGTCGAGCACGCGGAGGAGCACGATCTTGAACCCGGTCGCGTCGGAGACGGCGTGCACGATCTCGTGGAGCACCTTGTCGAGGCTCAGGTTCGAATTGATGCTCGTCGCGATCTCGAGGACCTTCTTGAGCCGCGCCGCGCGCTTCCGGCTCGAGAGGAGCTCGTTCCGGTAGAGCGTGGCCATCTCGTCCGCCGCCTGCGTGAGCTGCTCGTTGCGCGCGACCGCCGACTCGTAGGAGCCGCGCATGTCCTTGAGCTCGCGCCGGAGCGCGCGGCGGCGCCCGAGCGCCTCGAAGAGGAGGAGCGCCGTCGCGGCGAGCGCCCAGAGGAGCTCAACGGAGGGCATCGGGCCTCCATGTGGCGGCCTCAGGCCGTACCGGCGCTTTGGCGGGCGAAGCGGCCGCGCCCGCCGAGGGGTCTTCGGCGAGCAGGACGCAGAACTCCTCCACGACGCGGGGATCGAACTGGGTGCCCGCGCAGCGGCGGAGCTCGGCGATCGCCTCCGCCTCGGTGCTGGGCTCGCGGTACGGGCGACCCGCCGTCATCGACTCGTAGGCGTCCACCACCGCCAGCACGCGCGCCGAGAGCGGGATCTGGTCCCGGGAGAGCCCCCGCGGGTAGCCGCGGCCGTCCCAGTGCTCGTGGTGCCCCAGGATCGCTTCGTTCACCTTGGACGTGAACTCGAGCGAGCGGAGCATCTGGACGCCGGCCTGGGGATGTCCCTCGACGTCGCGGTGCTCCTCCGGCGACCAGCGGCGGGAGGAGAGGAGGATGGCGTCGTCCATCTCGAGCATCCCGAGGTCGTGCACCCGCGCGACGTAGCCGAGCAGCTCCGCGTCCTCGGCCGGAAGCCCGACCCGCCGGCCGAGACCCACCGCCAGCTTGAAGGCGCGGCGGCTCCCGGGCAGATGATGGCTCCGGCCCGCGCGCATGATCGCTCGCACGGTGCGCACCGTGGCCTCGAGCGTCTCCCGCGAGGCGTCGCCGCGGACCCGCTCGAACGCGACCGCGACGCGCTTCACCACCGCCGAGAGGAGCACCAGATCGTCCTCGTCGAACGCGAGCGCGCTCCGCTTGTTGCTGACGTTCACCACGCCGACGGTCTCCCCGCCGAGGCGGATCGGGACGCAGAGGAGCGACTTGGTCTCGTACTGCGGATGGTTCATCTTCCGGAACCGGCCGTCCGACTCGATGTCGGCGACGACCAGCTCCTCCGACGTGCGCGCCACCCAGCCGGCGATCGAGTCGCCGGCGCGCACGCGGGTGCGCGCAACCGTGTCGGCGTCGAGTCCGTGGGCCGCCTGGATCACCAGCTCCGAGCCGTCCTCGGTGAGGAACATGGCCGAGACGATGCCCGCGTCCATGACGTCGGCGATCATCTCCACCGAAAGCTGGAGGAGGGCGCGCAGCTCCGGCTGCTCGAAGAGGGGCGCGAGCGACTGGATGAGCGCGCGGAAGCCGTGCTGCTCGCGCGGGAGATCGACGTGGAAGCGGCTGCCGGTCTTGAGCTCGCTCTCGACCGAGACCGAGCCGCCGTGGAGATCGACCACGCGCTTCACGATCGCGAGGCCGAGCCCCGAGCCCGCGACGCGCTCGGCCCCGTCGGGCTCGACCCGGTAGAAGCGGTCGAAGACGCGCGGGAGCTGGTCGGCCGCGATGCCGGAGCCGTGGTCCTCCACGGTGATACGGATCCGGTCCGACTGCGCCGAGGCGGTCACCACGATCTCGCCCCCCTCCGGGGAGAACTTGACCGCGTTGTGGATCAGGTTCACGAGCACCTGCTTCAGGAGGTCGGGGTCGGCCTCGAGGAGCGGCAGGTCGGGCGCGAGCCGCGTGCGGAGCCGGAGGCCGCGCTGCACGAGCCCCGGCTCGACCGTGGGCGCCACCTCCTCGATCAGCTTCGTGACGGAGAGCGGGACCGCGTTGAGGCGGCGGCGCCCGGATTCCATGCGGCTCAGGTCGAGCACGTCGTTCACCATGCGCGCGAGCCGGTCGCACTCCTCGTCGATGATGCCGAGGAAGCGCTTGTTCATCGGGAACGAGGCGCGGTCGGCGTTGTCGAGGAGCGTCTCGGTGTAGGCCTTGATCGCCGTGAGCGGGGTCCGGAGCTCGTGGCTCACGATGGAGATCAGGTCCGACTTGGCCTCGTCGACGCGGCGGAGCGCAGCGCGCGCCTCTTCGAGCTGGCGCGCCTTCTCCTCGATCTCGGCGAGGGCGCGCAGCCGCTCGAGGGCGAGCCCGATCTGG